>NZ_JBHZIE010000009.1:0-51713 GCF_042747925.1 Microbacterium songi
GCCCCCCCCCCCCCCTCCCTGGTTCCTCCACCGACTCCCCCCCCCCCCCCCCCGCGGAGGTGGGTGATCATGAAGCCGTCACTCCGCGACCGGGATGGACTGTGCCTTCAGCGCTTCGATCGTGGACGCCTGGCTGGCGGCCAGGGCGTCGGCGAGCGTCTCGCTCCCCGAGGCGGATGCCTTGAAGCCGTCCGACACGTCGGCGTACGTCTGCGTCATGGTCGGGCCCCACACGAAGTCGGGGCTGACCTGGGTCGCCGCTTCGGCGAACACGTCGTAGATCTTCTGTCCGCCGTAGAACTCGACGCCTTCCGACAATGACGGCAGCTCGAGACCGGCGGTGGTGGCCGGGTAGATCTGGGCCGTCTTGTTGAGCGAGGTCAGAGCCTCGGCATCCGTGTTCAACCACAGCGCGAACTTCGCCGCCTCATAGAGGTGCTCGGTGCCCTTGAAGACGGCGACCGACGATCCACCCCAGTTACCGGCGGCTTCCTGCCCGCTTTCCCACTGCGGCGCGAGGGCTACGGACCACTTGCCCGAGGTGTCGGGAGCGCCGCTCAGGATCGAGTTCGCACCCCAGACGGCGGAGTTCCAGGTCCACACCTCACTGGAGTTGTAGGCGTTGTTCCACTCGTCGGTCCATGCCGGATAGGTCGACACCAGATCGTTCTCGAGCAGGTCCTGCCAGTAGTCCGCGACCTTGACTGATTCGGGGCTGGTCAGATCGACCGACCACGCATCGCCGTCATTGCTGAACCATTCGCCGCCGGCCTGCCAGACGAACCCGGCGAACTGGTTGATGTCGGTCTGTGAGAAGTTCGTGATGTAGCCGCCCAGTGCCCGGATCTTCACCGCAGCATCGCGGTACTCGGCCCACGTCGTCGGCACGGGGATACCGTTCTGCTCGAAGAGGTCCGAGCGGTAGAACAGACCCATAGGCCCCTGGTCCTGAGGAACGCCGTAAACCTCGTTCTCCGTGCCGAGGGTGACCTGTCCCCAGGTCCACGGGAGGAACTGGTCTTCGGCCGCGACGACCTCCTCGCACGCCGAGAGGTCTTCCAGGCCATCCTGCACGCGGAAGTTGGGCAGTGCGTCGTACTCGATCTGTCCGAGGTCGGGCGCGTTCCCCGCTTCGAGCTGGTTGAAGAAGTTCTGGTACGTACCGGCATTGCCGGACGGCCCGGTCTGCACCTCGACCTGGATGTCGGGGTTGGCCTCGTTCCAGATCGCCACGGCGTCCTCGATGCCGGGGATCCAGGTGGTGAAGGACAGCGTCACATCGCCGCCGGAGGGGGCGCAGTCGCCGCCCGCCGCAGGATCGGTGGTGCTGGAGCCACCGCCGGAGCAGCCGGCGATGGTGAGTGCTGCGGTTGCGAGCAGGGCTGCAGTGACCGCTCGTGATGTCTTGCGCATGATCTCTCTTTCTTGGTGGGGGTGGACCGTCCGTGGTGCGGGCGGGGGTTTACTTCAGGGCGCCTGCCCCGAGCCCGTTGCGCCAGAAGCGCTGCAGGATCAGGAAGGTGATGATCAGCGGGATGATCGAGAGGAGCGAGCCGATGAGCACATACGTCCGCAGTTCGGGGAACTGGTTGATCGTGGAGTTCCACGCGTACAGGCCGTAGGTCACCGGGAACAGCTCCTCGCTGCGCAGCATGATCAGCGGCAGGAAGAAGTTGTTCCAGATCGAGACGAACTGGAACAGGAAAACCGTGACGAGCGCGGGGAACATCAGACGCACCGAGATGGTGAAGAAGGTGCGCACTTCGCCCGCCCCGTCGAGGCGACTCGCCTCGAGCAGTTCATCGGGCACGGATGCCTCGGCGAAGACGCGCGTGAGGTAGACGCCGAACGGGCTGACGATGCTGGGCAGGAAGACCGCCCAGAACGTGTTGGTGAGCTCGACCTGACTGAAGAGGAGGAACAGCGGAAGCGCGAGCGCCGTCGCCGGCACCAGGACCCCACCCAGAACCACGTTGAAGATGGTCTCGCGGCCACGGAATCGGTATTTGGCCAACGCGTAGCCGCACATCCCCGCGAGGATCGTGGCGACGAGCGCCCCGACGCCGGCATAGAGCGCACTGTTGAGCAGCCACCGCGCGTACACCCCATCGCGGTACCCGAAGAGCCCGGTGAGGTTCTCGAAGAACTGCGGCTCGGCGAACCACAGGGGATTGGTGGAGAACAGGTCGCCGCGCGACTTGGTCGAGGCCACCAGCAGCCACCAGATGGGCGTCAGGAAGTACAGGGTAAACACCGTCATGACGAGCAGCGCCGCGGCACGGGGGACGATCCCCTCGCGGGGTCCGCGGGCGCGGTCATTCCGCCGCCCGGAGCCTGTCACGAGAGCGCGTGTGTCCAGCGAGGACGTGCGCGGAGCATCCGGATTCGTCGCGAGGCTCATGATGCCGCCTTCCGTCGCGTGAGGCTGAGGAACGTGAAGGACAGGATGAATGTCGCGAGCGCGAGCACCACCGACATGGCGGCCGCCAGCGGGACGTTGGGGACGGCGCTCGTGGCGTAGATCGTCATGTTCGGAGTGAACGTGCTGGTGACCGCCGAGCTGAACGCGCGAAAGGTCTGCGGTTCGGCGAGCAGCTGCAGCGTGCCGATGATCGACAGCACGGCGGTCAGGACGAGCGACGGCCGGACGAGCGGGATTTTGATCGACCAGGCCATGCGCAGCTGACCGGCTCCATCGAGGCGCGCAGCCTCGTACAGGTCGGGCGGGATCGACAGCAGAGTCGAGTAGATGATGAGCATGTTGTAGCCGACGAAGACCCACGTGACGACGTTCGCGATCGACCAGAGCACGAAGTCCGCCGAGAGCAGATCGACCTGACTCGTCAAGGCGGTGAACGGGGACAGCCGCGGGGAATAGAGGAAGCCCCACATGATCGCCGCAATGACGCCGGGAACGGCGTACGGGACGAAGAAGGCCAGCCGGAAGAAGCGCTTGCCCCTGAGGAGGGGCGAGTCCAGGAGCAGTGCGAAGATCAGCGCCAGTCCGAGCATGACGGGCACCTGCACGGCGCCGAACAGGAGCACTCGGCCGACCGACTGCCAGAACACCTCGTTCTCGAAGACCCGGGCGTACTGCGCGAGACCGCCGAACACCTCCTTCGCTTCACCGAATGTCCCCTCGCGCTCGACCACCTGCAGCGACTTCCAGATCGCGTAGCAGATCGGCACGAGGTAGAACAGGATGAACAGCGCCGCGAAGGGCCCGACGAAGATCAGGAGTGCCCCGATCGGCGCGTTCCGGATTCGAGGTTTTCTGTGCGGCGGCGCTGCTGTCGGCGGCGGGGCGAGCACCGAAGGGGAGGCCTTGATCGAGCTCATCTCTGAGACTCCTCTCTGAGGACGCGAACGCTGCCGGGAGGGATCGTGAGTGCACCTCTCACCCGCTGACCGCTGAGGAGCTCGGTGCCGGAGCCCGAGACCTCCACGGTGTCCGTGCTGTGGTTGATGACGAACCGCCAGGCGCGACCGTCGTCCATCCGACGGCGGACGACTTCGACGTCCGGTCCGGCGCCGGGCTCGGGGACGATGCCCGCGCCTTCGACGACCCGCTGGACGAGTCGGGTGAGATCGGCGGGGTTCAGCATCGTGCCGACGTACCAGGCGTCGCCCGCAGCATCCGTCGGACCCGAGGACCGGCGGCGGGTGATCGCCGGCATACCCGTCGCGGGTCCGTCCGCGAACCGGTCGATGACTTCGGCATCCGAGACGACGATCCGCTCCGTCCAGAGCGTGGCACCCGCACCCGACGTCAGCGTGAGCGCGGTTCCCGGCATGACCGGCGCGAACTCATCGACACGGACCCCGAGCAGTGACCGCCAGGCGCCGGGATACCCGCCCGGGCGGACCCGGTCGTTCTCGTCGACGATGCCGCTGTAGAAGGTGATGAGAGTGTGCGCTCCTCCGGCCACGGCCTCGTCGAGCCGCGCCGACGCGCGGTCGGTGACGAGGTGGAGCGCGGGGACGACGATCAGCCGGTACGCGGTGAGGTCGGAGTCGGGGTGCACGACGTCCACCGTCACTCCGACAGCCCGCATCGCTTCGTACGCGGAGTGCACCTGTTCGAGATAGGTGATGGCCGTGGACGGCCTGTTCTCGGCATCGGTCGCCCACCAGGCATCCCAGCTGAACAGGATCGCCGCCTCCGACACCACTCGGCTGCCCTGGACCTCGGCGATGGATCCGACGGCCTGTCCCAGCTCGAGCGCCTCATCCCACACCGCACTCGCCGTGCCGGCGTGCGGCAGCAGCGCCGAGTGGAACTTCTCCGACCCTTGGAGCGATGCACGCCACTGGAAGAAGCAGACCCCGTCAGCACCACGGGCGACGTGGGCCAGCGAGTTGCGCAGCATCTCGCCGGGAAGCTTGGCGAGATTCGTCGGCTGCCAATTCACCGCGCCGGTCGAGTGCTCCATCAGCAGCCACGGCTCCCCCTGCGCGATGCCACGCGTGAGGTCGGCTGCGAAGGACAGCTCCGCGGCCGGCGCGCCGAGGCGATGATCGAGGTAGTGGTCGTTTGCGATGACGTCCATCTCGGGCGCCCACGACCAGTAGTCGAGTGCACTGATGTGCGCGGTGACCATGAAGTTCGTCGTGACCGGCCGGTCGCTGTGCCGTCGGATCACGTTTGCTTCGGCGATGTAGTACTCCCGGAGGGCGTCGGAGGAGAAACGTCGATAGTCGAGCATCTGACCGGGGTTCCGAGTGGAAAGAGTCGCGCGCGGCGTCAGGATCTCCGACCAGTCCGTGTAGGTCTGGCTCCAGAATGCCGTGCCCCAGGCGGCGTTCAGGCCGTCGATCGTGGCGTACTTGGCCCGCAGCCACGCCCGGAAGGCGTTCGTCGAGGTTTCGCAGTGACAGTAGGCGTTGTGGCAGCCCAGCTCGTTCGACACGTGCCACAGGGCGACCGCAGGATGACTGCCGTAGCGCTCGGCCACCGCCGCGACGACGGTGAGCGCGGCGTGCCGGAACACCGCCGAGCTCGGGCACCACGCCTGGCGACCGCCGGGGTAGCGGCGCGTGCCGTCCTCGACCATCGGCAGGATCTCGGGATGCCGCGTCGTCAGCCAGGGCGGCGGCGACGCCGTGCCGGTGCCGAGGTTGATCCGGATCCCGTGAGCGTGCAGCAGCTCGATCACCGCATCGAGGTCGGTGAAGTCGAAGGTGCCGTCCGGTCGCTGAAGGCGTGCCCAGCCGAAGATGTTGATCGCCACGAGATCGATGCCGGCCTCGCGCATCAGCGCCGCGTCCTCGCGCCAGACGTCCGGCGACCACTGCTCCGGGTTGTAGTCGCAGCCGAACGCGATGCCCCGGTGCGTGAAGCGGGGACGCCCTTCGTTCTCGTCCGTCCGGACGTCGACATCCGAAGGGCTGCGGGTGGCAGTCGTACTCACGTGTCTCCAGTGATCGGCGCTGATCGTGGTACCGCGGGCGCGGTTCTGTGCACGTGCACAGAACCGAACCAAAAAAATGGGCTCACCGTGTGTGCACGTACACACAATGTCATCTCGCTCCCGCTTCGTCAAGGCCGCGTCCCGATACAGTGAAGGCGTGCAGACTCCTCGCCCGAGAAAACGGCGCGCGACCGTACACGACGTCGCCATCCATTCGGGCGTCTCGCGTGGCACGGTCAGTCGTTACATCAACGGCAAGCAGTACGTTTCGGCCTCGGCACGTGAGGCGATCGAGGCGGCGATCCTCCAGGTCGGGTATGTGCCCAACACCGCCGCGCGCAACCTCGTCATGCAGCGCAGCCAGTCCGTCGGGTTCGTGGTCCACGAACCCGGGGCGTCCTTCGTGGAGGATCCCAACATCGGCGAGATCCTTCTCGGCGCCAACGCCGCGGTCTCGGCCGCCGACCATCAGATGGTGGTGCTGGTGGTCGATTCGGAACGAGACACCGCACGTGTCGCGCGCTATCTGTCGGGGGGCTTCGTCGAGGGGGTGGTCGTCGTCTCGGCGCGCTCGCACGATCCCATTTCGGACGTGATCGAACGACTCGAACTGCCTGCCGCGTATGTCGGGCGCCCCCCGGACGCTCCGGCCTCGGCGTCTTTCGTCGTCATCGACAACCGCAGCGCGGCGCAGACCATCACAGAGCGGCTGGCCGCCACCGGCCGACGCCGGATCGGCATGATCGCCGCGGCGCTCGACAGGGACTCCGGCGCAGACCGTCTGGCAGGTTTCCGCGCCGCCCTGGGTGCGGCGTTCGATCCCGATCTGGTCGAGGCCATTCCCCTGTACTCCTATTCCTCCGGGCGCGATGCGGCGACGGCTCTCCTCGAGCGCGCCCCCGACCTCGACGGCATCTTCGCGGCGTCGGATGCCGTCGCCGCCGGCGCGATGGAGGCGGTGCGGGCGGCCGGGCGCCGCATCCCCGAAGACATCGGCATCGTCGGATTCGACGACAGCGCGTGGTCGCGACGCACCACACCGGCATTGTCCACCGTCCGTCAACCCGCGCGCGAGCTCGGAGCCACCGCGGCGGGACTGGTACTCGGCAAGCTCATCGGCGACGCCGCCCCCTCGCAGGTCGAGCTCGATTGCGAAGTGGTGTGGCGAGATTCTGCCTGACGAGCTGCGACAACGAGCCCGTCAGAGGCCGGTTCCCACGGTATCCGCCGACTCGGGTGTGAACGGCACGCTGCCCGCGCTGCAGTACGAACCGGGGCTGTGGACCCCGTGCGCGACCCGGAGCTCGTGCGCCGCGTCGGAGCCGACCCGCGGGGCGAGAGCCGCAGAGACGTTCCAGTCGAAGACGTCTGCGTCCGGATGGCGTCGCTTCCACTCATCCCGGCCGAGCGCGACGAGTCTCAGTCGCTGGTCGATGAACTCGGCGTCCCACGGACCCTCGTCGAGGATCTGCTCAGCGGCGCGGAACTCGTAGTAGATCGTGCGCCTGAGCTTGCCCGCCGTTGTCGCCTCGGAACCGTGCACGAGCATGACATCGTGCACCAGCACATCGCCGGGATTCAGTTCGGTCTGCACAACACCGGGAGCATCCCACCCGAATTCCTCCTGAAGCTGGCAGACGTCCACCACCTGCCGCTGCGATCCGGGGGCCACCCGTAGCGAACCTGCGCCCTTGCGACTCTCGTCCAGATACACGTCGACGTTGAAGATGCGATGGGAGCGGGGGTGCACGGCGTCCTGATGCCAGTCGATCGGAGCCCCATCGCCGGTGTTCTTGAAGACGAGCGACTCGTAAGTGGGAACGAAATCGGGGCCTGCGAGGCTCTCGGCGATACCCAGCATTTCGGGGCTGCCCAGCAGTTCGAGCGAGGCGGCCTCGCTCTTGTTGTGCAGGTAGTTGACGCGGAACAGCACCCGTCCTGACGGTCGGTCGGCGAAGTTGTAGTCTCCGTCCCCATCCGTCTCGTTCTCCAGGGCGTGTCCGTCGGCAATCCATCGGGTGGATGCCTGCTGCAGCCGACGCAGCAGATCGCCGCCGATGCGGTTGCGCAGAATGACATAGCCGTTCTCGTCGAAGAACGCGATCTCCTCCTCCGTGAGGTGATAGTCGCGGCGCGCGTAGGTGTTCTCGGCGACGCTCCCCCGGTTCACGGTCGGCTGCGATGTGTGGCTCATGGTTGCTCCTTCTCTCCTGACCGACACTAGGCTCGAGATTCTCGTCATAGTTCGTGAAAATCACCCCTTCGTTCCGAGAATGTCACCATGGGTCTCTGGTCGCCGCCGAGTCTGTCCGGCAACACCTTCGGCTTCGCGGTCTGGCGCGGAACGACGGTCGCGATGACGGCGCCCCACGCGCACAATGACATCGAGATAAACTTCTGTGCGGCGCCGGTCACCTACGACGCAGCGGGTCGCACATCGATCCTGCCCGCGGGGGTGCCGAGCGCATTCTGGGGAGCGACGCCCCACCAGCTCGTCGACATCCCGCCTGACGTGCCGCTCGCCTACGCGACGATCCCGCTCGCACGCTTCCTGTCGTGGCGTGTGCCCGCGGATGCCAAAGACCGCCTGCTGGGCGGCGAAATCCTCCGCGGGCGCGACGCGTTCGACGGCCTGGGGTCGCGTTTCGAACGGTGGTCCGAAGACCTGCGCGCGGCCAGCGAGAACGCGCGGCGGGCGACGGCGCTCGAGATCGAGGCGCTGGTGATCCGGATGTCGGACGGCGACTTCTCGGAAGCGCGGGCCGGGTCCAGCCGATCGTCGCAAGACCTGCGACGCGCGGCCGACATGGCCACCTTCGTCGCAGCGAACTTCGCCGGCGACATCCGCGTGCCCGACGTCGCGCGAGCCGTGCACCTTCATCCGCACCGCGCCGCGGCGGCCTTCCGCGGCGTCTTCGGCATCAGCATCACGAGCTACGTCCAGCGCTACCGCGTGGCCGAGGCGCAACGTCTTCTTCTCACGACCGACCTTCCTTCCGGCGCCGTGGGAACCCGTGTCGGCTTCCAGTCCACGAGCTCCTACCATGCGGCATTCGCCGCGGTGACGGGGATCTCGCCCGCATCCTGGCGCCGCGCGCAGGTGACCGGATCATGAGCGCTCCGTCCGTCTACGGCCGCAGAGTCTGAACAAAAGTAGGAACCCCCCGGTCGGCGTCGAGCGCTACTTTGAGAGCGCTCCCCGCCGATCACCGGCCGAGAGCGTCCGCTCGTCGTCCTGAGAGCAGCTCGGGCCGACATGAACCTGGAGGTGCACCATGGCGTTTGTCACCACGGATGATGGCGCTGAGATCTATTACAAGGACTGGGGCAGCCGCGACGCGCAGCCGATCATGTTCCACCACGGTTGGCCGCTGTCGGCGGATGACTGGGACGCGCAGATGCTCTACTTCCTCGACAAGGGCTTCCGGGTCATCGCCAGCGACCGCCGCGGTCACGGACGGTCCTCGCAGATTTCCACCGGCCACGACATGGACCACTACGCCAGCGACGCCAACGCCGTGGTCGAACACCTCGACCTGCGAAACGCCGTCCACGTCGGCCACTCCACCGGCGGCGGCCAGGTCGCCCGTTACGTCGCGCAGTTCGGAGAACCGCAGGGACGCGTCGCCAAAGCCGTGCTCGTGTCCTCGGTTCCCCCGCTGATGGTCCAGACCGACGCGAACCCGGACGGAACACCGATCTCGGTGTTCGACGGATTCCGCGAGGCCCTGGCAGCGAACCGGGCCGAGTTCTACCAAGCCGTCGCCTCCGGACCGTTTTACGGCTTCAACCGCGAGGGCGCCAAGGTCTCACAGCCGGTGATCGACAACTGGTGGCGGCAGGGCATGACCGGCAGCGCCCAAGCCCACTACCTCGGCATCGCCGCGTTCTCCGAAACCGACCAGACGGAAGACCTCAAGGCCATCTCCGTCCCGGTCCTGGTCCTCCAGGGCGACGACGACCAGGTCGTCCCCTACAAAGACGCATCCCTCAAACAGCACGAGCTCCTCAGCAACTCCGCCCTGAAGATCTACGAGGGCTACCCCCACGGCATGCTCACCATCCACGCCGACGTCATCAACCCCGACATCCTCGCCTTCATCCAGGAATAACCGCACCACCCGACGAAAAGACGGCGCACCCGAGACGACCTCGGGTGCGCCGTCTCTTCATCACCCGCTCGCTACCCCGGCCGGGCCGGTCAGAACTCGGGGTCAGGCGGTGGCGGAGTGGCGGCCGAGGACACCGGCGCGGACGAACAGCAGATACAGCTGGCAGCCGAGGCACAGGCCGATCGATGCGTTCAGGAAGGCCGCGAGGAAGGCGGCCGCGCCGGCGATCGGGAGCGCCAGAGGCACGCCGAGCAGGTGCAGCACGAGTCCGACCGTCACGACGAACAGACCCACTCCCTGCGCGAAACGGGGCGGTCGAGGGTCTTCGAGCTCGGCCGGAGGGGCCAATCGCGGCCTCACCGCCGTGCGGAACAGCACCCCGTAGGGCTGGCTGGCAGGAAACGCGACCGCCCAGAGGAAGAGGAGGGCGATGACGGCGAACAGGACGAACCCGGCGTCGCCCGCCCGCTGAGCGAGCGAGGCGTCCGGAAGCGACCAGGTCGATCCGTCACGGGCGGCAGAGATGCCCGTCGCCGCGAAGAACGTCGCGATCAGGACGACGGCCGACGTGATGGCAGCGGCGAAGCGCGGTCCGCGCGGGTCGATACCGCCCGCGGTGCCGCTCGAGACGACGGTGCTGTCAGACTCCGACACGGTGACCTCCGGTGATGCGGTCAACCTCCCGCTCCAGCGCGGCGCGGGTGACTGCTCCCCCGAACCGGGTGCGCACCACCCCGTCGCGGTCGAGCACGAGGGTGGTGGGCGTCTGCAGGACGCGGAAATGGTTCGCGAGGTCGGCGCGGTGCGTCAGATCGACATCGATGTGGGCGACGCCGGAGCGTTCCCGCGCGATGGCCTCCAGCGTGCGGCGCACGCCCGGGCAGCGCGAGCAGAACTCCGTGCTGAACTGCAGCAGCGTCGCACTCTCCCCCCACCGCGCGGCACCGATGAGTGCCGGATCGAGCTGATCGGGCATCCGCACGGATGTCGCCCGACCCTCGCGAGACCGGAGGACGACGGCGACGACGGCCGCTCCTGCGACGAGCGCGGCGAGCGCCCACAGCGCGGTGATCGGGTCCACCGCGCCAAAATATCACCGCCCCGACCGCGGTCGGCGATCCGGGTCGCTCCACGACATCCGGCGTAATGTCGGGCTCATCTCCCGGCCCCCGCAGGTGCATCAGCGCCCGGGGCGAGCAGCATCGGGCCGGCCACGAAACTATGACGTGAAGTGACGTCGTCCGACCCATCGGGTCCCGCGGTGGCGCAAGCTCGAAGGAGACCACCACGGAGGACCCATGACGTACAGAGCCGGCTCCGAGCCGTCCCCGAGCGACGGCGACCAGCCGTCCGCCCGAGCGTTCGGCATCGTGTCCGCCGAAGACTTCAAGACCGCGTTCCGCGCCCACCCCGGCGGCGTATCCGTCATCACGGCCGACGCGGGAACCGGCCCGGTCGCTCTGACGGCGACGTCCGTGTCGTCGGTGAGCGCCGACCCCCCGCTCCTCGTCTTTTCGGTGTCGACCCGGTCTTCGAGCGCGACCACCCTCACGACAGCGGAGACCGTGGTCGTGCATCTCGTCGACGCGGATGATCTCCCCCTGGCGCGACTGGCTGCGACAAGCGGGGTCGACCGGTTCGCCGACACGAGCTCGTGGACACGCCTGGTCACCGGTGAGCCGGTGTTCCACGGGGTGCCCCGGTGGATTCGCGCGCGCGTGCTCAACCGATTCGAGGCGGGCGGGTCAACGGTGATCGTTGCGCACGCGCTTCAGGTCAACGTGCCCGAGACGCCGAGCGATCGTGGTCTGGTCTACGTGAACCGCCAGTGGCATCGCCTCGGAGATCATTCCCGCATCGACGTACCCTGACGTCGAGTCGTCCCCGCTAGCCGATCAGCGCGACACCGAAGCCCGCCACGACCGCCCGCAGTTCGGTGAGGTAGCGCTGCGCCTGCTCGGTGAGCGGGATCGCCGAGTGGCCGATCCAGCCGATCTCGATGCGCTCGTCGACGTCGAGCGGGATGGCGACGATCTCCGGATCGAGATCGTCGCTGACGATACCCGTGGAGATCGTGTACCCGTCGAGCCCGATCATGAGGTTGAAGATGGTCGCGCGGTCCGAGACCCTGATCTCCTGCGTGCTCGACAGGGTGGAGAGGATCTCCTCGGCGAAGTAGAACGAATTGTTCGCGCCCTGGTCGAAGGTGAGCCGCGGCGAGTCGGCGAGATCGGCGAGGGCGACGCGATCTCGAGAGGCGAGTGGGTTCTTCCGTGAGATGAAGATGTGCGGCTCGGCGAGGAAGAGCGGTCGGAAGGCGAGGCCGGAGTCCCGGAGCAGTTTGTCGATGACTTTCCGGTTGAAATCGTTCCGGTAAAGGATGCCGAGCTCGCTGCGGAGCGTCCGGACGTCCTCGATGATGTCCCACGTGCGGGTCTCACGCAACGAGAACTCGTACTCGGCCGCTCCGCTGCCTTTCAGCATCCGGACGAACGCGTCGACGACGAACGAGTAGTGCTGCGCCGAGACGCCGAGCAGGCGTCGCGATGGCGGCCGACCGAGGTAGCGCTGCTCGAGGAGCGCCACCTGCTCGGTGACCTGCCGCGCATACCCGAGGAATTCCGCGCCGTCCGCGGTGAGCGTCACCCCGCGGGCGGAGCGGAGGAGGAGAGTGCGGCCCACCCGTACCTCGAGATCTTTCATCGCCGCGGACATGGTCGGCTGAGCGACGAAGAGCAGGTCAGCGGCAGCACTGATCGACCCCTCCGCGGCGACCTCGACGAAGTATTGCAGCTGTTGCAGGGTGATCCCTCGCGATGCTCCGGTCATAGTCAAAGCCTATGGCCTTGCATAGGTCAGTCGAGTTACTCGATAGTCGTGCGACCCGGGCACGATAGCCGGACAGACGTCCACACGGCCTTGCCCGGCCGACTCGCCAACGATTGGCCGCTCATGACGAACGAGTTCGCGTTCACCATCTCCACCACCCGCTTCGACGAAGACTACGCACCGTCCGAGAGCTCCAGGATCACGACGAACTTCGCGAACCTGGCCCGTGGCGAGCACCGTCAGCAGAACCTCCGCAACGCGCTGGAGATGATCGACCGCCGATTCAACGACCTCGCGCACGAGGACAACCCGAACCTCGACCGCTACGGTGTGGAGCTCGAGATCGTCTCGGTCGAGATCGAGTTCACCGCGGCGGCCGAGGATCGGGCATTCCCGCTGCTCGAGGTCCTTGACATCCAGATCATCGACCGGCGAACCGGCGAACGCCACCAAGGCATCGTCGGGAACAACTTCTCCTCCTATGTCCGGGATTTCGATTTCAGCGTGCTGCTGCCGGCGGCCACCGAGGCCGCCGGCACGTTCACCGTCCCCGACGATTTCGGCGATCTGCACGGCAAGCTGTTCCAGCACTTCCTCGAATCCGACGCGTACCGTGAACGGTTCCCGACGGCCCCCGTGATCTGCATCAGCGTGTCCACCAGCAAGACCTATCGCCGGACCGATCATCGCCACCCGGTCCTCGGCGTCGAGTACCTGCAGGACGATCACTCGCTGACCGACGACTATTTCGGACGCATGGGATTGCAGGTCCGGTACTTCATGCCGCGCGGCAGCGTCGCGCCGCTCGCGTTCTACTTCCGCGGCGATCTGCTGAGCGACTACTCCCCCCTGCAGCTCATCGGCACGATCAGCACGATGGAGACGTTCCAGAAGATCTATCGGCCAGAGATCTACAACGCGAATTCGGCCGCCGCGAGCATCTATCGACCGAGCCTGGATCGGCAGGATTACTCGCGCACGCAGATCGCCTACGACCGCGTGGAGCGCAGTCAGCTCGCCGCGAAGCAGGGGAAGTACGCCGAGGAACACTTCGTGAAGCCGCACCGCGAAACACTGGAGCAGTGGGCGGCCGACTACCCCACCCTCGTCCGATGACCATCGGAGCGTCGTCGGTGAGCGCGCTGCTGCCCACCTCGATCGTCGGCAGTCTGCCGAAACCGTCCTGGCTCGCCGAGCCGGAGACGCTGTGGTCTCCGTGGAAGCTGGAGGGTGAGGCGCTAGTCGAGGGCACGCAGGATGCGCTGCGCGGCGTCGTCCATGAGCAGCATCGGCGAGGCATCCACATCATCAGCGACGGGGAGCAGACCCGCCAGCATTTCGTCACGACCTTCATCGAGCATCTCGGAGGTGTCGACTTCGAGCACCGTGAGACGGTTCGCATCCGCAACCGCTACGACGCAAGCGTGCCGACCGTCGTGGGCGCGGTGAGCCGCGAGCACTCCGTCTTCGTCGAAGATGCGAAGTTCCTCCGCCGGCAGACCGATCAGCCGATCAAGTGGGCTCTCCCCGGCCCGATGACGATGATCGACACACTCTCCGACCGCCACTACGGGAGCCGCGAGAAGCTGGCGTGGGAGTTCGCGACGATCTTGAATCAAGAGGCCAGAGAGCTGGAGGCCGCGGGGGTCGACATCATCCAGTTCGACGAGCCCTCCTTCAACGTCTTCTTCGATGAGGTCCAGGATTGGGGGGTGGCGGCGCTGGAGCGGGCTGCTGAGGGACTGCGCGCGGAGACCGTCGTGCACATCTGCTACGGATACGGGATCAAGGCGAACATCGACTGGAAGGCGACCCTGGGGTCGGAATGGCGGCAGTACGAGCACACGTTCCCGCTGCTGCAACGGTCCACCATCGACACCGTCTCGCTGGAGTGTCAGCACTCCCACGTGCCCATGGACCTCCTCGAGCTCGTCCGTGGCAAGAAGGTCATGCTCGGCGCGATCGACGTGGCCAGCCCCCTGATCGAGACCCCGGAGGAGGTCGCCGACACCCTGCGGAACGCGCTCAGGTTCGTCGATGCCGACAAGCTCATCCCCAGCACGAACTGTGGGATGGCGCCGCTGCCCCGCGGCGTCGCACTCGAAAAACTGAGCGCGCTCAGCGCAGGTGCGGCCATCGTCCGCGCGGAGATCGATCCCGCGAACCCCTGACCGCTGCGACCGCGGTCAGATGCGTGAGCCGGTCCCCCGGGCGTTGTAGACGATCGATCGGGATGCCCCGTATTCGGCGAACACCGCGATGGCCTCGTCGCGGAGTACGTCCATCGTGACGCTGATGCCACGCGCCTCGAGCTCGCCGCGCCAATCCCCGCCCGGCACCGGTCCCTCGTCGAACCCGCTGAGCTGCTCGAGCTCCGGGCCATCGCCGGCGATCACCAGATGCTTCACGCCCGACCAGATCAGCGACCCGAAGCACATGATGCACGGGCGCCAGTTGACGACCAGCTCGAGATCATCCTCCGCCGACGCTCCGAGATCCCACCGGCCGAGTTTCTCCTGCGCCAGCGACAGCGCCATGAATTCCGCGTGACCGGCGCTCAAGCCAGAACTGAGGACCACGTTGACACCGACCGACACGATGCGATCCGTTCGCCGGTCCACGACCATCGCGGCGAACGGGCCACCGTTGCCCTCGCGGTAGTTGCGGCCCGCGAGTCCGTGGACGAGCGCCATCCGCTCCCCGTGGGTGGCCGGAGCGATGTCGTAGGCGTCGAGCTCGGCGACCAGCCATTCCGGCAGCTGGGCGGAGACGCGGGTGGCGAAAGAGTGAGTCATGATGCTCCTGTCGGTTTCGACAGTACGGGCGACCGATTTCCCTCGCGTTTCACCGACGTGAAGAAGGGTCGGACGTTCCGAGCTCTGCGGGCGCACCCGCGCGGCGCGTCAGTAATCGTCCGTCCACGCGCCATGATCGTCCGCACCGTCTTCCCGATCCGGAGTGCTCCTGACCGTCGGGCGATATGCGCGGGTCTTGGCCTGAATGCCCTCGACCGCGTCCGGGTCTAGGAGTTCATCGAACTCCGTCACCTCGTCTTCGGCAACGATCTGGCTGGATGGGCCGAGCAGCAGTGTCGCCGTCGAGAGTCGGCCTTCCTCGGTCAGCACCGGGATCTGCACCGTCTCGGCGGCCTCCGACTCGGCCAGCGCTGCGCCGTACTCGAGGACGGCGTCCGCGATCTCGTCGCCCGTCAGCAACCGTGCTCCCGCGTAGACAATCCGCTTCATACCCACTTTCTAGCGCGCCGGCGCCCCGGGATACAGCGGGTTGCCAGAACCGACGGTGTCGTCTATCACGCCCGCTCACCTCTCAGGACTGGTAGCGCGTGGCGAGAGCGGGCGACTGCCCCTCGAACGCGGCCAAGTCCGCCGTGAACACCTCCTCCAGCAGGGCCCCCCGCTCCACGCCCGGCGCGGTGACGGTCTCACCCCGCTCGATACCGCGCAGGCTGGCGGTGACGACGTCGGCGGCGCTCATCCGGGGCGCCGCTGACAGGTCCATCCCCTGCCGCTCGTGGAATTCGGTCGCGACGACTCCGGGCAGGAGGACCTGGACCGTCACACCACGGGGGGCGAGTTCGGCGTTCAGCGTCTGGGAGAGCGCGACGGTGTAAGCGAGTGTGGATGCGTACACGGCGCGGCGGAGTCCGACCTGCTCGAGAGTGGCGGGTCCGCTGAAGGCGATCATGCCTGCCACGTTGACGATCTGTCCCGTACCTCGCTGAACCATGCCCGGCGCGATCGCGCGGGTCAGGAGGGTCGGTGCGAGGACCTTCACCCCCACGAGTTCGGCGGCCTGGTCCTCGGGCAGGTCGATGAATGCCTTGTAATGGGCGACGCCGGCGTTGTTGATCAAGAGCGAGACGGGCTGATCGCCGACGGCCGCAATCACCTTCTGGATGCCCTCGTGCGTCGACAGATCTGCGACAACGCTCTGGACGTGAACGCCGGGGAACTCCATGGCGAGTTCGTCCAGCCGCTCCTGACGGCGACCGACAGCGATGAGATCGCTGCCTCGCGATGCCAGCCGACGGGCGTACTCGCGTCCGATTCCTGACGATGCTCCGGTGACGACGGCCAATTCGGTCATGGTGGTTCTCCTTTGTTCTTTCCGTGGCATCGCCTGTGCGACGTTCACGACGTGAGCGGGATCTGGTGCTGTCCCGCGCTCTCTGCCCGTGTCCCCGTCGGATTCGGGCTGGCCCGACGATCGCGGAGGTCAGTGCCCCGGAAGCATCTTGAGGGCCTGGGAACGCTGAACGAGAAGCTCGTCGTATGTGCCGTCGCGCTCGGCCCAGCGAAGACGCTTCGCGGCGTCGACGACGATCTCGTCGGGGGCGTCGGGCGCGCTGATCAAACGGATGACTTCATCGAGGTAGTCATCGAGCGGGAGGGCAGCAGGGTTCATGCCGCCTTGTGCCTCGGTCGCGACAGCCGGCGGAACGATCTCCGTGACACGGACTCCCACGTCGGCGAGCTGAGGACGGAGAGCTTCGGTGTAGGCGTGCACGCCCGCTTTGGAAGCACCGTAGGTCGGCATGACCGGAAACGGCATGAAAGCGATTCCGGAGGTCACGGTGACGATGTCGCCGCCGCCCCGGGCGATGAGGTGCGGGGTGAACGCATCGATGACTCGGATCGTGCCGAGCAGATTCACGTCGATCGTCACTTCGGATATCGCGAAATGGGCGGGGTCGCGGAGGTCCTCGGGGATCATCACACCGGACATGGTGACGACGACGTCGAGGCCGGGGTGGTTCTGGAGGACCTCGTCTCGGGCACTCGCCACCGAGTCGGGGTCCGTGACATCGATCCGGACGGTCTCGAGGTCGGCGACGCGATCGACGTTTCGGCCGCCCACGATGACGGTGCTTCCTGCTCCCGCGAACCGGTGAGCGAGTCCGAGACCGATGCCCGAGGTTCCTCCCACGATGAGGACCGTTCGTCCTTGGATGTTCATGGCGTCTTCTTTCTTCTGCAATCGGTCGCCCTCGAATCTGCGGCGCGTACCCAATGGTCGTGAAGGTTCTGTCGAGGAGGAAGGTCCCCGCTGGTCCGGGGAGTGGCAGGGCCTCCCTCAGCGCGGACATCGCAACTACCGTGTTGTTCGTGAACGATTCCGGCACTGCGAACCGGCTGGGAGAGTATTTGAAGGCCCGCCGCGCTCTCCTCACTCCCGATCGAGTCGGTCTGACCGCGGGGGCGAATCGGCGGGTCCCGGGACTCAGGCGTGAAGAAGTCGCGCTCCTGTCCGGGATCAGCGCGGACTACTACTTGCGGCTCGAGCGCGGACGCGACAGTCGTCCTTCCCTGCAGGTCTTGGAGGCGCTGGCGCGGGTGCTTCAGCTCGACGAGGTCGAGACCGCTTATCTGCTGAGCCTCGGGAGTCCGCGTCCGCGTTCCCGTCGGCGTCCGCGCGAAGAGCGCGTCCCTGCTCGACTGCACCACTTGCTGGCATCCATCGCCGCACCGGCATTCGTGGAAGGTCGGTACTTCGACGTCCTCGCCGCGAACCCTTCGGCCATCGCCTTCTCGCCGCGTCTCGCTCCCGGCAACAATCGTCTCCGCTCCCTGCTTCTCGACCCCGAGGAACGTGAGTTCCATCGGGACTGGGAGCAGTCGGTGAGTGCTTTCATCGCGCTTTTCCGGCATTCGATCGCGGACGACGTCGATGACGTCAGGGCGATCGAGCTTGTCGGGGAGCTCTCGCTGGCAAGCGCGCGGTTCCGTGAGGAATGGGCGCGCCAGGGCGTGAGGAACTTCGTCGGCGGCTCCGTTCAGGTCCAGCACCCGATGGTCGGGGACTTGCAGCTCCATCGAGAGAAGATGCAGGTCGAGGACTTGGTTCTCGTCGTCTACTACGCCGAGCAGGGCAGCCCGAGCGCCAAGCGACTGCGCATGCTCGACGCTCTCGCGACCCCCTCGGTGCCGTCAGCGGCGGGGTCGGACGAGTCGTAGGGCCGCGCGAGGACCAACACGAGAGAACAAGGCCGCCGTCCCCGAGTGCCGCAGAGACGTGCTGATGCTGTCCGGACCTGCTGCGTCGTCGAAAGAGCGCGCACGGCGCACTCGATCGACTCGACACCGGCGCTGATCCGCAAGCTTGCTCTAGATCCGCTCGTGGCTCGCCCAGAGGTGCATGAGCTTCAAGGCGAAGTGCAGCGTGCTTCGCTGCATCCCGTCGGAAAGTGCCTCGCGCACGATCGTCGGCAGCTTCTCCAACCGGTAATAGAGCGTCGTCCGGTGGATGAACAACTGCGCGCACGCGGTCGTGACTTGGCCACCAGCATCCAAGTAGACCTCGACGGTGCGCAGCAGCGTCGAGTCATCCTGAGTCCGCAATTCCGCTGCGGCGGGCGAGATCAACGACAACCACGATGGGTCGAGGTCAGCTCCCGCGAGGAAGACCCAACCGCCGAGACTCGAGATATCCGTGGACGGATAGAAGCTCTTCATCCTGGATGCGAACCTGGCAGCGAGGCCGGCCTGATCAGCAGCGCGGGAGAGCTCGTCGGTCTCGTTGTCCACGGACGCGGTCCCGATGCCGAGCACTTCGACACCGCGGCGACGCCCTTCCGCAATGATCAGGGTGTCGACGGATGCGTCCATGTGGGTTCCGACCGTGAACAGAAGACGAGAACGTTGCGCGATGAGCGCCAGGGGTGTCGGCCGGAGTGTCGACAAGTATTTGCCGAAGGACACGAGATCGATGGCGGATGCTGCACTGCCGGTGAGCAACGCTCGCACGACGATCTCTCCCCTGCGCGGGATCCACCGATGCCCAACCGCGGTGGCGTACGCCGCTCGACGTCGATCGGGATCCTCGGAAAGGAGGTCACTGAAGACGACGTCCCGAACGGATCGGTGAGTGTCCACCCGGTCTGCACTGAGCAACGCGCCCAGCAACGCTGCAGCCGAATCCATCGCGTCGTATTGAGCGGGGCTGAGGGCGGGAAATCCCGCCACCGGGGCGGAGAGAAACCCCACGCTTTCACCGGCGCGGACGATCTGGACTCGGGCGAGATCGAGCTCATCTCGACCTGCCACGTGCCCCGTCGAGCACACGCCACCGTCTGGCTCGTCACTGCGCACCTGAACGGCCGCGTCTCGTGACTCGAGGACGATGGGCCGCGCCAGGGTCTCCGAGAGCTGGTTCACGACGCCCTGCAGGTCTATATGTGCGCCGGAGCGGACGACATCCTCAGCGATCGACATGTCAACTGCTCGCTTCGAGCGCATCGAGCGCGGTCTCGATGACGGCGACCACGGCGTCCGGCTTCGTGATCATCACCAGATGCGGGGCTTCGACCTCGGTCACCTCGAGGAGCGCTGCTCGCGAGTAGGCGAATCGTTCGACGACCGGGTTGATGGTCCGGTCGTTGCTCGCCACAATCCCCCAGCCCGGCCGGCTCTCCCATGCAGCGACGGGCGCTGCCTCGCCGAACGCAACAGCCGCGAGAGGTCGCTGCGATAGCGCCATCACCTGCGCAGCCTCGGGTGGCATGCCCTCGGCGAGGATGTCGTAGAAGGCGCTGATCCTGACAGAGACGTCGATGCCCGGCTCGGTCCTGCCGCTGGGAAAAGATGCGTACACCAGATTCGATGCGAGCTCCGACTCGGGGAATCGTCCTTGGAGCTGTCCGAGACTCTCGCCTTCCTCCAACGCGTAGCCCGCGACGTAGACCAGTCCGACGACGTTCTCCGCTACACCGGCAACGGTGATCACCGCGCCACCGTAGGAATGACCGACGAGCAGAACCGGCTCATCGATCTGCTCGACGAACGAACGAATGTACGCGGCGTCGCCGATGAGGCTCCGGTTCGGCACGGAAGGGACGAGAACGGCATGACCACGGTCGAGCAGGATCCGGACAACCGATGCCCAACAACTTCCATCGACGAATGCGCCGTGCACGAGCACTATCGTTGTTTTCCTGGGCACGATCGCACCTTTCGTGCTAAGAGGGAACGACGACTTTCTGGCCGGAGAGTCGTGGGATGCAACTTCCTCGAATCTAGAAACGGCCCGGCGGTCATGCCACAGGAAACCCGACTTAGTTGCTGCGGAACGCTACTTAGATTGGCCCGACCATTACTCAACCGACAGCGCACGAGCGACCCTTCTTGGGGCGGGATCGCGAACTTCAGCTGATTCAGAACGCCCTCTCCGCGCTCACGGACACGGGGCGGGTGGTGATCGTCAGTGGCGACCCCGGCGTGGGCAAGACAGCGCTTTTCGAGACAGTCATCGCACATGCCCGCTGGCGCGGTATCGACGTGTTGCGCGCGACCGGCGTTCAAGCCGAGTCGGATATTCCGCTCGCGGCCCTGCACCAGCTGACGCATGGGCTTCAGGACCGCGTCGCTGAGCTGCCCCCTCCGCAACGAGATGCTCTTCGCGTGGCCTTCGGCGAGATGGCGGGCTCGCCCGCTGACGCCTTCTTTCTGGGCATCGCGACCCTCACGTTGCTGTCTGAGCGCGCGACAAGCGCCGGCCTGCTGATCGTCATCGACGACCTGCATTGGGTCGACGCTGTCACGTCGCGGATCCTCGCGTTCGTCGCGAGGCGGATTCCCGATGAGCCCATCATGCTGCTGGTCGGCGAGCGGAGCGGCAATACGCGACCCGAGTGGGATGACGCGGAATTCACGCGGCTCAGCCTCGGCGCACTCGACCCCACAGACGCGCGTCTTCTGCTGGACGCGGTCGCGCCGACCTTGTCGACGTCGACGCGGGACCTCGTTCTGGAGCGGTCGATGGGTAATGCCCTGGCGTTGATCGAGCTGAGCGAGTCACCCCACGCGTGGACCGCTGCAAGCGGTGACGTCGTGCCGCTGACAGCGCGGCTCGAGCGCGCGTTCACCGACAGGCTTGCGCCCCTGGACGAGATCTCCCGCACCGTTCTGCTGGTCGCCGCGGTGAGCAGTGACGACGCCCAGGCGGCCATTCTCGAGGCGACCAGCCGAATCGTCGGTCGCGTGGTGATGCCCGCTGAGCTGAACGTTCTCATCGACACCGGCCTCGTGAACCGCTCACGCGGACATCTGATCTTTCAACACCCGCTCGTTCGCTCCGCGGTTGTCCAGAGCGCGACCAGTCAAGAACGTGAGCGCGCTCACCGCTCCGTCGCGGCCCTTCTCCCGCCTGGTTCCGACCGAGCGACCTGGCACCTCGCTGTGGTCGCGGAACATCCCGACGAGGCTCTCGCAGATGCCCTCACAGCAGGTGGCAATCGTTTTCGCAGCTTCGGTGCGGTGGACGCCGCGGTGAGCGCCTACAGGCGCGCGGCCGAACTGAGTGTTACTCCGGCAGATCGCGCTCGCCGCCTTCTGCTCGCTGCCGAGACGGCATTCTTCGGTTTCAAGACGGAGCAGAGCATCTCACTTCTCACCGAGACCGAGCTCGCGTCCACCGACCGCACAGTTCGGGCGCGGGTTTCCTGGATCCGTCAGCTGCTCCCTGGCGGCACGGTCGGCGGGGGCGACTGGGTGGCGGCATTAGCCGTGATCCAGAAACTACGTGAAGCGGGGAATGACGACGACGCCATCACTGCCCTGAGCACTCTGGCTTTCCACGGGGCGACGACCATCCCTGGTCCATACTGGCGGCAGATCGTGGACGATGTTGCGGCGTGGGGCGCGAACCCGATGGATCCTCGCCGACTCCAGATCGAGGCTCTGGGGGCACCCTCGGATCTCGCCGAGAGTGTCACTGATCGGCTCGCCGCGATGGATGTCCACGCGATCAACGACGCGGACGGGCTTGCGGTGCTGGCGTTCGCGGCCATGGCAGCGGGGTCGGTCATGGAAACGGATCGATTCGGCAGCGCGGCCGTCGAGGCGTTGAAAGAAGGGGGCCGCATTGCCGGCCTCGGACATCAGCTCGTGCTCATGGCGACCAACCGGCATTTCCAGGGCCGGATGCGTGAGGCTCGACTGGCGTGCGAGGAATCGCTCGCATACGCTCGCGAGATTCAAGAGCCGTTCCTCGGGCTCACCGCCCGCCTCACGCAGTTGTGGATACGAGCCGCTGAGGGCCACGCAGTCGACGCCGCCGCCCTGCAGCAAGAGTATCCGGAGGCTGCAACGGCCCTCCAGGGAGGCGTCCTCCGGATGCACTTCCTCCTCGCGCGCGGAACGTCCGAATCGGCGAGTGGTCGACATCAGGACGCATTCGAGACACTGTCGGAGCTCGTCGATCCGGCCGGAGGTTCGTACCACTGGTTCTACGGTTCTCGCGGTCTTGCGGAGTACGCGGATGCGGCGGCGCGATCCGGAAACGGCTCGCTGGCCTTTCCCGTGCTGACGCATTACCAGGCGATGAGGTCGTTCGCAGCATCCGAGCGAATGAGTGGCGAACTGCAGTTCGCGCACGCCGTCCTGGCGCTCGAGGAGCGAGAGGACGCCCTCGCTCGCGCTTCCGACGACAGGATCAATCCGCTGCCGTACCTTCGAGCTCGAGCCAACCTCAGTTACGGTGAATGGCTTCGCCGGCAGAACAGGATCGGCGAGGCACGTGAGCGGTTGAGGCAGGCGCGGGACGCGTTCGACCATTTCGGCTTTCAGATGTGGGGCGACGTGGCCCGTGCTGAGCTGACTGCGGCGGGAGAACGTAGCCCGAAGCAGAGGCGAGACGCAGGGCGAGCACTGACGTCGCAGGAAGAACGGGTGGTCGGGTTGGCGGCGACCGGCATGACCAACCGCGAGATCGCTCAGGCTCTCTTCTTGTCGCCCAGAACGGTCGGCGCACACCTTTACTCGGCGTACCCGAAATTGGGTATCTCGGGACGGGCAGAGCTGAAGAAGCTCAAGCCCTGATCGTCAGGCCCGCAAGGGTGGGCTCCTGGATAGCGCCCTGTCGCGAGAGACTTTCCGGGCACCTGGCGAGCATCTCGACCGATCATTGCAGTAGCTGATGTTCCGATGACTTTCGGCATCCGTCGAATGATTGGGGCGGCATCACCTCGTATCGTGACCGCACGTCTCTGCCGCGGATCTACCGGCACAGCGACGTCGTCACAGGATCGAGGAGAGATATGACCGGAACAGACTCCAACCCCGCAGACCTGAGTGGGAGCGTTGACGAGCGAATCGCGCAACTCACCGCACTCGAGGACCACGTCGAGCAGCTCGGAACGGAGTGGCTGGCTCGTCAGCTCCGCCTGGCTCTGGCGGCATGGGCGCAGGACGCGACAGAGGTGGACACCGAGGTGGAGAATCGTTCGGACTACTGACGGGAGGCGGCCTCCCGCGACCGAACCCGAAGCGGGCCATGGCCTTCGGCCCATGGCCCGCTTCGGCGCGTGTCGAGGCGGTCAGCGTGATCGCGGCGCTCCCCCGGGCGCGCGAGGGCGGAAGGTGCGGTGTTCGGGGTCCCGGCAGGTCACCCTCGCCACGCGCATTGCGGCCTTCAATCGCGGATGGGGGTGATGCCTTGCGTGCCGCGCGGGAACGTCGCGAGAGTTGCCTCGTCGATGTTCAGGTGGGCGGCCAAGAGCGACGGAGGAACGTGGCTCAGCCAGTTCGCCAGCGAGATCTCCTCGTACTTCGGGGCCTTGAAGACTTCCAGGAACTGCAGGACGTCATCGCCGGTGTTCTCGACGTAGTGCCCGAAGTTCTTCCGGACGACGCCCACATCCCCGGCACGAAAGTCGGTGGTGTTCGCGTGAGGGCCCGTGTTGAAGACGGTCATGCGTGCGGAACCCCGTAGGTAGTACTGCCATTCGTCTGCGTTGGGGTGCCAGTGCAGCTCCCGCATCGAGCCGGGCTCGATGGTGACCAGTGCCGCGGCAACAGTGTTGGACAGAGGGAAGTTCGTACTGTCTGCAACCTGGATCCGTCCGCCGGAGTTCTCGTGCAGCGGCTGCGACCGAGAGAGTCGGAAGATGATGGGCTCTGCCGAACCCCATTCCACGCCCGCGTCGGATTGGTCTTTCGCGAGATCACCGGGTTCGTCGCCGGGGAAGATCCACAGGTTGTGCAGTGGGATGTCGCTGAAGACCTCTTGGGCCACTCCGAAGTTCTTCGCCAGAATGTCCGGAGGGGTGTGCGCGAACCAGTCCGTCAGGAGCAGCGTGTTCGATTCCGACTGCTCTCCGTCGTCGAAGGCCAGGACGAACTCGGCGCCGTCGGGTCCGAGGCCCTGGAGAGAGTGTGGGGTCCCGCCGGGGAAGAACCACAGGTCGCCTTCTTCCACATCCTCGACGCTGGGTAGCCCGGACCGGCTGATGGTCGTCACACGGCAACGACCGCGAGTCATCACCGCCCACTCGGCAGTCTGATGCCAGTGCAGCTCACGAATGCCGCCCGGCTCGAGATACATATTGACGCCGGCGATCTCGTCGGAGATCGCGAAGTCCTGTTTTGTGAGTTCGCGCGCCCAGCCGCCGCGCTGCACGCGGCGCGGTGAGATATTGAACGATGACCAGAAGATCGCTTGGGTCGAGATGTCCGTTCCGGGGGCGTCCATCTGGCTCGGGAACTGGCTTTCGATGATCCGGTTCTGAGGGCCGGTCATCCTCAGACTGGCCGGGTCGTCGACGGTGTTCGCCTCACCCTCGGCGGGGAGGTCCGGGTTTCCGAGCGAGGGCGACTCGTGGTGCGGGGTGGGGTTGTCGTTGTCGTTCATAAGGAGGCTCCGTTCAAGCTCGCGAGCTGTGCGCGAGCTTCGGCCCGCCCTCTCAGCACACTCGTGTCGCGTCATCGATCTCTCCGACAGATGTTGAAGATTTGGTGCGGGTCATCATTCGACCTTTGTCGTAGCCGGGCGGGGGTGCAACGCGATTGCGTGGGGCGACGTCGTTTCACCGTCTACTGCGAGAGATCATCTATGCCATCTGCAGCACCACGGGGCGGGGCCCGCGCTTTCCCCGTCCTCGAACGTCCTCACTCAGCCGTGGTGCTCGCTGTCGTTTCGGGCCTCCTGAACGCGTGGACCTTTCAGAACGCGTCCACGTTCGCCACTGTCCAGTCGGGCAACATCGTGTCCGTCGGGTACCTTCTGGTCGACGGCGAGTACGAACGTCTGGTCACCGCGCTGGTATCCATCTTCGCGTTCGCGATGGGCGCGTGCGCGTGCAGCATTGTGGTTCTGCTCTTCGAGCGCGCGCGTGCGTCCTACTCCGTCCCGGTTCTGGTTGTCGAGGCCGCGTTCCTCATCGCACTTGCGGTGCTGTACTCGACGGGTCTTCTCGGGCCGGTGGTTGTTGCCTGGGCCATCAGCTTTCTCGCCGGCGTGCAGGGGAATGCTTTTCACCGAGAATCCGGAATGCTCTACGGAAACGTCGCGGTGACCCTTGTTCTGCAGATGGCATCAAGCCTCGTCGGGCGCGCGCTCGCACACCGTGTGTCCACGGACGGTCAACCGCACCTCCGGCAGGCGGGGGCGTATCTCGTCGTTCTCGTAGGGTTCGCCGCGGGTGGTGGGATCGGTTTTGCTATCGACCGTTGGTGGGTCGGTAGTTCCCTCGGCGCGGCGGCCCTCGCGTTGCTCGTGCTCGCCGCGGCGGCGCTCGCGCATCGAGGCCCGGTGGACCCCGCTCAGAACGCGCCGACGCCGTAGCCGGGCTACTTCTTCGCGGTGCTGATGCCGTTGATGCGGAGGAGACGACGCACGTCCATGACCATCAATTCATCGATGTCCTTGTGATGCGGTCTGGTGAGGAAGAGTTCGGACTGCCCGAGTCGGACCCGGAATTTGCCGCTGTGCTCTTCCGTCACATCGGCGACCTCATCCAGGAGCGCGAGGAGGTCCGGCCACTCGACGTTGTGGGAAGTAGGGTGCTGCTCGAGGTGGTAGAGCGTGTTGCGGTGATTCTCTGACAGGTGCTCGGTGAGCGGCTGATCGGGCATAGCTTTCTCTCTCTCGGTGTGCGGCTGGTCGGACTAGGCGTGGAGCTGGTGCCAAGCGGCTATACGGAAGTTCTCGAGGCGGAAGCTCGCGAAGCCCATCACGAGGTGCGGTTCTCCTCCAGGCAGCCGAAGACTCATGGACTGCTCAGCCAAGACGACGTCGCCCGTCACTGCCACGTCGACCATGAAGGTGCGCCACTCCTCGAACGCGCACCTGATGTCTTCGATCATGGCGACGACGGCCGCCCTCCCATAGATGGTCCGGGCGGCGGATGGTCTGTAGTGAACGTCCTCGGCGAGGAAGGCGTGCAGCTCCCGAGGCGAACCCTCGTTGAGTACGGTGATGAAATCGCGGACTATCAGTTCGAGCTCCAGTTGCCCGATGGCGGAGTTCGCCGCGCGTGAAAGCTCGTCCATATCCGTTCCGTTCACGTGGTGATGTGCAGCGCGCGGATGCGTGCCCCGTTGAGGGTGAACGCGAAGGTGACGGGTCCGATATAGTCGCGGCTCGTCATCTGTGCATGGACAGCCGCAATCTCGCCCAGTTGCGCGTAGATGAAGTCCGTCAAACCGAACTGGTCGTCCGAGAGCAGATCCCGTGCCCAGTACTCGATGGAGGCGCATGTCGTGTGAGAGCACCCCCACACGTCCACGCTCGCGTCCCTCGTGAAGCACGACAAGAATTCGGAGAGGTCATGTCGGCATGCTGCCTCGAGCGCCCCGCCGACGGCGGAAGGCAATGTGCCGAATCGGGCTCGCAGTGCCACGGGGGTCTCCATCTTCAACCGTGGGACGGCATGCTGGGCGCGTCGGCGAACTCGGCCGCGCATCGCATCAGGACGGTCGGCGGCGCGATTCTCTCGATCGTCAGCATGGCGCTCCTCGGGGTCTGTGCGGCCGAATGTAGCGAGGGAAGCGGCTCGAGCTCTTCGACTTCCGTTGGAACCTGTCGCATTGCCCGGCGAAGGCTCCAGGAGCACGCCCCGCGCTCAACCGTTGCCGCGGGGCATGTGGTTGTGGAAGCGCGTCGGCTGGATGGCGAGAAGGTGCGTCGCAGTGGGCACTACGGCGCTCATGGCGCGAGCGCGGGAGATGAGTGCGCCGTCGAACTCGGTTGTGCGGCCCTCGTGTTGGCTCACATGCTCTCGCCATGACCCGACGCTGTAAGCCTCCACGATGACGTCGGCGTCGTCCGCGTCACTGTAGACATGCCATTCGCGGCCGCCCGTGCGAAGCCGTGTCTCTTTGACTTGTGTGATGACCGATAGGAATTCTGCGCGTCGATCCTGGGGAACGGTGTAGCGAATCAGCACGAGGACGGCGGCGTCATCGCTTCCGTCTGCTCTCGGCTCGTCGTCGACTCCAGGCACTTCGACGATGTCGCGTCCGATGCCTGTGGTTTTGGGGATCGGCGAGACGAGCAGGGAAAGCGCGCCTAGGACGCACAGGATCCCGGCTGCGATGACGACGACTTCGGATCCCCAGATGGCAGCGAGCACCCCTGACACGGCTGAGCCGGCCGCCGTGCAACCGAAGAACACGAGCTGGTAGAACGAGAGTCCGCGGGTGCGCACCCATACGGGCAGGAATGCCTGGAGAGCGCCGTTGATGGTAGCCACCACCCCTATCCAGGCCAGCCCCGTGGCCACGAGAACCGGAAAAGTCACCCAGAGGGTCGGCGAGAGGACGAGTACGACGAGCCCCACGCCGAAGACGGCCGAGGACAAGAGGATGACACCGTTGAACGCGGCCACCCGCCGAGCCCAGGGCAGCACGAACGCACCGATGATCGACCCTGCCCCGAGGGCCGCCAACAGGAGTCCGTAGCCGCTCGCCGTCAGTCCGAGGGAGCCCTTCGCGATCGTCGGAAGGAGTGCCCAAAGCGCATTCGCGGGGACCAGGAAGATCGCGAGTCGGAGCAGGATGACCCGCACGATGTGGGAGTGCAACACGTATCGGGTTCCCGCGCGGGTGGCATCCACGAACGGCTCGTGCCGGGCCACGGGTGGCTTGTATGTCTTCCAGAAAAGCAGCACCCCCAGGAAGACGACGAAGGAGAGGGCGTTGAGGAAGAAAACAGCTGCGACACCGAACTGCGCAACGACAAGACCTGCGATGGCCGGACCGATTGCGCGCGCAATGTTGACCCCGATGGACGAGAGGCTCGCCGCGTCGACGAGCATGTTCCGCGGAACGATGTCGGGCACGAGCGCCTGAAACGCGGGGAGTTGGATGGCCGAGATTATTCCCAGCGCAAACGTGGACGCCAACAGAATCAACGTCGTCGTCTGACCGATCCATGTCAGATATGTCAGCCCGAGGACGACAATGAGTTGTACCGCCTGCGAGTACAGGAGCACCAGCCGCCGGTTCAAGAACTCTCCGATGACACCGGAGGGGATGGCGAATATCAGTACGGGCGCAGCGGATGCCGTCTGAACGAGGGCCACGAGCAAAGCGGAGCTGTTCGTCTCGACAAGCAACCATTGAGCTCCAACCGTCTGCATCCAGCTGCCGATGTTGCTGACGAGCGATGCCAGCCACACCAGTCGGAAGATGGGCACGGTGAGTGGTGCGAAGCCTGCGGCCCATTCGCGTGTCTGCACCGCGGGTGTAGGTTCAACCGGCTGGTCAGCCATCTGCAGCGATCTCTCTCACGATGGCGGCGATGAATCTCACGATCTCCGCGGCGTGAGTTTGGATCACCAGGTGCGGGCCATGAAAGGCGGCGACCTCCCGGCAGCGTGCGCGTTGGTAGCCGAATCGTTGCAACTCGGGACTCACGGCTCGATCCTCGGTCGCGACTACTCCCCAGCTTGGGGTTGTCCGCCACGCATCGGTTGCGGCGCGCTCGGCGAGAGCCGCGACGGAGATCGGCCGCTGCGACACGGCGAGGACAGCTGTCTCGTCGTCAGGCAGACCTTCGGCCATCAAGTACGGGTACTGATCGATGGCGATGGTGATTTCCGTGCCCGACGCCCCGTCGCCCTGAAATGTCGCGGCAACGAGGTGTTGGGAGGCTTCGGCCGGGGCGAAGAGGTCATTCATCGCCTCGATACTCTCCTCGCGCTCCGGTACGTACCCAGCGATGAAGAGCAGGCCTTTGACGTTGGCTGCGTGGCCGGCGACGGTGACGACCGCCGCACCATAGCCGTGGCCGACGAGGAGGACTGAACCTTCAAGGCGCTCGACGAAAGCGCGGATGTAATCGCAGTCGGCGTGGAAGCTCCGGCCGATGACGGGCGGCGCGAGGACGCGGTGACCGGCGCCGAGCAGACGCAGCACGACTGGCCACCAGGTGGAGGCATCCGTGAATGCTCCGTGGACGAGGACGACCGTGGTGCTTGCTGTCATGGTTACCTCGCGGTCGTTCCGGTGCGATCAAACGAATCTATAAAGAGCAGTCACAACCTTCTTTCGACAGAAGTCGTAGAGGTTGCTCCCACTTTGCGCGTGCCGCCTCGCCTGGTGCGAAAGTTCATCCGGCTCTGAGGGACGACGGCGCGTGACATCGCCGGGCGTGGACTGAAGTTTCGGCGAACGTCGAAGCGGAGCACTCCCTCCCATCGATACCGTCGTCTCACCCACCATCTAGGAGGCGCCCGATGCCCACCACACCCTTGAATGTCGGCGTCGTCGGAGGATCGCTCGGCGGCCTCTTCACCGCGGCGTTGTTGCATCAGTCCGGCCACCACGTCACCGTCCTCGAACGCTCGCAAACGGGGCTGGCGCGGCGGGGCGCGGGGCTTGTCGGTCAGCAGGACCTCTACGACATCCTCGCCCGGCTGCAGTTGGCAGCGGTCGCGCGCTCCGGCGTCGAAGCACGCGAACGGATCACGCTCGACCGCCGAGGCAACGTCCTCTACCGGGATCCCACGCCGCAGACTCAACTCTCCTGGGACTACCTTTACGACGGATTGCGGGCACTCATCCCGGACGGTCGCTATCTGCTGGGAAGCGCGGTCACCGCGGTGCGTCCACAGGGCCGCGAGGCGGTCGTCCACCTCGAGAGGGGGCGGGAGCAAACCTTCGATCTGGTCGTCGGCGCCGACGGCCTCAACTCCGTAGTCCGCGGCGCCGTCGCTCCGGGACAGTCCGCCAACAGCTACGTCGGGTACGTCACCTGGCGCGGTCTCGTCCCGGAGGAGGCGCTCCCAGAACCAGCAGCCAACGTCCTCCTGGACCGTTTTGCCTTCTACACGGCCCGGCATGCGCACATGTTGGGTTATCTCGTCCCGGGGGCAGACGGCCAGACAACTCGCGGCCTCAGGCGATACAACTGGGTCTGGTACCGCTCGCTGTCCCCCGCCGACCTGGAGAATCTCATGGTTCAGAGTGGGCACAGCCGGACGGGAGTCTCGCTCGCACCCGGCGACCTGCCCGCAGACCTCCGCGAGACGCTCGTGCAGGCCGCGACGACCGAGCTTCCACCGGCGATGGCGCAGGCGGTCGCGGCCGAACCGGAGCCCTTCCTCCAAGCCATCTACGACTATGTAGCCCCTCGTCTGTCTACAGACAACATTGCGCTCGTCGGTGATGCGGGCGTCGTCGTTCGGCCCCACACCGCTATGGGAGCGGCGAAAGCGGCCGGCGATGCGATGGCCCTGGTCGACCTCCTGAGGACGGAGCTCTCCGTCGCCGACGCACTCGAAAAATACAACCAGGATCGGCTGCCTGTCGGTCGGACCATCGCCCGCTATGGGCAGCAGCTCGGCGAATCGCTTACGCTGTGACACGAATGCAGGAGGACGGAATCATGGACAAGACGCTGACGGACGCCGCGCAACGAACGCTGTTTGAGATCCTGCACCACCCGACTTCCCAGAACATCAGCTGGGATGCGGTGGTCACGCTGCTTGAGCAGGTGGCTGACGTGGAGGCGACGCAGGAAGGGAGTCAACTCATCGTCCGCATGAACAATGTTCGGCTCACCCTGCACAAGCCCAGCGGAACACCCGTCTCCGAGCAATCTCTCCTCGAGATCCGCCGGATGCTGCGAGGTGCGGGACTCGGGTGAAGTCCCGGGTCCGCATCAGGAGCGTCACTGCGGAACGCGGTGGCGACAACCAGAACCCCACGGTGTGCGACATCTGCGGCGATCCGAGCGGTGTGGCACGTGACGGCACGGGTCACCCTCCGGTGTTGAGGTGCCCGATCTCGGCTGCGATCGCGTCCGCGAGGCCGGCGGTTCCGGCTTCGACCAGTGCGCCGTTGAGGAAGAAGGTCGGTGTGCCGTTCACGCCGCTGCGGAGGCCCCCGTCTTCGTCGGCCTTGATCCGTGCGGTGTATTTGTTCTCCTTCGCCGCCTGCTCCAGGTCAGCGGCGCTCAGCCCGAGCGCTTCGCAGATCCGCTGGTACAGCTGTGGCCCGAGATCGGTCTGGTTCTCGTAGAGCAGGTCGTGGGCCTGCCAGAACTCGCCGTGTTCCGAGGCGAACTCGGCGACGAAGGCTGCGTCCACGGCCTCGGGGTGAATCTCTGCGATGGGAAAGTTCCGGAAGATGAAGCGGATTTTTCCGTCGTATTTCTTGAGGAGCTCCTTCACGACAGGAAATGCCGCGCCGCAGTACGGGCACTGGTAATCCCCGTACTCGATGAGCGTTATCGGCGCGTCGGCCGGACCCAAGCTGTGGTCGTGATCGGAGACGGGGATGCGAAGGTGTGACATGGGGATCCAATCTCAATGAGGTGGCTCGGTCGGTGCCTTCAACGCGGCAAGCGCGTCCAAGACACCGTCGACGCCCGGATTGACGTCGTTGGGTGACAGGTAGCTCCAAGCGATGACGCCGGCGGCGTCGATGACGAAGAGTGCCCGCTTGCTCGTGCCGGTGTGAAAGTCATACGCACCGTATCGCCGGGAGACTTCCCCCTTCGGCTCGAAGTCGCTCAGCAGGGAGAACCGGAGACCGCGGTCGGCGACGAACGCCTGGTGCGACCAGACCCCGTCGACCGAAATGCCGAGCACGACGGCGTTATCCGCACTGAGCAACGTCTCGGCTGCGTTGAATACGTTGAGTTCGTCTCCGCACACCGCGCTCCAGTCCGCGGGGTAGAACACCAAGATGACGGGCTTACCGCGAAGACTCGAGAGAGTGAGAGTGTGTTCCGGGGTGTCGTGGAGTGCGAAGTCGGGCGCTTTCTCGCCGACGCCGAGGATGTCTTTCGGGTGGTGCTCGACGTAACCGGTCATCGGATCATCCTCGTCAGATATGTCTTCCGTGTGCTTCGAAACGCTAATGACATCAGGTCGGGGAGGCACGGGACAGATGTCGAGATTTCACATCAGCTGGTTTCACACCCACGCTGTTGCGAGCCAGAAGCCGGCTGCGGCGGCCACGACGGACCCGAGGAGCATCCCCGCGGCATAGACCGCCGCGTCAGTGAAATGGCGGTCTCTGATGAGGTCGACGGTCTGCGTGCTCGCTGTGCTGAACGTCGTGTAACCACCGAGGAAGCCTGTCCCGGCGATCGCAAGAACGTCAGCCGAGATCAGTTTGCCGACAAGCAGGCCGGTCGCCAGCGCCAGCAAGAACGACCCACTGATATTGATGACCAGCGTCCCGACAGGGATTCGACTCTTGGAGCTCGCGGTGATCGCACTGTCCAGCGCAAACCTCGCTGCAGCACCGCAACCCCCTGCGACCGCGATGGTCAGTAGGACGGTGATGCTCATGAACGTGTCCGCCGAATGCCACGAGCATGCGAGGTCTTCACCAGAGCGGACCCGGCAGCGGCCGCGACGATGCCCAGGACCGCCGTGGGGAGACCGAACAGCAGTGCCGTGCCCATGTCCCCTGCCAGGATGAACCCTCGCTCATCCACCGCGAAAGTGCTGTACGTGGTGTAGCCGCCGAGCAGTCCCGTCCCGAAGAAAAGGCGTGCCGCGCGGCTCCGATCGGACTCTGGACTGATTGGTGACAGGACCGCGAGCAACCAGCCGAGAATGAATGCGCCGCTGATGTTTATCAGGCAGATCGCGGTGGGAAACGGCCCGACACTGGGGATGAGCACGACCAGGCATGCCCGCACGAGCGTGCCGATGCACCCACCGAGGCCGACAAGAAGAACGTCGCGAGACGATATGGGAACGGCGCTGCTTTTCGGATGCATCTGCTCTCCTGGGAGTCTGCTCAGATCCGAACCTTATGAATGTCACGCAGCATGGCGCTTCATCATTCGTCGCAACTCTCCCCGGTTGAACCCCCACATGCCGCCGCGACGGTTCAAGAACGCTACGCTGACCGAACCGTGGGGGCGGAAGCTATCCCTTCAACCCACCTGCGAAGCCCTGAACAATGTACTTCTGCAGGAAGAAGTAGGCGATCAGGATGGGCAGAATGCTGATGATGATGCCCGCGAAGATGAGGTTCCACTGCGCACCGAACTGCCCCACGAATCCGTAGATGGCAACGGTGACCGTCTGCTGGTCACTCCCGGAGAGGTAGAGCAGCGGAGTGAGGAAATCGTTCCACGTCGCTACCGCGGTCAGGATGACCACCGTGCCGGTGATGGGTCTGACGAGGGGGAAGACGACCGACCAGAACGTCCGGAAGGCGTTCGCGCCGTCGAGTGCAGCCGCCTCTTCGTACTCGGCAGGGAGCGCCCGGAGGAATCCGGAGTACAGGAAGACGGAGAACGGCATGCTTCCTCCGACGCCGACAAGGATGACGCCGGCGAGGCTTCCCAGCAGGCCCAGGTCGCGAATGGTTTGGTAGAGCGGCAGCAGCGCGAGTTGCGCGGGCAGGAGGAGCCCGGCGAGGAAGGCGAAGTAGGTGAGCTTCGACCACCGTGCTCCTAGCCGCGAGAGCGGGTAGGCGGCGGATGCGGCGAAGATCACGGTGAGGCCGACTGTTACGACGGTGACGATGAAGCTGTTCAGTAGGGCGCCACCGAGTCCGCCTTGCTGCCACGCGTCGATGAAGTTCTGGAAGGTGGGCTGCAGTGGCGGGGCGAGCGTGGCGCTCTGGTCGCCGGGGGCCTTCAGGGACAGGTTGACGAGGACGTAGATGGGGAAGAGGAAGACGAGACCGACGATGATCATCACGATCTCGAGGACCCCTGTGCGCCAGGTGTAGCGGAACATGTCAGCGCTCCTGGAGGGCGAGAAGACGGTATTGGATGATCGACGCGACGGCGACGAAGATGGCCAGGACAACGGCGAGGGCTGCGGCATAGCCGAAACGTCCGAGCGCGAACGCATTCGAGTAGATCAGAGTGGAGATGGTGTTGGTCGCACCGCCCGGTCCGCCCTGGGTCATGACGAAGACCTGATCGAACAGCTTGAGTCCGCCGATGAGGGAGAGCATCACGTTGATCGTGATCGCGGGTGCGAGGAGCGGACGGATCACGGACCAGAATCGTCGGATCGGGCCTGCCCCGTCGATGGCCGCCGCCTCCAGGACCTCCTCGGGAATGCCCTGCAGGCCGGCGAGGAAGATCACCATGGAGTAGCCGACGAACTGCCAGAACATGACGATGATGATCGACCAGATGGCCACGGAAGGATCGCCGAGCCAGTTCTGCTGAAGCGCGCCGAGCCCGACCGATTCGAGGATCTGGTTGATACCGCCTTCGGGCGCGTAGAGGTTCTTCCAGAGGAAGCCGACGGCGATGGACGTGACCACGACGGGGGCGAAGATCAGCACCCGGAGAATGTTCCTCGTCTTGATACGGGAGTTGACGGCGAGTGCGATCAGCAGCCCGATCGCGTTCTGGATCACCGTCACGGCGAAGGCGATGAGGAGCGTGTTCCTGATCGCCGTGAGACCGTTCGGGTCCGACCAGATGCGCGCGAACTGATCGAGGCCGACCCAGCTGGGGTCCAGAGAGACGCCGTCCCAATCAGTGAAGGCGTAGAGGCTTCCGCGGATGCTGGGGTAGACGACGGCGAAGACGTAGAGAGCCGCTGCCGGCAGGACGAACCACCACACGGAGTGGGCGAACCCGCGATAGGGACGTCTTGCGCGCGGCCGCTTGTCCAACCGCACAACTGGTACTGCTGCCATGGTGTTGCTTCCTAACTAGGGACCTTCATGGTGCGGGTCGCAGTGCCAGGGTCGTGAACACCCCGGCACTGCGACCCGGAAGGTCGGCTGGCCTCAGCCCTTGAAGGCGTCGTCCATCTGCTTGAGAAGGTCGGATGCGGAGGTCTGGCCACCGAGGAAAGCCTGGAGGCCGTCGACGTAAGTCTGGTTCACGACGGCGTTAGGCCAGGTCTGGTCGGGGAAGGAGAACGTCTTGTCCCCCTGCGCCTGCTCGGTGACGCCGGCAAGAGCCTCGGGGGCAGCGAAGCCGTCGACCGGTGCGCTGGGGAACATCGATCCCGTGGTGAGGGCGATGTTCAGCCCCTCTTCGGAGAGGTAGAAGTCGACGAACTTCTTGGCGAGGTCGATGTGCTCAGACTTGGCGTTGACTCCGTAGCCGGCACCGAGTCCGACGGGGAGAACCGTCTCGGACGCGTCATCGGTCGCGGGGAAGGCTGCCGTCTCGAACGTGGTTCCCTCCGGTGCCATCTCTTCGATTGCGCTGATCTGGGGGCTGACCGTCACGATGCCGAGCGCTTCGCCCTTGGCTACCTGGCCCTGAGCGACCTCGAGGCTCGTTCCCGTGGCGTCCGCGCTGAAGCAGCCGGCATCCGTGAGCTCGCGATACTTGTCGAGCACGGTCGTCCACTCCGAATCGCTGAACGACGCGTCGCCCGACGTCTGCTGCTCGACGAAATCGGGGTTCGGGCCGTAAACCAGGGTGGCGGACAGGGCGTACGGGAGGTAGTTGTAATTGCCTCCTGCCAGCGCACCCAGGGCGAAAGCGACCTTGCCTTGGGCCTTCGCGGTGGAGCAGAGGTCGAGCACTTCGCTCCAGGTCGTCGGTGCGGTGGCGCCGACGGCCTCGAGCGCTTGCGTGTTGTAGACGGCGGGAATGATCGTGAACCCATTCGAGCCCATCAGGATCTTGTCGTCAGCGCCCATGACCGCCTTGTTGGCGTCGTTGTAGTTGCCCACCCATTCCGCGTCGCTGAGGTCAGCGAGGTAGTTACCCTTCGCCAGGACCTGCGCGGCGATGGGGCCGCCGTTGCCGGGGAACACGACAACGATGTCGGAGGCTGTGCCCGAGACCAGTTCGGTGTTTATCTGGGTGGTGATACCCGGCCAGGGGAGACCGGTGTAGTCGATGGTCACCCCAGGGTTGTCGGCTTCGAACTTCTTGATGAGCGCCGCGGCGATGTCATCGTCCGCCCACGCCGACATGGTGAGGACGGTGTCGCCGTCTGAGCCGCCGCCCGAGCCGGACTGTGGTCCGGAAGAGCAGCCGGCCAGGCCGAGTGCCAGCGTCGTCAACGCGACGACGGGAAGTGCTGCTGCTGTTGCTTTTCGCATGAAATGCTCCATTGGACTTCAGGGTGATCCCGGCCTATCGCCCGGGGCGGGTTGTGCGTCATCGGCGGAGAAGCGGCACGGTGGCGCGTTCATGACGATAAGCGGCTTGTCCAGCTTTTGTCAACCGGTCTACGTTCCCGTTATCCGTTCGATGTAAATCGATCGACGTATCATGAAGTCATCTCGCTCTTCGCGAGGGGGATAGGCGGCGGATACTTCCGCGACAGAGGAGTTCACCGATGACGGCACCCGACGTGCAGCGGAAGTCGCGTCCATCGATGGACGACGTCGCCGCGGCCGCGGGCGTCTCCAAGGCCGCCGTGTCGAAGGTCATCCGCAACGCCTATGGCGTCAGCCCGGGAATGCGAGCGAAAGTCGAATCTGCCATCGACGCACTCGGGTATCGCCCGAGTATCGCTGCCCGCTCGATGCGGGGGGCGAGCTACACGATCGGCTTCGAGATTCCGCAACTCGGAAACGACTTCTTCACGCAGATCATGCAGGGCGCCGCCGACGAGCTGGGCGGATCGGGGTACCAGCTGATCATCGCTCCCGCCATCGGCGACCTGAAGGGTGCGCCCGTTTTGAATGCGCTCGTCGACCGGCAGGTGGACGGTTTCGTGGCGATCTCCCCGGAAGTAGCCCCCGACTGGCTCGAGCGCCTCGGGCTCGACATCCCGATCGTGCTCCTGGGCCGGCACGATCCCTCGATCAACTACGACACCGTCACGAACGATGATGCCCGGGGCGCCGAGCTCGTCATGGAGCACCTCTTCGAGCTCGGCCATCGCCGTATCGCGCATCTCTCGATCACCGCGTATCCGCAGGTGACGGAAGACCTCCTCCCCCACACCATTCGGCGTCGCGCCTATGACGCCGCGATGGCCTCGCGCGGTTTGTCACCGCGATCCGTGTTCTCCGGGCCGCTGGAGCCCGAGGCGTACGACGCGAGCATGGGTCTTCTGAGCGCGTCCGACCGACCCACCGCGATCTTCGCCGCGAACGACACACTCGCCATCGGCGCGCTCCGTGCGCGAATCGAACTGGGCCTCACTGCCGCAGACGTTTCGATCGCGGGCTATGACGACATCGACCTGGCGTCTCATCCGATCATGTCCCTCACCACCGTGGACCAATTCGGCCGTGAGTCTGGCATCCGTGCCATTCGGCTGCTGCTCGAGCGTATCCAGCAGGGTCGGACGGAGGCGCGTCACGAGGTCATCTCGCCGGAACTGCGCGCACGCACGTCTACGCAAACGGTGTGACCGATCCCCGCACGTCTGAGGACGTGTATCGGTTGACACGATGGCGTCCTCGTGCGTACGGTGGTCGAATCGTCGATGTAGACCGGTGCACAATCCGGGTGGAGGCACAGGATGACCGGCTCACCGGAAAGCGCTTACGAACACGCCTCGCAGACGGGCCCTGCATTCGTCGATGAGCTGCTGAGGTCGATGACACTTGCCGAGAAGGTCGGCCAGATGATGCAGTCGGACGCACGGGGCGACCTCGATGATCTCGTCTCCCGCCAGCTGGCCGGGTCGCTTCTGCACGCTTCGCCGGAGCGTATCGACGAGGCGGACCGTCTGGTCGCGAAGACCCGCCTCCGCATTCCTCTGCTGATGGCCGACGACTGCATACACGGCCACTCCTTCTGGCCGGGCGCGACCATTTTTCCGACACAGCTCGGAATGGCCTGCACATGGAATCCCGAACTCGTCGAACGAGGCGCGCGCGCCACGGCGATGGAGGTGTCGGCCACGGGCTTGCACTGGACCTTCTCCCCCGTGCTGTGCATCGCCCGAGATCCGCGCTGGGGTCGCGTCGACGAGACATTCGGCGAGGACCCCCACCTGATCGGCGAACTCGGCGCTGCGATGATCCGCGGGTACCAGGGGGCGGGTCTCTCTGATCCCACCGCGATCCTGTCCACCGCGAAGCATTTCGCGGGATACTCCGAGACGCAGGGTGGCCGGGACGCCAGCGAAGCCGACCTCAGCCCACGCAAACTTCGATCATGGTTCCTGCCGCCCTTCCAACGGGCCGTCGAGACCGGATGCCGCACCTTCATGCTGGGGTACCAAGCCATTGACGGCGTCCCGATCACCGCGAACAAATGGTTGCTGAAAGACGTCCTCAAGGGCGAGTGGGGGTTCACCGGCACCCTGGTCACCGACTGGGACAACGTCGGCCGGATGGTGTGGGAGCAGCATGTCTGCGCCGACCACGTCGAGGCGGCGATCGTCGCCGTCGAGGCCGGCAACGACTTCGTGATGACCACCCCCGAATTCTTCGACGCCGCCCGGCAGGCTGTGACAGACGGGCGCCTTGAGGAGGCCCTGATCGATGACGCCGTGCGCCGCATCCTCACCCTGAAGTTCGACCTGGGGCTCTTCGGCAACGCCCGCCGGAGCAGCCGGCCGGGACGAAGCGTCATCGGGAGCGTGGAACACGCGCGGATCAATCTCGAGATGGCCCGCCGCTCCCTCGTCTTGCTTCGCAACGACGGGATCCTTCCCTTCCAGCCCTCGCCCGACGCATCCCGACCGCCGCGCATCGCTGTCATCGGTCCGAACGCCGATGATCAGCATGCCCAGCTCGGCGACTGGGCCGGGGCTTCGGGTCAGATTCCCTGGCTGCCGGAAGGACATCCCCGCGAGCTCACCACGACCGTCTTGGACGGGATTCGGCTGATCGCGCCGAGCGACTGGTCCGTCACCTACGCTCGCGGAGCAGACATCGGTGAAGAGCGCCCCGACCCCGCAGGTGAGGTACTCCGGGACGGACAACCCCGCCCCCAGGTCTTCGTCCCGTCGTCGCCCGACCCGGTTCTGATCGCCGAAGCCATCGAGGCAGCCGCGGGAGCGGACTGGGCAGTCGTCGTCCTCGGCGACACCGTCGCCCTCACCGGCGAGAGCAAATCGACCGCGACCCTGGAACTGCAGGGAGCCCAGGCCGCACTGTTGAACGCGCTGGTCGAGACTGCTACCCCCGTCGTCCTGGTTCTCGTTCATTCCAAACCCAGCGTCCTACCCGAATCCGCCCATCGCGCCGCGGCGATCATCGAGGCGTTCAATCCGGGAATGCAGGGAGGTCGAGCAATCGCAGAGTTGCTCACCGGAGTCATCGACCCCTCTGGGCGTCTTCCGATCTCCTTCCCGCGCCATGCGGGCCAACTGCCGGTCTACTACAACACCGTCCGCGGCCAACACGGAGAACGGTACGCCGACCTCACCCAAGAGCCCCTCTTCGTCTTCGGTGAAGGCCTGAGCTACACCACCATCGAATACTCCGACCTCCGCTTGACGAGTTCCGAGCTCGACCCCGATGACACCGTCGCCGCGACGATCACCCTCGAAAACACCGGGCAACGCCCGGCAGTCGAAACCGTGCAGGCATACATCAGCGATCTCGTGACCAGCGCCACCTGGGCCGAGAAGGAGCTCAAGGCCTTCACACAAGTGACCATCGAGCCTGGAGAGCGAAGGGACGTGACCGTGACGGTTCCCGTCTCGGCATGCAGTATCGTCAACGCCGCCGGCACGCGAACGGTGGAATCGGGCGTATTCGAACTCCATGTCGGGCGCAGCTCGCGACCGCGCGACCTCCTCACGAAAACCTTCATCGTGAACGGCGCCCCCGCGTGACAGCGCAGGCCGAAGTTCCGGCCCCATCTCGCTGAGCTGCGAGTGCACGAGGTCCACGCCCACCAACGAGAAAGATTGCTGATGTCCTCCCCGACCGCACGATTCATCGCCGCAGATGCCGAGCCCGAAAGTGCTCCGCTGTTCCGGCGCGAGTTCTCGCTCGAGCCGGACCATGGCGCCGTCGTCTCGGCCACGCTGAAGCTCAGCGCGCTGGGAATCTGCGAGGCCTGGATCAACGGGATGCCAGTCTCTGACGATCTGCTCACACCCGGGTGGACGAGCTACGAGTGGCGAGTTCACTACGTCGAGCACGACGTGACCCGCCTTCTGGCGCAGGAATCCACGATCGCCATCGCGGTCGGCAACGGCTGGTATCGCGGAAGGCTGGGATGGATCGAGACGCGACGGTACGGACGTGAGATCGCCGCCTACGCTCAGCTCGTCGTAGATTACGCCGACGGATACCAGCAACAGATCGTCACGGACGATACCTGGAGAGTCGGCGGCAGCGAGATCACCTTCAACGACTTCTACGACGGCCAGCACATCGACGCACGGCTCCACGACGACCGTTGGAAGAGCGCGGGATTCGACGACGCGTTATGGGGTCGCACGCACGCTGTCGACTTCGTTCCTGAAAGGTTCGACCAAGACCCGGCACCACCCGTCCGTCGCGTCGATGAACTTCGGCCACGGCAGATCTGGAAGAGCCCGAGTGGCGCCACGCTCGTCGACTTCGGCGAGAACATCGTGGGATTTCTCCGTGTACAGGTCCGTGGACCGCGCGGAGACCGACTGACACTCCGTCACGCGGAAGTCCTCGAAGACGGTGAACTCGCCGTGCGCACACTCCGCTCAGCGTCCTCCGTCGACAGGTACATCTTCAGCGGTGGGGACGATGCGTTCGAACCGACATTCACCTTCCACGGTTTCCGCTACGCCGAGATCACAGGCTGGCCGGGAAGCGATGATGACATCACCGCAGCAGTGACCGCGATCGTCATCTCCACCGACCTTCGCCGCACCGGACTCTTCGAATGTTCCGTTCCCGAACTGAACCAGCTGCACGACAACATCGTTCGCGGGATGCGCGGCAACTTCATCGACATCCCCACGGACTGTCCGCAACGCGATGAGAGGCTCGGCTGGACTGGCGACATATCCGCATTCGCGCCCACGGCCGCATTCCTCTTCGATGTCAAGGAGTTTCTCGCCGACTGGCTGCAGGATCTTGCCCTCGAACAAGCCCATCATGATGGCGTCGTGCCGTATATCGTGCCGGACATCCTCAAGAACGCGACCATCCCCCAGCCGGGTGCGGGAGCGGAGGAGGCCGCAGCATTCTGGAGCGACGCCGCCGTCTGGGTACCGTGGGCGCTGTGGGAGGCCTACGGTGACGCGCGCATCCTCGCCCGCTCTTTCGAGTCCATGCTCAGCCACGGCCGGCGGGTGCAGTCGCTGCTCTCACCCAGCGGGGTTTGGGATACAGGGTTCCAGTTCGGAGACTGGCTCGATCCTGACGCTCCCGCAGACAGCCCCGGTTCTGCGAAAGCCGATCCCGGCGTCGTGGCCACTGCATGCGCGTATCGCACAGCTCACCGAATCGCCGCGTCCGCCCGCATCCTCGGGCACGTTGCGGAAGAAGCTGAATTCACTGAGCACGCGCACCATCTTCGAGAAGCATTCGTTGCCGAGTACGTGCGTGGTGATCGCATCCACAGTGACTCGACCACCGTGTACTCGCTGGCGATCGTCTTCGGCCTCCTCGATGAGACGCAGCAACAGTGGGCCGGTCGCCGGCTCGCGGAGCTCGTCGCCGACAGCGGCTTCCACATATCGACGGGTTTCGCCGGCACGCCCTTCATCGCCGACGCGTTGACCTCGACGGGTCATACCGCCACCGCCTACCGCCTGCTTCTTCAGCGCGAGTGCCCGTCGTGGCTCTACCCGGTCACGATGGGTGCGACGACGATTTGGGAGAGGTGGGACTCGATGCTTCCGGATGGCAGCATCAATCCGGGGGACATGACGAGCTTCAACCATTACGCGCTCGGAGCTGTCGCGGATTGGATGCATCGGGAGATCGGTGGCATCGCTGCCCTCTCCCCCGGCTACCAGCAGGTTCTCATCGCGCCCAAAATCGGACCAGGCATCGACTGGGCACGCACATCTCTCAATTCACCTCACGGCACGGTCAGCGTGCAATGGGAACGAGCCCGCGACGTCATCGACTTCGAGATCGTCCTCCCGACGGGGACGACGGCCGTATTCGAGTGGCCCGATCACCTCGAACGGGTACTGACCCCCGGCATCCATCGCATCTCCGTCCCGGCCCCCGCTGAACTCGAAGCGGCAGCGTGAGCAAGCCCTCAGCCGACTGACGGCACTGGTCTTTCGTCAACCGGTCGACGAATCCGCGTAAACCGATTGACGAGCTCCTCGGCGACGGGTGAGACTGGAGATTCTCGCTCGATGGCCCGGCCGCAGCACACAACTGTGCGCGCCAGGTCGACGGGACTGATCAAGGAGGATCGATGAGAACGTCATTTGTGCTCGCCGTGGCCGCAACCGTGCTGCTGGTCACCCCGTTCGCGCCACCGCTCCCGGCGCATGCCGCTGATGCTCTGGACGGATCCGATTTCCTCACAGCAGACGGGAGCGTTCTGCGGACGGGGTCCGGGTCGGGGGATGTGATCAACCTTCGCGGGACGAACGTCGGCGGCTGGCTGGCGCAAGAAGACTGGATGTCGCCTCTTGGCGAGTTCGCCATCGATCGGCACGGTTGGTCTGCCACCGTATCTTCGGGAGAGGCCGCGGCGGTCTTGGACGGATCGCAGGCCACGAGGTGGACGACCGGCGAGCTACAGTCCGGGACCGAGTGGCTGCACCTCGATCTGGGTGCACCGACGCAGTTCAATCGACTCTCCCTCGATGACAGCGGTGCGTCTGGCGATTTTCCGCGCGCACTCGTCATCGAGGTGTCCTCGGATGGCTCCACGTGGGAGTCCGTCGCGGCCCAACCCGGAACGAGTGGCGTCACCACCGTCAAGTTCGCGATGCAGGCCTCGCGCTTCGTTCGCCTTACTCAGACATCGACTGCCGAGTACTTCTGGTCCGTCGGAGAGCTCAATCTGTTCCTCGACCCTGTTCTGACGAACCCGCCGCAACGCGTCGAGGCTTTTAGCAGCGGTCCTGGCGTGACGCCGTCTGCAGCAATGGACGGGGCGCTTTCCACCGTGTGGCAAAGCGGGGTCCCTCAAGCGCCGGGACAAACCGTGACCGTGGATTTCGGTCGATCTGTGCAGATGGATCGGGTGCTGGTCGACTCGGGCGCGGCGCATCCGGACGATTACCCGCGGCAGTGGGAGCTTCAGACCTCCGATGACAACGCCATCTTCACGCCGGTGGCGAGCGGGTACGGCACGAACAGGATCGTCGAGGCGGATTTCAAGGCATGGAAGTACGCGAGGTATCTGCGCATCGTCTCCCATGGCGCTGCTTCGGAGTGGTGGTCGATCGCGGAGGTATCGATCTCGACGGGAAACATCCTCGATCGCTCCACGTGGGAGATCACTGCCTCGGAAGGCTCTGCTCCCACCAACGCTCTGGACGGCGACGTCACCTCGCGATGGACGACGGGGGTCGCCCAGAACCCCGGGCAGGAGATCGAAGTCGATCTTGGCGCCTTGGTCACGTTGAACAACGTCTCCATCGACACGGCACGAGACGCCACAGACGAAGGCGACTGGGCTCGCGGGTACCGCTTGGATGTGTCGCGTGATGGGGTGTTGTGGTCGACGGTGGCGGTGGGGGTGGGTTCTGTGAAGGCGACGAACATCGGTTTCACTGCGCAGGCCTTGCGGTTCTTCCGGCTCACGCAGACCGGTACGGCGTTGCAGTGGTGGTCGGTGGGTGAGTTGACCGCAGGGTTGTATTCCGATGACTACTCCCTCAATGACACCTTGACCGCCCGGTTCGGTGTCAAGGGGGCCCAGTCGGTGATCGACGCGCATCAAGACACCTGGATCACCGAAACCGACATCGACAACATCGCCGCGACCGGGTTGAACTTCATCCGCGTCCCGATCGGATGGAACACGTTCCTGAACCTCGACGGGACATGGAAACCGAACCCGTGGGAGAAACTGGACTGGCTGATCGAGGAATCCTCTCAGCGCGGCATCTACGTCCTCCTCGATCTGCACATGGTGCCCGGCGGCGGATGCTCCTGGGGGAGTTGCGGCCGGATCGGCCCGTCTCCGAACGGGTTCTGGGGCAACCCGACCTACCAGGACTGGGTCCAAGACATCTGGGAGAACATCGCCGCCCGCTACGAAGGAAACCCCGCCGTCGCCGGATACGACCTCATCAACGAACCCCTCATCGACCCGGCAGAAGACACCGACGACCTGAAGAAGAAGAACGACTTCTTCGACCGGATCTACGACGCCGTCCGCGCGATCGACCCCGACCACCTCATCGTGCTCCCCGCGTTCCTCGGCATGGACTCCATCGCCGACCCCGACGACTACGGCTGGACCAACGTGATGTATCAACTCCACCCCTACGACATGTCCGCCCCGAAAGACTGGAACGCCCAAAACCAGCTCGTCACCAACGAACTCGCCGCGACCCCCCAACGACTCACCGACCCAGGCGTTCCCATCCTGAACGGCGAGTACTCCCTCTACTACAACGACGACGTCTGGGCCCGATTCATGGCCGGGATGAACGCGCAACACGTGTCCTGGTCGAACTGGACCTACAAAGTCCGCGGGCAAGCCGAAGACGCCTTCGGCTACTGGGGCATGTATTACGACAACCAGAACCCGGTACCGATCATCAACAGCGACGACCAGGCCACCTTCACCCGCAAACTCACCCAGTTCACCACCACGAACTTCACCAGAAACGACCGCTTCGTCGAGACCGTGAAGAAATACGCCGGCGGACTCTCCACCTACAACCCCATCACCATCGACCCCACCGGATGGACCGCGACCGCCTCCACCACCGCCCCCGACACCACCCCCACCTCCGGCATCGACGGCATCAACAACACCGCCTGGACCAGCGGACACCCCCAAACCGGCGGCGAGTGGTATCAAATCGACATGGGCACCACCCACACCGTCGCCATGATCACCCTCGAAACCGCCCCCTGGGCAACCACCGACTACCCCCGCAGCTTCACCATCGACACCTCCACCGACGGCACCACCTGGACCACCACAACCACCGGCACCGGATACGGCTACAAACGCCCCATCACCATCCCCCCCACCACCACCCGCTACATCCGCATCACCCAAACCAGCACCACCACACACTGGTGGAACATCAACAACATCACCCTCCACACCAGCTACTAACCCCCACAGCAAACCAACAACGGAGCCCCGGGGCTGTCGTCCCGGGGCTCCGTTGTTGCCGACGCGAGGTCAGCACGTCGATAGCGTCAGCTCGATCCTTCGCTGCGAAGCTTCGAACGCGACCGTGAGCGCGAGCGGACGAATACTCCGATCGCCACCAACAGCGCGCTCACGGCGGCAAGGATGCCGACCGGGGCGACGAGACCGGTGACAGCAAGTGAGCCGTCCCGTTGACCCGTCTGCGTTCCGGCTACTGACCCACTGCCGCCGGTCGTGTCGGTGCCACCACCCGCGCCGGACCCTCCTCCATCGCCTCCGCCGCCGCCCGGGGTGGGCGCGGCGATCGCGAATGAGGCCGAAGCGGGAGAGATGGGGGACTCGCCCTGACCATTCACTGCGACCACCGTGGCGGTGTAGGTGCCGACCGGCAGATCGGTGATCGTGGTGCTCATGGCTACCGTCAGCCCGTCGACCACGGTGACGCTGCGCACAGGCGATGCCGGTGGGCCGGACGTGCCTGCGGCGTCCCATACCTCGACGCGGTACGACGAGATCGTCGAGCCGTTGGCCGCCGGAGCAGTCCAGGACACTGCGGCAGAGGTTCCGGATGCCACGACGGTCGGCGCAGCCGGCGCAGATGGGGTGGTCGGCTTCGCGATGCCGATCGTGGTCTGCAACGGCAGATCGCGTGAGGAGCCGCCGACGGACAGCAGGTAGTCGCCGTCGATGATCTTCCACACATCAGCGTCCACATCCCACACGGACAGCGGGTTGTTGCTGGCCTCGGAATCGATGACCACCTCCACAGCGCGCTGCTCGCCGGCCGCAAGCTCGATGCGGTCGAACCCGACGAGACGCTTGCCGGGTTCGCTTGCCACCTCGGGGAACTCGACGTATACCTGCGGGATCTCCGCGCCATCGACTGCGCCGGTGTTCGTGACGGTGAAGCTCACGGTCGAGCGCACGGCGCCGGTGATCTCATCGATCGCGGTCGCCACGTTCAGAGCGGAGTACTCGAACTGCGTGTAGGACAGTCCATGCCCGAACTCGAAGAGCGGCTCGATGCCCTGCTCGTCGTACCATTTGTAGCCGACCTGAAGGCCCTCCGTGTAGTTCACCTGACGGATTTCGGTCGAGTCCGGTTCCCGCCTTGTGGATCCGTCAGCGAATGTGCCGGGGTACTGGTCGTTGTTGCCTGCACCGGTCGGCAGGTCGGCAGCCTCCTTCGGAAAGGTGACCGGTAGTTTCCCCGACGGGTTGACGTCACCGAAGAGCAGACCGGCGATGGCGTCGCCGCCCTTGTCTCCCGACCACCAGGCTTCGAGCACGGCCGGCACATCGTCGATCCACGGCATCAGCACGGGCCCGGCCGTCTCCAGCACCACGACGGTGTTCGGGTTCGCGCCGGCGACGGTGTCGATCAGTTCGTTGCCGCCCTTGAAGAGGTCGAGGGTGTCGAGGTCGAAGTACTCGCCGGAAAGGTTGAAGCCGAACACCACGACGACGTCTGCGCCGGCGGCCACTTCCGCAGCCTCCTCGAGGTCGGTGCCGTTGTTGTACACGACGGTGCTGCCATCCTGCGCTGCGCGGGCCGCGATGGCGTCAAGAGGAGCCGTCTGGTGGCAGTCGATGACAGCGTTGGCGATGGTGACTCCGAACAGCGGCGAGGTGCACACGGTGCGTGCACTCACACCCCCGCGGTCGTACGCGGGATCCGGGGTGATCTCGTTAGAAGCTGTCGGACCGAAGACGGCGATCGTCTGACCGGCGGTCTGCAGCGGGAGGATGCCGTCGTTCTTGAGCAGCACGGACCCCTTCTCCGCCATCTCCAAGGCCACAGCATTGGAGCGTGTCGTACGCACGTCGGAGTAGCGGCCGGTCTCGGGGAGTGCGAAGTCCTGGATGCCGCTGGCGAACTTCGCTCGCAGCACCCGGAAGGCCGCTCCCCGGATCTGCTCTTCGGTGATGTCGCCGGACGCGAGGGCCTCGTTCAGCTTGGGCGGCGCGAAGTACAGCGGGAGGCTGAGCTCCTGGTCAAGGCCGGCATCGAGCGACGCGGCTGTCGAATGCTGAGCCCCGTTGTCGGTGACAGCGAACCCCTCGAAGCCGAGCTGATCGCGCAGGTTGGTCTTGAGCAGATCGGGATTCTCGCAGGAGAAGATGCCGTTGAGCTGGTTGAAGCCGCACATGACGCCGGCGGGGTCTGCATCGAACGCGATCTCGTACGGCTGCAGGTAGAGCTGGTGGAGAGTGCGCTCGTCGATGTTCGACGAGCTCGCCGCTCGATCCAACTCTTGCTGGTTCCCGACGAAGTGCTTCAGGACGGAAGCGACAGGCTGACCCGGGTTGCTTTCCCGAAGGGATCGGATCCACTCTGCGGACAGGGTGCCGGCCAGAAGCGGGTCTTCTCCTAAGTACTCGGCGTTTCTGCCACCCCAGGGGTGGCGAACCAGGTCGATGCCAGGCGCGAAGAGCGCGTTGTACTGCTGCTTCCAGGCTTCGTCGGCCATCACCGCACCTTTGGCCCCCGTGAGCTCCACGTCCCAGCTGGCCGCCTGCGCGACCGGCACCGGGAATGCGGTGGTTCCGGTGCCGTACGCGACGCCCCACGGGCCGTCGATATCAGCGTTGAACTGCACGCACGCCGGGTGCTCCGGGTAGGTCACCGGTGGCCCAGGGGGCTGGCCCAGCCCGCCGGCCGTATTGAACTCCGTGAACATGGTGTCGTTGGCAGCGGCCTCATTCAGCCATCGCATTTGCTGTTCGACCGACGACGCGTCCAGCAGTAGATTTGCACGTTCTTCTGGGGACTTCTCCGTGTCGGTCCACGCGCACGCGGGATCGGTGGGAGCCGCCTGTGCCGACGAGGCAGCAAGCGATTGGCCGGTGAACGCGAGGAGAAGAGCGAGCGCGGCCGCGGCCCCTCCCCTGATTCTTCTTGCGGTGAGCGGCGCGGGCGTCATCGCCTGCGAGGGATTTGCGGGGGTACGCGACATGGAACGTGGTCTCCTATGGATCCGCTGCGGTGGGACCCACACGAGGAGGGCGAGTGCTGGAGGGCACTTCGGCTACTCGCCACGGGACGCAGTTGAGGGTGTGGGGCTTGTCAACTGCCGCCCCTGGTGTGCTCATAGTATTTTCCCAGGGAGATTTTGTCAACCGGTCTACACTCGCAGGATGGCACCCGACTCAGAGGACCTTCGGCCGCGTAGGTCAGACCTGCCGACATCTGTCATCACCAGTGGGTCTTGCCGCGGGTTCACCCTTCTCGCTGCCGTTCTCGTCGCATCGCTGTTGACTTCATGCGTCCCGTTCACGTCGAACCTGGATTCCCGCGGTCTCGGCAAGGATGACTTCCTCAAGGCCAGCGGCAGCGTGTTGAAGACGGACGCCGGGGCGGGTGAGGTCACGAACCTTCGTGGGACGAACGTCGGCGGCTGGCTTGCGCAGGAGGACTGGATGTCGCCGCTCGGCGAGTTCGCCATCGACCGGACGGGATGGTCGACAACCGCGTCCACCGGCACGGGAGTGGACGCCGTCGACGGATCCCTGGCCAGCGCCTGGTCAACAGAACTCGGCCAGGCCGGCGCCGAGTGGTTGCAGCTCGACCTTGGTGCTCCTACCCTCGTCGATCGCGTCGTAGCCGACGTCGGCAGCGTGGAGGGGCACTATCCCAGGGCGTTACGTGTTGAGACTTCCGCGGACGGCTCAGCGTGGGTGGACGTGGCCGAGGTACGAGGCCTCGAGAGTGTGATGACCATCAAGTTCGTCCCGCAGACGGCGCGGTTCGTTCGCCTGACGCAAACCGCGACGGCCGACGAACCCTGGTCGGTCGCGGAGCTGAACTTGTTCTACGATCCGGTCCTCAGCACTCGTGGACAGTCGGCGACGGCATCCCACCCGGATGGCGGGGCGCGGGACGCGTCCATGGCGGTCGATAGGGACGTCACGACCGGTTGGCAGAGCGGCGTCGCTCAGTCGCCCGGTCAAGCCATCACGGTCGACTTCGGCCGAAGCATCCAGATGGATCGGGTGCTGGTCGACTCGGGTGCGGCGCACCCGGAGGACTTCCCGCGGCAGTGGGAGCTTCAGACCTCCGATGACAACGCCATCTTCACGCCGGTCGCCAGCGGGTACGGCGAGAACCGAACCATTGAGGCGGATTTCAAGGCGTGGAAGTATGCACGCTATCTGCGGATCGTCTCCCACGGTTCGGCCCCACAGGGATGGTCGGTCGCCGAGGTCGCTGTCGCCACGGGGAACATCATGGACCGTGACGACTGGACTGCGGTGACGACCGACGGCGCAGATGCGGGGAATGCGCTCGACGGCAACGCGAGCTCGCATTGGTCGACGGGTGTCGCCCAATCTCCCGGCCAGTCGATACAGGTTGATCTTGGCGCCCTGGTCACATTGAACAACGTCTCCATCGACACGGGGAAGAACGTGCCCGAGGAGAACGACTGGCCGCGTGGTTTCGTGCTGGATGTGTCGCGTGATGGGGTGTTGTGGTCGACGGTGGCGGTGGGGGTGGGTTCTGTGAAGGCGACGAACATCGGTTTCACTGCGCAGGCCTTGCGGTTCTTCCGGCTCACGCAGACCGGTACGGCGTTGCAGTGGTGGTCGGTGGGTGAGTTGACCGCAGGGTTGTATTCCGATGACTACTCCCTCAATGACACCTTGACCGCCCGGTTCGGTGTCAAGGGGGCCCAGTCGGTGATCGACGCGCATCAAGACACCTGGATCACCGAAACCGACATCGACAACATCGCCGCGACCGGGTTGAACTTCATCCGCGTCCCGATCGGATGGAACACGTTCCTGAACCTCGACGGGACATGGAAACCGAACCCGTGGGAGAAACTGGACTGGCTGATCGAGGAATCCTCTCAGCGCGGCATCTACGTCCTCCTCGATCTGCACATGGTGCCCGGCGGCGGATGCTCCTGGGGGAGTTGCGGCCGGATCGGCCCGTCTCCGAACGGGTTCTGGGGCAACCCGACCTACCAGGACTGGGTCCAAGACATCTGGGAGAACATCGCCGCCCGCTACGAAGGAAACCCCGCCGTCGCCGGATACGACCTCATCAACGAACCCCTCATCGACCCGGCAGAAGACACCGACGACCTGAAGAAGAAGAACGACTTCTTCGACCGGATCTACGACGCCGTCCGCGCGATCGACCCCGACCACCTCATCGTGCTCCCCGCGTTCCTCGGCATGGACTCCATCGCCGACCCCGACGACTACGGCTGGACCAACGTGATGTATCAACTCCACCCCTACGACATGTCCGCCCCGAAAGACTGGAACGCCCAAAACCAGCTCGTCACCAACGAACTCGCCGCGACCCCCCAACGACTCACCGACCCAGGCGTTCCCATCCTGAACGGCGAGTACTCCCTCTACTACAACGACGACGTCTGGGCCCGATTCATGGCCGGGATGAACGCGCAACACGTGTCCTGGTCGAACTGGACCTACAAAGTCCGCGGGCAAGCCGAAGACGCCTTCGGCTACTGGGGCATGTATTACGACAACCAGAACCCGGTACCGATCATCAACAGCGACGACCAGGCCACCTTCACCCGCAAACTCACCCAGTTCACCACCACGAACTTCACCAGAAACGACCGCTTCGTCGAGACCGTGAAGAAATACGCCGGCGGACTCTCCACCTACAACCCCATCACCATCGACCCCACCGGATGGACCGCGACCGCCTCCACCACCGCCCCCGACACCACCCCCACCTCCGGCATCGACGGCATCAACAACACCGCCTGGACCAGCGGACACCCCCAAACCGGCGGCGAGTGGTATCAAATCGACATGGGCACCACCCACACCGTCGCCATGATCACCCTCGAAACCGCCCCCTGGGCAACCACCGACTACCCCCGCAGCTTCACCATCGACACCTCCACCGACGGCACCACCTGGACCACCACAACCACCGGCACCGGATACGGCTACAAACGCCCCATCACCATCCCCCCCACCACCACCCGCTACATCCGCATCACCCAAACCAGCACCACCACACACTGGTGGAACATCAACAACATCACCCTCCACACCAGCTACTAACCCCCACAGC
>NZ_JBHZIE010000010.1:0-603744 GCF_042747925.1 Microbacterium songi
TGCGCCGTCAGTCACACCGAACCGCGCAGCAGTACCCGCGATCGTCCACGCACCACCCTGATCCGCCGTGCCCCAACCACTGACAACCGTCCGATCGAACACATCACGAGCCAACACATTCGACACCGACAGATCGACCTGTGACGTCGTCGTTGCGACGCCGCCGCGGTTGTCTGTGACAGTGAGGGTCACTGTATAGATGCCCGGGGCCGAGTAGGCATGGGTTGCCAGCGCGCCGGACGCGGAGGCACCATCACCGAAGTTCCACGCATAGGACGCGATCGTCCCGTCCGCGTCTGCGCTGCCTGCGCCGTTCACGGAAAGCGTCAGATTCGACACCGTCTTCGTGAATGCCGCAGTCGGCAGCACGTTGGGCGCCAATGTCACCGTGACATTCTTCGAGACGGTCGCGACGCCGCCTCGGTCGTCGGTGACGGTCAGCACGACCGTGTATGTTCCGGCCGTCGAGAAGGAGTGCAGTGGCTGCGCGCCGGTGCCATTCGTCCCGTCGCCGAAGTTCCACGCGTAACCGGTGACGGCGCCGTCGGAATCTGTACTACCCGTCGCATCCAGCGCGACGCTCATGTTCGTCACCTGCGACGTGAACGCCGCGGTAGGCAGGACGTTCGCGGGCAGCGTGACGCTCACATCCTTCGAAGAAACGGCGGAGCCTCCGCGATCATCAGTCACCGTGAGGGTCACCGTGTAGGTCCCTGCCGCGGCGTAGGTGTGCTCCGCGGTGGAGCCGGAGCCGGTCGTTCCATCGCCATACGCCCACGAGTACGACGCGATCGCGCCGTCCGCGTCGGAGCTCGTGCGGCCATCGACTGACAGCTTCAACTTGTCGGCGGCGGTCGTGAATGCTGCGGTGGGCGCCGTGTTCGGTGCCAGGACGACGACTTCCTGCGTCAGGCTCGCACTCGCACCGAGCTGGTCGACGGTCTTCAAGGTGACCTCGTACGTTCCTGGCGTCGCGTACGTGTGAGAAGGGGTCGCTCCGGTCGCGCTCGCGCCGTCACCGAAGTTCCAGGTGAACGAGGCGATGGCGCCCTCAGGATCCGTCGACGGCGTGCCGTCGAAGCTCACAGCCAAGTCGTTGACGATGCTGCTGAAGGCCGGCGTGGGCGACTGGTTGACGAATCCCAGGCTTCCCTGCTGGAAGTGAGCGAGCACCTGAGAGGCGCTGAGCGGGGCCGCGTAGACGGCGACCTCGTCGATGCTGCCCTTCCAGTACGTGTCGCCGTCCCAGCCGCTGTCGCCGCCGACACGCCAGTACCCGTTGTAGGCATTCACCGTGGTGTTCGCGTTGGAACCGGCGAGCACTCCGTCGATGTAGAGCTGCATCCCGGAGGACGACATCTGACCGACGACATAGTGCCACTGGTTGTTGTTGTATGCCGTCGGGCTCGTGATGACGACCCTGTTGCCGTTGTAGACGCCGAAGTTCACCTTCCCGTCCGCGGACATGTAGATGTGACGGTCATAGCTCGAGCTCGTGCCCGTACGAGCATTACCGAAGCCGATGAGCTTTCCGCCGGTGGTGGTGTTCGTCTTGAACCACCCCTCGACCGCGAAAGTGGTCGGGTTGGTGTAGGCCTTGTCGCTCGTCACACCGGTTTGGTTCCACGTCGTTCCCGTCTTGGTCGGTGCCAGCGACGCGGCAGTGTTGGTCACTCCGGTGACGGCCCCGGCCGCTCCCTTCGTCACGCTGCCGAAATAAGTGCCGGTCTGTCCATCGAGTCCGGAGTCCGCCGCAGTCGAGCCAGCGCTCTCGCCCAGACGCCAGTAAAGAGTGGGCGCGAGATTGTAGATCGCCTTCCCGTATGCGTCCGCAGGAGCGGAAGGCAGAACGGATGTCCGCCCGGACGAGGTCCAGTGGGCGTCTACCTGCGCGCGGGTCAAGGCGGAGTTGTAGATCGCGACATCTGAGATGGACCCGTTCAGATACGCCGTGCTCGACGGGTTGGGCCAGCTGCCCACGGTGTCGCCCCCCACTCGCCAATACCCGGTGTAGGTCTGCGCGGATGTGGTGTCAGCGCGCGTGCCGACGCGGGTCCCGTCGACGTACATCGTCATTCCGGCTGAACTGAGAGTGCCCACCACGTAGTGCCATTGACCGTTGTTGAATCCTGTTGACGTGCTGATCGTGCGCGCGACGCCGGGGAACACGCCGAACGTGACGCGCCCGGCCCCGTCGATATAGATGTGACGGTCGTAGGTCGTCGAGCTGGTCGAGGTCTTGTTGCCGAAGCCGACGATCTTGCCGCCCGTCGTACTGCTGGTCTTGAACCAGGCCTCGATTGTCAACGTGTCACTGCCGCTCTCGCTGGCAGTGGTGGCGGCAAAGGATGTGGATCCGCCGAGGAACTGCGTCGCCGTGGTCGGAGTTGCGGCGTTCGGGCCCGCGACGCCGCGGGTGGTGTTGTTGACCGCGAGGTTGCTGCTTCCGCTCCAGTCCGTCCCCACCGTCCCACTTGTCTCGCTGAGCGGCCAGTAGTGCACCGCGCCGTCGTCGATGACGTTGAGGCTGTAGTCGGACGCAAGGTTGGTCGACGCAGCGGTGACGGCGGTCCACGAGCCCGTCACCTGGTTGCCCTGCGGATCGATCGCGCGCACGCGGTACTGGTACGCCTGACCGGGTACCGCCGTCTTGTCGACGTAGGTCATGCGCGGCTGGGTCCAGAAGTTCGAGTCGCCGGTGGTCGTGTAGATCGGCGTCGATCCCTTGTCTTGACGCAGCACCTGATACGTGAGCGTCGCGTTGTCGCGATCGGTGTTCGAGGTCCACGAGAGACGCACCTCGCCGGCTCGCAATGACGCCGCCGTGATCGGGAACGCCGTTCCGCTCCGCTCAGGGCCGGACTTGTTCGTGGCGACGCCCTTTTTGGCGAACCGCACGAGGCCCTGCTGACCCTTGTTGTTGACTTTGAGGAACTCACCGCCGTACACGACATAGTCGTCATTGGCTGCGATGTCCCATGTCGCCTGCCCCTTGCCGGTGTAGGTTCCGACCTGCCAGTCGGGGAACCAGTGCAACAGCGTAGGTGCGGGCTGCCCTGCGTAAGACTTGTAGCCGTAGATGTCGGGAGTGAGGACCGCTCCGTGATAGTCCTTCGCCAGCGCCAGCGCGTGGTGGAATGTCCAGCTCGGGCTCGTCTGCGGGAATCCGCCGATGTTGCCGCAATAGTGGTCGTGACTCGACGTGTATACCACGCCAGAGCTCACCGCCACCGAGTAGTTGTCACCGTGGCAATCTTCCATCCAGACGAGCGAGCCGTCGGACCAGTTCGCGCGGAAGGTGCCCTCGAATCCATCTTCCGCCGTTGCACCCGTGTAGGAGTACCCCGTGCCGTATACGCTGTCTCCGTCCGAGGTCAGCGCTGTCATCGCAGCCTTGTTGCCGGCGTCTCGGATGAGCGAATTCACAGCCCACGGAAGCGAGGCGCCCGTGGATGCGTCCAGAGCCGCCATTCCGCGACCAGGGTTGGTCGACCCGTTCACGCTGGTGAACGAGCCGGCCACGACGAGCTTGTTGCCCTCGGGGTTGACCACCATCGAGGTGACGCCGTATCCGCCGTCAATGGAGGCGGTCAGAGGCAGCAGCGCCCCGGTGGAAGCCGTGACGGCCGCGAGGCGGGTGCGCACAGCACCCCCGAGGCTTGTGAAGTTTCCAGCCAGGTAGACGGCATCACCGCTCGTGGCGATGGCCGACACCTGTGCGTTGGAGTACGGCGCCCACGGCAACAGCGCGCCGGTCGCGGCATCGAAGGCCGCTACGCGGGTACGTGCCTGACCGCCGATGGTCGTGAAGCTTCCACCCACGTAGATGCGGGAACCGTCCGGCGAAGCGACGATCGACTTGATGATCGCGTTCGCGCCGGGGTTCCAGGAGGTCATCTCTCCCGTAGTGAGGTTGTACGCCATCAGGTTCGCACGCGGCTGAGTGTCGACGCCCTCAGCCGCGCCGGCCGGGCGAGCCGTGGTGAACTCGCCACCGACAAAGACGGTGTTTCCGACGATCGCCTGTGTCCAGACGACGCCGTCGATCTGAGCGGTGGGGAGCGGGTCGGCCGTGACCGTCTCCTCCACACCCACGGGTGGCGTCGTATCGGCCTGCGCCGCCGGCGCCACGAGGGCTAGCCCGCCAACGGTGACCACGACCGACGTCGCAACAGCGACGACACCGCGCCATAGACGGCGCGCCCCCCGCTCCGAATCGGAACGAACCCCAAATGGACGGTTGAATGTGACAACCACGATTGATCCCCAGTCAGCTCGACCCCTCGAGCACAGTGATACGCATGAATGCGTACGTCTCCCCAGACTCTTCAGATGATAGGGCAGGGATACCTTCGACGCAAACTGAGGGTGCACCTGCGAACGAAAACGGCCCGGTTGCTGCGCCAGAGCGCTGCAACCGGGCCGACGTCATCGTCACATCAGGGGATCGTGGGGTCGATGACGCTGATGTTGTCGAACGTGACCAACACCGGATTGGAAGCGGCCGCTGAGGACGGAAGCCACGTGAAGAGTCCCACCGAACCGGAGGCCTGAAGCGTTGATGCGGCAGCAGCCGAGTCAACGCGCGTGAGCTGCCACGTTGCGGGCTCGGCGTCGCTGGACTTCCAGATCTTCGCCGAGAGGGTGGTAGGAGACGCGCCGGTGACCTCGAAGGACACCGAGTACTTTTCTCCCGCAGCCAATGTCATCCCGGGAACGAGGAAAGATGCCCCGAGCGCCGTGGTGTCGCGCAGCACGTAGAGGCGAACTCCGCCACCCGCCTCCGGCCGCGCTCGGAGGATGTACTGGCTGGCGCCGACCTGCCGGCCGACCACCGAGATGTACTGGCCCTCGACGAGTTTGTCCACAGAGAACTGCGCCGTCACGCGGGTGTTCGCGCTGGACACCCCGGCAAGGTTGATGTTCTGAGCCTGGCCGGTCGACACCGAGACAGTACCGACCCCACCTGCGACGGCGAAGCGCGAGGGAGTGCCCACCACGGTCCATGCCCCGCCTTGATCTGCGGTCCCCCACCCGCCCGCCGTAGTCCTCCCGAACGTGTCGGCGGCAAGAGTGCGTGCGCCGGCCGGCGGGGCGGCAGTGACGGTGACGGCTTGGGTCTTCGCGTTGGTCGCACCCTTGTCGTCCGTCACCGTCAACGTCACGTTGTACGTGCCCGCTGCCGGGAACGTGTACGACGCCGTCGCACCCGTCGCCGTACCACCACCCTGGAACGCCCACGCATACGACGCCACCGAACCATCCGAATCCGTACTCGACGAACCGTCCACCGACACCGTCAAACCCGACGGCGTCGACGTGAACGCCGCCACCGGAGCAGCATTCGGAGCAGGCTGTCCGGTGACAGTCGGGTCTGTGACGGTGATGTCACTGAACGACACCTTCACCGGGTAGGAGTTCGCGGATGTCGGCACGTAAGTGAAGACGCCTACCGATCCCGCCGCCTGGAGAGCTGACGTGGAGTCCGTGCGTGTCGTCTGCCATGCGACAGGCTCGGAATCCGTGGACTTCCAGATTTTGGCGGACAGGGATGTCGGAGACGTGCCCTTCACTTCGAAGGCCATGGTGTATCTCTGACCGGGGATCAGGACGAGGCCGGGAACCGGGTAAGACGCTCCCACGGCAACGCCGTTGCGGAGAGTGAACAGCGTGACGGCGCCGTCGGCACCGACCCGAGCCCGGAGGATGTACTGATCTGCACCGATCTGCCGGCCGACCAACGCGATGTACTGCGCGGCCGCGATCTTGTCGACGGAGAACGTCGCCGAGGTCCGTGTATTCGAGCTGGACACGGATTTGAGGTCCGCCGCCAGCGTCGTCGAATTCAGCAGTGTGATCGATCCGACACCACCGGAGACGGCGAAGCGGGCAGCGGAGCTGGAGAGTGTCCATGCGCCGCCCTTGTCTGCCGTGCCCCACCCGGAAGTCACGGAACGCGCAAAGGTGTCTTTGGCCAGAACGTTGGTCGCTGCGGCGGTGACGGTGACGGCTTGGGTCTTCGCGTTGGTCGCACCCTTGTCGTCCGTCACCGTCAACGTCACGTTGTACGTGCCCGCTGCCGGGAACGTGTACGACGCCGTCGCACCCGTCGCCGTACCACCACCCTGGAACGCCCACGCATACGACGCCACCGAACCATCCGAATCCGTACTCGACGAACCGTCCACCGACACCGTCAAACCCGACGGCGTCGACGTGAACGCCGCCACCGGAGCAGCATTCACCGGCGCCGTCACTGCTATGCCGCGGGTGACCGCGTTGGTGGCTCCCTTGTCATCGGTCACCGTGAGAGTCACGTTATACGTGCCCGCTGCCGGGAACGTGTACGACGCCGTCGCACCCGTCGCCGTACCACCACCCTGGAAAATCCACGAGTATGACGCGATAGAACCGTCGGAATCCGTGCTCGACGAACCGTTGACCGTGACTTTCAGCCCTGCTGTGGTCGACGTGAAGGCCGCCACCGGAGCCGCATTCGGAGCCGCGGAAACCGTGACTCTCTGGGTCGTCGAGGCCGAGCCTCCTCGGTTGTCGGTCACGGTGAGCGTCACGTCGTAGTCACCGGCCGCCGCGTAGGTGTGTGCAGCATTCACTCCGGCGCTCACTGCGCCGTCGCCGTAGGCCCAGGAGTAGTTCGAGATCGTTCCATCAGGGTCGGTGCTCGCAGAGCCGTCCGCTGTCAGCGAGAGGTTGGAAACCGCGGGGGTGAACGCGGCAGTCGGCAGCTGGTTGGCTGCGACCACGACCACCTCTTGCTCGAGCGACGCGCTGGCGCCGAGGTTGTCGGTCGCCGTCAGCGTCACCGCGTAGGTCCCCGCCGTCGCGTAGACGTGCGTCGGCGAGACGCCTGTGCCGGCCTGACCGTCTCCGAACGTCCAGGCGTACGAGGCGACGCTTCCATCACTGTCAGACGTCGTGGATCCGTCGAATGCGACGCTCAGGTCGGTGGCGATCGCAGAGAACGCGACAGTCGGCGCCTGGTTGACGAATCCCGCCGTGCCGAGCTGATAGTGCTCGTCCACCTGGGCTGTCGTCAAGGCCGCCGGGTAGATGGCGACCTCGTCGACGGATCCCCGCCAGTAGGTGTCGCCTTCCCATCCGTTGTCGCCGCCGACTCGCCAGTAGCCACTGTACGACTGAGCAGACGTGTTCGCGCTCGTCGCTTTGAGTGCGCCGTCGACGTAGAGCTGCATCCCCGATGACGACAACTGAGCGACGACGTGGTGCCACTTGTTGTCGTTGAATCCGGGATCGGTCTCGACGATCTGTGTCGAGCCGGTCCACACGCCGAACTTCACGCGGCCGTCACCCGACATATAGAGGTGCCGATCGTAATTGTTGCTCGTGCCCGTCTGCGCCTCACCGAAACCTATGATCTTGCCACCGCTGGTCGAGTCGGTCTTGAACCAGGACTCAAGGGCGAATGACGTCGGATTGTTGAAGGCGGCGTTGCTGACGATGCCTGTCTGGTCGCCGTTGTTCGGCCAAAGCGAGACGCCGGACGGCGACGAGCTCACCGCGCCCGCCGTCCCCTTCTGAACATTGCCGACGTACATCCCGGTGTTGGAATCCATCCCCGAATCGGCCGCGGTACTACCGGCCGTCTCGTCCAGGCGCCAGAAGAGTGTCGGCGCGAGGTTGTACACCGCTTGTCCGTAAGCGTCCGTGGGGGCGGGGTTGACGGTGGACGTCCGTCCCGAGTTGACCCAGTGCTGGTTGATCTGCGTGCGGGTCAGAACGTCGTCGTAGATTGCGACGTCCGAGATGGCGCCGACGATGTAATTACTGCTGCCCGCGTTGGGCCATCCACCGATGTTGTCACCACCGATTCGCCAAACGCCGTTGTAATCCTGGCCCGACGTCGTATCGCCTCGATTCGCCACGAGCTTGCCATCGATGTACAGCTTCATTCCATCCGCGCCGAGGGTCGCCGAGACGTAGTGCCACGCTCCGTCGTTGTACCCGGTGGCGGAGGTGATCGCCCGTACGTCGTTCGGATAGACACCGAAAGTGATCCGCCCGGAGCCGTCCATATAGACGTGACGGTCGTAGCTGCCGGAGTTGCCGGTGGTGGCGTTGCCGAAACCTACGATCTTGCCGCCCGCCGTGCTGGTGGTCTTGACCCACGCCTCGATCGACAGGGTGTTCTTGGCCGGCTCAGCCGTGCTGCTTGCGGCGAACGACGAGTCAGAACCCCCGAACTGCGTCGCCTTACTGGCCGTTGCCTGGTTCTGGCCGGCGACGCCACGTGTGGCGGAGTTCACCACCAGATCGTTGCCGTCGGCCCAATCGATCGCGGAGGTGCCGCTGTTCTCACCCAGCGGCCAGTAGTGCTCGGCTCCGTCATCCAGAACGCCGATGCTGTAACTGGATGCCGGTGTCGATGTCGCGGTCACGCTCGACCATGCGCCCGTGGCCTGGTTGCCGTTCGGGTCGATCGCCCGCACGCGGTACTGGTATGTCTGTCCGGCGCTGACGGTCTTGTCCGTGAACTTCAAGGAAGGCATGTTCCAGAAGTTCGAGTCGGCCGTGGTCGTGTAGATCGGCGTCGATCCCTTGTCCTGGCGATACAGCTCGTACGTGAGCGTGGCATTGTCGCGATCTCGATTCGCGCTCCACGAGAGTCGCACCTCACCGGCGCGGATCGACAATCCGTTCACCGGGAAGGCTGCGCCGCTGTCTTGAGGGCCGGATGCGTCGGGAACAGTGGCCTTCTTCGCGAACCGCACCAGACCCTGCTGCGAGACACCGTTGACGGCAAGGAATTCGCCACCGTACGCCACGTAATCGTCTGTCGTGGTGATGTCCCACGTTGCCTGGCTCTTGCCGGTGTAAGTGCCGACCTGCCAGTCCGGGTACCAGTGCAGAAGCGTCCCCGACGGCTGGCCGCCGAAGGAACGGTAGCCCAGCGGGTCGTTGCCGACCACAGCGCCCTTGTAGTCCTTCGCGAAGGCGAGGCTGTGATGGAACGTCCACTTCGGGGACGTCTGCGGGAAGCCGCCGACGTTTCCACAGTAGTGATCGTGTGACGCGGTGTAGACCACTCCTGCGCTGACGGCAACCGAGTAATTGTCGCCGTGACAGTCCTCCATCCAGACCATGGATCCGTCCGACCAGTTGGCGCGGAAGGTGCCCTCGAAGCCGTCCTCGTCCGTACCGTAATAGTCGTAGCCGACGCCGTAGACGCTGTCACCGTCGGACGTGAGCGAGTTGATTGCGGCGTTCTCGCCGCCATTGCGGATCAGGCTGTTGACCAGCCACGTCTCGGACGTTCCGGACACGGCGTTCAGCGCGGCCATGCCTCGCCCGGGATTGGTTGAGCCGTTGGTACTCGTGAACGAGCCGGCGATCACGATCTTGCTGCCGGTGGGGTTCACGACGACGGCCTTGATGCCGTAACCGCCGCTGACTGCCGCAGTGAAGGGCAGTAGGGCACCTGTTGTCGCGTTGACGGCCGCGATTCGCGTGCGCGCACCACCGGCGATGCTGCTGAAGTTGCCGGCGATCCACACCGTGTTGCCGAAGGCGGCGACATCCGTGACCGAGGAGTTGGCCCCGGGGTTCCACGCCAGGAGCGCGCCGGTTGCGGCGTTGAAGGCGGCGATGCGGTTGCGAGGCTGACCGGCAATAGTGGTGAACGAACCGCCGACGTAGATTCGAGAACCGTCGGCGGATGCCACCACGGTCTTGATCGCACCGTTGGCGCCGGGGTTCCACGACGTCATCACGCCTGTGCTGAGGCTGTACGCCATCAGGTTCTGCCGAGGCGACGTGTTCACGCCGGCAGCGGCTCCGGCGGGCCGCGCATTGGTGAACTCGCCGCCGACGTAGACCGTGTTGCCGGCGATCGCCTGCGACCACACCACACCATTGATCTGCGCGGTGGGGAGCGGATCACTGGTGACCGTCTCCGGCAGCCCTGCCGGCGGATTCGTGTCAGCAGTCGCGGGTGCCGCTGCGAACGCGAGACCCCCGGCGACCAGGCCCAGTGCCGCGGTGGATGCGACGAATGCTCTCAGCAGACGCCGACGGAAAGAGGCAGCGTCGATGCTGCCGGACGTACGACGTTCCCCAGATACCACAATGACTCCCCAGTCAGCTCGCCCCCGCGAGCACCACGATTTCGCGCACGACGTGCGCCGATCCCCAATAGCTGAACAATACGGGTCGGGTCGGCACCGACCAACCGCGTACAGGAAATTCTCAGGGTTACGGTCTCCCGGAGCCGATGTGCCTCAAACGCGCGTCACGGCACTTGACCCTGGAAGACGATCGCGCTCTTGCCGGGGTTGAAGTCGACGATGAAGGTGACGTCACCACGCTGATCTTCCGGGATGCGGAACAGATAAACGCCGGTTGCGGTGCCGCCCGCATCGAGGCTCCCGCTCACCGGCTGGCCCCCTGGCTGCTGATAAGTCTCCACCGGCGTCCGTTCTGGGCCAGTGAAAGCGTTCATGACGATCAGATCGAGGTTGAGCGGATCGTCCGTCTGGTTGGTGATCGACACCGTCACGCGCACCGCAGCACCGGCAACCTCTCCCGGTACGACCACCTCGCCCGTGACACTTTCGAAGTTCGTCAATGCGACTTCGATCCCCTCGCTGCTGACCGTCTCGGTCGGAGCGACAGGAGCGAGTTCGGGCAGCTGATCGGTCGGCGCGGTAGTGGTTCCAGAGGTCGAGTCACTCGTCTCGGCCGGCCCGGCGCTGCTCGAGGGATCGCTGCTCCCGCCAGGGGACGCCGACACTGACGTCGACGTCGGTGTCGAGGCGGACGATGAGGGCCTGGTGCTGACGGCGACGGCGATCACGATGGCGACCACTGCGACGACTGCCACGGCTCCGGCGATGATCCACCAGCGCCGGCGCGCCGTGGTCGACGCTCGCTCATCCGATGCCGCCGGTTCGTTCAGCTCGCTCATGATGCCCCCTTGACGCGATACCGCCCCCGGGCTGCGCGCCGAAGTGAGAGCTTATCCCCTCGCACCCGGCTGCGCGCTGTGATTTCGCCGGAAGACGGGAAAGGGCCTGCCGTGGTGCTCGGCTACGATGACAGCGGCAGGTGCGACACGGGGGGGGTGGGCAATGCATCGATCGTCGACGTCCGAGCGTCATTATCTCGTCGCTCACCCGGGCGCCGAGATGTACGGGTCGGACCGGGTGATGCTCGAAAGCGTGATCGGCATGGTCGAATCCGGCGCTCGGGTGACGGTGGTGCTGCCGCAGAGCGGACCATTGGTCGACGAGCTGCGGCGTGCGGGTGCGGATGTTGAGATCGTCCCCACGCTTGTTCTGCGGAAGAGCCTGCTCAAACCGCGGAATTGGGGCGCACTCGTCATCGGAACCGTTCGCGGATTGGGGGCGGCCCACCGCGTGCTCCGCTCGGATCGCCCGGACGCCGTCTATGTCAGCACGGTCACCCTGCCGCTCTGGTCGGTCAGTGCCAAGCTGCACCGCCTCCGATGCCTCGTGCATCTTCACGAGGGGGAACAGGGCGCTTCGCGACTTGTGAAGATGGGGATGTACGCTCCCGTACTTCTTGCCGACATAGTCATCGTCAACAGCGACTTCAGCCGTGGTGTGCTTCGGCAGGCGTTCCGTTCCGTTGCAGATCGGGCTGTTGTCATCTACAACGGTGTGGCGGGGCCAGAGTCGGTCGCACCCGCTCGCACCACCCTCACGGAGAACGTTCGACTCGTCTACGTAGGGCGGCTCTCCCCGCGGAAGGGACCCGACCTGATTGTGGAGGCGCTCGCCGAGCTTCCCGGAGACATTCCTGAAGTGCATCTCGACATCGTCGGAAATGTGTTTCCCGGGTACGAGTGGTTCGACGAACAGCTCCGCGATCGCATCAACGCCCTTGGTCTGAACGAGCGTGTGCGGATGCTCGGCTTCCGACCGGACATCTGGTCGACGGTGGAGGCCGCGGACGCGCTCGTTGTTCCGTCCCGGTTCGACGAGCCGTTCGGGAACACCGCGGTCGAGGGTGTGATCGCTGGCCGAGTCGTCCTGGTAAGTGATACGAGCGGATTGCGCGAAGCCACGGCCGACTGCGACACGGCTCTACGCTTCGTCCCCGACGATGCGTCGGCCATCGCCCGCACGATCCAGGACGCTGTGTCGCGGTGGGCCGAACTCGCCCCTCGCCTCGACAGGAATCGGACGCAAGCCGCTGAACGCTTCTCACCGCGGCGCTACCGCCTCGAGATCGCGTCCCAGATGGCCGCAGTCACGAACTCGAAGTGACCTGAGCCTGCGCGTCGACGTCTCGCATCTCACGAAACCATTTCACGGCCGCGAGCGCGAGGAATGCAGCGCAGGCAACGCCCACGAGACCGTAGACGGCGAGGAAGATCACGGGGAATCCCCACAGGACGAAGACGAGGCAGAGCAGACCGTAATCGGTGGGTAGCAGGACGAGCGAACGCAGCGCGCTTCCGCCCCCGCGCGAGTGGGTCGATGCGACCCCTCGCGCGCCTTTGAGGAGGTCATTCAAGAGCATCCCGAAGAATGTCACTGTCGCGACGACGCTGAAGGCGATGGGTACGAGCAGCCAGCCGGGTTCCAAATCAGTGAATCGGAAGAGTCCGATCAGTACGGCGAGGTGAAGAGAGGCGATCTTGAAGGCGTCGACGAAATGGTCCAGCCATTCTCCGGAAACGCTCCCGCCGCCGCGAAGACGAGCGAGCTGGCCGTCCGCCGAGTCCCATGCGTAGCCCAGAGCGAGAAGAAGGGCTACGGCGACCCCGAGCAACGGCGTCATCGGAATGGTTGCAATCAACGCGATACCGGCGAACGTGAAGAGTGCGCTCACGGCCGTGACACCGTTTGGCGTCATGCCCCAGACATAGGCAGTTGCGGCCAGGACGCGGCCGATCTTCCGGTTGACGTACACCGAATACGCCGGCGCCCCCCGGGCATGCCCCTTCTGCGCCGCTCCCAGTCGTCGCAGCGCGTCGCCCCAACTCTCAGCCATCAGACCCGCCCATCCCCGAAGCGCTCGCGATGTCGCCGAACATCCAGGCGTCCGCCGCGAGGCGTCCGTCCTGAGAAGGCAGCGACGCCAGAATCAGCTCTGACCGATCACCGGCGTCGAGCTGATTGATAATAGCCTGCGCCAGAGCCGAGGCATCGGAGGCTACCGGCACGACCCCGTGCCCGTGATCTGCGAGCCACGGAGCGAGACCGGTTTCGGTGGTGGTGACAATGGCGCAACCCTGCTCTAGGCCTTCGACGATCGGGAGCCCGACCTGCTCGCGCCACGTTGGTGAAGCCTGCGAGGGAAGCACAAGCACGAGCGACCGCGCGAGGGTCTCCCTGATCACCCCTCGTGGCGGATCCTCGACGAGGTCCACGGAGTCGTGAGCATGCGCGAATCGCCGGGCGTCATCGAGGAGCACACCCTTTCCCAGAAGCGCCAAAGTCGCTTCTGGTCGCGCGCGGAGAACCTCCGGCCATGCGTCGATCAGAAGCGGAAGACCCTTCCGGGCCACGAACGCTCCTAGGAATACGACTCGCAGCGCCCGATCCGTCTTGGGGGGTGCCGACCGTGCGGGCAGGGCCGGGATGAGCGTCTCGCGCACCCCCGGTCTGGGGGGAAGCGCATCGCGGTACACATCACGGGCACCCGGCGTGCCGTAGGCGACAGCATCCGTGCGCTTCCAGACGTAGCTCGCGAGCATCCGCTCGACCGCCCACCGCGCCCGGCGTTTCAGAGACGGGGAAGGCGCGGAGAACGGACTGGCATTGCCGATCACATAGGTCACGATGCGCGGGCGACGTCTGCGGGCGAATCGCACCGCGAAGACCGCGAGCGCCGATGCCGGCAGGCTGGACGCCATCAGGGGCTCATTGATCTCGAGGGCGTCCAAGCGCGCTCGCCGGAGCAGGAGTGCCGCCGCGAGGGGGTTCGCCTGGACGAGCTCGAGTCCGGCTGCGAGCGACTCGTCGAAGTCGTACCGTCGCACCCGATAGACGATGGCGGCGGGGACGAGCTCGCGCGCCCGCTCCAGGTGCGCGGTGCGGATCGACTCATATAACCGCGCGCGCCGTGAGACAAGTCGCATGAGCGGACCACTTCCCTTCCGGCGCCAGGAGTTCCATCCTGACAGACCGCCGCCGGTAAGCTCGCAACGCACCGATCGGGGGGATCATCGTGGTCGCGAAGGCTGTTCAGCTCGACGTCGGCGTCCCCGCGGAGAGGTCGATCGCGGAGTGGGAGCGTCGCCACGCCCTGGGAGAGGTGCCCGGCGTGTGGCCCTACGGGTTGGACGGCCTTCAAGCGTTCGCCCACACCCGGGCCATCGATCTCCCCGCGCCCGCGCGCGTGGATCGGCTCCGATCCCGCGCGGGGCTCGGTCCGCGCGTCGAACGCGGCGCCATCGGTATCACGTGGGATGAGAACGCCGCCCTGCGCATGGCGATCGCGAAGCCGCACGACCCCCACGTCAGCGGAGTCATCTGGCTGACGGATGCCGCGGCCCGCGGTCGCGATCTCGGCCGACTCCCCCGGATGCTCGAAAAGTGCCGCGCTCTCTGGGTCTTGAGCGAGGCGCAAGTTCAACCCCTCGGATTGCTCGCCCAGGGGGTTCCGGCTGAATACGTTCGATTCGGTATCGATCATCGGTTTTTCACGGAGCAGCCCTATCCCGCGCGACCTCGTGTCGTCAGCGTCGGGGGTGATCGGGATCGGGACACCGATACCCTTTTCCGGGCGATGTCTCTGATCCAGCGTCGGCGACCCGATGTGGAGCTCCTCGTCCAGACGACCTCCGAAATCCAGCCGCCCGCAGGCGTTCGGAAAGTACGTCACATACCGCATCTGGAGTTACGAGATCTGTACGCCTCGGCGAGCGTCGTGGCCATTGCCACACGTCCGAATCTGCATGTGTCAGGCATGACTGTTTCACTGGAATCGATGGCGACCGGGCGTCCGGTCGTGGCGACACGCACACCGGGAATGGACGATTACGTGGCCCACGGCGACACAGGCCTGCTGAGCGAACCCGGTGACCCGGACGCGCTCGCCGCCCACGTCCTCGAGCTCCTCGAGGACCCGGAGCGGGCGAGGGAGATGGGGCGATTCGCCCGCCGCACGGTGGAGACGCGATTCACCTCCGAGCAGATGACGGCAGCCATCTACGACATCGTGCAGCGCTTCTCCTGAACACTATTCGTCACCGGGCCGGTCCGGTCTCGCCACGGCGGCCGTCCCTGAGCCCCTTACGCAGTGCGCGCCACGGTGCGGCGGAGGTCAGAAGCTGCCTCCTCCCCCCCTGGAGGAGGATCCCCCACGAGACGGCGAGCGCCGAGCGACGCCACCGACGGACGTCGTCTGCGCCGAGGCGCATTCTGGCGAACAACAACCGGTTGCGGATGTTGTAGTAGTAGAACGTCTCCGACTTCGCCCGACCGGCCGCCCGGTCGTCGTGGGTACCGCCTTCGTCATGCACGGCGACAGCTTCCGACAGGACCGAGACCTGGCCTCCCACCTCCAGCACCTTGCGGGAGAGGTCTACGTCCTCCCAGTACAGGAAGTACTCGTCGTCGAATCCACCCACCCGATCCCAGAGCGAGCCGGACACGGCGAAGCATGCGCCCGACACCCACATCATCCGGGGGCGCCCCACATGCCGATGACGGTGTCGCACACCAGCCATCGTGCCGTTGTCGAGGTAGAGATCAGTGCCCTCAGTCCACAGCGAACCGTCGGGGCGGCGGATCAGCGGAGCGATCAGTCCCATCGGCTGAGCGGCGGCAGCAGCCACGAGCGCCCGCGCATCGGGGGCGGGGAGGATCGCATCAGGATTCAGGACCAGGAGGACCGATGCACCTCGGTCCCGTGCGACGGCGGCTCCGCGGTTGACACCCCCACCGAACCCGGCGTTGTCATCCAGCAGGATGGCCGTCCACCCGCGGCGTCCGCAGGCATCTCGCACCCGCTCGCGCTCTTCCACACTCGAGAAACAGTCGACGACGAGGATCTGCAACTCCGGCCACTCCGTGGCGAGTTGACTGACGTTGGCCTCGACAAGACCTGCCGAGCCGTATGACACGACGATGAGCGCAGCAGTCCCCGAGAATTCCACCCGCGCCTCCTTCCCTCGCTCCACCCTAGGCAATCAGCAGCCTCCCCGTTCGCTACTCTGGGAGCGTGGCCAGGGGAGCCGCGGAACCGGAGACGCGATGCCGAAGCGCCGACCACGCGTCATGCAATCGTTCAGGCCGCCACGGCCCACAACGAATCCGTACATCACGATGCTCGATCAGTCGCTCGCCGCGGAGCCGAGCATCGAGCACCTGCCCTTCTCCTGGCGCACTGCCCTCCTGACCCGCGTCGACGTGCTGCACCTGCACTGGCCGGAAGTCATGCTCGAGGGGAACGCACGGTGGAAGCGATGGGGTAAACGCGTTCTGATGCGCGCCCTGCTCGTGAAGCACCGCCTCACCGGCGGGGCGATCGTGAGGACCGTTCACAACATCGAATTGCCCCAGGATGTCGACCGCTCGACCCGTCGCATCCTGGTGTTCATCGAAGACCGCACCGATCACCGCATCGTGCTGAACGACTCGACGCCGACGACAGACCCTACGGCGACCTCCCTCATTCCGCACGGGCACTACCGCGACTGGTTCGCTCCGTATGAGCATGCGGATCGCGTCGCCGGCCAGATCGGGTACTTCGGCCTGATTCGCCGCTACAAGGGCATCGAAACCCTGCTCGCGGTCTACGAGGATGCACTTCACCAGGACGACACGCTCAGCCTGCGTGTCGGGGGGCGTCCCAGCAGCCAAGAACTGGCCGACGTCGTCACCGCAGCGTCCGCTCGGGTTCCTCGGATCTCGACGACACTCCGCTTCCTCGAGGACCCAGAGCTCGTGGAGATCGCAACCTCATCTCAGATGATGGTGCTTCCGTACCGATTCATGCACAACTCCGGTGGTGCTCTGGCGTCGCTGTCGCTGGACCGACCGGTGCTCCTTCCGCGGAACGACGTCAACGAGGCGCTCGGCGCTGAGGTGGGCACCGGCTGGGTGCACCTGTACGACGGCGAACTCACATCCGAAAGGCTCAGGGCGGCGTTAGACGCCACGCGCACCCTGACCGGCTCGCCGGATCTATCGCGACGCGAGTGGAGTCCCGTCGGACGGCTCCACGCCGACGTGTACCGGCGAGCGCTGGCGCACCGTGCGACGCCGATCGATCGACGTGGCCGTGGCTGAACCCCGCATCGTCGTCGCGGTCCCCACGTTCCGTCGCCCGAAGGCGCTCGACTCGCTGCTGACGGCGTTGCGCGATCAAACGCCTGCTCAGACCGCCCGCGTGCTCGTGATCGACAACGACCCCGCGGGATCCGCGGCCGAGGTCTGCGAACGACACTCGGTCGACTACGTCTGCGAGCCGTCGGCAGGGCTTGCCGCTGTGCGCAACCGCGCCCTGGATGAGAGCCGGAACGACGACGCCCTCGTCTTCATCGACGACGACGAATTGCCCGCGGCCGGGTGGCTCAGGGCATTGGTCGATCGGTGGGAGAGCAGCCGGGCGTCGGCTGTGTCGGGACGAGTCGAGTCTCGATTTCCGGAAGGCTTCTCCGATCCTTGGATTCGCGCCGGTGGCTTCTTCAGCAGAGTGGCCTTCGCGGACGGCGCTACTCAGCCGTTCGCGCCGACGAACAACCTCTTGCTGGACCTCTCGTTCACGAGGTCGAAAGGTTTGCGCTTCGACCCCGCCTTCGGGATGAGTGGCGGAGAGGACATCCTCTTCACGACGCAGATCGTCGCCGCGGGGGGCACGATCGTCTCCTGTCCAGCGGCTCTGGTCTACGACGACGTCGCCGCTGATCGGCTCAACCGCTCCTGGGTTCTGCGCCGCGCCTACCGCGTCGGCATCAGCACTGTCCGGGCCGATCTCGTCGATCGACACGGGCTAGCACGCCGTGCGCGTTGGATCGCTCGGGGTGCAGCGCGCCTCGCCGCCGGATCAGGTCGGTGGCTGTGGGGTTCGCTGTCCCGCTCCGACAAGCATGAGGCGCGCGGCGCTCGTGCCGCAGCACGTGGTGCGGGCATGGTGATGGCGGCGTTCGGAGCGGACTACGCCGAATACGCTCACCGTCGCTGAGCGGCAAGATTCCGCGCGCGAAGAGGCGGCGTCAAGACGTCACATCGGTGTAACACGTATTCGCGCTACACTGATGGTCTGGGAAGCGAGCTGGGGAGTTCGCTACTGATCTCTGGGGGATCAATTCATGACGCTTCGCGTTGGCTATGCCGCTGGTGCTTTCGACCTTTTTCACGTCGGGCACCTCAATATTCTTCGTCACGCCAAAGAGAACTGTGACGTGCTCATCGCGGGAGTGGTGAGCGACGAGATGCTCCGTGAGGTCAAGGGCGTTCAAGCCATGATCCCGACGCATGAACGCGCGGAGATCGTCCGGCACATCTCCTACGTCGACGCGGTGCACATCGAGACTGTGCCCGACAAGATGGACGCCTGGCGAGATGTGCATTTCACGCACTTCTTCAAGGGTGACGACTGGCGCGGCACCGAGAAGGGTCTGCGGCTCGAGCGCGAGTTCGCCGAGGTCGGTGTGGAAGTCGTCTACTTCCCCTACACCGCGCACACGTCGAGCACCCAGCTGCGGACCGCCATCGACATCTTGAGCCGCCCGATCGGCACTGAGCTGCGCGCCTGACTCCAGCGTGCCCTCTGAACGTCCCTACGTCGGCGAGATACCCCCGGTACACGACAGGGCCGACCCCTGATGGAGGTCGGCCCTGTCTGGGTGCCGGAGATCAGTCCGTAAGGAACGTAAGACCGGTGAGTGTCTTCTTGTCCAGAGTCGCCCCGTTTTCCGGTGCGTAGACGCGGGTGCTGATCGTCCCCGCCACGACATCGAACTCGGACAGTCTCACCGGGTTGTTGAAGTTGGAGTGCAACGTCTGAAGAAGGTAGGCGACCTTGTTGCCCTTGGCGGTCGTGACCACCTTCGACGCGACGCTGCCCACGTGGCCGCTCGTCACGACCTTCACGTTTGCGTATGGAGCGACCAGCCGGTCGTACAGATACTGGGGCGAGGCATCGCCGTAGTGCCAGCGCAACAGCGACTGTCCCGCACCATCGATGTCCCCCGCAGAGTTCAGGTACGAGTGGGTCTGGATGATCACGTTGTCACCGCTGTGAGAAGTGATCACCTTCTCCGCCCAGTCCACCACTCCGGCCCGCGGCCAGGTTTCGAGGTTCAGCACGAGCCACGTGGCACCCTCCGCAGAGAACACCGAGTAGGTGTTGTCGACCTTGCCGTTCTCGTACGCTCCCGCCACCGCGCCATAATCGGCGGCCTTCCAGAACTGATTGAATGTCGCCGTTGTGCGCAGGTATTCACGCGTCCTCTTCGAGTCGCGAGCACCCCCGCCAGGGCCCGTCGCCATCGCATCGTGGTTACCGATACTCAGCTGGTACGGAATCCCCGCCGCTTCCAGCGGGTCGAGGCCAGCCTCGGCCTTCACGAACTGCTCGTGCGCAGGGGTGTCCCAGTTCACGACGTCGCCCGTGTGGGCGACGAAGCGCAGATCGAGAGCATCCTTCTGCGACACCAACCATTTGGTCCGGTCGAGGAGACGGTTTCCCGACCAATTGAACACCTCCTGCTGCGTATCCGGATACGTGGCCAGGGTGAATCGGCCGTTCCCGTCACCCGGCTTCGGAACGGTGGGCTTCGGCGTCGCTGTCGGCGTAGGCGTGGCGGTCGGCGTCGGCGTCGCAGTGGGCGTCGGCGTCGCTGTCGGCGTGGGCGTCACAGCCGGCGTGGCAGTCGGCGTCGGCGTCACAGGCGGCGCCGCAGCCGCGACAGACGGTGCGTACCAGGAGTACTCCAGGCGGTAGCCGGCCGCCACATCGCTTCGCTCTTCGGTGTCGCCGAACGCCACGGTGTGCAACGCTCCCTTCACCGCTCGGGTCATCTTGAGCGCAGACGTGCAATCTGTCAGGGGTTTCGGCGACACGTAGCCGACCGCTCCACGGCCTTCCCAGCCGGCGGCCAGCACTCCGTCATATTCTGCCTGCCACAGCATCCACGCGTGGTTCTTCGAAGACCCCCGGTAGGCGTCGTACAGCGGTACCAAACCATTGGCGGGCTTGCTCGATGCTGCGAAGGCCTGACCCGTCGCAGCGAACCCCGCCGCCTTGGCCGCGGACTTCTGCTGGGCGGTCGAAGCGAACATGACCACGCCGCGATCGTCCTGCCAGCGCTCCACGGTGATGTCGGTGGCGAAGCAGCCGGTCGTGGCTGCCTGCGCGGAAGCACTCATGACGACCACCGACCCACTGGCCACGAGCGTCGTCGCAAGGAGGGCGGAAAGGTACCCCCGCCTGCGTCGGCTCTTCATTGCTTTGCGGGTCTCTGAACGTATGGTCATGGTCTCCCTCTCGCGGTTGGTAAGCACGCGTCAGGCACGCGTCGGGCGGTTGGTTCACCCGTGAACACGGTGAACGCCGGCCGATTCGGGTGGGCCGATGTTCCCGCAGGCTAAACCTTAGTTGCGGTGTGTTTCGACCTTGTACCCGGTGAGAGCATTCTCACGCATGCAAAGAACGCGCCAATAGAGCCGAAGGTCCCGTGGAGGCGCTTCGTCTCCCGCTCGACGATCGGGGCGGCCGGCCTACAGCTCGCCCGGCGAGATCGCCTGGGTGTCGAGATCCTCGACGAACTCGCGCAGCGGGCTCTTTCGGGCACCGGCGCGCTTGGGCGCGTAGACGACGAGCGCGTGGAACACGAAGCGCACGAAGAAGGCGATGACGAGGGTGATGGCCGCCGCGATCACGCTGGAGAAGTGCCACGAGTGCACCATGAGCGCGACCACGGGGATGCGGACGAGCAACTCGGCATTGTTGAAGGTGAACGACTTCGCGAAACGCGACCAGACGCCGGATGCCGCGCCCTTCATGTCTTGGAACACGAAGCGCTCGATGAGCACGAAGTTGCCGATGATCGTCAGCTCGGAGGCGATGATCATGCCGGCGATGTAGCCCATCCCGAAGTGGGTGAAGAGCCACAGCAGCGCCAGGTTCGCCAGCGCGCCGAGGCCGCCGATGATGGCGAAAAGCGACATCTTGCCGAAGCGCAATGCCGTCAGCTGCGCGATGAAGTTGAGCCCCTCGAGGAAGGACGCCTTCGACTCGCCCGCGTGACGGCCCGCGAACTCGAACGGCACTTCGCGCACGCGCAGCGTCTTGCGGGCGAGCATCTCGAGCAGGATCTTGAAGCCGCGCGGGGCGAGGCCCTCGATGTCGATCGCCCGACGATCCACGAGGAAGAACCCCGTCATCGGGTCGGTGACGTCCTTCAGACGAATGGGGAACATCGACTTCGTCAGCGCGGTCGAGGCCTTCGACACCAGCACTCGGGTGTTGTCGGCCAGGCCCGTGGCCCGTCCGTTCCCGACGTACCGCGACGCGACGACCATGTCCACACCCCCACGGACGTAGTCCGCGTAGAGCGCAGGGATCTCCTCGGGCGGATGCTGCAGGTCGCCGTCCATCACGATGCACACGTCGCTCTGAGCCGCGGTGATGCCTTCGACGACCGCGCCACCGAGTCCGCCGGCTCCGTGCGTGCGGTGGATCATACGGACGGGAAGGGACGCGGACTCTGCGACATCTGTGATCGTCTGGGGCGTGGCATCCGTGCTGTCATCGACGAAGATGATCTCAGCCTGGATGTCGCGCACCGCCTGCGTGACACGACGGACGAGCTCCGCGATGTTGGGAGCTTCGTTGTACGTCGGAACGACGATCGAGAGTTGCATCACAGAAGATGTTCCCACGCGGGAAACCCGGGAATCCAACCGTGGACGGATTCCATAGCGTACCCACAGCCATATTCACCTGCTGTTCAGGCTCCCACGCCTCACTCAGTCAGGATCTCGTAGCCTTGAACCATGTCTGATTCCACGATCACCCTGTTCGGCGCCGCCTGGTGCAGTGACTGCCGTCGCACCAAGAAGCAGCTCGACGGACTCGGTCTCGACTACGAGTACATCGACCTCGAAGCCGAGCCCGCCGCCGCCGATGTGGCGCGCGAGATCTCGGGTCGCACCCAGATCCCCGTGATCGTCTATCCCGACTCCACCCACCACGTCGAGCCCACCAACGCCGACGTCGAGTCGAAGCTGCGCGAACTCTCGCTCATCTGATCTCGCGATACGCCGGCCTCATGGGCTGGGTCTGGTGAGACTGATGTTGTCGAACGACGTCGTGACCGGCGATGTCGCTCCGCTGGACATGTAGCTCCATACAAGAGGTCGGCCGTTGGTCTGCATCGATGCCGTGGGGTCACTGGCGGTCACCTGCCAACCCGGCTCAGCAGCACCCGCCGGATACAGCTTCGCCGCGAGCTGCGTGGTCCCCGCAACGGTCACAGCGCGGACGACCACGGTGTAGGACGTACCCGGCGCGATCACGACAGCGGAGAGCACCGACGCGAGCGTGGTCTGGGCTCCGCTGGTCCGGCGGACGAGGTCGAGACGTGGCCTACCCGTCGAACCTGCGTAGAGAGTCAGGCGGTAGTCGTCAGCCGTGCTCGTCGCGCGCGGCGAGAATGCCGCGTAGAGCGCGCCCGGCCCGCTGTTCCGGCTCCACGCGACGTCGACGCGGAGTTCGGCGTCGCGAGCGGCGACGGCGTTCAGGGTCGCCTGCGCCGTGGCTCCGGGCGTCGTGAGGACCTGCAGACCCGACCCGGACTGTACGCGGTACATCGACGACGAGCCCGACGCCGTCCACGCACCGCCGGTCTCGGCTGCGCCCCATCCCGCCGAGGTCGTGCGGGTGAACGTGTCCGCCGCGAGCACGGACGGTGGCGGAGGCGGGGGTGCAGCCACGGTCACCGTCGTCGTCGCCACGTGGGTCGCACCATCGTCATCGGTCACGGTGAGGCGGATCGTGTAGGTGCCATCGACGGCATACACATGCGATGCGGTCGTGCCCGCACCCGTCGCGCCATCTCCGAAGTCCCACGCCCAACCGGTGACCGTCCCATCGGCATCCGTCGAACCCGACCCGCTCACCGACACGCTCCGGTCCACCTGCGAGGTCACCGAGATGACCGCCACCGGCGGTGTGTTCGGCGGAGGCAGGACGACGCCCCCGATCCGGGTGACGGCGAGGCGATCCACCGCCACGGTCGATGCGGACGCGGCGGCGCCCGAGACGTAGAAACTCAGCCCGACGCCGCCCGAGGCGACCTGCAGAGCCGGAGTCGAGTCCACGACCGTCCTCTGCCAGGCGGTGGGTTCGGCCGAACCCGTCCAGACCCTCGCGCGCAGCGTCGTCGGCGATGACCCGACTGCTTCGAATCGCAGCATGACGGACTCGCCCACACTCGGCGTCTGCGTCATCCGGTACGTGGCCATGACGGTCTCGATCGCGCCGACCTTGCGGTTCAGGGTGAGATCGGGCGCACCCGCCGCGCGGAAGGTGATCGTGGCGCGGTAGTCGCCGCCCGTCGAAGAGCGCATCCACGCGGAGGCATACGTGCCCGAGCCCGTGACCGCAGGCGTGACTGCGAACGACGCGGTGAGGCCGGCATCACCGGCGACCACGGCGTTCGGAACGACGTTGCGACGGGCGCCGGGCGCGACCGATACCTTTCCCGCGCTTCCGTCGACCGAGAACGACGTGACCGGGGCCGACGCGCCCCAGGACTGGCCGGAGGTCGCACTCCCCCAACCGGCGCTCGTCAACCGGGTGAAGTCGTCTCGCAGCAACTCGTCGTTCGTCGGCGTGCGTGTCGTCCAGGTCGCCGAGGTGATCGAGGTCGTCCCATCGCGGACGACGGCGCGCCACTCGTAGTCCTTGTCCCGGTCGAGCCCAGCCCACGTTGCGGATGCGACGGAGCCGGATGCCGCGGTGACCGTGGCGATCGGCTGGAACGGCGCCGGTTGTGGTGCCCCGATCGCAAACGGCACGGTGAAGGCCGAGTCCGCATCGGTCTCGAACCGGCCGAGATAAGGGGAGTAGGTCGATGCCGTCAGCGTGCCCGCCGCGGGATCGATTCGGTAGGACCGCAGCCATCCGTTTCCCCCGTTCGCACGGGCTTGATAGTCCGACATGATCTGTTGCACGGGCTTGCCGCACGCGTTGTCGTCGACCCGGCGTGATTCGCCGAGATCGCCGTTGTGCTCGTGTCCGTTCAGGACCAGCCGGATCTGGCAGTGTGTGCGCACGAAGCTCTGCCAGGTCGTCTCGGGCGGGGTCCCGCCTGGGCGCTGGGCGACGGTCCGGCGGGATCCGGACAGATTCACGAAGGCATGCGTGAACATGACCACCTGCCTGTCGGGGTGGGCAGCGAGAACACGGTCGGCCCACGCCAGCACGTCAGCCGACGCCTCCCACTCGAGCCCGAGCACCAGCCAGTCCTGACCGCCCGCCGTGAAGAGGGAGTAGTTGTTCATATTCTGACGGTCGGCAGCATCCTGCCCGAACTGGTTCTGACCCATGTAGCCGCCGTATCGCGCGGAAGACGGCGTCCACGTCGCGTCGGCGTAGCGACTCGGCGGGAACCACGTGTCGTATGCAACGTGCGCACCCGTGGCGTTGTCGAAATCGTGATTTCCGGGCACCACGGCGTTGGGCACGTGATTGTCGTCCAGCACCTTGAGGCCGGCAGATGCATAGGGCCAGTGCCCCGCGAACGCCCAGTCGCTCACGAGGTCGCCGAGCTGCACCACGAACTGCGTGTTCATGGCGGCCCGGTTGTCGACCACCCACTGGGCCTGCTGCGCGATGATCGGCGCCCGCGCTGCCGACGTGTAGTTCTGGATGTCCGGCAGTGCGACGATCGTGAATGGTTCTGCTGCCGCCGGGCCGGCTACGGTCGCGCCCTTGACCCGGCCCTCGAAGGTCACGGCGAGCGGGTCTCCGTCGGGGTCGCTGACCCGTACGCTCAGCCTCGGATCCGCATCCGGTGAGACGGTCCCATCCACCGGGCTGAGCAACGTCGCAGGATCTGGTGGCGCCGCATTCGCCGGAACAGCGCCGGCCAGCGGCACGATCATGGCCATCGCTGCGACCGCCGCGACGAGCATCGTTCGACGGCCTCGGCGAGCAGTCATCGTCGACCGACGCATGGCACCTCCCAGTTGGTGCGTTATAGGGCGGAGTATTCCACCGGAACCCCGGCTCGACAAGAGGGGTCGCCGCCGTCGTGCCGGTCAACGGCTCGCGTGCAGCCCTAGGGTGAACGGGTGGAGTCAGGACGAGCACTCGAGCGGATGCCGCGGCCCGAGCTCGTCCACCTCGCGGCGATGCTCGAACCGGACGCGAGGCTGTGCCGTCGCGCGCTGACCGGCGAGACCGGGGTCGCCCTGCCGCCGTTCACGGATCACCATGTGCACCTCCACCTGATCGATGAGCGCGCCCTTGCCGCGCACGGGATCGCCGGCGTGGTCGATCTCGGGGGCGATCCCGAGTCGTTCGCGCGTCGGCCGGCCGCGGGCCTCCCTCATGTCAGGTATGCCGGCGCCTTCCTCACGGCGCCGGGTGGCTACCCGGTGGGCCGCTCATGGGCGCCCGCGACGATCACCCGCGAGGTGCGGAGCGCGTCACGAGCTCCGGGCGATCACGCGGGTGCGGCCACAGCGGTCGACGAGCAGGCGGAGTGTGGAGCATCCGTCATCAAAGTGGCGCTGAACGCGGACGCCGGGCCGGTCTTCGACGCCGACGTGCTGGGTGCGATCGTCGCCGCCGCCGTGGCGCGGGGGCTGCCGGTCGTCGCGCACGCGCAGGGTGCGGGCATGGTCGAAGCCTCACTTGACGCCGGGGTCGCCGCACTCGCGCACACGCCTTTCACGACCGAGCTGCCGGATGCGGTGATCGAGCGCGCAGCCCGCTCGCAGGCGTGGATCTCGACGCTGGCGATCCACCGCGGAAGAGCTCATGATGCGGCCCTGGACAACCTCCGCCGCTTCGCCGCCGCGGGCGGGCGCGTGCTCTACGGCACCGACCTCGGCAACGGCGACCTCCCGGTGGGCGTGAACGCCGATGAGTTGGCCGGCCTCCACTCGGCGGGAGTGCGCGGCGGCGCGCTGGTGGCAGCGCTCACGGACCCCTGGCCCGGGGCGGACCCCGGCGTCGACGCCGGGGCGGTCGGCACGTTCATCGCGGGCGATCCGCCGTCCGCGGTCGACGACCTCGCGAGATGGCTGGCCGGGGCGACCGTCGTCACCGCCGAGGAGCTCGTCCACGACGACGGGTGAGGTGCGGGGGCCGGCGCCCGGGGCGGGCGAGGGCGCCGGGGGCGGGGGTGACAGTCAGACCGCGGCTGACGGGCGAGGCATCCGTCTCCAACTCCGCAAGATCGCGCGACAAACGCAGCGTTCGGAGACCTGACTGCGAAGTACGCGCGAATCTGCGGAGTTCCGGGCGGAGCAGACCTCAGGCCTCGTCGAAGAAGGCCACCGCGCTCTCGCGGAACACGCGCGAGCCCGGAGTGTTGAAGTGATGCCTTCCGGGGATCTCCTCGAACCGGCCCTTCGGAACAGCGGCGGCCAGCTGACGCGAGGCCTCGAGGATCGCGTCGTCGGCGCCGGTCGCGAACAGCACAGGCTGCTGGGGCGGATGCTGGGGGTCGGGGTCGGCATCCCCTATCCGCATGCCCTCGGCGAGCGCGATGATCGCCCGCAGATCGTTGCCGGGCACGCGCTCCGCGAGGGTCACGTAGTTGCGGGTCACCTTGTCTTCCACCGGGATGCCGCGCTCGGCGTAATCCCGCGCCTGGTCGATCTGCAGCCGGGCGAGGGGTCGACCATCGGGGATGCCACCGAGCACCGCCCGCGAGACATGCTCGGGGAAGTCGACGAGGAACTGCCAGCCGACCCGGGCGCCGAGCGAATAGCCGGCCAGCATCACGTCATCGAGCAGATAGGTGTCCAGCACGATGAGGAGGTTCTCGACCAGAGCCTTCATCGAGTAGGCGACGGCGTCGTGGGGCTTGTCGCTCGCGCCGTGACCCAGCTGGTCGACGCCGACCACACGGAAGCCCGCCCGGAGCAGGTCGCGGACCCAGCCCGTGTCCACCCAGTTGTCCCGGCAGCTCGACGCGAAGCCGTGCACGCACAGCACGGTCTCGGCATCGGGGTCCCCCCACGAGTACGTCGCGAGCCGGTGCCCCTCGGGCGACATCACGAACTGCGGGGCGGGCATCTCGGTGCGCACCGAGGGCGTGACATCCATGCGCTCCATTATGGGCGGAGCGCGATCCGATGCCGAGGCGCGCTTCCGTCGTCGGGGCGCCGGGTCAGTCGCCGGGGCGCGGAGTCAGTCCTCGAGGTCACGGCCGATCGCCGAGGCGCGGAGTCAGCCGACGCAGCGCCGGGTCAGCGACGCAGCGCCGGGTCAGCGACGCCGCACCGAGTCAGTCGTCGAGATCGCGGTCGAGCTCGTCCTCGGTGAGGCGGTCGCCCGGCTGCGGCGTGCGGAACGCGGGCTTCGTATCGGACTCGTACGGCGCGTCGGTCGACTCGGCATCTTCCGGGTCGACGATCACGTCGGCGTCGTGATCGATGTCACGATCTGCGGCACCCGACGGCGACGGCGATTCGTGAGCGGGCATGAACGGCTCGGCGGAGGACATGCGCGCATTATGCCGCACGAGAGTGAACGCCGAAGGAACCGTCTACGTCAGCGCGACCTCGGCGGCGGTGGCGACCTCGGCGGTCTTCCCCGGCGCCGACTGGAACCCCCAGTAGAGATTCGTGTGCGCGATCACCGCGGGGGCCGGCGGGGCACCCCACTCAGACTTGTCCATGGCCGTGTGCGCGTCGCTGACCAGGACCGTGTCGTAGCCGCGCGCGAACGCGCCGTGGATCGTCGACCTGATGCAGGCGTCGGTCTCGGCGCCCGCCACCACCAGCCGGTCGACGCCCAGGCCGGCGAGCACCTCGTGGAGGTCGGTGCCCTCGAACGAGTCGCCGTGCTTCTTCTGCACACGCGCCTCCCCTTCCGCGGGCACCAGGTCATCGACGAGCTGCCAGACGTCGCTGTCGATCGGCATGCCCTCATCGGAGTGCTGAACCCACACGACGGGGACCGCCTCCGCCCGGGCGCGCTCCACGAGCGCGACGATGCGGTCGATCACCGGCTGCGGCTCCCACGCGGCAGCCATCACGTCCTTCTGCACGTCGACAACCAGCAGGGCCGTTCCGCGTCGATCTTCGAGAGTGGCCATCGGATGCTCCTATCCTGTCGTTGCCCGGAACGGTACTCCGCTCCTCGGACATCGGCGACGGGCATCCGCTCGACGTGGCGAGTCAACCCCCAGGCCCTCCGCGCGACCCCGTCCTACGCTGAAGGCATGACCACTCCCTCCGTTCCGAACGTCACCCTGAACAACGGCATCGAGATGCCGCAGCTCGGGTTCGGCGTCTTCCAGATCCCCGACGACGAGACCACCGCCGCCGTCACCACCGCCCTCGAGGCCGGCTACCGCAGCATCGACACGGCCGCGGTGTATCGCAACGAAGCCGGCGTCGGCCAGGCCATCGCCGACTCGGGCCTCGCCCGCGATGAGCTCTTCGTCACCTCCAAGGTGTGGAACTCCGAGCAGGGCTACGACAGCACTCTGCGCGCCTTCGACGAGAGCCTCGGCAAGCTCGGACTCGATCAGCTCGACCTTTACCTGATTCATTGGCCGAGCCCGGCGCGCGACCTCTACGTCGAGACCTGGCGTGCGCTCGAGAAGCTCTACAGCGAAGGCCGCATCCGCTCGATCGGTGTCTCGAACTTCGAGCCCGACCACCTCGACCGCTTGATCGCGGAGAGCTCCGTCGTGCCCGCGGTCAACCAGATCGAGGTGCACCCCGCGCTGCAGAACCGAGCCGCCGTCGCAGCGAACGCGCAGCACGGCATCATCACCGAGGCGTGGAGCCCGCTCGCACAGGGCGGAGTGCTCGGCGAGCAGGCCATCGTCGACATCGCGGAGCGCCACGACAAGACGCCCGCGCAGGTCGTGCTGCGCTGGCACCTGCAGCAGGGCCGCGTCGTCATCCCCAAGTCGGTGACGCCCGCGCGCATCGCCGAGAACCTCGACGTGTTCGACTTCGACCTCACCGCCGACGAGCTCGCCGCCGTCGATGGGCTCGAGAGCGACGGCCGCACCGGCCCCCACCCGGCCGAGTTCAACCGCTGATCGCTCCGCGCGGCCCCGGGTTACCGAACGCGATGACGAAAGAACGAGGGACGGATGCCGCGGCATCCGTCCCTCGTTCTTCGTCAGCACCCTGATGGGGCGCGGTGTGTGGCGCCCGTTGTCCCGAAGTTCTGCAGACAACGACGCGCACCGCGGTCGCGGCCCGGATTCCTGCGACCGACCCCGCAGGGATCGCCCGCTCTGCAGAAGCTGGGGACGCCGAAGCGGCCCGCGCCCGTCGGGCGCGGGCCGGACGCCCTACGGCGTGGGCATCCCGCCGTTGACGTTGAGGGTCTCGCCGGCGATATAGCTGGACTCGGGAGAGGCCAGGAAGACGAAGGCCGGGGCGAGTTCGGCGGGCTGGCCCATGCGACCGAGGGGCGTCTCCTCGCCGAACTCGGCCAGCTTGTCCTTCGGCTGGCCGTCGGAGACCTGGAGCGGCGTCCAGATCGGTCCGGGGGCGACCGCGTTCACTCGGATGCCCTTCGGCGCGAGCTGCTGCGCGAGCGCCTTTGTGAACGTGTTGATCGTCGCCTTCGTGGACGCGTAGTCGACGAGGTTCTCGGACGGCGAGTACGCCTGCACCGACGTCGTGTTGATGATCGTCGAACCCGGCTTCAGGTGGGGCAGCGCGGCCTTCGTGATCCAGAACATCGCGTACACGTTGGTCTTGAACGTGTCGTCGAACTGCTCGTCCGTAAGGGTGGTCAGGTCTTCGTTGAAGATCTGCTTGCCGCCGTTGTTGACGAGGATGTCGATGCTGCCGAGCTCGTCGACGGCCTTGGCGACGAGCGCCTGGCAGTAGTCCTTGTCGCGGAGGTCGCCCGGGAAGGCCACGGCCGTGCGACCGGCTTCCTCGATGAACCCGACGATGCGCTTCGCATCGACCTCTTCCTCGGGGAGGTAGGACAGGACGACGTCTGCTCCTTCGCGCGCGAACGCGATCGCGGTGGCCGCTCCGATGCCCGAGTCGGCGCCCGTGATGAGCGCCTTGCGGCCGCTCAGACGGCCGGTGCCGCGGTAGGTCTCCTCGCCGAGGTCGGCCTTCGGGTCGAGCTTCGCGTCGAGGCCGGGCTCGGGCTGGTCCTGCTTCTCGGGCTCGATGTCGCTGTAGAGCTTGGTCGGGTCGGCGAGCGTGTACTGGTCTTTCGACATAGGGGTCTCCTTCTCGTTTCGGGGAGCGAGGGCCGCGTCGACGCCGGTGGCAGGTCCGGTGCGGCGATCGGCTCGCTCGTGCTCTTCACGCTACGGGCGTGCCCCCTGGAGACGAGGGGGTTGCGCTGGCGCGGGTTGTCTGCGACGCGTGTGCCGCCCGCCGACTGCGAGACCGCTGCGGCGCGCTGCAACCCACGTCGTCCGCCAGGGTCTCGACGCCGGTCGAGGGTCTCGAGCTCCGCAGAGGTTGCGCGCCACCGAGAGCGCGGCACCCGCGATCAGGTCGCGGAGTGGGCCTCGAGGATCGCGCGGATACGCCCGAGACCCGCGGAGAGGTTCGAGCGCAGTCCCTCGGTGATCATGGGCTCGACGAACCGCATCATGCCCGCGGGGGTCGCCTCGATGGTCGCGCGGAGCTCGGTTCGGTCGCCGGCCGCGGTGAGCGCGAAGATCGACGTCGTCTCCAGCGGCCCGTCGGTGCTGGAGACCACCATGCGACGGGGCGGATCGAACGCCGTCACCCGCCAGTCGAAGTCGATGTCCCGGCCGATGACGTGCAGCCGCGAATGGATGGTGCTGCCGACCCGGACGGGCGGCTCGCTCGTGAGCTCCTCCGAGACGACCGTCGTGTCCCACCGCCCGCGGTTGCCCGACTCGGCGATGAACGCGAAGACGTCCTCGATCGGGTGGGCGATCGACACGGACTCGGTGACGGTGATCATGGGACTCCTCGCAGGCGCGGTCACCACAAGCGTCACACAGGATTCGTGCGTGGGCTCGGGTACACGCGCCCATCTCGTCCACACTGGACACATGTCCCACGCGCCGACGACAGCACACGCCCGGAGGGGTCCGCTCGGACCGGTCGCCGCGGAGCGGGTGAGCGCCGGATGCTACGGCTCGCTCGTCGCGGCATCCACCCTCATCGGGCTGGGCGAGGCCGAGATCGGGTGGCTGATCGCCGTCGTCATCCTGACGAATGCGATCTACTACGCCACCCACGTCTTCGCCTACACGGTCGGCGACAGCAGCGGCGACAGCCCGCTGAAGGTCGCCCGCCACCACCTCCGGGTGAGCGCCCCGATGATCTCCGCCACGTTCGGACCGCTGATCGTGGTGCTGCTCCTCCTGCTGATGGGCGTCGGACAGGAGGTCGCGGTGTCGATCGGTGCGGGCGCCGGACTGGCGACGCTCGCCGCCGTCGCGACGACCGGCGCGGTCCTCCGCGGCGCGCGCATGTGGGAGGGCGTCGCCGTGGCCGCGGTCACCGTCGCCCTCGGGACGGCCTTGATCATCTTCAAGTTCGAGCTGCACTGACGGTCCGACGCCTCGCCGGGCAACCCACGACCCGCGGATAGTCTGAAGGGACCAGCATCCCTCGACGTCGGACACCCGTGACCACTCCCGCACCGCCCGCACCGTCGTGGCGCGCCTGGGTGATCTGGGGCGTCGGCGCCGCGGCCTACATCCTCGCGATCACGAATCGCACGTCGCTCGCTGCGGTGGGCGTCGACACCGCCGACCGATTCGATGCGGATGCCTCGACCCTGTCGATGTTTGCGGTGCTGCAGCTCGGCGTCTACGGGTTCATGCAGATCCCCGTCGGCGTGCTGCTCGACCGCTACGGGGCACGCCCGATCATCACGATCGGCATGGTGCTGATGGCCGTGGGGCAGCTGGTGATGGCGTTCTCGCCGACGGTGGGGATCGCGATCGCGGCCCGCATGCTCATCGGCGCCGGCGACGCAGCGGTCTTCCCGAGCGTCCTGCGCCTGATCGCGACCTGGTTCCCCGCCCAGCGCGCACCGGTGATGGTGCAGCTGACCGGGATCTTCGGGCAGTTCGGACAGATCATCGCGATCATCCCGCTGGCGGCCCTGTTGAAGGCGACGACCTGGTCGATCACCTTCGGCAGCATCGCGGGACTCGGGGTGCTGTTCGCGGTGCTGGTGTTCGCGGTGATCCGCAACCATCCGCCCGACCGCGCCGCCGACGTGTCGGTCAACACCGACACGGGGGCGATCACGGTGGTCACGTCGGCGATCGACAACCGTGTCGGCATCCGCGCGGCGTGGTCGCATCCCGGCACCCGGCTCGCCTTCTGGTCGCACTTCACCACCCCCTTCGCGGGAACGGCGTTCATCATGCTGTGGGGAATCCCGTTCCTCACCGCCGGGGAGGGCCGCACCCGCGCCGAAGCCGCCGGCATCACGACGGTGCTCGTCCTCGCCGGCATCCTGATCGGCCCGTTCATGGGCGCCCTGTCGAGCCGCCTGCCGCACCTGCGATCGCGGGCGCTCGTGCTGCCGACGATCGCCGTGCAGATGGTGGCGTGGCTCGTCGTGATCGTCTGGCCTCAGCCCGCGCCGCTCTGGCTGCTGCTCCTGCTCGTGATCGCCCTGGCGACCGGCGGACCGGCGTCGATGATCGCGTTCGACCATGCCCGCACGCACAACCCCCGTCATCGGCTCAGCACCGCGACGGGAATCACGAACTCCGGCGGCTTCCTGGCCGGCCTGCTCGCGATCTTCCTGATCGGTCTGGCCCTCGACCTCCAGGGCGCGGGCACGCCTGCCACCTTCACGCTCGAGGCATTCCGCCTCGCATTCCTCACCCAGGTGCCGCTCTGGCTCGTGGGTGCGTTCTTCATCGCCTATGAACGCAAGCGCATCCGCATCCACATCGGCCTCGACCAGCCGAAGCGACCACAGCGGGGCTGAGGACGCGGCATCCGCTCCCGTCGCCGACCGGTCGGGACCTAGGCTCCCTGGTCGGGGTCGATCTGCGGTCCGCCGACGACACCGATACCGACCGCTTCATGGTCGGGCTTGGGGTCATCCGGCTTCTTCGCCTTCGGCTCCTCGCCCGGGTCGGCCTCCGTGCTGGGGGCGACCAGGTCGTCGTCGTCGGGCATCCGCTCGTCCTGCTCGCGGCCCTTGTCCTGTGCATCGCTCATGCTGAATCCTCCGTCTGCTCGTCGGTGTCCCCCCAGCGTCGTCCACCATCCGGGGTGCCGCCAAGGGCTTGACCCCCGTGGCGATCCGGCGTACTCGGCGGGGTCGTCACGGGCCGCTCTGCTCCTGGGGAACCTCGATCCGGACGATGCGGTCGTCTCCGGGCCGGGGGTCGGCGCGGCCGTTCGTGTTGTTGGTCAGCACCCAGAGGCCGCCGTCGGGCGAGGCGATCACCGTGCGCAGCCTGCCGAAGTCTCCGGTGAGGTAGTCGGTGTAGGTCGAGGTGTCGGCCACCGGCACCGCCCGCAGACGTTCGCCACGGAGGTTCGCGATGTAGACCGTCTCGTCGACGACCGCGATGCCGCTGGGGCTCGCCTCGCCGGGCGACCACTGCTGAACCGGGTCGGTGAAGCCGTCACGCTGAGCCTTCCCCTCGACCGTCGGCCATCCGTAGTTGGCGCCGGGTTCGATGACGTTGAGCTCGTCCCACGTGTCCTGCCCGAATTCGCTCGCGAACATGGTGCCGTCCGCCGCCCATGCCAGGCCCTGCACGTTGCGGTGGCCGTAGCTGTAGACCGCCGATCCGGGGAACGGATTGTCGGCCGGGATCCCGCCGTCAGGTGTGAGCCGCAGGATCTTGCCGCTCAGCGCGTCCAGATCCTGCGACGACGACCGGTCACCGGCGTCACCCACCCCGGCGTAGAGCATTCCGTCAGGACCGAACGCGAGCCTGCCGCCGTTGTGGAAGCTGGCCTTCGGAAGGCCGTCGATGAGCGTCGCGACCTCGCCCAGCCCGTAGGAGCCGGCGGCGCCGGTGAGATCGATCCGCTGGATGCGGTTGCCGTCCGCGCCGGTCGAATAGGCGTACAACCGATCCTGGTCGTCGACCGCGAGGCCGAGCAGACCGCCCTCGCCGGCCGGCGTCACGCCTCGGACGACGCCCACCTCGCGCGCGCTGCCGGCGGCGTCGAGTTCGAGGATCCGCCCGGTGTCTCGTTCACTGACGAGCGCCGTCTCTCCCACGAACGCGATCGACCAGGGCAGTGCGAGGCCGGTGGTGACGTCGCGCAGGTCCTGCGCAGGAACATCGGATGCTGCGGACGACGTCGCGGGCGAGGCATCCGGCGTCACCCCCGCGGTGGGGGCGCACCCGGCGAGGACCGCGATGACGCCGAGCGCGGACGTGAACGCCACCGGCCCGCGGCGACTCTTCACAGCCGCACCTCCCGGCGCCCGACGGCGGTCAAGAGATCTCCTTCTGCGCTTCGGCCTCGGCGCGCGGAGCGGTCGTCACGCCGGTCTCGTCGGCATCCGGGCCGGCCTCCTCGGCGGGCGCGCCGACGGACGTCACGCCACGGTCTCCGCGGGTCTTGAGCAGGCTCGCGACCGTCGCGACCGCGATCGTCGTCCCGATGAACAGGAGTGAGAACCAGATCGGGATCTCGGGTGCCCACAGCATGGGCTCGCCGCCGTTGATGAACGGGAGCTCGTTGACGTGCATGGCGTGCAGAACGAGCTTGACGCCGATGAAGGCGAGGATGACGGCCAGGCCCTGCGCGAGGTAGACCAGACGCTCCAGCAGTCCGCCGATGAGGAAGTACAGCTGACGAAGACCCATGAGGGCGAAGGCGTTCGCGGTGAACACGATGTACGCCTCGTTGGTGAGGCCGTAGATCGCGGGGATCGAGTCGACCGCGAAGATGAGGTCGATGAAGCCGATCGCGACGATCACGAGGAACATCGGCGTGACGAAGCGCTTGCCGCTCTTCTTCACGGTGAGCTTGTCGCCGTTGTACTCGTCGCTCACGGGAAGGTGCCGACGCACGAAGCGCATGAACTTCCCGTCGGCGGGGTTCGAGTCGCCGTGAGCGAATGCCTGGCGGTATGCCAGGAACAGCAGGAGCGCGCCGAAGATGTAGAACACCCACGAGAAGTTCTCGATCAGCCCGGCGCCGATCGCGATGAACGCGCCACGCAGGATCAGCGCGATCACGATGCCGATCATCAGCACCTTCTGCTGGTAGATCTTCGGGACCGCGAAGCCGGTCATCAGGAGCAGGAACACGAAGAGGTTGTCGATCGACAGCGCCTTCTCCGTCAGGTAGCCGGCGAAGTACTCACCGCCGAAGGTCCACCCCGACACCATGCCGATACCGACGCCGAAGAGCAGCGCCAGACCGATGTAGAAGGCCGACCAGCGGGCGGACTCGCCGACGGTCGGCTCGTGCGGTTTGCGGACGTGGGCGAAGAACTCGTACACGAAGAACAGGATCGTGATGGCGATCGTGATGATCCAGATGAGGGGCGTGACCTGCAACGGAGACTCCAAGGGTGGCGTGATGAACATCGACGTCAAGGTCTTCTCCATTCCAGCTGCGCTGGAACCGGTGGCCCGGGATGCGATGCATCCGTGATGACGAGCCGGCCGTACCGGAGTACTCCCCTTGGTGGGTTCCGATCTTATTCATTCGAATGCGTGCAACCTGAGAGATCGCCCCATCGGGTGCGTCCGGCGCCCCGTGGCTCACGAGTCCCCGGGTGTGCATCCGGGGGGCTCGGAGTTGCCGCTGATGACGAAGTCGCCGCAGGTGAGGAAATGCTCCTGGTTCACGCCCAGCGCGTACGACCCGATCACCACGCCGAGAACGACGAAGATGATGAGCCACTTGGTGCGCGGAAGCGTTTTGTCGGCGAAGTCCGGCCACATGATCCGCACCAGCACCCAGAGCGTGAAGGGGATGCCGACCAGTACGGCCAGCAGCGCGGCCAGATCGAGCAGGGCTATTCGGAGGTCGGTCGTGTCGTCGTCGGCGACGAAGTTGAGCAGCAGCCACACCGAGGGCAGGAGCAGCACGAGCGCACGCGCAAGACGCGCGCCCACGGGGCGACGCTCGACCAGCACGTAGACCAGCGCCGCGGTCGACGCCGCCCAGAGCGCCAGGATGTCGTCGAAGAAGATCTCCCCCCACGCTCCGAGCGTGAAGGCCGGCCACCACGCGACCACGACCATGCCGACCATGATCACTCCGATGGGCACCTCGCGGCGTCGGCGCTCGTCATCTGATGTCGCATCTCTGAAGTCGCTCACCCTTGCACGCTAACGGCGCTCGCACGCTCGGCGGTAGCGCGCAGACGAGTCGCCTTCGGCCGAAGCCCCTTTCCCCGGCGTCCACTAGCGTGGCGAAAGGATGTGTCGTGCGAAGGAGCCCTGTGGCTGATCGAGTGGCGTTCGTGCTCGGCGGCGGCGGCCTGCGCGGCGCCGTGCAGATCGGCATGCTGCGGGCGCTCCTGGAGCGGGGGATCACCCCGGACCTGATCGTCGGGACCTCGATCGGTGCCATCAACGGCGCCATCGTCGCGCAGACACCGACGGTGGACGCTCTGGATGATCTCCTAACGGCCTGGATCTCGCCCGAAGCCGCCTCCGTCTACGGGGATTCGTTCGTCACGCAGTTCTCACGGCTGATCCGCACCCGCACGCACCTGAACTCCCCCGCCCCGCTCCGGCGACTGTTCGAGCAGATCCTCGGCGCCGACACACGGTTCGAGGATCTGGCCGTCCCGCTGCTCGTCGTCGCCGCGAGCATCGAGCAGGCCGCCGAGCGCATCTTCGATTCCGGACTGCTGGTGCCTGCGGTTCTCGCGTCCTCCTCGGTGCCGGGCCTCCTGCCGCCGACCAGGATCGGCGACGAGACGTTCATCGACGGCGGCATCGTCAATTCGATCCCCATCAGCCCGGCTCTCGCGGCAGGTGCGACCGTCGTCTACGTGCTGCAGGTCGGTCGTGTCGAACAACCGCTCGCCCCTCCGCGTACGGCGATCCAGACGGCCCAGGTGGCGTTCGAGGTGGCTCGCCGACATCGGTTCGCCCATGATGTGGCGAGCATTCCCGCCGGTGTGAGCCTGCACGTGCTGCCCAGCGGAGGTGCGCTCGAGGGTGACGCGTCCCTGTTGTCGTACCGCCGCGCCGACACCGTGCGCACCCGCATCGACCTCGCCTACCAGGCATCCGTCGACTATCTCGACGGCCTCTCGCAGACCAGGGACGTTCGCGCATGACCCGTCTGCCTCCGGTGTGGGTGCGGCGCGTGCTCCTGGCTCCGCTGGTCGCCGTCGGCGGACCGCTCCTGATCGGATTCACGCCGCTGATCCTGATCGCCTTCGTCATCATCGCGTCGGCCATCCCGCGTCGATTCCGCTGGCCACGTGCTGTGCTGATGCTTCTCGTCTACGTGCTGTGGGACGCCCTGCTGCTCATCGTCCTGTTCGCGCTGTGGATCGGTTCGGGATTCGGCTGGAAGGTGCGCTCCCCGGCCTTCGTGCGGGCCCACTACGCCGTGGCAGCCTTCGCGCTGCGAGCGCTGTTCTGGGTGAGTCGCGGGGTGCTCAAGGTGCGCATCGCGACGGAGGCCGCCGAGGAGACCGGAGCTGGCACCGCCCCTGCGTCGTTCGAGCGGATGTTCCGGCCGGGGCAGCCGCTGGTCGTGGCGAGCAGACACGCCGGCCCCGGGGATTCGTTCATCCTTATGCACGCGCTGCTGAACCACGTGAAGCGGATGCCGCGGGTGGTGGTGAAGGACACGATGCAGTGGGACCCCGCCATCGACGTCCTCCTGAACCGGCTGCCCACCCGTTTCATCACACCGACCGGCTTCGCCGCCCCGCCCGGCGCGGCCCCCCGGACCGGATCTGCACACCCCGCGACCGAGATGATCTCCGACCTCGCCAAGGGACTCGGGCCGGCCGACGCCTTCGTCATCTTCCCCGAGGGCGGCAACTACACCGAGGCCCGCCGCACCAGCCGCATCGACCGGCTGCGTCAGGGCGGCAACGAGCCTCTCGCCGCCCGCGCGGAGGCGCTGCAGCATGTGCTCGCTCCGCAGCCCGGCGGACTTTATGCCGCTCTCGATTCGGCCCCCGATGCGGACGTCGTGTTCATCGCCCATTCCGGGCTCGACGAACTCGCCACGGCCGGCGACCTGTGGCGGGCGCTACCGACCGAGAAGCGGATCGTGCTCCACGCCTGGCGGGTGCCGCGCGCAGAGGTGCCCACCGACCGCGAGGACCAGGTGATCTGGCTGTTCGAATGGTTCGCCCGCATCGACGCCTGGGTGGGAGGGCGTTCCTCGCTACCATGATCTCGTCGTCCCCTCGTCACTTCGGAAGGCCACCCATGCGCGTCACCCCTCGACCGTGGATGGCCTTCGTCATCTGGTTCGGCTATTGCGTCGTCATCGTGACGGTGACACTGCTGAGCGGGATCCCCTTTCCTGAGGTCGGGACGACAGCGGATGCCACGTGGCGGGGCGCCGTCATGGATCTCGCGGTCGCCGCCGCGCTGCTCGTCATCGTCACCTCTCTGCTGGGATGGTGGCGGCCCGCTCTCTTCGAGCAGAAACGGGCGCAGCGCACGTGGCCGGTCTTCGTGCCGATCGTCATGGCGATCGCGGCCGTCCTCAACCTGGCGAACACGGACTGGTCGCAGTTCGACACCTCCTTCCTGCTGTCACTGATCGCCCTCGGTGTGCTGGTCGGATTCAGCGAGGAGATGATGGCCCGAGGCCTGGTGCTCACCTCGCTCCGGTCGCGGCTGAGCGAGGGATGGGTGTGGTTCATCTCGAGCGCCCTCTTCGGGCTCATGCACTTGTCGAACGTGATCCTCGGGGCTCCGGTCTCCGCGTCGGTCCTTCAGGCGGTGCTCGCGTTCGCCTCGGGCACCGCGTTCTACATCCTGCGCCGCGTCACGGGCTCGCTGGTCTGGGCGATGGTGCTCCACGGACTGTGGGACGTCTCGGTCTTCGCCGTCGGCCACGCGCCGATCGGCATCCCGCTCGGAGCCGTTCTCGGACCGGTCGTCGGGGTGCTGGCGCTCGCGACCGTCTTCTGGGTCATCAAGGGCACGGACGAGAAGCCCGCCGTCCGAGTTGCGGCGCGCTGACCGGGCGGAATCAGCCGCGGTCGTGACGCAGTGATCTCCGGGTGCGCGGTGCGTCGACGAAGGTATCGCGTCGAAGAGTGGTCGGCGCGACGGTCGGCACCATCGCCGGCGTCGGTCGGCGGCGTGCCGCGAAGACCAGCAGGAGGAGTCCCCCGCCGAGAAGCATTGCGGCGACGACCGGAGTGACGCCCACGTCCACGCCGCTGGCCGCCAGGCTCGGACCCTCGGGCACGATCGCCCTCGGTGCGATCACGACGGGAACCTCGGCGACTACGACCGCCGGCGAGATCACGATGCGGTACGCCACCGTGACGTCGGGCAGGATGCCGTTGCTCACGGTGATCTCGACATCGTAGGCGCCTTCCGCCGTGGGCTGACCGGTGATGGCGCCCGTGGCCGAGTCGAGACCGGTACCGGTCGGCAGCGTTCCCCCGGTCACCGCGTACGTCGGAGTGGGTGTGCCCGAAGCAGTGATCGTGTGCGAGTAGCTCTCGCCGATGCGGCCGGCCGGGGGCGCGCTCGACGTGATCTCAGGACTCGACGTGACCGTGCCGGGCGTCGATTCGCACCCGACCGGGGCGGTGATCGTGTTGGTGTCGAGGGTCACGGCGGCGGTGCGGGCGAGCAGTCGTCCCGTCACGGTCGCGCCGGTCTTGGCGCTGACCGACTCGTTGGCCATCACGGTGCCGACGAACTGCGCGCCGGGGTCGAGCGTGGCGGAACTGCCGACCTGCCAGAAGACGTTGCACGCGCTCGCTCCACCGGTGACAGTGATGATGGCGCTCGAGCCGACGGTCAGGGTGGACGCGGCCTGGAAGACCCAGACCGACTGCGCCGTGCCCTCGAGGGTCAGCGCGCCGGTGACCGACAATTCGCCACCCGAGTACACGCCCGGCGTCAGAGACAGTCCCGTCAGGTCTTCCAGTCCGCTCTGCTGGGGCGTCAGGCTGGCCGCCACCCCGTATGCCGTCGTGAGATCGTTCTGGGCCGTGGCGGCCACCGTGTCCGTGGCGTGAATCACGCCGTTGATGACGCCCGGCGGGAAACCGGTGATCGACGTGCCCGGGCTCAAACCGACGTCGCCGTTCAGGACCGACAGTCCGGTGTTCGTCACGGTCGACGCTGCCAGCACCGAGAACGGCGCGGCCGTTCCCAAGTCGATGGGGCCGTCGATGGAGGTGGCCGCGGATGCTGCCGACAGCGGCATCACCGCCAGGGCGAGAGCAGCGGAGGCTGTGGCGAGGGTGACGACGACAGAGCGGACACGTGCGGATTGCTGGACCAAAGTTCGATCCCCTTCATTAGGGAGGAACAAGGATTGCGACCGAGAGTCGACAGCAGCTGCGCCTGTTGCCAGTACTAGCACGCCGCGGGTGACTGCAGTCCGTTCTCTCCGAAGCGTGTACCCAACCGTGACCTACGGGTGGCGGATGAGTCGCGGTACGAGCGCGACCATCATCACCATCGCGACGAGCTCGACGAGTGTCTGGGTCACCACCACCAGGGGAGTGAGGGCGAAGGATGATGCCGGGAGCGCCAGGGCGAGCGGGAGGACGACGAGCGAGTTTCGGGTCACCCCGCTGAAGATCACGGCGCGACGGCCGGGGGCGTCCATTCGGATGGCTCCTCCGACCAGCATGCCGAGCACGGCGGCGATCGGGACGAACACGACGAACAGCGGCACCGCCCGCAGCAGTTCAGGCAGGGAGCCGGCGACGGCCGAGATCTGCGAAGCGATCACGATGGCGAGGGTGACCATCATGAGAGGCACCATGACCGCCGTCGATCCCCGTGCGACGCGGCGCCCGACCTCGGCCCGTTCCGCCAGCACCTGGGTGCCCACGGCGAGGACGAGGGGCACCACGATCAGCAGCAGGAACGCGTCGACAAACGGTCGCGCGTCGAATGCCGCCACGACCTCGCCGCCCGCGATCACCCAGAGGAAGAGCGGGAGCAGCGCCACCTGCACCAGCATCAGCAGGGGCGTCGCCGCCAGGAGCCGGTCGCGGGCGCCGCCGGCCAGCCCCGCGAACACGATGACGTAATCGACGCACGGAGTGAGCAGCACCAGGAGTACACCGACGAGGACGGCCTGATCGTCGGTGACGAAACGGGTGAGAACGAAGACCACGGCGGGGACCAGCACGAAGGTCACGACGATCACCGCGCCGAGGAAGCGACCGTCGCGGAACCCGCGGAGCATCGACGGGAAAGGCACGCCGAGGAACGTCGCGTAGAGGAGGAGGCCCAGGGCGGGGGTGATCGCGAGCTCCAGCGGATGCGCCCATGCGGGTGCGATCAGTCCCAGCCCGGCGCCGGCGGCGATCGCGGCCAGATAGAGCGCGATCTGATGGCGCTCGCCCCACTCCACCGCTCTGCCCATGCCATCCAGCATGGGCGCTGCGGGCGCCACCCGCTTCATCTGTCGCGGTCGCCGCGGATCATCGACCTTCGGGCTGACACGACGGGCACCACCAGGTGCGCCGCTGCTCGGGATCGAGGGGCCGCTCCGCGCGCACCCGGATGACCGTGCCGCATCGCAGACACGGCCGACCCGCGCGGCCGACGACCCAGTGCGATGAGCCCTTACCGGATCGGCCGGTCGTCACCTGGTAGAGACCCGGCGTGGTGGCCGACAGGCGCAGCGCCCGCGCAGCCGTGCCGACCAGGGGATCGAGGTCGACCTCGCCGATCGGCCGGAACGGGTGGATGCCGCGTAGGAACGCCACCTCGTTGACCCACAGGTTTCCGAGACCCGCCATGTTCCGCTGATCGAGGAGCGCGGCGACGAGCGGGCGGGTGGGATCCTCTGCCAGCCTGCGCACGGCCTCTTCCGCGTCCCAATCGGATCGGAGCGGATCGGGTCCGAGATGACCGATCACATCGGACTCGCTCGCGGTCGGAACGCGTTCGACGACGGGAAGGTCGATTCCCCACAGAGTGACCCCGCTCGTCAGCTGCAGGCGCACCCGCACGGAGGGCTGAACGGCACGCGGGAGGGCCTTGCCGCGGCCCGTGATGCTCCAGCTGCCCTGCATCCGCAGATGCGTGTGCACCGTGGTGGCGTCGCTCAGCCGCATCAGCAGGTGCTTGCCGTGCGTCGCGTACTCCTCTATCCGCAGCCCGGCCAGTGAAGCGCCCGCGGCATTGCCCGAGCGGAGTTCTCCGGCGACGATGACCGCGCCGTCGGACGCACGGCGCAGCCGCTCCGCGAGGCGATACACACTGTCGCCTTCGGGCATACCGTGATCGTAAGCGTGGCCGCCGACACGGTGGCGCCCGTCTGCGCAGGCCTCAGCCGTGCCGCTCGTAATGGCGCACGCGCTCGTCTCGAGTCAGGAGGAATCGGTCGTCTTCGGGATAGAAGACCGCGGTGTCGACGTCCTCCCCCGCGAACGCCGCAACCGCTTCGAACGATCGCCATCGTGACACCGTGGTGATCTCCGTGGTGCCGTCGCCGACGTCTCGCGTCAGCAGCCAGGCATCGAGATTGCCCGGCGTCCGCCGGTACTGCGCCATCCCGGTGCGCTCGACATACTCCGCGTACACATCTCGATCCCGGGTGCGCACGGTGCCCGACCACATGCGGACCACCTCGTGATGATCATCCATAAACTGCTCCTGTCTGTGAGAGTGAGGCATCCGTCGCCCCCGTCGTCGGCGCTCGATCGAGGGCGATGTCATCGAGCCGCCGCACCGTGCGCAGGGGTGACAGCGCAACCCAGGCGATCGTCGACAAGCAGAGGACGGCGCCGACGAGGATGCCGAGACGGGCGCCCAGGACGTCGCCGACCAGCCCGCCGGCGAGGGCTCCCAGGGGAATGGTGCCGTAGGTCACGCAGCGCATCGTCGCATTGACGCGGCCCAGGAGCTCGTTCGGGGTTCGCAGCTGCCGGATCGTGATCAGCAGGACGCTGGAGAGCGCGGTGCCCATGCCGTTGACCGCCATGAGGACCGAGAGGACCGCGACGCTGGCGAACGCTTCCCACGCAGGATCCACGACGGGGATCAGCAGCAGGGCAGCGCACTCGACCGTCGCGCACATCACCATCACCGCTCCGACCCGCGATGAGAGCCGTGACGCCAGCGAGGCGCCGGCGAGCGCTCCCACCGCTCCGGCGGAGAAGACGATGCCGACCTGAGCGGCAGATAGGCCGAGCTCCCGGACCGCGTAGAGGGTGAGCAGGAGGGTGACCCACTGTGCAAAGGGGTTGTAGATGGCCGAGAAGCCGACGTTCGCCCGGAGGAACGGATCGCGCATGACGTGCCGAGCGCCCGCCCGCAGTTCGGAGAGGAAGTTGCGCCGATCGGCGATCGGCGCGACCTCGCTCGAACGCATCGCGATGAGCGCCACCGCAGATAGCACATAGGTGACGGCGTTGACCGCGAGCGTCGCCGTGACTCCGAAGACCTGCAGCAGCAGCCCGCCGAGTCCGGGACCCCCCACCTCGCCGGCAGCCGCCGTGGCCTGGATCCGCGAGTTCGCGACCCCGAGCCGTTCCCGCGGTACGAGAGCGGGGATCGCTGACTGATGACCGATCTCGTAGACGACGGTGAAGGTGCCCAGCACGATCACCGCCACCAGGAGCATCGGAAATCCCAGCACGCCGGTCGCGGCGGCAACAACGAGTCCGATCGTGAGGATGCCGCGGCTGAGCTCGGAGACGATCAGCATCGTCCGCCGCCGGTGCCGGTCGATCACCACGCCGAGCGGGAGCGAGAGAAGGAGGAACGGGAGCCACTGAGCGGCGCCGAGCACGCCGAGATCTATGGATGAGACATGCAGAACCGAGACGGCGATCAACGGGACGGCGAATTCCCTGATCTGGTCGCCGGTCACCGACGCTCCCTGCGCGAACCAGAACAGCCTGAAGTCGCGACGCCACCCGCGAGGCGGGCTGCTTGTAACGCGTAATCGGTTGTTCATGCATTAGACCTTCGCGCATCTCTAATGCGATAGCAAGTCGTAGACCATTAGACTGATGACATGGATGGCGAGGCGGAGACGGCGGGGAAGGCCGGCCATCGACGCGAGTTCTCCCGGATCGCCGGGCACCGCGCCCTCGACTTCGTCAACACGGTCGAGTGGCGGCTTTCGCCGTCTCGATTCGAGGAGGACCTCAACGAGTACGCCGATGTCCTCCGGTGGTCGACGCAGCTCGATCTGATCGGCGAGCGTGACGCCGACGACCTGCGGCGTGCTGCGGAGGCCTCCGTGGCTCCGTCATCCGGACCCGGTACCGGCGCCGATCCTGGAGCGGAGACGGCCCGTGTGCGACGACTTCGTGAGGCGATCTATCGCGTCCTGTACGCGGCCGCCGACCCGGAGCCGATCATCGCCGAGTACCGGGAGGCGCTCGACCGCGGACGCCTCGAGTGGGTCGGCGGGCGCTGGTCCTGGCAGTTCCCGATCGACCTGGCACTGCCCCGTCGGCGGATCGCGCTGGAGGCGTTCGATCTCCTGTCCCGCGACGATCTCGCGCAGCTCGCGCAGTGTCAGGACGCCGACTGCGGATGGGTGTTCCTCGATACCTCCCCCCGGCACAATCGACGTTGGTGCGTCTCGGCGGACTGCGGGAACCGCAACCGGGTGCGGGAGTTCTACGAGCGGACGAAGTCGACCACCTGAGAACGTGACCCAGGTCCCGCAGACCTGAGCATTCACGGGGCGACCGGACCTTCTCCGTGGAGTTCGCCGGTGTCATACTCATCGCATGCGCAGCCTCCCCGCCGCGGCCGCGCTCGCCGCGGCATCCGTTCTCCTCGTCGCGTGCACGGCCTCCACTCCGCCGCCGACGTCCACGGTGTCGGCGGCCGGTTCCGTCGCCGATGTGCCCGACGACCGCTTCACCCCCGTGATCGGCGAGGTGATAAGCGTTCCCCGGGGCGTTCCCACGACCGACGGTCGCGTGCACATCGCCTACGAGCTTCATCTCCGCAACGTGACGAGTCAGACCGCCACGATCGCCTCGGTCGACGTGCTCGATCAAACCGGATCGTCACTCGAGCGTCTCGATGGGGACGACGTCCTGCCGTGGGTGCATGTCTCCGGTGCCACCGCGGCGACGAGGACCCTCGGGCCCGGCCAGGGGGCGCTGGTGTGGCTCGACGTCGTCGTCGATTCGATGGACGCGCTGCCCACGACGCTCGCACACGATGTGACGCTCCGGTTCGACCCCGGCGCGCTGCCGATCATTCCGAACGAGATGACCGAGCGTCTGGCGGTGACGACGGTGGATGCCGCGCCGGCGGTCGTCATCGGCCCGCCGCTGGAAGGAGCCGGCTGGTTGAACGGGAACAGCTGCTGCACGGTCACCCCGCACCGGGCGGCCGTCAATCCGATCAACGGATCGCTGCACGCACCGGAGCGGTACGCCATCGACTACGTCAGACTCGATGATGAGGGTTCTTTCCGTGACGGACCGGCGGATGACCTGAGCAGCTATCCGTACTACGGCGCGAGCATCCTCGCCGTCGGGGACGGACCGATCGTGTCGATGCGGTTCGATCTCCCCGAGCAGACGCCCGGCGCGAATCCCTCCGGCCTGACCCTCGACGAGTACGGCGGCAATCACATCGTGCAGGATCTCGGGAACGGCGTGTACGCGTTCTACGCCCACCTGCAGACCGGCAATCCCGTTCAGGTGGAGGTCGGTCAGCAGTTGAAGAAGGGGGAGGAGATCGCCCTGCTCGGCAACACCGGCAACACCGACTCGCCCCACTTGCACTTCCACCTCATGGACTCCCCCAGTCCCCTCGGGTCGAACGGCATCCCCTTCGTGTACGACTCCTTCACCCTGCAGGGATCCATCACCGCCGACGACCTCGATGCCGGCATCGACGAGGGCGGCCCCTTCACCATCGACTTCGGCGACGCGGGATCGGAGACGGACCTGTATCCGATCTGGCTGAGCGTGACAGATTATCCGACGCCGGCGAAGTGATCCCGACCTCCCGTGGATGCCGTCCACCAGACTGAAGGCATGAGCGACGAAACCCGCCGGTGGGTGCTGCACGTCGACATGGACCAGTTCATCGCGGCCGTCGAGGTTCTTCGGCATCCTGAGCTGGCGGGCCTTCCGCTCATCGTCGGCGGGCGAGGGGATCCGACCGAGCGCGCCGTCGTCTCCACGGCGTCCTACGAGGCGAGGAAGTTCGGTGTCGGGTCGGGAATGCCGCTGAGGATCGCCGCGCGCAAGGCGCCGGACGCGGTGATCCTCCCGGTCGATGCCCCGGCGTACACGGCCGTGTCGATTGAAGTGATGGAAACCCTGCGCGAGCAGCCCGGAGCTGTCGTGCAGGTACTCGGGTGGGACGAGGCGTTCGTCGGGATCGAGGCATCCGATCCCGAATCGTATGCGGCACATCTTCAGAGCGCGGTGCTCGCACGAACCTCGCTGCACTGCAGCGTGGGCATCGGCGACACCCTGGTGAGGGCGAAAGTGGCGACCGGTTTCGGAAAGCCTCGAGGCTCCTTCCGCCTGACCGCGTCGAACTGGCTCGAGGTGATGGGACCACGCCCGACGATCGAGCTGTGGGGCGTCGGCACCAAGATCTCGCGGCGACTCGAAGGCCTCGGCGTCCGCACCATCGCAGAGTTGGCCGCCGCCGACGACGCGAAGCTCGCGGGGGAGTTCGGCCCGCGAATGGGTCCGTGGTACGCCCAACTGGGGCGTGGCGAGGGCTCGTCGGTCGTCGATGACACTCCCTGGGTGGCCCGCGGACACGCGCACGAGACGACGTTCCCGCGGGACCTGACGACACCGGAGCAGATCGACGACGCGATCCGCGATCTGCTCTCGCAGGTGCTCGCCGATGTGGCCGCCGAGGGGCGACCCGTCGTCGGCCTCGCGCTGAAGGTTCGCTACGCCCCGTTCTCCACCAAGACCTTCACGAAGAAAGTGCCGCCCACGGATGACGGGCGGGAGGTGCTCGCCCACGTGATGGCGCTCGTGGCGAAGATGGAGCCCGACCGGCCCGTCCGCCTCCTCGGTGTGCGCGCCGAGATGGCGATGCCCGACGACGCCCGCGAGGGGCACACGCCGACGCGCGGGGGGTGGTGACGCCGCGCGATCGCCCCGCGCGTGTCGGCGAACCCCATCGTCACGCATGCCTCGGAGCAGGGCACCTCGGCCCGTGCGAGCATGGGGCCGTGAAACCGTACTCAGACTTCGCGCCGCGCCGAACCCGGCAGGTCCTCGCCGATGTGATCGCCCTCGTGCTCATCGCCTGCTGGATCTGGCTGGGGGTCGCGGTTCACGCGCTGATCAGCGACCTGGCGGCGTACGGCGAGCAGATCGAGGACGCCGGGGCGGACTTCCGCCAGAGCATGACCGAGGTGGGCGAGACCCTCGGCGGTGTTCCGCTCATCGGTCAGGGCATCCGGGCGCCGTTCACCGGGGCGAGCGACGCGGGCGGGGTGCTCGAGGCAGCGGGTCAGAGTCAGCAGGAGTTGGTCGACCAGCTGGCGGTCACGCTCGGCGTCGGCATCGCGACCCTGCCCGTCATCATGATCCTCGTGGTCTGGCTGGTGCCGCGACTCCGTTTCGCCGTGCGCGCCGGTCGCGCGCGGTCGATGGTCCGCGCCGGGGTGGGCATCGATCTCCTGGCCCTCCGTGCGCTGACCAACCTGAAGATCTCGACGATCGCCCGGGTCGACCGCGATGCCATGGGCGCCTGGCGTCGGGGCGACGAGGTCGTCATGCGCGCGCTGGCGGCGCAGGAGCTCGAGCGTTCAGGCATCCGTCTGAGTCGGTGAGTCCCGCGCGAACCCTGTCGCGGCGACCGGCGGTTCGTGTCGGCAACGCGCCCGGCGCGCGTCAGTCGGGGACGATCACGACCGTCTCGATGAGATCGCCGCGCAGGGTGAAGCGGAACGGGCTGGTGCCGTTGAACCCCGCACCGGTCACCGTCAGATGCACCAGGTAGGTGTCGGGTCCGTCTTCCGCGATGTCGACGAGCTCGAAATGGGACTGCTTGCCGATGTTGTCGGTGCGATCCCACTCCCGGATGCCGCGGTGGCCCCGCGCCACACGGCCCCAGTCGTCGAGCGACCCGTCTTCCGCGAAGGCCGCGACGAAGGCGTCGGAGTCTCCGGCATTCGTCGCATCGATGAAGGCGGAGATGGGGGCGGGGATGTCGGTCATGCCCCGATCCTTCCGCGTGGGCGCGGCCGCGTCCAGGCTCGGGTCCGCTCAGCGTGCGGGCAACCACCCGTAGTTCAATTCGTAAGTCTTCGCTATCGATAGCAGCCGGTCATCTTCGAAGTGCTTCGCGACGAGCATGACCCCGACGGGTAGGCCCTCGTACTCCGCCGCCGGCATGGAGAGGGCGGGATGCCCTGTCACGTTGTGGATCGGAGTGTTGCCCGTCATCGTCCATCCGCGGCGACCGACTTGTGCGCGAGTGGCGTCCGGGTCGATCTTGTGCGCATAATGCGTCGCTGTCGGCATCGCGACGACGTCGACATCCGCCAGAGCTGCGTCGTAGGCCGCCCGCAGCACCACGGTCGCGTTCCGAGCCTCCCCGTAAACAGCGCCGTCGAAGCGGTCTTTGACGAGTTCACCCGCGGTCACCATCGCCTGATAGGTAATGGGGGCCAAAGCCCCACGCTCCTTGAAGCCGCGCGACATCGCCTGCGCGAACTCGGGGTTGTACGTGCCCGTCCAGTTGTGCGCCTCACCGTTGGACCAGTGGTTAGCCGCAATGCCCTCGATGAGCGCGGCGAACATGACGTCGCCGGCCAGCACCTGCTCGGGAATCGAGATGTCGACAACCTCCGCCCCCAGGTCGGCGAGACGGCCGATGGCTTCGAGGAACGCCGAGACGGTCTCGGCGCGACCCTCGTGTCCGTCGTCCTCGATCTGCAGGGCCTCGGCCACAATGCCGATGCGAACGCCGTCCAGTCGGGTCGGCGCCCCAGCGACTGCCGCTGCGAAGTCGATGACAGGCTGGTCGACCGCCTGACGCGGGTCCGAGGGATCCGGTCCCTCCATGACATCCATCATCAGCGCCATGTCTTGGACGTTCTGGGTCATCGGACCCGCGTGGTCCACCGAACGGTCGAGCGACGCGATGCCGGTGTACGGCACGAGCCCGAAGGTCGGCTTCAGGCCCAGGTAACCGCACCAGGCGGCCGGCAGCCGCACCGACCCGCCCTGGTCGGTGCCGATGGCGATGTCCACACCGTCATACGACAGGGATGCAGCGGAACCGCCGGACGAGCCGGACGCCGCACGCGTGGGGTCGAACGGATTTCGCACCGGCCCGAACGCGCTCGTTTCGCCGCCGCCGGAAAGCGCCAGGTTCTCGAGGTTGGTCATCGCGACGATCGTCGCGCCCGCGGCGAGGAGGCGCGCGATCACCACAGCGTCTTTCGACGGTGCGTAACCGGAGGGGATCTCGGAGCCCAAGGTCATCGGCACCCCTGCGACGGAGAACAGGTCCTTCACCGCGAGGCGCTTGCCCGCGAGAGGGCCTTGGGCCGCGCCCTTCACATCGACCCAGCGGACTACCGCGTTCAGCGGATCGTCCTCGCGGGTGGCGAGCCGACCGGGTTGCCGCGGTGCGATCGTTTCACCGACGGGTGCGGCGAGGAGCTCGGAATTGGCCCGGAATCGCTCGACGCTCTCGTACACGAACCCGACGAGCTCGTGGAGCTCGTCGATGTCGATCTCCTGGACGGGGAAACCGGCGCGTGCGGCGTAGTCGACGATGTCGTCTCGGGTGACAGGGGCGGTGGATGTCGCTACAGTCGTCATCTTTTCCTCCATAAGGTCATGCGGGTGCGGTTCACAGTGCGGGCCTTACGACGTCGTACACAGGCGGGTCGGCAGGCAACCATCCCCGGGACATCTCCCATGTGCGCGCGTAGGCGATGAGTTCGTGATCGTGGAAGTGCTTGCCGACGATCATGATTCCGAGCGGCATTCCATCCACTTCCGCAGCCGGAATCGACAGAGCCGGGTGACCGGTGGCATTGTGCGTGGCGGTGTCGATCGCCATCGAGAACGAGTGCACCTGGGTGTCGTACATGGATGCCTCGGGGGTGCGGAGCATCGCGGTGGTGGGCGTCGTGGGCATGACGATCGCGTCGACGTGCTGCAGCGCGGCGTCGTACGCGGCCCGCACGGCGGGGATGGCATTCTGCGCCTGGGCGTAGACGGTGCCGTAGTAGCGCTGGCGCAAGAGTTCCCCTAGCGCTGCCGACACCCGGTAGGCGGGCGGCATCTCCGCACCGAAGGCCGCCAGACCCTTACCCACGGCGAGTCTGGTCTCGACCGAGTGCGCACCCGCCCAGTGGTAGCCGTCGCCGAACGACGTGAGGGTCGTCGCTACGGACTCGACCATCGCCCCGAAGATGATGGATCCGCCGACCAAATGCTCCGGGATCGAGATCTCGATCACTGTGGCGCCGAGGTCCTCGAGCCCCGCCACGGTGTCGTGGAAGGCGGCGAGCGCGGCCTCACGCTCCGGCGTACCGTCGGAGTAGTCGATCGCCTCCTTGAGAACACCGAAGGTGACACCGTCGAAGCGGGTCGGTGCAGTGGCCCACGCATCGACGAACGGAAGATCAGGCGTGCCGGCGACCTGGCGGGGGTCACCGATCGACCGCCCCGAAACCGCGGACATGGCGAGCGCCAGATCCTCGGTGTTGCGCGTCATCGGTCCGACATGATCGAACGTGAATTCATGGGAAGCGATGCCCTGGTACGGAACGAGGGCATGCGTGGGTTTGAGGCCGAGCACCCCGCACCACGATGCGGGGAGGCGGATGGACCCGCCCTGGTCGGTCCCGAAAGTGATGTCGATGCCGTCATAGAAGAGGGCCGCCCCCGAGCCTCCGGAAGAGCCGCCGGTCGAACGCGCAGGGTCCCACGGATTCTCGACGGCCCCCCACCGGCCCGATTCGCTACCGCCGCCCCACGCCATACCCTCCAGGTTGGTCATCGCGACGATCTGCGCTCCGGCTTCGAGTAGCCGTCGTGTGACCGGGGCATCCTCGCGCGGGACGAAGCCGTCGAAGATTTTATTGGCGGCGCTCAGTGGCACGCCGGCGACACTGATGAGGTCCTTGAGGCCGATCCGCTTGCCAGCCAGCAGATCGCTGGTGACGGCATCCGCGACCGCTTCCACATCGACCCACCGCACGATCGCGTTGAGCGGGTCGGTATCCACCGCAGCCTCAGGGCCCGAGACACGCACGGCGCGGACCGCGTCGAGCGAGGGTTGAAGGGGGGCAGCCACGATGAGAAACTCGTCGACCTGCGCCGCCATCCACTCCGCCAGCCGGGTGATGTCGACTCGCTCGAAATCTCCGAAATCGGTGCCGATACGCTGAGCCGCGGCGCGGAGTTCGTCGTACTCGAATTCGATCATGTTCGTCCGTCCTTCTTTCAGTCTTTGCCGGACCGGAACACCGGCGCGTTCGCGGGAAGCCAGCCATAAGCCTTCTCCCAGGTGCGGGCAAGGGCGATCAGACGGGCATCGTCGAAGAAGCGCCCAACGAACGTCACACCCAACGGGAGGCCCTCCGACTCCGCCCCCGGGAGCGAGAGGGCAGGGTGACCAGTGGCGTTGTGCGCGGGCGTGTCCTGTGTCATCGAAAAGCTCCGACGGTGCATCTCGTAGACGGATGCCTCGGGCTTGAGCCGCATCGCCGGAGTTCGTGTCGTCGCCATCAACACGACGTCCACTTCCTCGAACGCGCGATCGTAAGCGGCTCGCAGGACGGGGATGACGGTCTGGGCGGTCGCGTACACCGTGCCGAAGTATTTCGATCGCAGGTGCTCGCCGAGAACGGCGGCCGTCTTGTAGGCCGCCTGCAGCTCGTCACCGTGCGCGAGCAGGCCCTTGCCTACGGCGCGACGGACGTCCACCGAATGACCGCCACCGCGGTGGTATCCCTCGCCGTTGCCGTGGAGGGTTGCCGCTACGCCTTCCAGCATCGCTCCGAAGAGGATCGAAGCCGCCATGTCATGCTCCGGAATCGAGACCTCGACGACCTCGCCGCCGAGCGCCCGGATCTTCTCGACCGCGTCGGCGAACCCTGCGAGCGCGGCCTCGCGCTCAGGCGTGCCGTCAGATGCGAGTGCCTCGGTCAACAGCCCGAATCTCACGCCTTTGTAGGTGTCCGGGGCATCGGCCCAAGCCTGTACGAAAGGAAGATCGGCGGGCGTCGCAGAATCCTGGCGCACGTCGCTGATGTGCGGACCTGAGATCGCCGCCATTGCGAGCGCCATGTTCTCGGTCGTCCGCGTCATAGGCCCGACATGGTCGAAGGTGAGGTCGTGGGACGCGATCCCCGTGTAGGGGACGAGCGAATGCGTCGGCTTGAGGCCGAGCACTCCGCACCACGACGCCGGCAGGCGGACGGACCCTCCTTGATCTGTACCGAACGTGATGTCGATCCCGTCGTAGAAGAGCGATGCCGCCGATCCGCCGGACGAGCCGGATGTGGACCGAGTGAGGTCGAATGGGTTCAGGGTTGCGCCGTAGATGCCCGACTCGCCTCCGCCCCCGAACGCAACGCCCTCCATGTTCGTCATGGCGACGATGTGCCCTCCGGCACGCAGCACGCGTTCCGTGACCACAGCATCCTCCCGAGGAACGAAGCCCTCCAACAGCAGAGAGGCCGCGCTGATCGGGATGCCGGCCACGGCAATCAGGTCCTTCATGCCGATCTTCTTGCCGGCGAGCAGATCGCTCTGGACTTCGCTCGCGACGGCGACCACGTCGACCCAGCGGACGATCGCATTCAGCGGGTCCTCCGCGTGAGCCGGCGTGGCTCCCGAAACGCGGACCGCGGGCACAGCTGAGGGCGCGGGGACGAGGGCGCGGCTCACCTCGAGGAATTCATCGATGGTGGAGGCCATCCACTCTGCGAGCTGTACGACGTCGTCGCGCTCGTAGTCGTGGATGTGGGTGCCGACGCGATGCGCAGAGTTCTGCAGGTCATCGAAGTCGAACTGGATCATGGTGTCTTCTCTCTCGATGTGGTCAGGACCCTGAGCGGGAGCTCCCTATCAATTGGTAGCACCGAATGCAGTTCACTGGGTGTCTGGCCCGTTGCTCTCGTATTAGGGGCATGTAACCGAGCACACGCCTTGCGCGCATGATTTTGCCTCGCAAATACCTGATCAAAAGGAGAAACATCGCTCACAGGCCTCGTTTCGTGTTTGTAAAGTCTTCCAATTCGTTTGCATACGACCCCTGTGTGTGCCCCAATCTGGACCTACCAATTTGCTCCACAGACCCAATGGCGGCTGCACCCGGCGGACGCCACCCATTCCCGCACCAGGAGGATCCACAATGAGAACTTCTTCGGCAACATCACGGCGGCGCGTCGCCCTCGCCTCCCTCACCGTGCTCTCGATCGCCGCGGCGACTGGATGTGCGGCCACCCGCGAGGCCACTCCGGCGGCGCTCTCGTCCGCGGGCGCTGCTCGGACATCCTGCGACGAGAGCGGCAATTCGCAGGGCATCACCGCGACCACGATCAAGCTCGGATCCTTCACGCCGCTGACCGGTCCGGTCGCGGACCCAGGTACCAGCGGCCTCGCGGGCCTTCAGTACGCCATCGACGAAGCGAACGCGGCAGGTGGCATCGACGGCCATCAGGTCCAGCTCGTCGTCGAGGACGATCAGTACGACGCATCCGTCGCGTTGCAGGCGGCACGACGACTCAATGAGAGCGACGAGGTGTTCGCTTTCGCCGGCGGCATCGGCACGCCGAACTTCGTGGGCGTCCTGCCCTATATCAAGGAGAACGCGATCCCTGCGGTCGGTCCGTATGCACCCTCCAACCAGGTCGGCGTGATGGAGAACCCCGACGTCTTCATGATCTGGCCCAACTTCATCGACGAGTTCGACGTCGCCGTGTCGTGGATGATGGAGAACGAGCCGGTTGAGTCGATTTCGCTCGTCCAGCAGGTCGGCGACGTGGGTGACGACGCTCTCGCGGGTATCGAGAAAGCGCTCGACGGCACTGGCGTCGACCTGACCACGATTCAGACCGTCGAGCCCACCACCACCGACTTCTCCGCCATCGCTCAGGCGCTCCGCAATGCGGACACCGAGATGGTCATGTTCATCGCCGGACCCGTCGTCGTAGGCCAGGTCATCCAGGCAATGGCCCAGATCGGCTACACGCCGCGTCTTCTCGGACAATCAGACATGACGGACGAGTCCTGGCTGAGCGAGTTCGGCGGTATCGGCGAGGGCATGATCGTCGCGACCAAGGTCGCTCCGTTCGGATCGGAAGACCCGCTCGTTCAGCAGTTCGTGGATGAGTGGACCGCCTCCGAGGGCTCGGCTCCCAGTATGTGGAATGCCGCAGGCTACACACAGGGCCTCGTGACCCTCGAGGCGCTCCGCACCGCTCCCGCCTTGACGCGCGACTGCTTCGAGTACGCGCTTGAGACGATGTCGGGCTTCGAGACCGGGCTCATCCCGCCAGTCTCGTTCTCGTTCGATTCGCGTCAGGGTACGAACGCGGTGGGCGTGGCGAAGATCGAGGACAGCAAGGTCGTTCAGGTCGCCCCGTTCCAGCTCGTTTCAGGCGAGTGACCTGAGCTACCAGGAGAAAGTCGGCGATCGTGAATCTCAACGGCCTCACCCAGATCATCGCGAGCGCCATCGCGACGGGTGCGCTCTACGCCTTGCTGTTGTTCGGCATCCTGATCGTGTATCGGGTCAGCAAAGCTGTCAACTTCGCACACGGCGCGCTCGGAATGATCGCTGCGCTGATGACCTACACCCTTGCGGGTGAATCCGGGCTGCCGGTGTGGCTCGCGATCGCCGCCGGACTCGTCGTTGCAGCTTTCATCTCCTTCGCGACGGATCGGTTCATCCTCGAGCCGATCAGTCGCAAGGCAGGACGAGAAGGTCTCGACCTGGTTGTGACGCTCGGCATACTTCTCTTCCTCACCGCGGGGGCGGAGGCGCTCTTCGGAACCTCGACGAAGTCCTTCCTCCCCCTTGGCACGGATGTGCCGGTGGTGATCGGCGACCTGTACCTGAACATGAACCAGATCGTCGTCACTGTCGGGGTCCTGCTGCTCTTGGCCGGCTTCGCCTGGTTCCTCAACAAGACGCCGTCCGGCCTCGCGATGCGCGCCGTCGCCTCCGACCACTCGCTGGCTTCCAGCGTGGGGCTGAACGTCAGCACCGTGCGCGCTCTGACGTGGGGCTTTGCAGGTCTCACGGCCGGAATCGTCGGCATCGTCGTGGCCAGCCGGCTCTCGCTCGACGCCTACTACATGACGCCATTTCTGATCAAGGCGGTCATCGCCGGCATCATCGGAGGACTCGACCGCTTCGTCGCTCCGCTACTGGTCTGCTTCGCCCTCGCAATCTTCGAGGGGTGCGCGGCCTTCTTCCTCGGCACGAACTTCGCCGTTCCGGCGGTGTTCGTGCTCGTCATCCTGCTCCTGGCAATCCTGCCGAAGCGGTTCCTTTCCGAGAGAGGCGTGGTACGCGCATGACCGCTACGACACTCGAGACGTCGAACCCGACGCCTGCACGCGACAGCTGGGTGCTGCCCTTCACCGAACGCGCCAAGACCCTCGTCCGCCGCTCGCAGTTCGTCTCGCGTCGGCAGACCCTGATCGTCTCAATCGTCACCGGCGGTGTACTGCTGGCCGGGCCTTTCGTCCTCAACAACTATTGGCTCTATCAGGCCTCGATCCTCGTCGCGTACTCGATTGCCGTGATGGGCGCTCGGGTGCTGTTCGGCATGGCAGGAATCCTCTCGCTCGCGCAGGCGACATTCGTCGGCATCGGCGCTTATACCGCAGCGATCGCGGCGAGCGTGTACCAGCTGATCGGCATCTACGAGCTTCTGCTCGTCATCGCTGTGTCGATGCTCGCGGCGCTGATCGTCGGCATCCCCGCTCTCAGGGTAAGCGGTCTGCGTCTCGCCCTGCTGACACTGGCGGTCGGCGAACTCTTTCAATGGCTGCTCGTCCAGGGCCGTTCGATCACCGGAGGCGCCCAGGGAATTCCAGTCGCCTCGTTCTATATTCCCGGGGTCGATACCACCGACCCGGTGTTCCTGTACGGCATGTGCGCGGTCTTCGCCGTGGTCGCCACCGCCACGCTCGGACATCTGCCTTTCACTCAGCTCGGACGCAATATGGCGGCGGTCCGCGAATCGCTTTTCGCGGCGCGAAGCGTCGGTGTTGCGGTCAACCAGACGAAGCTGATCGCGTTCGTGATCGCCGGGCTCTGCGCCGGCATCTCTGGATTTCTGGTGGCTCACACCTCGCAATCCGTAACACCGACGAACTACGACATGTTTTCGTCGGTCTACATCCTCATCGGGGTGATCCTCGGCGGAACGAGCTCGACCTATGGAGCGTGGCTGGGTGCGGCATACGTGTCGATCGTTCCGCCGATCTTCGCCGCGATGAACGCCGACCGTGTGTATGTCCTCCTTTCCGGCGCCCTGCTCGTCGCCCTGATCTACGTACTGCCCGGCGGACTCGTGCAGCTCGGGCACCTGACGCGAAGGTGGGTGACGGCCGCTCGCGGGCGCGGGCGCAGAGAGACCGTCGCTGTGGCGGCGGCCACTCCGAGCGGAGTAGACCGATGAGCGCGGTCATGGAGGTTACGTCGCTCGGTATGCGCTTCGGCGGTCTCGTTGCACTCCATGACGTGTCTGTCACGCTCGAGGGCCAGCAGGTCATCGGGCTGATCGGACCCAACGGGGCGGGGAAGAGCACACTGCTGAACGCCCTCTCGGGGTTCGGCACCCCTACGGAAGGCTTCGTGCGTCTGGACGGCGAGGAGACGACGAAGTTCACGCCACAGCAGTACGCAAAAGCCGGGCTCGTTCGCAGTTTTCAGACGGCTCAGCTGCTCGAAGACGAAACGGTCGTGAGCAACCTGCTGCTGGGCCGCCAGCGCTTCACGAAGGCCGGGCCGCTCCGGCAGATGTTCGGGTGGCCGACCCACGCGAGAGCGGAGCGGGCTTGGCTCGACCAGGCGTACGCCACGCTCGATCTGCTGGATCTCCTCGAATTCGCCGAGGCCAAGGCATCGTCGCTCTCTTCGGCGACGCGGCGCCTGGTCGAGATCGGTCGCGTACTGATGGCCGAGCCGCGAATCGTCTTCCTCGACGAGCCGGCGGCAGGGCTGGATGCATCGAGCCGTGAGCAACTCGCCGAGGTACTCCGCAGCCTGCCCGAACGAGCCGGGTGCTTGATCGTGCTCGTCGAACACGATGTGAACATCGTACGAAAGGCCTGCGGTCGCTGCATCGCCTTGTCAGCCGGTCACATCCTCGCCGACGGGCCCACCGAGGAGGTCCTTGATCGTCACGACGTACGCGTCGCCTACTTTGGAGAGTCGAATGCTGTCGCTTGAGCATGTTCAGGCCTGGTACGGCCGCACCCAGGCACTGTTCGACGTGTCACTCGAGGTGGTTCCCGGCGAAGTGCTCGCGCTCGTCGGCACAAACGGTGCCGGCAAATCGAGTACGATCCGTGCGACTCTGGGCTTGATCCGCTCCAAGGGTACGGTGACGATGTACGGCACCGACGTAACGGCCTGGTCGACGCATCGACGGGTGCGCGAATTCAGCATCGGCGTTGTGCCCGAATCCAAGAGCCTCTTCCCTGCCATGACCGTGCGCGAGAACATGCTTGTTGGTCAGACGCGCACGAACGCGCGCAACCTCGACAGAGCGATCGGAGTCTTTCCGATGTTGGAATCGCGGCTGTCGACAGATGTCGGCGCTCTCTCCGGGGGACAACGACAGATGGTCGCCCTAGCGCGAACTCTCATGCGTACGCCGCGGATCCTGCTGCTGGATGAGCCGGGGCTGGGACTCGCGCCGGTGATCGTCGACGACATATACGCGCGGATCCGACAGCTGCTGAACCCGGACCTGGCCGTCGTGCTCGTCGAACAGAGTGCTGCGCGGGTTGCGAGTCTCGCCGACCAGGTGCGCCTGATCTCCATCGGCCGCAGCGGTGATCAGGTGGCCGCCTCGGACGCAGAAGGACTCCGGCGCCTGGAAGCGATCGCGTTCGGCGGGTGATCACCTATTGCCCGGATCTGCGGTGAATGGTGTTACCATTTTGCCACTCCACCTGACTGCAAGGACCACGTGATCGAAGAGGATGCGTCTATGGCTCCCACCACCGTCGACTCCGCAATCACTGGCAGTGCCGACGCTTCGCTTCCAGAATTAGACAAGCCCGCGGCGTCGACGTCTCGTCCAGACGATGAAGGTGCCAACCCCGGCCGCTTCGACGATGAGATCTCGTCGGCACTGCGGGAGTTGGTCAACGCGCTGGAGCCTGGCGCGCGTCTGCCGAACGAGCGCGAACTCGCCGAAGATCTCGGCGTGAGCCGCAACGCCCTCCGCGATCGCGTGCGCCTTCTGGAGGCGGTCGGCGTGCTATCGCGACGACAGGGCTCGGGGACGTATGTCGAGAAATCGTTCAATCCTGATGGGCTCGTCTTCGCGATGGATCTTCTGGTCACGACGGGGCAGCTGAAGCACGCCGACCTGCAGTCCGTGCGTGTCGCACTCGAGCGTCAGGCGGCAGTGCAGGCCGCGAGCGGCGCGGCGGCACCCGAACTGATCGCCGAGATGCGCTCGGCTATCGCGGCACTCTCTGACAAGTACGACACGCCTGAGATGGTGCCGGAAGACGTACGCTTCCACCGCGCGCTCGTCCGCTCGGCGAACAACCCGGCGCTCTCCTTTTTCGCGGATGCCCTACGCGGCGTGCTGGTGCGCGCCACAGAACAGGGCTCGATCAATTGGCGCGAGCAGCGGATCGGCAGGCGACTGCTCGTCGCTGTGCACGAAGACATCATTGACGCGATCGAGGAACGCGATCCCGTCGCAGCATCCAATGCCGTCGACGAGCATTTCGCACTGCACGAGCGCGTCGTCGGTCGAGCGGGCTTCGGCACCTAGATCAGCGCCCACAGCTGCAGCCTTGCGATCAGGCGGGATGAGGGGGCGCGCTCGTTCGATGCACGCGGCGATGACTCGTGACCAAGGATGCCGCCAGCATGAGTGCCATCTCGCAGAGGAGGCTTCCCAGGGCAGGCACAACCGCCAGAGGGCCAGCAACCTGCAGAGCCGTGGATGCCGCCAGCGCGTCATTCTTATAGCCCGCGGCCAGCGCCGCCGCGGGCCGCAGCGAACGCGCACGCCCGACGAACAGCACCCCCAGCCCGACACTCAAAGGCACCCGCGACGCGCCGGCCAGTAGGGCCAACAGGATCACGCCCGCTGACACGACCCCACCCGTCAGCGCGGCGTTGATCGCGCTGCCGAAGACGTACGTGGTGATGGTCATGCTCACCGCGACGATCGCCGTACGAACGTGCGCGGGTACGCGCCGGATGAGGCGTCCGAATACTATTCCCAGCGTGCCAGGAATGATGAGTCCCACGAGCATCGCGACGATCAGGCGCCCGATGTCGGTCGCTCCGCCGAAAATCACCACAGCGAGCACAGGGGTGATGATGAGACCGCACAGGTAAGCCAGAAGAGCGAAAGCCGTGATGGTCGACGGAGCCGTGCGGGCCGCCGTCGCATAGGCGGGCAGCCCCGCAGCGGTTGGCACGATGGCGAGCCAGATGAGCCCGATCGCCAGCGGGGTGGACTTCACTGAGTCGGGAAGGAAGATCCACGCTGCCAGGTAAGGAACCGTCGCTGCCGCGTGATGAACCACCAGCAGCCTCACGGCATCGGAGCGCTTCTTCGTATTAGTGAGCCAATCCGGGCTGAGGCCGCCGACAGCGGCCAGCGTCTGCGCGAATATGGCCGGCCAGAGGATCAGATTCGTGTCGAATCCGGCGGGGATGACGAGTCCGGAGCCGAGCCCCATCACCATTGCTGCAAGCAAGATGAACGTCGCCATGAGGCTTTTCACCAAAGACATGCGACCCCCGAGTGGTAGTACCAATCACTCTAGAGCCTCGGTAGCGAGAATGCTATTCGGCGATCAGCTCGACGGACACGTCCCACAGCCGAGCCGCGGCGACGGGGTCGAGAGCGTGCGGCACGACCCCGTGCAGGCCATCGACGATCTGCGTGACGATCGCGGCGGGGTGGCAGTCCTCGAAGTAGACCGGAGCGCCCGGGGTCAGCGGTGCCCGGGTGGCGACGAACACCGACGTCGCAGCCCCCTGCGCCGCCGATTTCGTCGGATAGCGTCGCTTCATGTCGGCGAGCACCGCCGGATCCCAGTGCCGCTGGAGGTTCGTCCAGATTCCGCCGGGCATGACGGCAGCGGCCGTGATGCCGTGAAGCGCCCATCGCTTCGTCACCTCGAGTGCGAAGAGGACGTTGGCCGTCTTCGACTGCCCGTAGGCGAGTCCGGCGTCATAAGGATCTCTGTCGAAGAACATGTCGTCGAAACGGATGCCGCTGGAGGCGTGACCGCTCGAGCTGACGGAGACGATCCGGGCGTCTCCGGCCTCGATCAGAGCCGGGAGCAGAGCCGTCGCGAGCGCGAAGTGACCCAGGTGGTTGACCGCCATGTGCATCTCCCAACCCCTCTCGGTCCGGAGTTCGGGGACGTGCATGATTCCGGCGTTGTTCACCAGCAGACCCAGCGGTCCGGACCATCCTGCGGCGAAGTCGCGCACGGAGACGAGATCTGCCAGGTCGAGTTCCGCGACGCGCACATCGCGGTTACCGGTCGACGCGCGGATGGACTCTGCGGTGCGCTCTCCTGCCGAGATGTCCCTCACCGCAAGGGTGACGGTCGCGCCTGCGGAGGCCAGCGCTCGTGCGGTCTCGACGCCGATTCCTGAACTGGCACCGGTGACGATGGCGGTCCTGTCGCGCAGATCGAGCCCGTCGACCACTTCCATCGCCGTGGAGTCAGCCCCGTAGGCAGCGGACATCAGCCGACTCGCGTGCTGGCGATCCCGCCATCGACGTCGAGGACCGTGCCGTGCACGAACGCCGCCTCGTCCGATACGAGGTAGCGGACGCCGAAGGCGATGTCCACCGGTCGGACGGGCTGTCCCGCGACCGTGACGGCGGTCATTGCGGCCAGTACGTCTGCGCTTCCGGCGTTCCCCGGCGTGCTCGTCACGCCGGGCGCCACCGTGTTCACACGCACCCCGCTGGGGCCGAATTCCGCCGCCCAGGTGCGGGTCATCTGCTCGATCGCGGCCTTCGACCCGGTGTACATGGCTCCGAACGGAACGCCGACCCGCGACATCCACGAGCCGATGTTGACGATCCACCCGGCTCCCCGGCCGGCCATCGCGGGCGCCAGTTCCCCGACGAGCACGTGGGGCGCGCGCACATTGATCGCCAGCACGGCGTCGAGGTCGGCATCGCCCAGTTCCGCGGTCGGTGTCGCGGGGTAGATGCCGGCGTTGTTGACGAGGATGTCGACGCGGCCACCGAGCAGTCGCGTCGCTGTGGCAGCGAACTCGCGCACTTCCTCGTAGCTGCCGCCGAGATCGACGGTCACGGCGTGAGCGACGCCACCCGAAGCGGTGATCCGGTCCGCCACGGCCCGGGAGCGAACCGCATCGCGGCCGCTGATGATCACGGCGGCGCCCGACGCCGCCAGCATCCTGGCGATCGCCTCGCCGATCCCGCTGCTCGAACCGGTGACGATCGCCGTTCGCCCGGACAGGCGATGGTCGGTGGGGAGGGACGCGAGGACTTCTTCGTTGGACTGCATGGTCCATTCCTATCACACGCTGGACCGAACGGTCCATTCGTCTAGAGTGGGGTGATGGACGGGACGAAGATCACCGAGCGGGGCCGCCTGACCCGCCAGCGGATCATCGAGGCCACAGGCGAGCAGATCCTCGCTTCGGGAATCGGTGGCACCACGTTGGACACGGTGCGGGCTGCGACGCTGACCAGCAAGAGCCAGCTGTTCCATTACTTCCCCCACGGCAAAGCCGAACTGGTGCGCGAGGTCGCCGAATGGGAAGGGCGGCAACTCTGGGAAGCCCAGGAACCCGAGATCGACGATCTCGGCTCATGGGCGTCGTGGGAGCGATGGCGCAGCAGGCTCGTGGACTACTACATCGGCCGCGGCCGCTGGGCGTGCCCCATCGGATCACTCGCGACCCAGGCCGCCTTGACCGACCCCGACCTGGAGCGCGCGATCGCCGCAAGCATGCAGGCCTGGCGCGAAGCGCTGGCCGCCGGGGTGCGCCGCATGCAGGAGGCCGGCACAGTCGACAAGACCGCCGATCCCGACCGGATCGCGACGGTCATCCTCGCGGCGATCCAAGGCGGGCTCATCCTGAGTCAGCCCGAGCGGTCGGCCTGGCCCCTGGAGGCGGCTCTCGACAGCGCCCTCGCGCCGCTCCACATGGCGATCAACCACGAAAATCGGTGAACCGCCGCTGACCCGACGACCTCACTCGCGATGGAAGCGGCGATCGTCGTTCGCGTAAGCGTAGTAGAGGCCGATCAGGAGCCCTCCGCCGACGTAGTTGCCGAGCAGGACGATGCCGAGGTTGCCGAGGGCGGGTCCGACGTCGATACCCTCCTGCAGCCCCACGATCGAGAACAGGACGGTGTTGGCCACCGAGTGCTCGAAGCCCACGAACGCGAAGACGAAGACGCTGGCGATCATCACGAGCATCTTGCCGACATCGCTCTTGATCAGCCCGTTGTAGACGAGCAGCATCGCGAGATTGATCATGAAGTTGCAGAAGATCGCGCGCACGAACAGGTCGCCCCATCCCGCGACGCCTTCGGCGAGATACGACAGCTTGTGGTCGACGGCTTGCATCATCTCGACGCCGACCTCGCCGTCGCCCAGCGTCGAGAACCTGACCAGGACCGCGACGAACAGACCACCGACGATGTTGCCGGCGTAGCAGAGCACCAGGATGCGCATGAGGCGCCACCACGCCGCACTCCGGTAGTACGCACCCACCGTGACGATCATCATGTTCGACGTCAGCAGTTCGGATTTGCTGTAGTAGATGAACACCAGCGCGAACCCGAACACCACCGCGCCGACCATGTGACCGATGCCGTCGAGCTCCCCTCGCGCAATGTCGTCGAAGGCCGCGAGGACCGCGTAGTAGGTCAGGTACATCACGCCGATGATCGCGCCGGCCATGGCCGCACGCATCAGGTAGATCCGGATCAGGGCACCACTCATGACCGTCTTGGTGTCGAGCGCGGTCAGCACGGTCGAAATGAACTGCTTGCCGGGGAACAGCTGACTCTGGTCGGTCATGCGGCTAGGTTGTCACGGATCCGGAGACGCCTGCGGGTGTTCCTGAATCGGGAGAAGACGGGATCGTCGTTCGGGGCGGCGGTCGAGGCGGTAGTGGCGCGTCAGGTCACGCCGTTGCGTGCGCGGGCCGATAACGCAGGGCGATCGCACCTGACCGGAACTCCCGTCGATCCACCAGCTCGAGCTGGACACGTTCCTGCAGACCGGCGAGCAGAGTCGGCCCGTGTCCAGCGAGGACCGGCTGCACGACGAACTCGTACTCGTCGATGAGGCCCCGCTCCGCCAGCGCGAGGGGGAGTGTCACTCCCCCTACCCACAGACCCGCGCCGGGCTCCTGCTTGAGCTGCCTCACTGCTTCACCCACATCGCCTCGGAGCAGGTCGGCGTTCCAATCCGGTGCCTCCAAGGTGCTCGACACGACGTACTTCTTCGCCCGGTCGATGGCCTCGGCGAACGGGACCTCCGACTCCTTCATCCAGTCGGGCCACACGCCCGTCGGCGGCTTCCGCCACGCCGACTCCATCATCCCGTAGGTCACACGGCCGAAGAGAAGAGCATCCGCCCGTTCCATCTCCGTCGTCCAGTGGCGCATCGACTCCGCGTCCGGGGAAAGACCCGCCTCGTGGTGGACGCAGCCGTCGAGAGTCACGTTGATCGAGTATCGAAGCGGTCTCATCCCGTTACCCCGTTCCACGGACGGTCGCGTGCCATGGCGAAAGATTATCCCCGCAACGGAGCGTTCGAGCCGCCAGATGAATAGGTACGCCTGCGGGCTGAGCACGGAACCGCCGAGTGGCAAGCGGGCCTGTCAGCAATCAGGTCACCGTTTGGACGGGTCGGTCGCCGAGCGGCGCGGCTTCTTCGCCGCGCGGTGCCGAGCGGAGCGCCCTGCTCTCGTGAGCCACAGCTGCAGCAGTTCATCGTCGTCGATGTCGGATGGCGCCAGCGTGACGTAGGTCTTGCTGGGCGGGTCGGTGGGGGTGTGCCGCATGGGTTGAGCGCCGGGCCGAGCGAGGAGTTCATCTCTTTCTGCACCCTCGACCTTTATCCCGAACCCGCCCGGCGACAGGGAGACGAAGGGCAGTTCGTCGGCGTACCCGATGAAACCGCCCATCATCGCCCGCGTTCGTACGGGGAACGGCAGAGTGTCGCTGATCTCGATGAGACGCCTGCGGAGCGCGTCTACGGAAGGGTCGGTCACCGGCCCGGGCCGTCATCCGTGTCGAGCGGCGCAGACACGTGTTCGTATGTGGGGTTCTCGATCACGCCGAAGATGGAACCCCCGACTTCGGTCACCGTCGCGACCCGGATACCTCCTCCGACATCGGTTGCCCCCTCGCGCACCTTCGCTCCCTGCTCGAGCAATTGCCGCAGTGCGATGCCGACGTTCGCGACCCCCCAGTATGTGATCGGGCCATCCTCAGCCGATGCTGCCGGACGGAGGGCGAGTTCGTATCCCTGAACGAGGAAGCCGACATAGAAGGACTCGTCGAAGTACGGGTCGTAGCCCAGCAGCGCCGACCACCACTTCTTCGACTCAGCCAAGTCCGGCGCAGGGTAGATGACCGTTCGAAGGCCGAGAAGCTTCATGACAGCCTTCCTCTTGCAATGACATGATCGGCGAAGCGAAGTCAGTCGAACTGTAACGCCGCGGACCGACATCGGCCGCGCCTCCGAATACTCATCTCAGTGATCGGGCTACCGCGGTAACGAGAGCGGTCGCCCGTGAACATCCGCTGCGTAAACGGCAGGCGACGCCGGCTCACACGTGTTGTAGGGATCGCTCGATGATGTCTATCGCCTGGCGATGATTCCGGCATCTCGACGACGAAATGTCCGCGGCGACTAACGGCGGGCCGCGGGGGAAATGTCCAACGAGGGGCCATTGCCACCGACCACGCGCAGATTCAACAATGGTCGGCGGCAACCAGCGAACTCATCCGACAGCGATCACGTTCCACTGCACCCCGAGATCGCGCGCGATGGTGGCGAGTTCTAGCGACGCGCGAACCGCCGCGCGCTCTCTAGTTGGAACTCTCTTCAAATCTTGTTCCATCGCTCTGTCTTCGACGTCAGCGCTAGCTCGATCTCGAGCACCAAGTTTGGACTTCCGCGAATCGACGATGGTGCGGACGCTCTGCACCTCCGTCGCCTCACGCAGTACAGCTTGCGCGTAATCCTCAGATCTTGGCGCGTGGAGAGCGGCTGCTTCGGCGCGGTCCATGAAGTCCTCACCGCCCTCTGCAGGTGTGAGGGTGCCGCTTGGGTTTGGCTTGCCGGCGTCGGGGCGACTCCGTTGGAATGTCCATCGACGGTGGTAGGGGTCGACTCCGCTCGGGTCAACCAGCTTCTTTGGTTCCACAAAGACTGAGTTCTCCAGTAGCCGGTCAGCGCCGAACACTCCGTACAAATCGGACTTAGTCCAGACCGTCGGGCATGCGTAGCGCACGAGCGCGCTCAGGCCAAGAGACGTCGCCAGGTCATCAAGGGCGGTGATCTGATCAAAGTGATAACCACCGCCCTTGACGTTGCTCTCGGAGACGGTGAAGCGAAGGAACTCCTCTTTTCGCGGCCACAGCGAGGATCGGTGGCCGGGTTTGAAGTGTTCAGGACGTTTGTACTGCAGGAACGTGTTCAGAAGTCGAGTCGACGGAGCGAGAGGCATCTTTAGTTGGGCTAACTGGGCAGGCGTCGCTCCCGGTGCGCCAGGTGTCGCGCCGAATAGCCTCCTGTGGAGGCGGGTGTGCGGCCCGACGTGGGTCGCAAAGTCGAATCCGAGTGTCTTCTCTAGGACTTGCCCGGGGCTGAACACTTGGACACTGCGCCTGCGAACGATTTGCTCGGTAACAAGGGCGACGTTCGCAAGCGTCTCGAACTCTTTCTCCTCAAACTCCGACCACACTGCCATTCGCGCGCCACTCCCTCGGGCGGGGATGCCCGCGAGAGCACGCTATCGCGCGGGAACCGTCCGGAACGCCAGTCAGAGGCTACGAGACGCCACCCGGTACGTTGCTAGAGAAGCAAAAGCATCGGAGGGGTCATGGCGCGATTCGGCGGGAACTCTGACACGAGACTTCGACTCGAGATCTCATCCGGGGGCCCGGGCCAGCTGCAGTACGTCGCGTTCCCGCTGAGAAGAACCCAGGTCTCACCCACAGAGTACGTCGAGACGACAGCTCGGCACGTCCTGCTCGAGCGGTCAGCATCGGAGGGACTAGTCACGACCTACCCGCTGAATACCCTCGAAGGTAGCGAGCGCTTTTTCCAACCGAAGTACTCCAAGCTCGAAAGGATCACCTTCGAGCATTCGTCGGCCGGGTCGGTCGATAACCCGTTTGAGGAACCGGGTGAACCGAATCTGTTCGGCCCTGAGACCTTTGACGTTGACGACTTCTTGGAGTCGCTCCCGCCTGGGTTTGTGAAGGACCCTCAGTACGGCCTGGGGCTGCTCAAAGACAACAATCGGCTAGTGCGACTGATGGAAGATCACAGTCAGTGCACGGAGCTGAGGATTGTGCCCGGGGCAGCCATGAAGGTCGATGGGCACGTGTTCCGCATGGGGCAAGATGCGTGGGACAGCCTCTGGTCCGAGATCGTTCGGATCAATAGTCGAGGCAACGTTGCGGCGAGTCGCGTCAAGGACTCTTTCGTCAATAACCATCTTGCGGATGCCCTCGGGCTTAAGCTGTCCAGACCGAGCCTCGGGCGACTTGCAATGACCAAGCTGATGACCAGAGCGGCGAACGGTGAAGACACCCTGTCTGATGAGGATCAGGTAGAGCTTCTGGCAGTGATGCAGACTCAAGCGCGCGTGGCGGCCGAGGTAGCGCCAGATACCGTAGTCGCCCTTCAACGCGATCTCGAATTGGTGAACCTCGACCGCCTAATCGAGCGCTTCGAAGTTGATCTCGAGAAGAAGTACGGCGAGGAACATTGGCAAGTGTTCTTCGAAGCGAACGCCTTCGCGCTCCAACAGGTCTTCGGCTCCCCGGTAGTCAGTGTGGTATCGAAGGCATCCGTCGGTGGGACCAAGCTCGACGGCACAGGAAACAAGATCGCTGACTACCTCGTCAAGAATCCGTTGACGGCGAACGTCGCGCTAGTTGAGATCAAAACCCCCGCGACGAAGATCGTGAAATCCACCGCCTACCGGGACGGTGTCTTCGGCATCACTGCCGAGCTGTCGCAAGCCGTCACCCAAGTCTTGGACCAGGCGCATCAACTGAAGTTGCACTTCGCGAACGTGAAGAGCGATTCACGCCAGTACGACCTCGAGGCTTACTCGATAAGGTGTTTCGTTATCGCTGGGCGTCTGCCGTCGTCAGATCAACCCGACAGAACGAAGTCTCTTGAGCTTTTCCGGGGGAACTCGAGGGCTGTGAGCATCGTCACCTTCGATGAAGTGCTCGCGAGCCTCAAGCTCTTGCGGGATCTGCTCACTGAAGAATCTCCCGAACCACAGCCGGACGCCCCGGCAGCCTGACAGAACGTCGTTTCTGTCTGGCGGAAGTACGCGCACTCGACGAGGGCGCAAAGCCTCCGCCCGAAGCGCGGCGAGGGCTTCTCACCTAACCGCACATCATTGACCGAGCTGAATCACGACTGCGCTCCTGCCAGCGTTGTCGGGGCAGTTTCGGTTCTCGAATCGCCAGGGTTGAGAGCGCGGACTGTTGGCACCTCAGCTTCTGGGAGGCGCATGAAGCTCGCCACGAGCTCCGCCATCTGGTTAGCCGCTTCGCGGGCCTCGCCATTTTTAGCCCACGAAGAGAACTTCAGGGTGAGGTCGGAGTCCTTAGTGATCACGTCCACGGTTGGCGCTTTATCTCCTCGGTCAGGCCGCCGAACGTATCGAATGTCGTCGACATCGAGCTCGATGTCGATCGCGCCCACTCGGCGCAGAGAATCCTGCTTGGTGACCAGCACCCGGCGATCCGTAATCGCCACCCAGCCAGCGCCGAGGCCAGGCACGTTCCAGCGATCGCACGTTGCGTCCGCAAGGGCGAGTACCCGCTCGCCGTCCTCAAGCCGCAAGGGCAGGATCCGAGTCAGCTCGTCGGGGATGTTGTCCTCGAAGACGGTAATTGCCGGTAGCACCAGCGGAAGGGGCTCGCTCGGGGCCTCCTGACCACGGATTGCCGCCAGCGCCTGCTGCAGCTGACGCACCATCCTTGTTGCGTCCTTCGCCGCGCGCGCGGTGCCGCCGATCTTGAAGGTTCTCTTGCCCGGCAACTCGTCGATGACCGCGAATTCGCGAGCGAGCTGATCAAGGAGCCAGTCGGTCTCATCGAGAGTCTTTTCATGAAGAGCCTGTGTGTTTGCGACCAGATTCTTCAGCAGCTGCGCGTCCTGCGGATCGGACCTCGCACTCTTCAGCAGGTGTCCCGCGCGCAGGGCTTGGTAAACAAACCACGACGTCTGTGCGAGCAGGAGCGCCTGTACGTCCGCGATGATTGCCTGCCCATTGTCGGTCAGGTACTGCTGACGTTCCTTGTGCCCAACCTTCGACCGCAACTCCGCGACGTGTTGGCGGGCCGCCTTCTCGAACACATCCCACTGAGTCGACAGCTCCCCTTGGTAGCCCCGGACCTCGGTGAAGACGGCATCTGTGACCTCACCGATCTGGCGCGCGTGGTCAAGCTCTCTCATCAGAGTGTTGTGATAACCCGTCACCGCCGACCACTGCTCCTGCCGGACTACCTGCAGCACCTTCGATGTGAGCTCGAGGTTGTGCTTCGCGACGTTGGCGATCTGATTGAGCTGAACCTGGATCACCATAAGCGTGATCGCAGGTCCCATCGCAGCCACGACTGACGCGGTAGTCGCCGCGGTCGCAGGTAGCCATCTCACCTGAGCGGCGAACTTGCCTCCGCTGGCCAGGGTGCCCAGGTTCCACCCGTCCTTGACTATTGGGGCGGCCGTCTTTAGCGCCTGAAGTGTCTGCGGAGCCAACCGGACGAGTCCTTGTGCTTGCATCGCGGCGTTGACTCCCTGCGCGGCGATGTTCCCGAAGCCAACGGCGGTCCCGGCAGCGGTTGACACGGCACTGCGCGTTGCGGGATCCATGAATGAGAAGGGAATCAGATCGACACCGACAGGCACGTGGTCACCGAAAAGCACGGCGAGGCCGGCTTCGAATTCGATGAGGGCCGTCGACGGCAAGTTCTCCGCGGAGGGCTCCTGTTTGCCCTCGACGTCCGACCGCACAACGACTTCGTCACTCATATGTGTCCCGCTCCGCTCGCCCATTGATAGCGCCATCGTCTCAGACTCTTCAGACAATGACGGCAGCCGGCAACTGAGTGCGCCGGGCTGCCTCATCAACACTGGTGCGACCGAGCAATCTCGTGGGTGCCATGCCGCGCCGGTCTTCTCAGGACGCTTGCAAGGTCAGGGCGTACCGTCAGTCTTGAGCGGAGGCAGTCAGCTCCATCATCTTCCGCGAGTACGTCTCGCCATCGATCTCACCCTCGTTGTATTGACGCATGAGTTCGTCAATCTTCGACTTGAGCTCTGCTCGTTCCATCTCTGACTCCGGGTTCCTTAGATTCTTTCGACCGTCAACGTAGAGCAAACCCTGTCTCCTTGGCACGCGAGTATTGCGCTCCGCGTCGGATCTGGACTAGTCGTTCATCTCGTCCTCTTGCTCGCACCAGTGTTCGCCGTCATGGCCAACCCCCAGCCGGCAAAACACTCCGCCATACTTCTTGCGGCCTTGCGGGAAATACAAGGCGTTGCACCAGTCGTCTGAACCAACCACGGATACTCCCATCTGCTCCAGCTCGGGGTCTACGACAGCATCCGGGCTTCTTGCAGTAGCGATGGCCCCGGTCCAAGCAGAGCCGAGCCTATTCCACTCAGTGGATTCGATAGGTCCGGCGGGGGCCGCCAACCATCGACGGCGCAGGCGAAGTCGGCAAGATGAGTTCCTACGCGGGTATTCGTGCATAGCGAACCAGCGGGGACTGCCATACCAACTAGGCCATATTGAAGTGGGATTCTGGCGACGGCGAAGCGCACCAGACCAGAGGACGCCTCCTGAAGCGACTGAGCGGGTTAGCTATCCACGAACCTGGGGCTGGCCCGGGCGGCTTGTCACCTTCTAGTCTTTCTTCCGCCGCGGAATCAGAGCGTTCCACTCTCGACCATCCACAGTCCCGCTCAAAGCGAGTGCGGTGAGCGTGACTGTCGGAGTGTTGTAAGAGTTGGTAAGTAGGAGCGCATAACCGCCGTATCCGAGTAGGCGCTCTTCGATGAGCTCGGGCTTGGTGTCGTCGGGCAACAACTGCCGACCGATTCGTCTGCATTCTTCGACGAACGCTTCGACCTCGTCGTTCTCGACCCCGTCGAGTGCACTCCAGACTGTGGGAAGCGACTCTGCTCTCGTTCGAATGTAGGTCGTGACGTCCGAGATCCCGAGCTCTCGGAGAACATCGGCCGTGGCGGTCGCACCAGCTTCGAATCCGGTCTCCCAAACCAACGCCACCTTGCGCGCCTTCAGAATCTCGCGCTCGTCCTCGGTGAGCGTGACTGTGCGCCTCTCATTCGTCTCTTTGCCGCCGTCCAACCCCATATAAGACTGGAAGATCCCCTTGGATGAGCGACCCAGCCCGACGAAGTCATCAACGAAGACGATCGGCTCCGCCGAGCGAAGCGCGTTGACGATGTCACTCAACTCGTAGCCGGTGTCGGGTTCGGAGTCCCGCTGGAAGTAGCCGAGAACGGCGGATCCGTCTTTGTTCTCACCCATCGGGACGTAATGCGCGCCGGCGAATTCGGGATGAGCTTCTTCAAACTCTCGCAGTGCTTCATTTGCGGCATCTCGATCGATCATTCGGATGCTCTCCGCAACTCGCAGAGCGTTCATGTGGTGTCGCTCGGGGAACTGCGCCGCCCAGCCGAGGATCCGCGTCTCATTGAGAGTCGAACCGCTGGGACCGGGCGACGTGACTCGATGCGTCGGCCCCATGTACCCGCGAAGATTGGTCAGGGTGCGTGCGACCCGCTGCTTGGCTTCGGCAAGCCCGAAGATCGTCGGTAGCGGTGCGAGATCCCTCGGGAGGTCTTCGAAATAGCCTTGGGCCTCGAGCTGGCGCCTCGTGTTGGCAAGCGCTTCCCCGCCCATCTTCGCGTAGTTGTGCATCTGCTGCGGGATGCGAACGTCGTAAAGCATCCTCGCCGTCACCTCTGCCGCGATGTGAACGAGACTGGCGATCTCGCGTGGGGCGAATACGTAACCCACGTCCTTGGTATTGACGTAGGCGTCCGCCCACGGACGGTTTTCAGAGCGTTCTTTCTCCACCGGAATGAGATGGTTGCTCTCGTCCACGAGGTACGCACGCGATTGGTCGTACTGAGACCCGCGCCCCGCTGTTGAGGGCGGGTCGACTCGAATGTAATGGTGCAGGTTTCCCACGCCGATCAGGTCGATCTGTTGCCGATCGTTCAACAGGGTCCCAATCTTGTCGACCTGCTTCACCGTCGCCGCGACGAACGCCGCACGTTTCTCGGGCTTCTGATCGAGTTCCCTAATGAATTGTTCTCTTGCTGCCTCATGAACGGTGTCGTCACGATACGCATCACCCGGCATCGTCGCGGCGAATGCGAATGCGCGACTAAAGAGGTGTCGATCGCGGATGCGGCCGAGGATATCCCTGGCCACATCCAGATCGGGACCACCGACCGGGTCGCCCGCGTCCCGGTTCAGGCGTTCGAGGTCCTCGAGTGTGAGTTCGACGAATTGGTCGTCCATCATCTTCAGCGGCATCAGTGCGACATCAGGACCCCAGACTGGGAGGAGAATCTGCACGGTCGCACCGACCATGGCTTCCACGGCGCGTACCTTGTGGTGACGGTAGACCTTATCGAACATAAGGCTCCTGTTGAGCGAGACTTCATCGAGCGCGCTGGCCCCCGACCGTGCGATGCCGAATACGTTATGGCCGCCAGCAGACTCACGAATTCCGGATGCCCGCGCCATTTGCTCGGGGAGCTTGTCGGTGGAAACTGTGACGGAACGAACCTTTTGTGTGAGCCGAACGACGTCGGTCACTACCGGAACGCCACACATTCGGGCGTCCCGGGGCATGTAGTCGAGCTTGTCCGCATCAAATGGTCCGCTGATGAGCTCGTGCAAGATGGGCAGCGAGTTGCTGACCCTCTTGCCCGCGACGATTCGGGCGATCGTCCCGCCAAGGTTGGTCGGCGGCTGCTTTGACGTTGCGCCGTAGGCGGCTGACAGCAGTTCTTCTACGGCGGGACTGGCGATCATGAAGTAGGCCGCCATCTCGGAAAGTTGAGGCTTTGATGACCGTCGGATCTGCTTACCAAACTGAACACGAAGGTCTTCCGTTGAGTCCTCTCCCCAGAGCGCGTTCTCAACCACGTGCGACATCAGCCCATGTCCGACGTCATGAAGGAGGCCTGCAAGTCGCAACGTGTCCGTCTCGTCTCCACCAATGACCGACTGGCCGTCCTCGGACCGGTTGATGCTACCTACAAGCTGAGAAACCTGGTGCATCACTCCGAGGCTGTGTTCGAAGCGCGAGTGGTTTGCGCCGGCGTACACCAAGTGGACAACTCCAAGTTGCCTAATGCGCCTAAGCCGTTGCACTAGCGGACTATCTAGGACCACGACCTCTTGTGGCTGAACGACGATCGTTCCCCACACGGCATCGTTGAACTGCTTGGCTGACCGGCGACCTGACCCAGGGCCTTGCAGCCAATTGAGGTAGGGCCGCAGGAGTTGTTCCGACCACTGCTCGATAGCGCATTGGTATTCAGCTACGTTGCCGCTGAAATCGATGGTCTCGTCGGAATCGAACGACGTCATCGGGACTACGCGTATGCGTGATAGAGCTTCTTAAACCGCGCAGCGAGACGCAGGTATAGGTCTGGCCCTCCTGGGAGTGACTCCAGATATGGTGCGGCCTCTTGTGGAGTCGACAACTTCATCCGCATGTTCTCGAACGTTGGGTTGTCCAAGCTGATGAGTCGTCTCTGCTGAGCGCTGGTAATGCTGTCCCTGATGTCCGGTGAGTCGCCGTGCAGCTCATCGACCATCAGCCAAAATCTCACGTCCACGTTGCCCTGGTCCGCGGCCCACTGCTCGAGGTCGCCGAACACGGCAACAACTGCCTCGTAGAAGTCCGTGTCAGTGATCGTGACAACGTGGATGCCCTCGGCGGCGAGCCCAGACAGCAGCCCGGTCATGAAGTCATCCAAAGTGATGCGGACCCGTGCCGCGGGACGTTCGAGGGTGTTAGGCATGGTCACCGTTCTTCCAGTCGAGCCACATCAACGAGGCTTCTACGAGATGGGTGGAGGGCACCGCGGAGCGTCGTTCTTGCCACCGTAGCTTCTCCTCCCGACAATGCATAGCGTCCATCCATGGAACTAAGACGCTCTCTTCTGCGCGGACTCCGTGCCGCGGTCTGGCAGCGGAACCACCTCACCGAGCAGCTCCTCAGCCCAGGCATCCACGGGCAAGGTCACCATCCGAAACGCCTGCTGGCCAGGGTTCCGAACGATCGCCTGAAGATCGTCCCACTCCCCGATCCTGAACAGCTCCGCGCCGTCCCAGAACAGGTGGTTAGTGCCAAGAAGGGGGCGCCACTCGCTGTCCAGAAATGCCTTCGCTCGACGTAGCACCGAGACCGGGCACCCCGCGTCACGCAGCACCTTGATGGCGCGCGCGAGTACGGCGTCTTCGATCGTCCAGAGGCGAGAACGCCGTCGCCCCGGGTTGTCGCGGACCGTCGGTGTAACCAAGCCTGTGCGCACCCAGTAATCCACGGTCGACTTCGGCACGCCCGCGATCCGGCAGATCACGGCGGTCTCGATACAACCATCGGGACGAATCTGGGACACACTCCAGTGTAAAGGCTAAGCCAGGTTTAGTGATATAGCCCCGCCGAACAAGCGCGATGGGCGCCGGCGGAAAGGAGCGCACAGCGGTGAATTCCGATAGCTCGACTCCGATCTGGGGCGGTGTCGGAGTCTTCTGCCACTCGGCACTGAAACGAGGCAGTTCTCACCCCGCGCTGATCTGGGGCTATGCAGCTGAGTGGAGGACTGATCGATTGGGGCCAGCATGAGCAGCATCGTTGGTGAGCGAGGAAATGCCATCACCGTCGCGAGCGCGAGTACGCCGGCGGGACCCGTGCCTCGCTAGCAGAAGCTGCGGTGTTACCCACTGGGCGGGAGGCGCCGTGCTTCAGACGCGTAGAGCAAGGACGCATCCCGCTCGAGGAGGCCGACGCGGAACTTTACCTGCGCTGTGGAGTGCCTCGAGGATAAATCGATCTGTTCGTCAACTTTGATCCCAGGCCTCCACGAGATACCAGGCTTCGTCCTCCAAGGCCGAGATTGCTTGGACTCCAGCCCCGGCAAAGTTGGTCTTGATCTCCGCCCCCTGAGCGTAGAACCGATACGGATAGCCGCCATCCTGCAACATCCGTGCCCGCCCTTCCTCCGAAGCGGTGAGCAGATGATCAACCCAGGTTCGGTACGGAACGTGCGCAATCTGCCGAGACGTCAGCGTGCTGACGAAGTTTTCGCGCTCCTTGAATGGGAGATTGCCGATCCGTTGAAGGTCTGCCTTGCTGACGTTGGGGGCGAGTTCGTACACGCGTGCGTCGTATCCAAGCATCAGCCGATCCTCTCCGATCGATATAACGGTACCGACCGACGGGGAGGACATGGCTTGTCGTTGGAGATGACCAAATAACCGCTAGTACGCGTGGCTACGGCGACATGAGCCGCGAACATGATCCGGCTTAATCGCGCATCGCCTCAAGCGCGCCATTGATCGCGTGGGTCGCAGCGACGAGCTGCGCAACAGATTGATCGGGCGCCTTCACGTATCGATAGATGAAAGACGGAGCGAAGTGACCGAATCGGTCACGCGGCATGATTCGCCCGTCGGAGGACGCCAGGATGTCATACAGGGGCGCGAAGTCGAACAGCTCCGGGTGTGCGGTAGCGAACGCTTCTCGGGCGCTCTTCCGCTCATCAGAGCGTCCCTCCAGATGCGGCAAAACCGCGCAAAGCCGGAACTGGCCCTCCTGGTATTGCCACCCGGCTTCGATCTGAACGTCTGCGACTCTAACGTGACGTCGCCATCCGACAAGGGGCTGGCTATGGCTAATGTCCGACTCAGTCCATCCCACCCCCGGTCCCTCGTCTTCGAGCACGGTCTGCACGCGCCGCGCTCGGAGCTTTCGCAACGCGGTGCGGGTCTGGTTCGAATCGATCTCGGCCAGCTGTGAGCTGTCCAGCCATGCGGATTCCTCACGGGAGTGCACAACTGTGGTGTCAAGCAGCGCGCTCAGCAGTCTCACCACCCGCGAGTAGCGCCTGACCGTCTCGACCTCGTATGCGCTGTCGTCGACCTCAGCGAGCGCGAGATCGATGCGTTCGGCGAGCTCTTGATAGCTCAGGTAGGTCCAACCTTCGACATCCTCCCGCGGTGGGGACATGCTGAGCAGCACATGCTGGGCCGTGGCGCCCTTCCAACGTGCCGTCTTGACGCGGTACTCATCAAGCTGTGCTCGTTGAGGGAGTGAGAACACCTTGTTCTCAATCACCAATGGGGCCGCGCTCGGCCACCGGAGGACGAGGTCGAGATTCTCGCTCTCTCGCTCGACGGTCCGCGCGACCCCGTCAGCAGTGGCATCCGTGACGGTGAGATCCCGGAACACCGGATCGGCGAGGTCCGGAAGCGCGTCAAAGAACCAAGCAAGAAAGTTGCTGTGAAACAACTCGCGCTGGCCGTACATGATTCGGGCAAGCGGCTCAAGATTCAGCTCGCGCGCGATTGCTCGGACCGGCTTTTCCTGAGTCGGCGGAATCCCACCGAGGTAGAGACGTACCGGATTCGCCGCGCCCCGTGGCGGGGCAAGTCGCTCAATGCTCGTGCCGACGACGCCGAGGTCCGGCGCTGGGGCCCCAGTGAAGCCCCAGCGCCCGTCGTCACCGCCCGGGTGCCAGCTCTCGATTCGATACGCGCCGCGGACCACTCCGCCTGCTACGCCGAGCGCATAGACCGCGCGCGATCGGGTCTCAGCGCCAACACGCCAATTCTTTCGGGTGGCTTCATATGTTGCCTGTTCAGCAGCACCCGGCGACCATGCTCGGTTGATCACAAAGATCACCGTCGGTTCGAAGATTGCGGGAATCGGATCGAGGGCTCGCACGATCGAAATCTAACTGCTCGAAGCGATGACGCGCCGCGCAGGCGTACGCACGGAGTACAGCGCGTGGCTCGCCCATGCTCGCGCCTCCGTAGTCCGTTGCGTGTACGTGCGGTAGTTGCGACGCTTGAAACCAAGGACGACGCTGTGGACATGCGGTTCAAAGTGGTGGTGACACGCGTTGAGACGGTAGAGCGGTGGGTACCCGCGGCTGACGAGGACAGCGCGATGCGGAAGGTGGAGGAAGAGTTGCGTCGCCCTTTCGCTTTCGTTGGGCAGTGGGAAACGCAGGCCGCTGAGGTTCGTGTCGTGGAGGCTGCGCAGACCGCGGCAATCCAGCCGATTGATCCAGCCGACCCGCCAGCCCGCTTGCTTGCGCTCAAGGACGCTGCGCGATCGCTCGGGATCAGTTATTCGACGCTGTACAACCTGGTCAGACGAGGAGAGGTAGAGCATACGAAGGTCGGCTCGCGATATTTCATGTCACGTGAATCTATTGACTTGTTCATCCGGACGAACACGACCAGCAGATGACGATCGGATAGTCTGCCGGTAGGACGGAGCTGCTCGGGCCTCGGGGTTATCCCCGGGGCCCACTCTCTTTCCCGGGCAGTCTTGATCCACCCGTAGAATTGGATTAGCTGGCCTCTGTAGCTCAGTGGAAGAGCCACTCCGTCCTAAGGAGAGGGTCGGGGGTTCGAATCCCTCCAGGGGCACAAAATCTGGTGCGGATCAGGGCTTTAATCGGTCGACTAACCGCGGGACCTGCGCTTCAGTTACGTCCCCTTTTCCATGGTTCGCTGGGCCACGGTGTGTCAGCCATCGCCTCGTTGAGTCTTGTCGCGACCATGTCTAGATCGTCATCGAACAAGTCGGCGTAGGTGTCGAGGGTCATCGCCGCGGAGGCGTGCCCGAGCATGCGTTGCACGGCCTTGACGTTCGCTCCGGCGCTGATCGCGAGGGATGCCGCCGTGTGACGCAGATCATGCGGGGTCAGCCGAGGCATAGACGGATCCATAATGTGCGCACGGCGAACCGCTGTCGCAAACCAGCTACGTTCGCCACTCTCCTTCTTCATATGCGTGATGCCGTTGCCAAACAGGAGCCCTTCAGGCCCTTTTCCCGCGCACGCGGCATTGATCATCGGATCGAGCTTCGCGGGATAGGGAACCAAACGGCGTTCGTGCGACTTGGGAGTGCCGACATGAATCTCCCAGCGCACCAACACGGCGTTTTCCTCGACGTTGAGCCGGCGGCGCGAGGCGTTCACACTACGGACTCGCAATGCCGTTGCCTCACCCCATCTCAAGCCGGTGTAGGCGAGCACGCGGACAAGGGTCGGATGCGCCGAGCATTCCGCGAGGATGCTCACCTGTTCGTGCGTGAGATAGACGCGGCGCTTCCCCTGCGTGCGTCGCGGCAGGTTGCGCACATTGCGCGCGGGATTGCCGCGGAGCCGGTGGTCGTCCACGGCGACATCGAGGATGCCTGCCAAGACCCCGAGCGCGCGGAGCACAACTGCCCGCGACCGGCGAGATGCCAGTTCAGCGACCCACGACTGCACCTCCGACCGCTGAATGGAGCCGAGCTCGCGGTGAGCCCAGACCGGGGCGACGTGGGTTCTCCACGACTGCTCGAGCCCTGCGAAGGAAGAGGGCTTCAGCATCGGCGGTCGCTTCGACCTCAACCAGCCATCCGCGAGGTACCCCACGGCCAGCTTCGCCGCCGCCGGATCGATGTAGTCGCCCCTTGCCTTCGACACCGTTACGGAGGCGAGGTAAAGCTGGGCGTCAGCTATCCTCGCGAACCCACGCCTTTCAGTTCGCGTGCCATCAGGCCTGGTGTAGCGAACACGGTAGCGGCGTCCGTGGGTCGACTCGTACGGGGAGATGAAACCCATCATGAACCTCGCTCAACAGTGCGTTTCGTCAACACCGATCCCCCACATTAGCCATACCGATTAGGCCATACCAGAGAGGCCGTTTCGGAACGCTTATGTGGTGGCAAAGCGCACGGGAGCAGAGGGCGACGCGTGGACCGGCTACGCCAAAGATCTCGCTGCCAACCTTCGACGTCTCCGCGAGGAGGCTGGACTGAGCCAAGAGGACGTCGCATACCGCTCCGGCCTTACCCGCTACACGTACCAGAAGTATGAGAAAGGCGAATCGAAGCCAGGGGCGCCGGCGAACCCGACGATTCGAACGCTGCTTGCGTTGTCGCAGACGTTGGGCGTATCTCTCTTGGATGTTCTGCCGGCGAAGGTTCCGGATCTTCGCCTGCGCTGATCGTTACGTCGACTCGTCGAACGCTTGCTTCAGCTCGCGACGCACCTCGGCGCCAAGTTTGGTGAGCGTCAGCGGCTGAGCCCTCATCGCCCGCGTGATTAACGGGCCGCCCGCGTCGGCACCGAGTCGCTTCATTTGAGAGGCAAGGATGCTGAGGGTCACGCCGATCTCTCGAGCGGCGGCCGTTATCGTGTCATGACGGGCGACAACGAGGAAGCGCTCCGCGCGCTGCAAGGAGTCCTGGCCAACGAGGATCCGACGCAACAGCGGCGAGTTTCCCGCGCGCGGATCAACGCGGATGGCTGTCGCTCGACTTGCGGCTCCGCGGGCACGTCGCGGGATGCCGGCGGCCTCGAGGTGACGATTGATGGTCGTCATCGTCACTCCCACTTCTGCGGCGATCTCGGGGATCGTGTGGTGCTCGATGAGGTATCGCTGACGCAACCATTCCGGGTCAATTGCCGCCCTCTGCCGCCCTGTGCGTGTTTCCACTCCCTCGTCGGAAAGCACGCGACCGACGGTCTGCCGCGCAACGCCGTGCTCGAGTGCGATCTCGCGCACCGACCGGCCAGCCGAGTACGCGGCGACCACTCGGGCAGGCTTCACCATGGCTCGGGCCGGTCGCGCGGTCGGCCAACGACCAATAGTGGCGTCGGCGGCAACGGGCAGATCGCCGACAACGTCGAGGCCAGGCAACCACGCGACGGGCTCGTCCACGCCTCGGTCCCGGATGAAATGAGCTGCGGCTGAAGCAAGTGCGTCCGCGACGTTCCCTGGCAATCCCGACCGGAAGTGAGCGACCTCTACGAAGGAGGGGAACCCGGGATCATCTGCGAAAGGCGCGAGAGACAACCTGTTGCCGCTGACGAGCGCATAGAGATGTGCGCGAGCGGCCTGCCACCGCCGATCACCGCCCGACAGCACGTTCGCAACCCGACAGATCTCTACCCACTCGTCACGCGGCAACATGGCGGCATAGTCGAGCGACCTGCGGCGCGCGAAGTCGATTGGCGTGGACCGCCCGTCCAGGAACGAGGCGAGTCGAGCGATCGCGCGGATGGTGTCCGCCTCAGGTGCGTTGCGCCCGAGGGAGCGCATCACGTGACTGACCTGACGGCCACGAGCATCGGGGTCGAGAAGCTTGATCGCGGAACCGTGCGTGAGTTGCGTGCCGACGAAGACTACGGCTGCCGAAAGCGCACCGCCGGCGATCTCAGCATCCAATCGACGCGGAGCGAGCCGCGCGGTCACCTCGGGCCAGAGCACCGCCGGTAGCTTCGCCGCGCGAGCTTCCGGATCTGCAGCTGACAACTTCAGTGATTGGAGCGTTGCCGTCGGTCGTCTGACCCGGCCGAGCGCCCGACTCACGTGATCGCGAAGCGGCGGCGAGTAGTGGTCGAGCGCGGTGTGGACGCTGACTCGACCGCGCAGCAGGTCTGCGACTCGTTCATCTGTCTGTAGCGCTTCGAACGCGATCGTGTTGCCGAGTGCGACCTCCGCAGCGTTGCTCGGCCTTAGATCGACTTTGCCGGTGCGCGGGTGCGCTGCAATCACGCTGCGGTCGATCGAGCCCACCTGCAGCCACTCGAATCGCTGATCATCAACAAGTGCTTGTCTCGCTGCTCGGGACAGCAGCGACATGTCGGAAAGGACCTGGATGGTGCTCGGCCTGCCGTCGGCGTAGATGCCGAACTCACCGACGCCGGATGCTACGACCCTCAGAATTGCTCGCTGCGCTTCTCGCGTTGCGTCGTCCGCGGAGACAAGCTCGCCAGTGGCGGTGAGGTCGGCTCCACAGCGCGAGCGGATGGCCGACGCCTCTGTCGTGGGTCGATTGTGGCAATGGCCCGGCTCGGGCACGAGTGTGATGGGATGCCCGATGAGGCGGGGTGGTTGCCCGCACGTCGGGCACGCGTCGACGAGCAACCTCTTGTGGCGGAGACAGGCGAAGCCGAAGGGGAACTGCCACGACAGCCGCCACCTGCCGCCCGAGTCGGCGAGGCAGTCGGGGCAGTACCGCGCAGCGACTCCTGTGCTCGGGCAAGACGCGCTGATCCGGCCCTGTGGGGTGAGGCGGATCGCGCTGGCCGCGAACGTCGTCCGCGTCATCGCCCGATACTCCTCGCCCCTCCTCCCGGTCGCTACTTCGAGGTTGTGAAGCTGTTGCGGCTCCAGCGCGGTCGACCACGCGCGACCCGACTGCGGCGCTGCGGACGGAACTCCGTCGCTGTCGATCAAGCCGAGCGCCCGTGCCATCTCGCCGACAGTGGCCCCGTAGTCGTGAGCCATGAACTCAACCCAGGAGTCGAAGGGCTCATCCGGGAGGGGCATCACGACATGGGGCAGCCGCCGCAGTCTCACTCGTCTTCCCCGTCGCGCCACAACTCGACTTCGTCCTCATCTTGCGCTTCGTCAAAGTTCGGCGTCGCACGTCGAGCCTTCCTTCGCTTTTCAGCGGCACGCTTCTTCTCATCGAGTTCCTGAGCAGTGATTTCCCGCGCACTCTCAGCCGCCGCGTCGATCTCGATGTCATCCAGCAGTTCGCGAGTCAAGACCTCTGTCCCCGTACGGATCGCACGCGCTGATCCTCGGATGATGAGCTCGAAGAGCGACCCGATCATTCCGGTCGATCGCGTGTAAAGGTAGTCAGCCTGACCACGGAGCATCGCGGGTCTCGCGTTCGCCAGCACGAGACGCGACTCAATGCTGCCAAGCAGCGATATCCATGACCTCCTGTCTCGGCCGACCGGGTGCGCGAAGGGCGGCAAAGTGAGCAACGTCCAGCGCCGCGCGGTCTGGGACATCGCCATCTGGTCGGACTGCTTGCTCTCGCTCAGCAGGCCCGTCCCCATCATGTTGACTCCGGTGAACAGGAACGTGGCGGGGTATTCGTTGGCGAGCCATTTGAGCTCGTTGGCGACTGCGACGCCTTCGTCCGTGTGGATCTTCAAGAAGTGCACATCGTCGACGATGATCAAGCGCGTGCCGTGACGCATCACGGACTCGGCAGCGAGTGCCGCCAAGTTGCGGTTGCGTAGGTATCTGCTCTTTGACGCATCGGCCGACGGGTGATTGTAGAAGTTCAGGATGGCCTCGTTGAGCGCACGTGTCGTCATGTTCCCGGCGAAGCCGACGCGGCACACGGGGATGTGGAGCGTCTGTCCGTCGTCGAGGTCTCTGCCGTGCCGCGCGATCTGCTTGAGGTGGAATGCCCGTCCGAATGCGTTGACAGCGGTGGACTTCCCCAATCCCGGTGGGGCATCGATGACCGCGGCGCCTTTCACCCGGTCGGGGCCCTGCTGATTTGCATCGGCCACGTCCCACAGACGAACGTTAAGCCGCTCGTTCTGGGGAGTCTTCACGAGGAAGCTCGAGTGAAACTCCCCTCGGCGAAACTCATACTCCTCGCGCGCTTGGTCCCCGAGCGCGCGCACCTGCTTCAGAGAGAGTCGCTCAGGTGGTTCGAGAGCAGGCGTCTCGGCGAACTGCCGCCAACCCTCGTAGCGTGAGAGAAGCTCTCTCCGCGAGAGCAGGAGGGTCACAGGTCCTCCAACAGGTCGAAGTCGTCGAGGTCGTCTTCGACGACTTCTTCAGCGGAGAGCGCGAATGCAGCATCATCGCCCGTCGCGGGCGTGACTGCTATGAAGCCGAGCTCCGCACTGAGATCCGGACCTGACACTTGCTCGGCGAGTTGCCGCGCGACGTGCGGGAAGAACGGGCTATCCGGCCCCTCAGTGGTCTCAGCGAGCTGGGCCGCGAGTCGAGCACTGATCCGCTTCTCCGCCATCGTGCTCGCCCGGCCGGCGCCCCACCGTTCGAGCAACGCTCCGAGCGCTTCGGCGACGTTCACGCCGTTTCGACGATCAAGCGCAATGCCCTTCGCGTAGTCGAGCGCATCGAGACTGAATGGCGTAGGCACCTTTGGTGCGTGCTCCCAACGCAGCACGTGCCAGGAGTTGTCGTCGGGGTCGTTGAAGTAGATTTGGGAGAAATCGTCAGGGTTGACCGAGAATTGCCACTTTCGCTTTCCCTTTGCCATGGAACGGGATCGGTCGTAGTACTTCCCCACGATCTCGCCGTTGTAGCGGAGCGTGCCGACCTCGACGCCGTAGTGGTTGAACTTGCGCTTCACGACGGGGAGCATCTCGAGAAGCAGGTTGGGGTTCGCCGGGACGCGAATGCGGCCCGCCACCGCGATTCCCTGCTCGAACTTCTGCGCAGGGCTCATTTTCCCGGCAGGAAGCTGGGGATCTACGAGACCGCCATGAGGGCGAACGTGGTAGACCGCCGCGATCCACTCACGGATGATCTGCTCGAGTTGCGGGATTGTGTAGACGGCTTCAGTCTCGGGTGCCTCACCGCGGGATGCGATGTCCTTCCCCTTGTAACCCGGCAACTCCTTGAGCATCTCGTCGATCGTTCGAAACCACCGCTCCACCCATGCTTTGTCTGTGCCGGTATAGACGTGGGCAGGCTGGAGGGAGATTCCCAGGCGTTGGCAGACGCTTGCGACATGGATGGACATGAACGGCTTGCCGTGGTCGATGATGATGGTCTCCGGGAGGATGCCGGGACGACGGAATCGCAGTACGCGAAGGTTCTCCACGTCGATCACGATGTTCTCCGGTACTCCGTGAAATGGCCAGGTGGCCTTATCGCCCCACTCGGGAGGAAGCGCCCGCGGGGAGAGAGCTTCCATCAGCACGCCGGCGACGTCGACGGACTTGGTCGAGATCGGCGCGAGCCGGATCCCAAGAATGGAGCGGTCGTAGAGGTCAAGCGCGACAGTCAGCTCTGCGCGCATCCATTTGCCGGTGATCGGTGCGACGCCGAACACATTCAGCGGAGTCGTATCGAGGACGACGTACTCCCCGGGCCGCGTCGCGACGAGGCGTCCGTATGGCACCGGGGGGCGCGTTGCGATCGAGCGTTGCGCGCGCATGCTGGCGCCGAACGTGCCTTTTCCGCGGGTGAGTTCTTCCACGGCCGCACGAGCTGCGGACTCGGAGGGGATACGAACTTCCTCATCGGGGTGTTCTCGCCGAATGCGTGCTTGGACGATCGCAAGCGTCGCTGCGATCGTGCGCTTGGCGCCGTTGGTGTTCTCCTCCACGATGCGTCGGCACGTGTCGACCCATCGCGGATCCAGTCCCGAGAGCGCCGGCTTCCACGCCGTCTTTCGAAAGTCGAGCAGACCGAGGTCCTCCCCATCGTCGAAGCGTTCCTCCCAACGCTTCACGGTCTTGACGTTCGTGCCGAGCTCATCGGACTTGGCCCGGCGACGGTCGTGAATGGTGGTCAGGTTCGGGTTGTACTGAGGTCGCGGCTCCCCCGGAAGGGGCAGCGTGGCAACACCTGAGACAAATCCGGTGCGCATTTCGCGAACGTGCGCGGCCTTCCGTTGAGCTTCGTCGCGTTGCGCGTCAGTGGCGTCTGCCCAGATCAGTGCCAGTGGAGTCACCGCCGGCTCCGCGTACGACAGCCCGAACGCATCCGAGGTGTCACGAAGCAGCTCGATGATCCGCACGCGACGGACCTTCTTCGACCCATCAATGAGTACGACCGCATCGCCGGCGAGCTCAATGACAGTGCAGTGGCATCCTTCGAACGAGATGATGCTGCCAATGCGGATGTCGAACGTGTGTTTCACGGGGACTCCAGTGCGGTGTGCTGGGCGAGCGGTTGGGTGAGGTCACAGCTGCGGACGTGGTTCCACAGCAGATGAAGAACGACGGTCCGCGCGTAGGCCGAGTCGCCTACAGCGGCGCTTCCGCGGCGAAATGCCTCTCCGAGCGTTCGCGCACCGTGCGCTGCGGTCTCGACAGCTCGAATATCGCGTTCTTCAAACTGCGAGCTGCGCCGGTAGCCGGCGAGGAATCGGATGTTGGACAACAGGACCGGATCCGGCTCGCTGACGATCCGGTACTTCCAACCGCGCGACTGGATGATGTCTCCGGCCCAGCCGAGCGCATCGGCGATCTCTGGCTTCTCCAGTCGTTGGGCTGGCTTGACATCGATGACCGCGAAGCTGCTGTCGCTGTACTCGACCATGAAGTCCGCGACATGACTTCCGGGGCGTCCGGCCCGCTCTGCGATCAGCTCGAAGGGCTGCGAAGCAATGCGCACAACACGGGGATCGAAGTCCTCCAAGAGCAGCGCGGACAACTCCAGCCGACTCTCATACCCGACGAACGAGCCCATAGTCGCTGCCCAGTAGCGCCCGGGGTAGTGCCGCTGGCCCCGATGCCATCGGAACGTGCGGCGCGGCTCAGCGGAGAAAACGTCACGCGCGTCGAGTTCGCCGAGCACCCCACCAACCAGTTTCTGGTCATTGGTGCGAAGCGTGTAACGGGCTCCAGTCGCGGACACTTGACCCTCCAGTCCAAAACGTTAACCGTGATCCCCGGATACCGTATCGCACGACGGCACGCCCTGGTCAATGCGTGAGGGATGATCGAGACGGCCTCTCCCATGGGCTCGCGCTCCATCGAGGGCGCCTCCACCCGGCCGTATGATGAATGCCACATTCACTAGTTGTGTAGGTGAGTTGCACAACACCCGGAGCCGGTCGAGCGAGTGCGGCGCGAATGTCGCCTCACCTAATGCGCGCCGCTCGTGAGAAAATCTGGCAATGGACGTCATGACGACTGAGCAAAACGAGGAGATGTCGAAGATCGTCTTCGGCAGCAACCACATGCTCGCGCTCATGGCCGAGATCGCACGCGCCGAAGACGGCCGGTTCTCGACGCCTGCGCTGGTCGCGGCAACCGGGCTACCAACCAGCACCGTGCACACACTCCTCATGCGTTTGAAGCGAGGCGGATTCGTGCGACGTACCGGCGAACTTGCACCCGACCGGGTCGCCATTTACGAACGCCGAGTCCATCCGACGTGGGAGTACGCGCTGCGACTCGAAGCGGATGCCGACGCGAAGGCGGCCGGCACGCTCGCGCTGCAGTGGGCCACGGAGCCGCGTACCGCCTAGCGAGGCGCATAAAATTCAGACAGTCCCCCTCGGAATGCCTATTTCGTATGGCATTCTTCGTTTATGGCCGCTGGAGTAGATCATTACGAGTCGTTTACGACGGCGGCGGAAGATCCATATCTGGGCGCCCTTCTCGGAACAATCGATGAGCCCGGCGGCACCTCGACGGCCAACCGCGCCGGCCTGTTGACGCTCGCCTGGTGGGACCAGCACCGAACCGGACCGTCCCGCATTGAGCTTCTCGACGCGATGTTCGACAATCCCGATTGGGATGCCGCCATCGCCGACACCGGACGAACGCTCCTCGAACGCAACGAGCAACTCGACCTATTGCAGCGCTGGCTGATCAGCTACTGGAGCCGCCTCGGAACGATCGCCTACATTCCGGGGCACGACGACGTCATCAGGCCTGGCCGCGTGATCGTGACAGTCGACGCCGAAGGGAGCGAGCCTCGCTAAGCTGGCGGGCTCAGATCGACGAGGACGCATGCGCGAGATCGTCATAGGCGGCCGCTCCGTCAGGGTCACGCACGTGGGTGCGGAGACGACCGCGTACGGCGACATCCAGCGCTACCGCATTGACGTCTCCGGTTCGGATGCCACGACCCACCTATCGAGTCTTCGCACGTCCCCCGACGTCGACGCACGCGTCATGACCTCTGCGATCGACGCAGAACTGATCCTCGAATACGAGGGAAGCGCGGAATCGGGCCTTCTGCGAGATCCCGCGATCCGGACATGGCGCGATCAGAACCGTCAAGCCATCGAAGACGCACTGGTCTGCCTCCGCAACGAAGCCGCAAATCTCCTTCCCGAGCCCGTGAGCGACATTGAACGGACGCTTGACCGCGCCTTCGGGGTGGGCGAGGAAGACGACCGTGCCTGAGTACCCAACCTTCAACTTCGACCAGATCGACTTCGTCACCTCCGACACCCACTTCAGCCACGCTCGTATCAGCGAACTCGCGGAACGCCCCTTCGACACTGTCGCCGAGATGGATGTTGAGCTGATCCGCCGGTGGAACGACACCGTCGCGCCTGACAGTGAGGTTCTGCACCTCGGCGACCTCGCGCTTGGTCGCATCGCGGAATCCCTGCCGATCACCGCGCAGCTGCACGGCAGGCGGTTCCTGGTGCCCGGAAACCACGACCGAGTCTCGCCCGCGACGCAGAGCAAGCGTGCCATCGAACGGTTCACGCCGCTGTATGAAGACGCGGGGTGGGAGATCCTTCCCGAGGTCATTGCCGGCACCCGAGAGGGACACCACATCATCGCGTCTCACTATCCGTACTCCGGCGACACTCAGGACGAGGACCGACACTCGTCGCACCGCCCAATGGATCAGGGGCTGCCTCTCCTGCACGGACACACGCATGATCACAAGAACGGACCCGTCGGCCGTCAGTTTCATGTCTGCGTCGACGCCTTCGACTATGCCCCGATCGCGTTCACACGCATCGACGCATGGCTCGAAGATCTACACCGTGAGGCGGGCGCGGAACAGGCCCAACGCAAGGGGACGAGCGGTTGTGTGTTCGATCAAGAAGATCCCGGGAACCTCGTTCGTGAAGGGTTTCAGCGCGACAGGGCGGCCGTGCGCGAGGCCCTGCGCGCAGTATGGATCGATCCCGTGATCGACCGGTGGCTTCAGAGCTCCAACGCCTTTCTGGACGGCGCGCGTCCGATTGACGTCCTCATGGCGAACGAGCTCGAGGCCGTCATGGATGCCGTTAGCCAAGAAGTCGGCGGCGGTTATCGGTAAGTGTCCGCAAGCGCGCGGACGGACTAGACGCTGAATGAGAAAACGACTCGCGTCATTGCTCTCCAGCTCGGCAAAGGGCCACGGATGCCGCCCTGCAGGTCGCGATGAGATTCGGCCTGCATGTCGTCGATGAGTTCCCGCGCACGCCCACATACGGCACCGAAGTGTGAATCGCCCAACTAAGTACTCCTCGTGTGAATATTATTCACTTGCACTCTGCCACGATCTGCCATACGGTGGAGTCACCACCCGGACATGGGAATCGGATTCACAAGCAGATTGGTAGATATGCTGTACACAATAAAGTCGACGCAGAGCCGTCGCATCGTCCTTATCGACATAGAGAACATCGTGGGAGGCGGAGTGTCAGTGCCCGGACAGGTTCACGGAGCACAGGCTGCGATCGCGGCCGCAATCGTTCCTCGTGCCGACGACCAAATCGTGGTCGCATGCGGCCGGTTCAGCATCGATGTTGTCGGATTCGAGTGGCAGGGCGCCCGCCGGCTCGTGTTTCGCGCAGGCACCAACGGCGCCGACCTGGAGCTCCTCGACATCCTTGAGAACGAACAGGTCAACGATCGGTTTAGTGAGATCGTCATCGTCTCGGGCGATGGCATCTTTGCGGATGTCGTTTCGCGCTTGGCGCTTCGTGCCGATGTCACGGTCGTGACGCGCGCTGAGGCTTGCTCTCGCAGACTTCGTATGGCTGCAATGACCGTGCTTACCCTCGACTACGACCCGAATGTATCTATGGAGGCAGCATGAACGTTCACGCAGGCGAGGGCCTTCTTGCACCGAGCGACATCGCCGACCTGGCGGGAGTCTCCCGCGCGGCTGTTAGCAACTGGCGCAAGCGCATCCAGGACTTTCCTCAGCCCGCTGGCGGAAGTGCGAGCAAGCCTCTCTTCGCCGCAAGCGACATCGAGGCCTGGCTGGTGGCTCACCCTGAGAAGCGGAAGCCCGGCAACTCCGCCGACTCCGACGCGAGGGTTTGGGAGTCGCATCTATGGGGGGTGGCGAACCTTTTCCGAGGTCACATCGCGGTCCACGAGTTTGCGGAGCTCTTCGTCCAGGCCGCAGTGGACCTGGTCGAAGGACGCCCCTCGCATGCATCCCGCGACGTTAGCCAGAGATCGCTCGATGAGCTGCGCGACGTGCTCGAGAGCATCCCACGTGCTGAACTAGCCGAGGCGATCGACGGGATCCTCGAACGGACTTCTCGAGCACTAGGGAAGTCTGCCGGCGAGACTGGGTTCGTCGGTTCGCGCACGAGTACTCTGCTCGCTTCACTTGCGGCAGGCGTCAACGGCGGAACTCTGTACGACCCTGCGTGCGGAATCGGTGTCGCGTTGCTTCAGGCACGCCAGTTGGGCGCTCGTCCAGACCGCATCGTCGGCCATGAGATCAACGCGACGGCCGTAGATATCGCACGCGGTCGCGCGGCATTGCGTGGCACCGAACTCGAGCTTCGAGTCGCTGACGTGCTCGACCACGATCCGGACCCCGACTTGCGTGCCGACGTGGTCATTGCTGAGCCCCCGTTCGGGCTGCGTGTCGACCGAAACACCACGATGCTGGATCCGCGATTGCGTTACGGGATTCCTCCACGCTCCAGCGGTGACTCATTCTGGCTTCAACACGTCGTCGCGCACCTAGCTCCGGGCGGTGCCGGCTACGTCCTGACGTCACCTGGCATGCTCTTCCGTGGCGGATCTGAAGCCGAGATTCGACGTAATCTCCTGCTCAGCGGGTGCGTTCGAGCTGTTGTCGCACTCCCGGGTCGGCTGCTGCCTCAAACGTCGATTGCGCTCGCGCTATGGGTGCTCACCGAGCCGTCATCCACTTCCCGCGCGGATGTCCTGCTCATCGATGCCTCCTCAATCGAGGGGCCTGAACACGAGATTGCACGCTGGCTCACCGAACGGGAGTCCCTCACAGAAGTCCCACACGCTCTTGTGCCCATCGATGAACTGGCGGCTGGCAATGCAGACCTCAGTCCGGCACGCTGGGTGCTTGCCGATGCGATCGACGACGCACAAATTGTCGACGCCTTCGAGCAAGCGAAAACACAACTGCAGCACGCAGTCTCTGCACTCCCGGCGACCCTTGGCGGCATGCTCCCCCCAAACTTCGCCGGTGGGCCGACGACATTGACGGTCACCAAACTTGTCGAAGCCGGGGCAGTTGAGGTCTCCGCAGTGAGACCGCAACGAGTCGAGGACGATCCCGAGTTCGAGGATCGAAGGGTATCGACGAGCGATGTCCGCAGCGGTCGCCTTCCGTCGGTAGCCAACCTCTCACCGGCCGACACCTCGGGTTTACTAACTCAACCGGGTGACGTGCTCCTCACGACTGTGCATGGCATTCGAGCAGTCGTCGACGAAGCAGGCGGTCACTTTCCCGTGGGCCATGGCATCTTTCGCATCAGGGTCATCGATCGCACGAGCCTTGATCCTTACTACTTGGCTGACGTCCTCGCTGGCGAGTGGAACCTCCGTTTCGCCGTGGGGACAGCCATCCAACGGGTTCCGGTGCGGGAGATCGAAATCCCCGTACCACCGCTTGAGGACCAACGCGCAATTCATGCCACCCTCAACAGCGCACGCGAAGCGAAGCAGCTCGCAACGCAAGCATCGGAAGCCGCCGATAGCCTGGCAACAGCGATCCTCAATGCTGTCCGTCACGGCGCTTCTCTCACTACGACCCCGACCGAAGGACTTCCTAGATGACTGCACAGCTCACGCTTCCCGAGCTGGAGCAGTATCTTGCGAAGGCCGCTGACCTCCTCCGCGGCAGCATCGACCAGGCTGATTTCAAGGCCTACATTTTTCCGCTGATGTTCTTCAAGCGAATCAGTGACGTCTACCTCGAGGAGTTCGAGCAGGCGCTGTATGAGTCGTCCGGCGATCACGAGTTCGCCGCGTTCACAGAGAATCACCGCTTCGCGATCCCCGACGGCAATCTCTGGTCGGACGTCCGCAAGAAGACCGAGAACATCGGAACCGCACTGCAGACTGCGTTCCGCGAGATAGAGAAAGCGAACCCCGAGACCCTCTATGGCATCTTCGGCAATGCAAACTGGACGAACAAAGACAAGCTGCCAGACCGCAAGCTCGCCGATCTCATCGAGCTTTTCTCCACGAAGACGCTAGGTAACGCGAACGTCGCCCCCGATGTGTTCGGCAACGCGTACGAGTACCTCATCAAGCGGTTCGCCGACCAATCGAATAAGAAGGCCGGCGAGTACTACACACCGCGTTCGGTCGTGAGCCTGCTCGTGAACATCCTCGACCCGCAAGAGGGTGAGAGCGTCTACGATCCCGCGTGCGGGACAGGAGGCATGCTCATCGAGGTCATCGAGCATGTGAAGGATGCCGGAGGCAGCCCAAAGACGCTCTGGGGAAAGCTCTACGGCCAGGAGAAGGTGCTCGCCACATCGGCGATCGCGCGCATGAACCTGCTGCTGCACGGTGTCGAGGATTTCAAGGTCGTGCGCGAAGACACGCTCCGCAACCCCGCCTTCTACACGGGTAACCATCTCGCGCGATTCGACACCGTTCTCGCAAACCCACCCTTCTCGCTCAAGGCATGGGGCGATGTCGAGTGGGCCTCCGACAGGTGGGGTCGCAACCAGCTCGGCGGAGTGCCACCGAAGGGCTACGCGGACTGGGCGTGGGTGCAGCACATGCTCACCTCGGCCGACCCAAAGACCGGCCGCGTCGCGGTTGTGCTACCGCAGGGTGCCCTGTTCCGGCAAGGCGCTGAAGCACGCATCCGCACACACATCCTGAAGGCCAACAAGGTGGAAGCCGTGATCGGCCTGGCGCCCAACCTGTTCTACGGCACCGGTCTCGCGGCCTGCGTCCTGATCCTGCGCCATCAGCGATCGGCCGATCAACAAGACAAGGTGCTGTTCATCAACGGCGAGGACCTGATGAAGAAGGGTCGCAACCAGAACACCCTTGAAACCGAACACGCGACCAAGCTGTTTGACGCCTATCGCGGGTTCGCCGACATCAATGGCCGCGCGCACGTCGCCGATCTCACTGATATCGAGAGAAACGACTTTAACCTCAACATTCCGCTGTACGTCGCCCCCGCCGACATAGGCGAGAAGGTCACACTTTCCGACGCGTTATCCAACCTCGATGCCGCGCACGAGCGCGCGAAGGAAACTCGGGCAGCGTTGGAAGCCGAGCTTGCAAAGTGGGGATTGAGCGCGTGACCGGCCAGATCAGCCAACGCGAGCTGGAGAACTATCTCTGGGGCGCCGCCGTCATCCTGCGCGGACTTATCGACGCCGGAGACTACAAGCAGTACATCTTTCCGCTCGTCTTCCTCAAACGCATTTCGGACGTCTACGACGAGGAACACGCATTCGCAGTCCATACGTACGGCGACGAAGAATACGCCGACCTTCCCGAGAATCACCGCTTCGCGATTCCGAATGGATGCCGCTGGAGTGACGTACGCACAGTGACCGAGAACATCGGCGCGACGGTTCTGCGGGCGATGCGCGCCATTGAGTCCGCCAACCCGGACACCCTGCCGGGCGTGTTCGGGGACGGCGACTGGGGCAACAAGAACCTGCTGCCAGACTCCACACTGGCCGACCTCATTGAGCATTTCTCGACGCAAACACTGTCGATCGCGAACCTGCCCGAAGATGAACTCGGCAATGGCTACGAGTACCTCATCAAGAAGTTCGCGGACGACTCCGGTCACACTGCTCAGGAGTTCTATACGAACCGCACTCTCGTCCGCCTGATGACCCTCATGCTCGAACCACAGCCGGGCGAATCAGTGTACGACCCGACCTGCGGCACTGGCGGCATGCTCATCTCCGCCGCCGCCGAGGTGAAGCGGCAGGGCAAGGAATGGCGCAACCTCCGGCTTTACGGCCAGGAGCTAAACCACGGAACCTCTGCCATCGCCCGAATGAATCTGTTCCTGCACGGCATCGCCGACGGACACATCGCACATGGCGACACTCTCGCTCGGCCCTCGTTTATGGACAACAAGGGTGGGCTGCGGACCTTCGACGTCGTGCTCGCCAACCCGCCGTACTCAATTAAAGCCTGGAGCAGGGATGCCTTCGCAAAGGACCCGTACGGTCGCAACATGTGGGGGGTGCCACCACAAGGACGCGCCGACTACGCCTTCTTCCAACACATCGCCAAGAGCCTCGATCCCAGGACTGGACGCGCAGCGATCCTTTTCCCGCATGGCGTGCTGTTCCGTCGAGAAGAGGCCGCGCTGCGCGAAGCGCTCGTGAAGTCCGACCTGATCGAGTGCGTGCTTGGACTGGGTGCGGGGCTCTTTTACAACTCTCCGATGGAGGCGGTCGTCATCACACTCCGCGCCACCAAGTCAGCCGAGCACCGCGGCAAGGTGCTGTTCATCAACGCCGTCAACGAGGTCGCGCGTGAACAAGCCCAGTCGTTCCTGCGCGATACGCACCAGACGAAGATTCTCGAGGCGTACCGCAGCTTCACCGATGCCCCCGGGTTCGCGACCGTGGCCAACCTCGACCAGATCGCCGACAAGGGTTACAGCCTCGCGCTGCCGCTCTATGTGGCCGGTGCGAAGGCGGCGTCTGCAGGCCAACAAATCGACCTGGTCGACGCTCTCGCGGACTGGCGTCAGGCGGCGCAAGCCTCGGACGATGGGATCACAAGGGCACTGTCGCTGCTACGCAGGGAGGTAGGCGCGTGAGCCTAAAGCTTGACAAGTCGACCTGGAAACGAGTCGCGTTCGGCGATGTCGTGCGCAACCATAATGAGACCCTCAAGGATGCCACGGCGAACGGCATCGACCGCGTCATCGCAATGGAGCACATGGACCCCGGGGAACTCGAGGTGCCACGCTGGGGAAACATCTCCGACGGAACAACATTTACCCGCCGCGTGCGGCCAGGGCAGACGCTCTTCGGCAAACGACGCGCCTACCAACGCAAGGTTGCCTACGCCGAGTTCGACGCGATCTGCTCTGGTGACATTTACACATTCGAAGCCGACCAGACGCAGATTCTGCCGGAGCTTCTGCCCTTCCTTGTGCAGTCCGATCCGTTCTTCGATCACGCGATCGACACCTCGGCCGGTTCCTTGTCGCCGCGTACGAACTGGCGAGACCTAGCCGACTTCGAGTTCGACGTCGCGCCGCTCGATGAGCAGAAGCGGATCGCCGACCTTCTCTGGGCTGTCGAACGACACCAGCGCGGCCTAACGGAACAGCAGTCAACAGCGCTCGCAACGATGGGGCACCTCTTGCGCGAGCGATTCGCCGCCAACGCTGGGGACATTGCCAAGATCAGTGATCTCGCTGCCGCGGTGGTCGGCGGAGTATGGGGCTCGCCCGAGGGCGAGGACGAGGTCGATGTCCTGGCGCTTGGGCCTCGTGTTTATGCGAATGGGGCGACTCGACTCTCGACAGATGGCTCACCCACTCGTTCCATCTCACGAAGGCAAGCAGCGACGCGGGTGGTCGAGTCGGGCGACATCATCCTGGAGCGATCCGGTGGTTCGCCCGATCAGCCAGTCGGCCGAGTGGTAATCGCCGATGGGGACCTTCCGGCGTGCATTCCGACGGACTTCCAACGCCTCATCAGGCCGGATAGCAAGGCTGTTGAACCGCTGTTTCTCTTCTGGAAGCTTCGATCGGACTGGCTCGAAGGAGCAACACGGGACTACTCGAAGCGCACGACGAACATCGCCAACTTGTCGGTTCCCGCCTACCTCGATCGGACGATACGGGTTCCTTCGCGCGCCGAGCAGCTCCGGCTCGTTGCCGACGCTGACGCAATCGAGCGCGCGCTGTCGAGCATCTCAACCGAGCTCGCTGCTACCAAGCGTATGCGGACCACCCTGTTGACTGAAACATTCGGAGACAACTAATGGCGCAGTTCAACGAGGCAAATTCCGTCCGAGACTTCGTCCGTGATCTGATCACGTCACCGGACGTGCAGTTCGTGCCGGGGAGTCAGCTTCCGCGGCTCCTTGGCGACGTGCTGCTCGAGGGTCTCGTCATCGACGCGCTGATCCGTTTGAACCCTGAAATCGCGGCCGATACGCGCAAAGCCGACGAGGTCATCCACGTGCTGCGCGCCATCCTGATCACGGCACGCAACAACCCTCATCCGGTGGTCGCGAACGAAGAGTTCATGGCTTGGTTGACGGGACAGAAGTCCATGCCGTTTGGGCCGAACGGCGAGCACACCACGGTGCGTCTGATCGACTTCGATCACCCGGGCGATGACTCTTCGAACCAATGGATCGTGTCGACCGAGGTGACGTTCCAGTTAGGCCGGCTTGGCAAGCGTTTCGACGTAGTGCTCTGGTGCAATGGGTTTCCGCTCGTCGTTGGCGAGGCGAAGACACCGATCCGTGCGGCGTACTCGTGGATTGACGCGGCAGCGCAGATTCATGACGACTACGAAGCCAGCGTGCCGCAGTTCTTCGTGCCGAACGTGCTGGTCTTCGGGACCGAAGGCAAGGACTTCCGATACGGCTCCGTCGGGATGCCGGTAGAGCTCTGGGGACCGTGGCGCGACGAAGAGGCCAATCTTGGCGCCCCGGCAAAGGTGGGTCTCGAGATCGTGAGGGGCGCAGTGGACGGAGTCCTGTCGCCGGCATCCGTTCTCGACTTTCTGAGGTTCTTCACGGTCTTCGCGACCGACGCGAAGCACCGCAAGATCAAGGTCATCGCGCGGTTCCAGCAGTTCCAGGCTACGAACCTCATCGTGGAGCGCGTGCTACACGGGCACATCAAGCAGGGGCTCATCTGGCACTTCCAAGGCTCCGGTAAGTCGCTGCTGATGCTGTTCTCGGCACTCAAGTTGCGCGCCATGGCTGAGCTGACCAACCCGACGATTCTGATCGTCGTTGACCGCATCGACCTGGACACGCAGATCACAGGCACCTTCAACGCGTCGGACGTGCCGGGTTTGGTGTCGACCGATTCACGCAAAGAGCTGCAGACCCTGCTCAGCCAGGGCGCACGCAGGATCATCATCACGACCATCCACAAGTTCGGCGAGGTCGACGGTGTGCTCGACGACCGGCAAAACATCATCGCGATGGTCGACGAGGCCCACCGCTCGCAGGAAGGTGACTACGGACAGCGAATGCGCGAGGCCCTGCCGAACGCGTTCCTGTTCGGACTCACCGGTACCCCGATCAACAAGCGGGATCACAACACGTTCATGTGGTTCGGGTCGGCCGAGGACGAGGGCGGGTATCTGTCGCGCTATTCATTCCAGGACTCGATCCGCGACGGGGCGACCCTCCCGCTGCACTTCGAGCCCCGCCTGAGCGAGATCCACCTCGACCAAGAGAAGATCGACACCGCCTTCGAAGAACTCGCCGCGGAGCGCAACCTCAGCGAAGGCGAGAAGATCACGCTGTCGAAGAAGGCGGCATCCATCGAGGTACTCATCAAGGCGCCCGACCGCATCCGACAGATCGCCGACGACATCGTCACGCACTTCACTACGAAGGTCGAGCCCGAAGGCTTCAAGGCGCAGCTGGTGGCGTACGACAGGGCATCCTGCGTCGCTTACAAGGAAGCGCTCGACACGATGCTGCCGCCGGAGGCATCGACCATCGTGATGTCGAAGTCGCGCACTGATCCCACGTCGTGGGCACAGTGGGCGCCCGGTGCCGATGAGCTGGAGCAGATTGTCGCGCGGTTCAACGACCCGTCCGACCCGCTGAAGATCATCATCGTCACCGCCAAGCTACTCACAGGGTTCGATGCACCGATCCTGCAGACGCAGTATCTCGACAAGCCTCTAAAGGAGCACACGCTCCTCCAAGCAATAACCCGAACAAACCGTGTCTACCCGCCGAGCAAGACGCACGGCCTTATCGTCGACTACCTTGGCATTTTTGATGACGTCGCCAAGTCGCTCGCCTTCGACGATGCCGCCGTGCAACAGGTCATCTCAAACATCGAAGAGCTCAAGGATCAGCTCGCGCCGGCCATGGCTGCCGCGCTCGTCTTTTTCCCCGGGGTCGACCGCTCTATCGGTGGCTACGAGGGGCTGATACAGGCGCAGGCCGCGATCGCCGTCGATACGGTGAAGGACGCGTTCGGCCTCGCCTACAGTGTTGTGTCGCAGTTGTGGGAGGCGCTCAGTCCTGACCCGATGCTGAGAGACTTCCGCGACGACTACAAGTGGCTCACCGACGTGTACGAGTCCGTTCGGCCCGCGGACATCACCGGCCGGCTGGTGTGGCACGCGCTCGGTGCGAAGACGATCGATCTGATCAACGAGAGCATCCACGTCGAAATCCCGCAGGGCGACGAGACGATCGTTCTTGACGCGCAGACGATCGAAGACCTGATGACCGGCAAGCGCAAGGACGTGCCGACCGACGAGATTGAGAAGCAGATTACAGCGCGTATCGCCCGTCACCTCAACAATCCGGTCTTCATCGAACTCGGTCAGCGCCTTAACGCGCTGCGCGAGAAGTACGCCGACATCCAGCAGTCGAGCCTCGACTTTCTGCGCGACTTGCTCGAGCTCGCGAAGGATACGGTCGCAGCGGAGAAGGCGGAGAACGAGATCCCGCGCGAAGAGAAGGGCAAGGCCGCACTCACCGAACTGTTCGAGGCGCTCAAGGGTGATGAGACGCCGATAATCGTGTCGAACGTCGTCGACCGCATCGACGAGGTCGTTCGAGCGGTGCGGTTCGACGGGTGGCAGTCGACCCTCGAAGGCGACCGCGAAGTGCGAAAGGCCCTGCGACAGACGCTGTACGTCCAGTTCAAGATCCGTGAGAACGATGTCTTTGAGAAGGCCCTGGGGTATGTGCAGGAGTACTACTGAGCGAGGCAGATCACTATGGACCGACCGCCCAGGCGCTCGGTCCAGCCACGCGTTGACGCCGTGGCAAAGGGTGTGTCGATAACCATCCGCCTGAGCGAGCGTCCCCAAGCAGTGTTAGGCCGCAACGCCCGCCTCGGCGCCAGCCGCCGGGATGGTGACGAACTTGTGGCGTGTTCCGGCGGCAGCGTGAGGCAACGCGATCAGGTGAACGCCGACGGTGTCTGAGCTTGCGGCGAGGTGGGCACCAAGCAAGCTCGTCAGGACTCCTGCGACCGCGGTGAGATCGGCGGCGGAGCCATGGAATGTCGGGACGGAGCATCCACGGGTGGGCACAAGTTCGTCGCCGGCGAGTGGGTCTCTCCACAGCCCGTGATACAGCTCAAGGTCTGGATCGCCTTTCGCGAGCCGGCCCACAATCTCATCCAATCGCGACGGCGCGAGACTACTGTCGGGCGTGCTCACAGCAAGCATCCCGAGAGTTCCCGATGCGACGTCGGTCGCGACCTGCGCGATGACGGCACGCCGGCCCGGATTGTGCGCGATCGCGTCGAGTGCGGCGGTCACTGCGTTACTGACGGTCGCGTCGATTACAACATCTGACTCGAGCACCGCAGCAATGTCGTCCGGGATGGGGCCGTCAGCCACGTGGACCGTGATGTCATCGCGGATCTCGCGAAGCCGCCTCGCAAGTGCCTGCGCCTTCGTATCTCCAATCCCGGCCTCGGTGTAGTTCTGGCGTACCAGCAGGCCGCCTGTCACGATGCCGGGGTCGCAGACCGTAATCTCTCGCGCGCCGGCGCGAACCACGAACTCGGCGATCCAAGAGCCGAGACCGCCACAACCCCACACTTGCACGGATTTGCCCAGGAAGCCGTTCACTGGGCGACTGATATCGCGGCGAGTAGTCACCGCTTCGCGTTCGTCAGACATGTTGCACCATTCGATAGGAACGTCGATGTGGAGGAGGGCGGGATTCAGGTCCAGCGCTGTTCCTCGCTCGCGCCCCACCTTGCGGAGGGCGTCAGCCACGGGCGAGGGAATTCGTCCACACAGCAGGTGAGGAGTACCACCCGCTGGGTGTGGCACCGCGAGCACGAAGTACTGAGGCGACTCAGCGGGATTCCGAAGCGCCGCAGCGGTCAACAAGGTGGTCAGTGCCGGAATGAGCGACGGGTATCTTCGGACCGGACCGAATGCCCCTCTCTCGCCGAGGTCGGCCGTGGGATGGTCAAGAAGGACCATAAAGGGTAGCAAGGATTCCGACGCTCCCAAGGGAAGGTCGCTAGACAGTCGTACGATCGGAACGAACGCTCCGTCGCGGCAGCGGGACATGAGGTCAAGCCGGGACGATGTACGTTCTCGGAGTCGCCACATCGCGTGCCCCTGACTGGGCAGGCCTTCGCGGGCGACGATCGTCGGTGTGCCCGCTGTCCGATGAAGAACGCCACCGACTGCGTGGTACATGGCGCCCGAGGCATCGAACCGGCCCGCGGCGGCCTCGACGAGCCAATCCCACAGCCGGCTGAGCGTCGCCCAGATACCCGCACCTGGATGCCATTCACGGGAGGGGTCCAGATAGATGCACAGCCGCTGCCCCTGCAGGACATGCGCGAACCCGAGAAACCGGGTGTGGGCGACCTCGACAGAGGGAGGCACGAACGGGCTGGACGGGATCCGGAGTACGAAGGCTTCCCACTCCTGGAGGACGAGACCGCCCTCGAGGTGAGTGATGCCGCCCGTTCGCAACTCGATCTGCACGCAGACGTCGCCTTCTGCACCCTCACTCGCGACGCCGCACCGGATGTCTGCCGGACGCTCTCGGGCGATGCCCCGGAGTTCTTGCAGTTGCGATGTTTGCCAGGATGTCAGCGTTGGCGGCCGGCGCTTGGTCATCCCGCGCGACCCGACCTCCCCGACGTCGTAGCCGGGGTGGGCACCGTCGGCGCGAACTTGGCGGGGGCGCTACTGACGGGAGCCTTGAAACCGTCCCCGAACAGTTGCTGCCACTTCTTCACGCTGGCGTCCTTGTTCGGTTCGGTGTAAGCGTCCTCGATCTCGGCCGCGTGAGAATGGATCCGGTCGCGGAAATAGCTGTAGCTCTCGTCGTTCCACCGGTGATCGAAGGTGACTCCCGAACCCGACGGGTCTGCGATCGACGGCCTATTCGGGTGGGCTTGAAGCCAGTCGTCAAGGTCATTGATGATGGTTCGCAGCGACGTGGGTAGGTTGCTGTAGGCCCCGGGATCGATAATCTTGCTCAGCTCGGAGACCCGCTCCCCGAGCATGGTGGTGAGCAGGATCGACCTAGTGCCCGTGAACGAGCCCTTGTGGTCGCGGAGGTACTTGAGGAGACGGATCACCTTGCGGAGGTTGCCGCCGGCGATCTGGTCCTGCTTCTTCATCCAGTCCGTGAAGCCCTGAGGGTTCGTGTCCTCCCAAGTGTTCTGATCGCGGTTCACGATCACCTCACGCCAACCGGAGAGGATGACGTGGGGAACGATGTCCACGTGCATGTCGTTCGCGTACGAGACTCGCACGCATCGGCACTTGCGGGTGAGAGGCATCTGCCCGTAAATGGGATGCCGCTTCAGCGCGTAGTAGACCTCGTCGATGTAGGTCTTTGGACTGTCCGACCAGTCCGTGTTCTCCTCCATGTTCAGCATGAAGTCGGCGTCGAACTCCTTCCCCTTCTGGGGCTGGATGATGGTCCGGTGTGCCCACGACCCTTGCGGGGTCTTGCCGAGGATCGTCTGCCCGATGATCGCATCGGCAGTCAGCGCGGCGTAGATGGCGTTCACCCTCGTCTGGAGAAGCTCGAGCTTGAACTGGCTGAGGTTGACAGTGTCCTTGAGAAGGACGTCGAAATGGTCGGCGAGCTGCATCAGGTGACCTCCGGTCGATTCGCATGTGGTGATCCCGTGCGGGCAGGGATCGGGAAGGCGGGCGCGTACTCCTTCGCGCGGTGCGTGGCGAACTCCTGCTGATAGGTCGGACTGAGGGTTCGGCTGGCGGATGTCGCCAACCCGACCACATCGTCGCGATCCACCGCATCGAGCGCGAATGCACCCTCCGGCGTGCGCGCGTCGAACCGGAAATAACGTTGCTTGCCAACGAGGTGCTCGGCGATCCCCTGACCGCCGCGGCTACTTGCGTTGAGGATCGTCGATGCCGCCGGCCGCGCCCACCCGAGCAGCCCCGCGGTGTCCAGCTTCTTCGAATGTGATGCGTCCGGCTCCATCGTGCCGATGTTCAGCACCCGGACATCCGCCATCTCGGCACCAAGCATGCTGGTCGCTTCCGCGATCGCGATGACTGACGGATTGTTCGCCCACACCCCTCCGTCGATAAGGCGGAGGCCCCCGACCCGTGCGGCAGGGAAGTAGAGCGGTGCCGCAGCGGTGGCGTTCGCGACGTCCACCATCGAGTGGCGCCAGTCGCGCCGGAGTCGACCATGATGGGGCGTCTTGAAAACATGGACTCCTCCACGTTGGACATCCCAGGACGGCACAACCAGGCGCTTGCGGCTGTCTCCAACACGAAGGTCGCCGAACACGCCCGCAAGCGCGTCGCGCAGCGCGTCAGCGTCGTACATCGGCCGAAACAGTTGGCCAGTGCGACGCCACCAGCTGCGACGAGAAGCCGGGAACACCCGCTCTATGAGAGCCTCATAGTGCTCGACGATCTCCGCAGGACGCAAGCCGGCACCGAGAGCGAGCGCGATAACTCCTCCGGCAGAGGTTCCGGCGATCAGGTCGAACGAGTCAGCGATCACGACGCCGAGATCCTCCTCGAGCTGTGCCAGCACATGGGCCGTGAATAGCGCCTTCGCCCCACCGCCGTCCAGTGCCAGCACCTGCAACGGTCCCTGCCACAACACATCGACCTGGCCTCCAAGCGCACTCGCGTGCCTTGAAGCATCAGGTCCCTCTTCACCACCCATCGGCGTGGTGTTTTGCGAAATTACACCCATGTAATTAGGATACTCGCCCCCACCGACACGCTGGTTTGCGAAGGCGCTCAGCCACTTGAACGTCTCCTCAAATGTTTGAGATCGCAAGCCGTCCGGAAGCTCTGGCGGAGCTGCAACCCGCGCCGACCGTCCGCAGTTGTCGCGATGGCCTCGAGGCCGAAATTGTCCATTTGGACATCACGTGGACATTTCATCCGTGAAATGGACATTTCAAAAAAATCCCTACACGTGTGTCAGGCCCCGGCCGCCATGTCCGTGAAGCGCGAGAAGTGGCCCTGGAAGGCGACCGTGATCGTGTCGGTCGGCCCATTGCGGTGCTTCGCGACGATCAGGTCGGCCTCGCCGGCGCGCGGGCTGTCCTTCTCATACGCCGACTCGCGGTGCAGCAGCACGACCATGTCGGCATCCTGCTCGATGGAGCCCGACTCGCGCAGGTCTGACAGCGCGGGCTTCTTGTCGGCGCGCTGCTCGGCACCGCGGTTCAGCTGAGAGAGCGCGACGACGGGCACTCCGAGCTCCTTGGCGAGCAGCTTGAGGGCACGCGAGAACTCCGAGACCTCCTGCTGGCGCGACTCGACGCGCTTGCCCGAGGTCATGAGCTGCAGGTAGTCGATGACCACCATCTTCAGACCGACGCGCTGCTTGAGGCGCCGGCACTTCGCACGGATCTCGACGAGGGTCATGTTGGGACTGTCGTCGATGTACAGCGGTGCGTCATTGATGCGCCCGCGGACGGACGCGATCGTCGTCCAGTCGCGGGAGTCGAGCGTCCCCTTGCGCATGTTCTGCAGGGGCACCGATCCTTCGGCGCTCATCAGGCGCATCGCGATCTCGCTGCGCCCCATCTCGAGCGAGAAGAAGATCGTGGGCATGTCGTGCTTGATGGCAGCGGTGCGAGCGAAGTCCAGCGCGAGGGTGGACTTACCCATGGCGGGGCGGGCCGCGATGATGATCATCTGGCCGGGGTGCAACCCGTTGGTGAGCTGGTCGAGACCCGAGAAGCCGGTCGGGATGCCGGTCATCTGGCCGTCTCGCCCGCGGGCGGCCTCGATCTCCTCGACGGCGGCATCGACCGCCGTGAACAGCGGCACGTAGTCCTCGGCGGCATCCGCCCCCGTCACGCCGTAGATCTCGGCCTGCGCGTTGTTGACGAGGTCGAGCGCTTCGCCCTCGCCGGCGTAGCCCATCTGGACGATGCGGGTGCCCGCCTCGACGAGACGACGAAGCAGCGCGCGCTCCTGCACGATCGTCGCGTAGTAGCCGGCGTTCGCGGCCGTCGGCACGATCGAGGTGAGCGTGTGCAGGTAGTCGGCCCCGCCCGCGCGCTGCAGTTCGCCGCTCTTGATCAACTCGTCGGTCACGGCGACGACGTCGGTCGGCTCGCCGTGGGAGTAGAGCGTCATGATCGCGTCGAAGATCAGCTCGTGCTTCGGGACGTAGAAGTCCGCCCCGCGCAGCGTTTCGATGACGTCCGCGACCGCGTCCTTCGACAGAAGCATGCCGCCCAGCGCGCTCTGCTCCGCCAGCAGGTCATGAGGGGGGGTGCGCTCAGGGCGCCGGGGTCCACCCAGGCGCTCCTCAGAGATGTCGGCGATCGACATGCACTTCCCTCCTCGACCCATCGTGATCGGGACGCGCGCGTAGGCGCGCAGATGAATGCGGTGAACGGGATGCCGCGGCATCCGTTCTGCGTACCCTCAGCAGAGCACGTCCCTCCGACATCGTCTGCGACGACAATTCGGCACTGCCCCCGATGGGCCGAGCACCACGCTAGGCACGGGGTCGTGCCGGCGCAAATCACCCTGTGGATAACACTGTGGACAATCTGCGCGAAACGCCGTGCAGCTTGTGCATAACGTCTGTGGATAACTCCACGACACGGCTCGGAGTCAACTTTTATCCCGCCTCTGACCAGCCCTTTTCATGGACACCGTGTGTGGATTCTCGTGTGGTTGAAGTGCTTCTTGAGAGTTGCGGCGCGTGCCGAGTTGTGCACAGGCCGTCCGTCCGCGGAACGACGGGACGGCGTCCCCCAGACGGGGGACAAGCCCGGGAGCGGGACGGCGGCGGTCCCGCCGAAGTTCGAAACAGGTGCTGGACACCGTGGCCGCAGAGGAGTAACTTCGTGGCTCCAGGCACCCGCGAAGTCGTATTCCACTCGGAATGCGCGATTAATCGTCGTGGAGGTGAACGTGGAAACCGCAGAATCGCATGGCCGTCACCGGCTCGTGCTGATCGCACTCAGTGCCGTCGGCGTCGCGTTCGCCTGGCTGGTCATCTCCCTCTTCGGCGGAATCGGCGCGTCCGACGCCCGCGCCGATGACTCCGACCCCTCCGGCCTCCTCGGCGGCGTCACGTCGCTCGTGGACGAGGTGGCGAGCGGCGCCACCGCCACCACCACCCAGGCCCTCACCCAGGCCGTCACCGCCGTGGTGGAGCCCGCCGCGGCCACCGTGACGACCACGGTGGCGCCGGTCGCCGCTCCGGTCGTCCAGGTCGTTCAGCCCACCGTCGAGCCCGTCGTGGCTCCCGTGGCACAGGTCGTCGCCCCCGTCACCCAGGTCGTCGCCCCCGTCACCGAGGCCGTGGCCCCGGTCGTCACAGCGGTCGAGACCGTCGTCGCCGACGTATCGGTCGGCGCCGTCGCTGCGCCCGTCGTCGATGCGGTCGCATCGGTTCCCGTGGTCGGCGGCGTGATCTCCACGCTGGGTGTGGACACGGCGGTCACCTCGACCGCGTCGACCATCGACCGGATCGTGGACACACTCACCGGGTTCGTGCCGGACGCCGGACCGGTGCTCTCCGCACCGCCCGTCATCGGTTCGCCCGTCCTAGGAACGTCACCGCTCGCGGGACTGGCCGCCACCGGCCAGCCGATGTCGTCGATGCTCCGCGGCCTCGCCGACCCCGCCGCGGTCGCGCACACAACGGCGACTCGTCAGGCTCTCACGTCGACCGCATCGACGGCGCCGCTCGCCTCAGACGCGTCGGCGTCGGCATCCGCATCTGTCACGCCCGGCGGCGGCTCCGAGCCGGCCGCTCCCACCCTCTTCCCCGGCCCCTGCGGCGTCGGGGGCATGTCCTCCGCGGGATCCGGCTCGTCCGGTTCCGGCGGCGCAGCCCTGCTCGCCTTCGGTCCGCTCCTCGTACACCGTGCCTGGGTACGTCGACGCGCACCACGGGATGATCAGGTGCCGCCCGCGCCCGCGGCATCCACTGACGTCTCTCCTGACTGACTGACGCCCGGCCGTCCTCGACGGCACGCGTCAACGCGCATTCGCGCATCCATTTCAGTCATCTCAAGGAGAAACATCATCATGAACATCCAGCTCAAGCGAGCCCTGTGGGGCACGCTCATCGCCGGGGGCATCACGCTCCTGGGCGCGTCGGTCGCCAACGCGGCCGAGACCACCGGAGAAGACGGCCTGCTGTCCGGCACCCAAGCGGTGCTCAACGTCGCCGTGCCGGTCACGATCACCGACAGCGCGATCTCGATCGTCGGCGACTCATCGACCTCGTCGGCTCCCGCCCCCGCAGCACCTTCGGCGCCCGCGCCGTCGGTGGAGACGAGCGGCGCCGACGGTGTCGCCTCGGGTAGCCAGGCCGTCATCGACGTGCAGGTGCCGGTGACGGTCAGCGGAGTCGCCGTCTCGGTGCTCGGCGACTCGTCGAGCACCCAGACCGCGCCGGCGCCCACAGCGCCGGCGCCCGCGGCTCCTGCTGTTCCCGCGGCTCCCGCTCCGCAGCAGGCTCCGGAGGCCACCACCTCGGGCGCCGACGGGATCGGCTCGGGAACTCAGGTGATCGCGCCGGTTCAGGTGCCGATCACGGTGGAGAACACCGCGGTCTCGGTCATCGGCGACAGCACGACGACGGATGCCGCATCCCCGGCACCTGCCGCCGCTTCGATCGCCTCGGCCCCCGTCACGAACGGAGCCACGACGGACGGCTCCGACGGCATCCTCAGCGGCACCCAGGTGATCGCACCCATCACGGCACCCCTCACCGTCGCCGGAGACGCCGTCTCCGTCATCGGGGACGCCACCAGCACGGGCGGAAACGCACCCGCGGGGCCGACCGGCACCACCGGCGGCACCACCGGCGGCACCGCCACGACGGACGGCTCCGACGGCATCCTCAGCGGCACCCAGGTGATCGCACCCATCACGGCACCCCTCACCGTCGCCGGAGACGCCGTCTCCGTCATCGGGGACGCCACCAGCACCGGCGGCGCCGGTGTGCCGTCGACCACCGGGGGTGCCACGCCCACGGCCACCACGAGCGGGGCGGGCGGCATCCTCGGCGGCACGCAGTTGGTGATCCCCGTCACGGCGCCGATCACCGTCACGGGAACGGCCGTCTCGGTCATCGGTGACAGCACGACCGAGACCGGTACGACCCCGGTCACGCCGACGACACCCATCACGCCCACCACGCCGGTTACGCCGGTCACCCCGACGACGCCGGTCACCCCGACGAACCCGGTCACGCCGACGAACCCGGTCACCCCGGGCACGACGACCACGCCGGCCGCCACGACCGCTTCTGCGGTGGTGCGTGCGGCAGCCGCCCAGGGTGGCGCACGCACCGCCTTGGCGGCCACGGGCGGCTCGGACGGCTGGTTGCTCGGCCTGCTGGGCATCGGCCTGACGCTGGCCGGAGCGGGGGCGTTCGCCGCCCGCCGGCGCACCGCGTGAGACACGTCGGGGACTGCGGCGCCTGGCCGCAGTCCCCGACGAATCACCGTGGAGACAGCGGATGCCGCGGACCCTGGTGGGTCCGCGGCATCCGCGGTGCATCAAGGCTGCGCAGAACGCAGCTCGGCGGAACTACTTCGCAGCGACCACCGAGAGGGTGATCACGGCGGTCAGATCGTCGCGCAGACGGATCGTGGCCTCGTGCTCGCCCACCGACTTGATCGGCGACGTGATGTGGATCTTGCGCTTGTCGAGGTCACCCAGACCGGCGGCCTTGACCGCGTCGGCCACGTCACCGGTCTTGACGGAACCGAACAGACGCCCTTCGGCACCCGCCTTGACCGACAGCTTGACCTTGTTGGACTCGAGCGAGTCCTTCAGCGCCACAGCCTCTTCGTGGTCGTGGATCGCGCGGGAGTCGCGGGCGGCGCGGATCGACGCCACCTGCTTTTCGCCACCGCGGCTCCAGGCCACGGCGAAGCCCTGGGGGATGAGGTAGTTGCGGGCGTACCCGTTCTTGACCTCGATGACGTCACCGGCGCTTCCGAGCCCGGCGACCTCGTTCGTGAGAATCAGTTTTGCCATGTCGGTGCTCCTCAGCGGCCAGCGCCGGCGTACGGCAGGAGGGCCATCTCGCGAGCGTTCTTGATCGCCTTCGCGATCAGACGCTGCTCCTGCACCGACACTCCGGTGATACGACGGGCGCGGATCTTCCCACGCTCCGAGATGAACTTGCGAAGCGTGGCGACATCTTTGTAATCGATGAGTCCGACGCGGATCGCCTTCGCGGGGGCGGCGTTCTTGCCACCCTTGATGCGGGGCTTGCGGCGGTCGCCGCTCGACTTTCCAGCCATTGTCTTCCTTCAGTGAGTTGGTCGGATGCTGCGCTCAGCGCGTGACGCGGGAACGCGGCATCCGGAATCTGTAATCAGAACGGGGTGTCGTCGCCGTAAGAGCCCGGAGCGCTCCAGGCGTCGGCGCCGCTGTTGGCGTTACCGCCGGTGGAGGACCCGGGGGTCGACCACGGCTCGTCGGCGACCTGCTGGGGGCGGGACTGTTGTCCGCCTCCACCGCCGCCACCGCTCGCGGCACGCGTGATCTGCGCGGTCGCGTATCGCAGCGACGGGCCGATCTCGTCGACCTCGAGCTCGATGGAAGTGCGCTTCTCGCCTTCCTTCGTCTCGTAGGACCGCTGCTTCAGGCGACCGGTCGCGACGACGCGGGAGCCCTTCGTCAGCGAGCCGGCGACGTGCTCGGCGAACTCGCGCCACACCGACGCGCGGAGGAACAGCGCTTCGCCGTCCTTCCACTCGTTGCTGGCACGGTCGAAGTTGCGCGGCGTCGACGCGATCGTGAAGTTCGCGACGGGGAGTCCGCCCTGCGTGTAGCGCAGTTCGGGATCAGCCGTGAGGTTGCCCACGACGGTGATGATCGTCTCGCCGGCCAACGGGCTACGCGTCCTGCTTGACGGGCTTCACGGGACGAGCGGCCTTGCGGGCCGCCTTCTCGTCGGCGCGCTGCTTCTCGGACGCGATCATCGCGATCGCCTCTTCGGCGCGGAGCACCTTGGTGCGCATGATGGTCTCGTTCAGCTTCAGCTGACGGTCGAGCTCCTGCGTGGCTGCGCTGGTCGCCGTGAAGTTGACGACGGCATAGATGCCCTCGGTCTTCTTGTCGATCTCGTAGGCGAAGCGTCGCTTGCCCCACACGTCGACCTTCTCGATCGTGCCGCCATCGTTGGTGATGACCTTCAAGAACTTGTCGAGGCTCGGGGCGACGGTGCGCTCATCGATCTCGGGGCTCAGAATGACCATGAGTTCGTACTGGTGCGTCACTAACCCACCTCCTTCGGACTAGAACGGCTGCCGGGCATTTCCCGGCAGCAGGAGGGTGTGTGCACGTGTCACGGGCTTCTGCGGACTGGGCCGCCGCCGGACAACCTTCACATCGTACCGGATGTCGGGCATCCGCGCGATTCCGGCCGATTCGACCGTGTCAGGAGTCTTCGCCGGGCGTCGGGGCGGAGGGCTATCGGCCGGGCCCGCCGAGGCGGTAGAAGAGGAACGGGATCGCCGAGATCACGCAGCTCACCGCGGGCACCAGGGTGATCGCGATGAACACCGTGTTCTGCATCGGAGGCGTGATCTCGACGCCGGCCTCGTACCCGGCGAGCACGATGAAGACGCCGAAGACGAGAACGGCGAGCGCGCTCATGACCTTCGACACGAACGTCAGCGTCGAGAACGAGATGCCGTCGTTGCGCACACCCGTGCGCTGCTCGATGTCGTCGACGGCATCGGCGATCATCGTCGTCTGCACGACCACGAAGACGCCGAGCGTGAGTCCGGTCAGGAAGATGAAGACCATCATCCAGATGATGTCGTCGAAGCCGACGACATACATCAGCACGTAGAAGAGCGCCCCGGCGGCGGAGCTCCAGAGGATGAGCGACCGCCCGCTCATCCGACGGAGCATCAGCGGTGTCAGGAACGACGAGAGCACCATGCCCACGATGATGGCTGCGCCGATCAGCGTGAAGTACCCCTCGTCGCCGTACGCGATGACGACGAACACCGCGCCACCGGCCTGCACGATGTAGCGCCCGAAGCCGAGCACCGAACCCAGCAGCACCATCAGCAGCGGGGTGTTCTGGAACAGCGTCGAGAACAGCTCGCGGAACGTCGGGCGCCCCCGATCGCCGAGCGCCTTCTCGCGGGTGTTGACGAAGGCCAGCAGGTACATCCCCATTCCCAGGACGGATGCCGCGGCCACCGCCAGGGTCCATCCGGTCGCCGTCGTCTCGGGCGAGAAGCTCAGAGCCAGCGCGAGCCACGGCATGCCCAGGGTTGCGAGCCCCAAGGCGATCGCTCCGAAGGCGCGCACGTGGGAGATGACCCGGACGCGTTCGGACGAATCGGGGAACGCCGACCCGATGAGTCCCCAGAAGGGCACGTCGCACACCGTGTAGGCGAAGCCCCAGACGAAGTAGCAGATGCCGAAGAACAGCAGCTTGCCCGCCTCGGAGACGTCGGGAATCGCGAACAGCAGCGTCGAGAGCACGGCCACCGGGACCGCCGAGAAGAGCACATACGGGCGCATCTTGCCCCACCGACTGCGGGTCATGTCGACGATGCTGCCCATGACCGGGTCGCTGATCGCGTCGGCGAGCTTGGCGATCGTGATGATCGCGGTGACCACGACCATGCCCTCGACGCTGATGCGCGCGTACTGCAGCAGGTACACCAGCAGGAAGGTCGTCACCGTGGTCAGGACGATGTTCTGGCCGAAGCCGGCGACGACGATCGAGATGCGCTGGGTGCGCGGTCTCAGCACCCGCGCACCGCTCGGCGCGCGCACACCGGTCTCGGTCATCTCAGGCCTCCAACCGGATCGTCTTGATCTCGAACGGGCCGAACGTCACGTGCGCCAGGTCGATGACCTCGTCGCCGTCGACCGGTGCTTCGAGCAGGTCCGTCTCGGTCACGCGCCGGTGGGGAAGCGTCGTGCGCAGGGACGTCGTCGCACCCGTGCCGAGGCTCTCGTACAGTCGCAGGATCACGCCGCGTCCATCCTCGGCCGGCTTGATGGTCTCGACCAGAACCGCGCGCCCCTCGACCTCGACGGCGCTCGGGAAGGCGGGGGTGTCGCCGACCAGCAGCGGGTTGTTCAGCCGATATCCCTCGGCGATGACGGTCGCGAGGTCGCCTGGTTCGAAGGGCGTGAACGCGTATGTGAAGCGATGGCTGCCACGGTCGGCGGTCTTGTCGGGGAAGGTCGGCGAGCGCAGCAGGTTCAGACTCACCAGGCCGTTCTTCGCGCGGTGCCCGTACTTGCCGTCGTTCAGCAGGGCGAACCCGCCGCGGTCGTCCTGCACGGCCAGCCACTTGTGCGCGCACACCTCGAACTGCGCCCTCTCGACGGAGTCGCGCTCGGTGGTCGGGCGTGCGATGTGACCGAACTGGATCTCGCACAGCGCCTCGTCGCCGTAGCGCGCGGGGAAGAACTCCGCGCGCAGCATCCGGTGCTTCTCGTGCCAGTCGACGACCGTCTCGAACCGCACCACCGCGCTTTCGGCTTCGAGCACGATGCGCTGATGAATCGTGACCTTGGGCGCGCGATACACCTGATAGCGGACGACCCGGGGGCCCTCGAGGGCCGTGCGCACCTCGGCGGCGGCAAGGGTGACCGACGGCAGATCGCGGTAGCCCTGATCGATGTCCCAGGCGTCGAACGGGAACTGGAACGGATCACGGAACACGATCAGCCGGTTCAGTCCCGCGCCGGCGTGCTCGGCGCCCGCCGCATCCACGCACGATGCGATCTCGCCGGTCGCATCGAAGCGCAGGGTCAGCAGCCCGTTCGTCATCGTGTCCGTCGTGAATCCGAGCTGCGGGGCGGGCGGAGCAGGCAGGAGAGCGGATGCCGCGTACGGCCCGACCTCGGCGAGCAGCCATTCTCCGCCGACGGCCACGTACTCGCGCCGGGCGATCCCCGTGAGGTTCACCGCGGTGGGCGCAGGCGGGGCATCCGTCGCCGACCCCTCACCGAGCCGCGCGACCAGCCCGGCGGTGTGGGCGTCGAGCTCCGCGTCCACCGCGCGGTAAGCCTCGAGCGCCTCCGCATTGACCCGGGCGATGGAGGAGCCCGGGATGATGTCGTGGAACTGGTTGAGGAGCACCGTCTTCCAATGCGCGTCGAGGGCGCGGGCCGGAAGGGTGTGCGCCCCCTCCGATGCCAGGTCGGCGAGCACGGTGAGCGCCTCGGCGTCGAGCAGCTTGCGCTCGAGCACGCGGTTGTACTTCTTGATGGCGGCCTGCGTCGTGTACGTGCCCTGATGGGTCTCGAGGTAGAGCTCGCCGACGTGGGTGTGGGTGATCTCGCGCTGCTCGAGCGCCCGGAAGAAGCTGTCCGCGGTCGCGTACTTCACTTTCGGCAGTCCGTGCAGATCGCGCTCGCGCCGCGTGACCTCGAGGTGCACCTCGCCGGGTCCGCCACCGCCGTCGCCCGCACCGTAGACCAGGAGGGCCGTGTCGAGCTCGCGCTCCGGATACCGGCGCACACCCGCGAGCAGTCCGTCCGCGGCTCCGCGGCTGTTGTAATCGCCCTCGGGCGGCATGTGCACGAGCACGGTGGACCCGTCGATGCCCCGCCACCGGAAGGTGCGGTGCGGGAAGACGTTCACCTTGTTCCACGTGAGCTTGATCGTCTGGAACCAGTCCATGCCGCTCTTGCGGAGGATCTGCGGCAGGTTGCCGTTGTAACCGAACGTGTCGGGCAGCCAGCAGAGGCGCATGTCCTCGCGGGAGATGCCGAACTCCTCCTCGAGGAACCGCCGGCCGTGCAGGGCCTGTCGCACGAGCGACTCACCGCTCGGCAGGTTCGTGTCGGGCTCGATCCAGAACGCACCCTGGAGTTCCATGCGACCGGAGGCCACGGCATCCTGCATGCGGTCGAACAGCGCAGGATGCTCGAGCTTCATCCACTGCATCTGCTGCGGCTGACTCGTACCGTAGATGTAGTCGTCGGAGCCGTCGATGTTGCCCAGCGCACGCGTGTAGGTGCGGGCCGCCTTGCGACGCGTCTCGCGCAGCGGCCACAGCCACGCCATGTCGAGGTGGCCGTGCCCGATCGCGCTGTACAGGAAGGACTCCTCGCTCGGCGACGAGAGAGCGGGAGCGAGGGTCGCGCGAGCCGCGCGGGGGTCACCGCGGCGGAACTGCGCATATGCCGCGTGCAGCGTGCGGGTCAGCCGCGCCGCGAGGACGGTGTCTTCGGTCGCGTCGGCGAGCACGGCGAGCGTGAGGTAGTCGTAGTAGAGGTCGAACACGACGTCATCGCGGCGGGCCAGGCGCGCGCCGTGGAACACCGGCCGGCCGACGTCGTACAGCAGCCATCCGTTGTAGGTGACGTCGGCGTAGAAGTCGACGCGCCCGTCCTCGGCGGGAACACGCACCTCACGGTACTGTCCGCCGGCGTGCGGGAGATCGCCCTGGATCCACACGGTGCTCACGGAGTCGAGCACGTCGCCCCCGACGGAGTGGACGAGGCCCTCGCCGCGGATGCCGAGCATGACGACCGCGGGCGCAGCGTCGTCGGGCACGGCGCCGGTCACGTGAAGCCACGCGCAGTCGAACGTGGCGCCCCAGGCCGTTCCGGGCGTGATCGGCCGGAAAGCCGTGTGGTCGATGTCGGCGAACGCCACCGGCTCGTCGGAGGTCAGGATTTCGGCGCGCAGCGGCGCGATCGTCGTGTAGATGCCGTCGCGGATCCGCAGGATGCGCCGGTACTCGGCCGGCTGCCGGCCGGCATAGCCGAGAAGTTCCGCCACCAGACCGGGCATGCCCCATCCCTTCGACCCCGCACCGCCGTGGTGCGGGATCGAGGCTACACGGATGCCGATCCGACGGCCGGTGGGGGGTCCTCGAACGCGCACGGGTAGCGTGGCTGACATGGAGTGGACCTCGGATGTCGCGGCCGGAACCTGGATCCGCGAGAGTCTCGACCCGGGCCTGGGGACATCCATGCACGGAGTGGTCCCGAGGGGCTTCGCCGCCTACGCCCGCATCTTCCACCCTGCGCACGCCGGCCGGCTCCCCGGCCGGGCGATGCCGACGCCGGACGAATGGGTGCAGATGCGCGACGGCGAGCGCGAACGGCTCTCCGCGCTGATCCGGTACGAGCCCACGACGTGGGCCGAGACCGCGGCCGCGTTCGGCACGCGCATGCACCCCGAGGCGCAGTGGAACCGGCTCGTCCGCAGCCGCGACGATTGGCGGCGTGTCCGCGCACCCGACGGCCGCGAGTTCGACGCCCCACGGGAGGGCCACCTCGACCCCGACCTCCTCGCGACCATCGCCGGGCACCTCGCCGGGCACACGGGCACACCCGGCGACGGGTACTTCGGGGTCTGGAACGGGTGGGGCGGTTTGCTGGGGTTCTACGGCGAGACTCCTTCGCGCACGTTCCTCCAGGTGACCCGCGACGACACGTCCGATGCGCAGGGCGGGCAAGCGGATGCTGCGTCCGACGACGCCCTGCGACGCGCCGCCGAGTCGGCGCTGCTCAGTCAGCACAACGCGATGCTGGGGCGCAGCATCCACGATTCGTTCAACACGGTGCTGGGTCGTCCGTCCTGGCAGCCGGGCATCCTGCCCGACGCGATCTCGTCGGGCGCTCAGCTCGAGCTGCCCGGCCGCGCGCACATCCTGTTCCGCGGCGGGATATCCGAGCTGACTCGACCGGATTGGCCGTCGCACGTGCCGTGGCGCGATGTGGAGGCCGAGGTCCGCGGATTCGCGCCCGACCCGGAGTCGCCGAGTCTGATCTGGCCGGCCGACCGTGCGTGGGTGGTCGTGACCGAAGTCGACTTCGACTCGACCATCGTGGGGGGCAGCGCCGAGGTGATCGCCGAACTGTGCGGTGACCCTGCCCTGGAGGCCCTGCCCCTCGGCGCGGGCGCCGACCTCACCTGGGACGGCGACGAGGTGAACCGATGAGCGCCTTCGACCCGCGGCCGTTGACCGAGCCCATCGATCGCGCCGCCGTGCGTGAGTTCGTGCGCGCCGGACGGGCAGAGGGACGCCTGCCGGGTGCCTGGAGCTCGGCCACCGGCATCCTCGCGCTCGTCTTCTTCGGCGTGGTCGTCCTCGTCGTCGGAAGCTTCTTCCTCACCATCGTCGGCAGCGTGATGAGCTCGATGGCCTCCTCGAGCGGTGCGGGCTTCTCCCTCCTGTTCCTCATCCCGGTCCTCGCGGTCGGCGCGATCGCCGCGCTGATCGTCGTCTTCGCCGTGCGCGGTTCCCTCGGCGCGGGCGGGCGCTGGTACCGGATGTCGCGCTTCGCCCAGGCCAACGGCATGACCTACCTCCCCGCCGTCACGGCGCCCGGTCTGCCGGGGATGATCTTCTCCCTCGGCAGCTCCCGCGCGTCATCCGACGTCGTGCGCGGCGACCGCCCGCGCTTCGCCGAGTTCGCCAACTACCGGTACACGACCGGCTCGGGCAAGAACCGCACCACGCACAAGTGGGGGTACGTGGCCATCAAGCTCGACGTTCCGCTGCCGCACATCGTGCTCGACGCGCTCGGCAACAACGGACTCTTCGGCTCCAACCTCCCCGCGGCCTTCGATCGCGACCAGCGTCTGGGCCTCGAAGGCGACTTCGACAAGCACTTCGCGCTGTACTGCCCGGAGGGCTACGAACGCGACGCCCTCTACCTCTTCACACCCGACATCATGGCGCGGTTCATCGACAACGCTGCCGCACTCGACGTCGAGATCATCGACGACTGGCTGTTCCTCTACGCCAAGCGGGATTTCTCCACGCTCGACCCCGCCACCTGGGCGTGGCTCTTCTCCGTCGTGGGGGCGTTGTTGGACAAGCTGGCGCAGTGGGCGCGCTGGCGCGACGAGCGACTGACCACGGATGCATCGACCGCGGCGATCTCTGCGCCCGAGGTCGCCTCGGTGTCGGACGGCACCCCGGGCGCGGCATCCGCTCTGCCGTTCGCCCCACCCCCGCAGGTGCTGCGCCCGCCGCCGGGCGTCGCGATGCCGGGGCGCCGCCTGAAGCGACGGTTCCCCGTCGCCGCGATCGTCATCTTCGCGCTGTTCGGCATCTTCTGGTTCGCGATCCAGTCGGGTGTGCTGGCGGCCGTCTTCTCGCGCTGATTCCGCGCGGGGGCCTGCTCAGCGGTCCCGGGTGCGGCGGGACGTGAGGCGCTGGATCGGGGACGTCAGGAGCAGCAGGAACATGGCGTAGTAGCTCACCGCGGGCACCGCCACCGCCACGATCAGGGCGACGGCGAACAGCGCCACGAGGATCAGGTCGACGCGCAGTCCCGCGCGCAGCCGGTCGTCGGGGATGCGATGTACCTGCGGATGCCGCGTCAGGTAGAGCTGGATGAACAGCATCAGCAGGCTGGTGATGAGCATCGAGCCGATGTATAGGACTTTTTGGAGGGTGTCGGTCTCGAGCTGGCCGACCACCGCCGTCGCGATCGGGAGCCACACGATCGTGAGCATCCAGGCCATCGTCAGCCAGAGCAGCCCGTTCGTCACGGCCGTCACCCCGGCGAACTGGCGGTGGTGACTGACCCAGAAGTTCCCGATCACCGCGAAGCTGAGCACGAACGCGAACAGCGCCCCCGTGTTCTCGTTCCACCACTCCACGGTGCTCTGATCACTGGACGCCGCCTCGCCGACGCTCTCCATGAGCGGAAGGATCAGCAGCGTCATGGCGATGGCCACCACCGCGTCGATGAACGCCTTGGCCCGCTCGGCGCTGTAGAGCTGGCCGGCCTCCGTGTCCGCCTCATCCTTCGCCGTCATGGCTCAGATCCTCGCACACGGCGTGCGCGGCTCACCTGCCCCGCCGGCCCCGATCCTCAGAGCCCGCGCGTCGCCTGCCACTCCCGGCGGCGCACAGCCTGCTCGATCGGGTCGGGCACGGGCAGTGAGGTGAGCAGACGCTTGGTGTAGTCGTCCCTCGGGTCGGTCAGCACCTGCACCGTCGTGCCCTGTTCGCGGATCGTGCCCTGTCGCAGCACCACGATGCGGTCGGCGACCTGGTCGATGACGGCCAGGTCGTGACTGATGAACAGGCACGCGAAGCCGAACTCCGCCTGCAACGAGGCGAAGAGCTCGAGCACCCGCGCCTGCACGGACACGTCGAGCGCGCTGGTGGGCTCGTCGGCGATCAGCAGCTTGGGGTCGAGCGCGAGTGCCCGGGCGAGGGACGCGCGCTGGCGCTGGCCGCCCGACAGCTCGTGCGGATAGCGGTCGCCGAAGGTGACGGGCAGACGGACGGCGTCCAGCAGCTCGTCGACCTTGCGGCGGGCGGTGCGCGGATTGCCCGCCCGACCGTGGACGATCAGCGGCTCGGCGACGCACTCGGCGATCGTCAGGAGCGGGTTGAAGCTCGTGGCGGGGTCCTGGAAGACGAACCCGACGTCGGGTCGCAGCTTCTTGAGGTGCCTCGGCTTGGCGCCCCGCATCTCCACACCGAGCACCTTGAGCGATCCGTCGAGCACGTCGGTGAGGCCGACCATCGCCCGGCCGATCGTGGTCTTCCCCGACCCGGACTCGCCGACCAGGCCGAGCACCTCGCCCGGTCCGATCCAGAAGTCCACGCCCTTCACGGCCACGACGCCGGGTGATCCCAGTCGTCCGGGGTAGCCGATCTGCACGGCGGATGCCACGACCAGGCTGCCCTCGGGCGGCGATGTGGGCGCAGCATCCGTCAACGACTGCGTGGCGCTCTTGCCGCGGCCGACATGGGGCACCGCGGCCAGCAGCTCGCGCGTATAGGCCTGTGCGGGATGCGCGAACAGCTCGCGCACGGGCGCCTGCTCGACGATGTCGCCCTGGTACATCACGACCACGCGATCGGCGAGGTCGGCCACCACCCCCATGTTGTGGGTGATCAGCACGATCGTCGCCCCGAACTCGTCGCGGCACGCGCGCAGCAGCTCGAGGATCTCGGCCTGCACGGTGACGTCGAGCGCCGTCGTCGGCTCGTCGGCGATGATGAGACGCGCGTCGAGCACGAGCGCCATCGCGATCACGACGCGCTGCTTCTGCCCGCCCGAGAACTGGTGCGGGTAGTCATCGACGCGCTTCTCGGGATCGGGGATGCCGACCCGGCGGAGCACGTCGACCGCCCTCGTCCTCGCCTCGGCGGCCGAGAGCTTCTCGTGTGCGCGCAGCCCCTCGGCGATCTGCCATCCGACGGTGTAGACGGGGTTCAGCGCCGTCGACGGCTCCTGGAACACCATCGCCGCGTCGCGACCGCGCATCTCGCGCAGCTGCGCCGGCGTGGCGTGCACGATGTCGGTGTCGCCTTCGCGGCCGGTGATGATCACCGCGCCCGACAGGGTCGCCGTCTCGGGCAGCAGCCCGAGGAGCGTGTTCGCCGTCACGGTCTTGCCCGAGCCCGACTCTCCGACGATCGCCAGGACCTCGCCGGGGCGCGCCTCGAGCGAGATGCGCGAGACCGCGACCACCGGGTCGCCGTCGGTCGCGAACGTGACGGTGAGGTCGTCGACACGCGCGACGGGAGCCCCCGCCGATGGGGGGACGGATGCCGAGACAGCGGCGGCGCTCATGACACACCCTTCGCCCGGCGGCGTGTCCGCAGCCGGGGGTCGCTCAGGTCGTTGATGCTCTCGCCCATGAGGGTGATCCCGAGCACCACCAGGACGATCGCGATACCGGGCGGGATCGCGGTCCACCAGATGCCACTGGTGACGTCGGCGACGGCTCGGTTGAGGTCGTAACCCCACTCGGCCGCCACGGTCGCCTCGATGCCGAACCCGAGGAAGCCGAGCCCCGCCAGCGTCAGCAGCGCCTCGGAGGCGTTCAGTGTGATCACGACGGGCAGCGAGCGCGTGGAGTTGCGCAGCACGTGACGGATGAGGATGCGGCCGGTCGGCACGCCGATGACCCGCGCCGACTCCACGAACGGCTCGGCCTTGACCCGGACGACCTCGGCGCGGATGACGCGGAAGTACTGCGGGACGAAGACGACCGTGATCGAGAGGGCGGTGGCGAGGATGCCGCCCCACAGGGTGGACTGCCCGCGGCTGATCACGATCGACATGACGATCGCCAGGAGCAGCGAGGGCAGCGCGTAGATCGCGTCGCAGACGACGACGAGCACTCGATCGAGCCACCCGCCGAAGTAGCCGCTCACGAGTCCCAGGAAGATGCCGAGGAAGATGGAGAAGGCGATCGCGCAGATGATGACCAGCAGCGCGGTCTGCGCTCCCCAGATCACGCGCGAGAACACGTCGAACCCGCTCACGGTCGTGCCGAGGAGGTTGACGGAGTTCGGCGGCTGCTGGGTTCCGAACTTCACGCCGTCGACCGCCTGCTGGGCGAAGCTGTAGGGCGCGATCCACGGCGCGAAGATCGCGGTGAGCAGGAACACCACCATGATCACGAGCCCGATGACGAGCATCGTGCGCTGGAGGCCGACGCTGCGCCGCAGGTGCGAGACGATCGGCAGCCGGTCGCGGAGCGGGATCTTCCGGGAGGTGAGGACGGCGCCGGGGGTCGCGGCCGGGGTCGCGGCATCCTGCGCCTGCGGTCCTGTGGGCGTCTGCTCGGACATGTCAGTACCTCACTCGCGGGTCGATGACCGCCGCGATCACGTCGACGATGAAGTTGGTGAGGGCCACGACGACGGCGATCACGACCACGATGCCCTGCACGGCGACGAAGTCCCGGGCCTTGAGGTACTGCGACAGCATGAACCCGATGCCCTTCCACTCGAACACCGTCTCCGTCAGCACGGCGCCGGAGAGCAGCAGTGCGATCTGCAGGCCGATGACCGTGATGATCGGGATGAGCGCGGGCCGGTAGGCATGCTTGGTGACCAGGCGGTATTCCCCGACGCCGCGCGAGCGTGCCGAGGTCACGTACTGGGCGCCGAGGGTGCCGATGACGTTCGTGCGAACGAGTCGCAGGAAGATGCCGGCGGTGAGGATGCCGAGCGCGAGGCCAGGAAGGATCGCATGCGTGAGGACGTCGCCGATCGCGTTGCCGTCGCCGAGCCGGATCGCGTCGATCAGGTAGATGCCGGTAGGGGCATCCAGTCCCTGCAGCTTCAATTCGGTGCGCGTGGAGGCACGGCCGGCGACCGGGAGCACGCTCAGCCAGATGGCGAACACGAGCTTGAGCAGCAGGCCGACGAAGAAGATGGGTGTCGCGTAGCCGAGGATGGCGGCGATGCGCAGGACGGCATCTTGCCAGCGGTCGCGGCGGTAGGCGGCGATCAGGCCGAACGGGATGCCGATCAGGAACGCGACGATGAGGGCGTAGAAAGCGAGTTCGAGGGTCGCGGCACCGTATTGGAGGATGACGTGCGTGACCGCTTGGTTGTCGGTCAGGGTCGTCCCGAAGTCTCCGCGCAGGACCGCGCCGAGGTAGTCGAGGTACTGCACGATCAACGGGCGGTCGTAGCCGGCGGCGGCGACGCGCTCGGCCAGCTGATCGGGAGGAAGACGGCCGCCGAGCGCCGCCGTGATCGGATCCCCGGTGATGCGCATCAGGAAGAACACGACCGTCACGAGGATGAAGACCGTCGGGATGACGAGGAGAAGGCGGATGAGGATGTAGCGCCAGAGCCCGCCCGAGCGGGCTTTCACCGGCTGAGCGACGATATTGGCCGCATCGACGGCAGTGACCATGCGTGAACCTTACTGAGAGAACGATCCGGTACCGGACGCAACACGGGCCGGGGGGATCCCCCCGGCCCGTGTCGGTGCGCTACTTGTGCAGCGGTGCGTATCGGAACTTGAACGAGCCGTCGAGGGTCGCGCCCTCGACGTCGGCGCCCACGACCGCGACCTGCTTGCCCTGGAGCAGCGGCAGCGTCGAGAGGTCGGCGGCCACCAGATCCTGGATCTTGCCGATGTCGGCGGCGCGCGTGTCGGCGTCGGTCTCGGTCGCCTGGGTCGAGATGAGCTCCTGCACCTCGGCGTTGTCGTAGTGGTTCACGAGGAAGTTGTCCTTCGTGAAGAACGGCGACAGGTAATTGTCGGCGTCGGAGTAGTCCGGGAACCAGCCGAGCTGGTACGCGGGGTACACGTCCGCGGTGCGGTCCTTGGAGTACTGCACCCATTCGGTCTGCGCGAGGTTGACGGTGAACAGGCCGCCCTCCTCGAGCTGCGACTTGATCGCCGCGTACTCGTCACCCGACGACGGCCCGTAGTGGTCGCCGTTGTACTGCAGGTTGAGCACGACCGGGGTCGTGACGCCTGCGGCCTCGAGCGTCGCCTTCGCCTTGTCGGCATCCGGAGCGCCCGCGCCGTCGCCGTACAGGCCCTTGAGCGCTTCGTTCGCGCCCGTCAGGCCCTGCGGCACGTACGAGTACAGCGGGGAGTACGTGTCCTTGTACACGTCGGTCGCCAGCGCCTCGCGGTCGACGAGGTCGGCAGCGGCCTGACGGACGGCGAGCGCCTTGGCGGCGTCGGCGTCGGCCGTGGTCGCGCCGTACGGCATCGTGTCGAAGTTGAACGTGATGTAGCGGATCTCCCCGCCGGGACCATCGACGACCTTGACGGCGTCATCCGTGGCCAAGTCGGCGATGTCGGTCGCACTCAGGCTGCGGAATGCGGCGTCGATCGCCCCGCTCTGGATGTCGAGCTTGAGGTTGGACGCATCGGCGTAGTACTTCGCCGTGACCCCCGCGTTCTCGGCGGCGCCGAGCTCGCCCTGGTAGCCGTCGAACGGCACGTAGGAGATGAGCTCGTTGACCTTGTACGAGTCGATCTTGTACTGGCCCGCGAATGCCTCGCCGGCGACGATGTCGTCGTCGGACGTGACGGCTTCGGCCGAGAAGACCTCCTCGTCGACGATCGGGGCGGCGGGGCTGGACAGAATCTGGGGCCAGATCTGGTCGTCGCCGTTCTTCAGCGTGAAGACGACCGTCGTGTCGTCGGGCGCCTCGACCGAGTCGAGGTTCGACAGCAGCGACGACGGGCCGTTCTCGTCGGCGATCGCGACCTGGCGGTCGAACGAGAACTTCACGTCGGACGACGTGAGGTCGTGCCCGTTGGCGAACGTGAGTCCCGGCTTGAGCGTGACCGTGTATTCGGTCGGCGACGTGAACTCGGCCGTCTCGGCGATGTCGGGCGTGACATCCGCGGTGCCGTACTTGCTGTTGAGCAGGAACGGGTACACCTGGTTCATCACGGCGAACGAGCCGTTGTCGTACGAGCCCGCGGGGTCGATCGACGTGATCTTGTCGGTCGTGCCGACGATCAGTGGCTCGTCCGAGGACGCGCCGCCGCTGGCGTCGCCCCCACCGCCGCCGGAGCATCCGGCGAGAAGAAGGGCGGTGGCGCCGAAGGCGCCGATGGCGAGACCGAGACGGCCGCGCCCACTGTGGTGCAGTGACATAGTTCTACCTCTGCTGTGAAGGAAAGGGACCGCGACGGAGAGGCGCGGCCCTTGGGCTATCTTCAAGGTCGCGACCGTTCCCACCAAACACCCGGGCAATTCGTAACGAGACCGAAACCCGCGGACGATGACACCGGATGCCGCGACCGGCGTCCCTCCCAGGTGTCGCGACGCCTGCGCGCCTAGGGTGAGGACATGACGCCCGTGCATGCTTCCGACCTTTCGACGACGGAGGATGCCACGTCCCCTCCGATCCGCCTGCTGGTGGCCGACGGGCGGCCGTCGGCGCTCAGCGAGCTGTCGGCTCTCCTCGAGCAGGAGTCCGATATGGCCGTCGTGGCGGAAGTCGGACGCGGCGACGAGATCGTCGAAGCCGCCCTCCAGGCGCGCCCCGACGTGGCCGTCATCGCGATCGAGATGCCCGGAATGGACGGCATCACGGCGTCGGGGCAGCTGCGCTACGAGCTGCCCGACTGCCACGTCATCATCGTCACCGCGCTCGGCCGGATCGATGAGCTCGAGAGGGCGATGGATGCCGGGGCCACCGGTTTCCTCGTCGCGGACGCGACCTCGGCCGAGCTGGCCGCTGTCGTGCGCGACGTGCGGGATGGGCTGCGTGTCATCGACCCGCGGCTGACGGCGGAATCACGGGCGCAGGACGGCAGTCCGCTCACCGACCGCGAGACCGACGTGCTCTCCGTGGCGCGGGCGGGCGGATCGATCGCCGACCTGGCGCGCGTCATGCACCTGTCGGAGAGCCTGGTGCGCAACCACCTGTCGAACGCGATCGCCAAGACCGGCGGCCGCAACCGCGCCGATGCGATCCGCATCGCGCAGGAGGGCGGCTGGTTCTAGCAGCCGGTGCGGTCTGCTCCGACGGCGTCCGGCCGGGCACTCACGCCGGCGCGGTCGGTCCCAACCCGAAATATTCGAGTTCTGCGTCGTTGAGCATGCGCGAGCGGATGATGAACCGGAAGCCGGTCGGCCCCTCGACCGAGAATCCGGCACCCCGGCCGGGGACGGCGTCGATCGTGATGTGCGTGTATTTCCAGTACTCGAATTGCGCCTCCGAGATGAACACCTCGATCGGGTCGAGGTCGCGCACCTCCAGGGTGCCGAGGTGGACGTCGCTCGGACCGGTGATGAACATCCCGATCGGGTAGCACATCGGCGCGCTGCCGTCGCAGCAGCCGCCGGACTGGTGGAACATGAGCGGGCCGTGCGTCACCGTGAGCTCACGGAGGAGGTCGGATGCGGCATCCGTCACCGCCACCCGCTGATACGTGCCGATGCTGACCATGTTCTCTCCTCCGTGCAGGGTGGGCGTTTCGTCTCGCTGCGCCCGCTCGACGACCGTCGGGGGCCGGCCGTCGAGCGAGAGCGCAGTGACGAGACGAAACCTCTCGTCGGTTTAGAAGAAGCCCATCGGGCCCTCGGCGTACGAGACCAGCAGGTTCTTCGTCTGCTGGTAGTGATCCAGCATCTTGAGGTGGTTCTCGCGGCCGATACCGGACTGCTTGTATCCGCCGAACGCGGCGTGCGCGGGGTACTGGTGGTAGGTGTTCGTCCAGACACGACCGGCCTGGATGGCCCGCCCGGCGCGGTAGGCCGTGTTCATGTCGCGGCTCCACACACCGGCGCCGAGGCCGTACAGCGTGTCGTTGGCGATCGAGATCGCGTCGTCGAAGTCGGTGAAGGAGGTGACCGAGAGCACCGGCCCGAAGATCTCCTCCTGGAAGATCCGCATGTCGTTCGTGCCCTCGAAGATCGTCGGCTGCACGTAGTAGCCCTCCGACAGATCGCCCCCCAGATCAGCGCGTTCACCGCCGATGAGGACCTTGGCGCCGCCCTGCTTGCCGATGTCCATGTAGCTCATGATTTTCTCGAGCTGATCGTTCGAGGCCTGCGCGCCGATCATTGTCTCGGGGTCGAGCGGGTTGCCCTGCTTGATCGCCTTGACGCGCTCGATGCCGTCGCCGAGCAGCTGGTCGTAGATCGAGCGCTGGATGAGCGCACGAGAGGGGCAGGTGCAGACTTCGCCGTTGTTCAAGGCGAAGAATGAGAAGCCCTCGAGCGCCTTGTCGTAGAACGAGTCGTTCGCACGGGCGACGTCCTCGAAGAACACGTTCGGGCTCTTGCCGCCGAGCTCGAGGGTGACCGGGATGAGATTCTGCGACGCGTACTGCATGATCAGGCGTCCGGTGGTCGTCTCCCCCGTGAAGGCGATCTTGCGGATCTTCTTGTGCGAAGCCAGCGGCGCGCCCGCCTCGATGCCGAAGCCGTTCACGATGTTGAGCACTCCCGGCGGGATCAGGTCGCCGATGAGGTCGATCAGGAACAGGATCGACGCCGGCGTCTGCTCCGCCGGCTTCAGCACGATGCAGTTGCCCGCGGCGAGCGCCGGCGCGAGCTTCCACACGGCCATCAGGATGGGGAAGTTCCACGGGATGATCTGCCCGACCACTCCGAGCGGCTCCTGGAAGTGGTACGCGACGGTGTCCTCGTCGAGCTGTGAGATCCCGCCCTCCTGGGCACGCAGCACGCCGGCGAAGTAGCGGAAGTGGTCGATGGCGAGCGGGATGTCGGCGGCCAGCGTCTCGCGGACGGGCTTGCCGTTCTCCCACGTCTCGGCGACGGCGATCTTCTCGAGGTTCTGCTCGATGCGGTCGGCGATCTTGAGCAGCATGTTGCTGCGCTCGGTGGGGCTGGTCTTGCCCCACGTGGCGAAGGCCTTCCACGCGGCATCCACGGCCCGATCGATGTCTTCGACGGTACCCCGCCCGACCTCGCAGAACGGCTTGCCGTTGACGGGGCTGATGTTCTCGAAGTACTGGCCCTTCACCGGTTCGACGAACTCGCCGCCGATGTAGTGGCCGTAGCGGGATTTGTATTCGGCCAGCGAGCCGCGCTGGCCGGGCTGAGCGTAGGCGCTCGACACGCCCTCCTCGACGATGGTCATGTTCTGTCTCCTTCGACGGTCATGAGTCCGCGGCCATCCATTGCCGCGGTCGGATGCCTCACCCTAGGACGCGCAACGTTGCATTCCGTTGCGCCCGGTCCATCGACGAGCCCGCGCGTGCGGGTACCGCCCGGCGCGCTACGGGTGTCCGCGGCGCACGGCCACGTCGACGGCCCCCGTCAGGGATTCGAAGCGGGCGCTGAACGGCAGATCCTCCATCAGCACTGCGGCGCCCTGGGAGTCCGCGAGCGGCACCTGCCAATTCGGGTACTCCGTCGAAGTGCCGGGCTGGTTCTGCACGCGGCGCTCGCCGACGGCGTCGACCAGGGCGACTCCGAGCAGCTCGGACGGAGCGGCCACCAGATAGAGGTGCAGCGCTTCGACGATCTCCTCCTCCGTCGCATCGGCGCCCAGCAGACCGCGGTCGCGCAGGGCACCCAGCATCGCCGTGCGCTCGGCGTCCGCCTCGGCGCGAGCCTCTGCCACGGGTTGCGTGAGAAGGCCGAGCCGCGCGCGCAGGTCGACGTGCTCGTCGGCGAGATACCCCGCCGTGGGAGGCAGATCATGGGTGTTGACGGTGGCCAGCAGCGACCGGCGGTAGTGCTCCGGCGGTGTCGGGGCGCCGTCCTCCTGCTCGAACCAGAGCACGGAAGTGCCCAGGATGCCCCGCGCGGACAGGTACTCGCGCACCCAGGGTTCGACGTTCCCGAGGTCTTCGCCGATCAGCACGGCACCGGCGCGTTGCGCCTCGAGCGCGAGCACGCCGATCATCGCCTCGTGGTCGTAGCGCACGTAGGTGCCGGCCGCGGGGCCCAGGCCGGTCGGGATCCACCACAGGCGGAAGAAGCCGATGACATGGTCGATGCGCAGCGCGCCCGCGTGCCGGAGCAGCGTCCGGATCATGTCCCGCAGAGGCGCGTACGCGTGGGCGGCGAGCGCCTGCGGCAGCCACGGGGGCTGGTTCCAGTCCTGCCCCTGCTGGTTGTACATGTCGGGCGGCGCGCCCACCGTGATGCCGGAGGCGTACATGTCGCGCAGAGACCAGGCATCCGATCCGCGCGTGTGGACGCCGACCGCGAGGTCGTGCATGACCCCGATACGCATGCCCGACGCGAGCGCTTCGGCCTGCGCGGCCGCGACCTGTTCGTCGGCGATCCACTGCATCCACGTGTGGAAGGCGACGCGATCGGCGAGACGCGTGCGGAGGTCCGCGACGAGCGGAGAAGCGATGTCCCAGGCGTCTGCGGGACGTTCCTCGCCCGCCGCGAGGGTGTCGGCGAAGTGCTCCTCGAGCGCGCACCAGAGCGCGAAGTCGGCGAGCGGCCGACCCTCGCGTGCGGTGTACGCGTCCAGCAGAGCCTGACGGCCGGCCGACCGCGGGGCGGCGAAGACGCGCTCGAGCGCGGCACGCTTCGCCGCCCAGGATGCGTCGCGGTCGATGCGGGCGGCATCCGTGTTCTGCTTCGACACCGACGCGCGCGCCTGCTCGACGAAGGCGCGGTCGGCCGGCGGGAGGTAAGCCGCCTCGCGGATGTCCTCGGGACGCAGGTAGAGCGGCGCGAGGAATCGGCGCGTGGCGGGGAGGTACGGCGAGGGCTCGATCGGCGACGTGACCTCCGCCGCGTGGATCGGGTTGACGAGCAGGAAGTCCGCGCCGCGCGAGCCCGCGATCGACGCCAGATCACCGAGGTCGGCGAAGTCGCCCAGCCCCCACGAGCCGCGCGAGCGCACCGAATACAGCTGTGCCATCAGACCCCAGCCGCGTCCGCCGTTGCCGGGCCGGCTCGGCGGCGCGGGAAGTGTCGCCGGCGTGACGACGACCGCGCATGACGCGGCGCGATCGGGCTCGTCGCCGCCATGCGCGGTCTGTGCGGCGTCCACTCGGTGCCACCCGAGGGGCAGGTCGGCCGGAAGCGGCACCGCGAGGCGCCACACCGATCTGTCGTCCACCAGGCGACTCGAAGGGTCTTGCGGCGGAACGTCGAGCGGACGCGACGACCCGTCTTCGAGACTCAGCAGCAGAGTGACATCGTGCCCGTCCTCCACGTAGACGATCAGCTCTCCGGTGCCTGCGCGGGCGACGAGGGATGCCGGCACCAACGACCGCCACGGCAGCTCCGCGGTCTCGGCCAGCGCCGCATCGACCTCGGCCTCGGTCTGCGCACGGATGCCCATCGCCCGGAGGACCGCCCGCAGCGTGGCGGCCGGTACATGCACGCGGTCACCGAAGAACGACCAGTACTCGGTCGCGATGCCGTTCGCCTCGGCGAGTGCGACGAGGGCGTCGGAGGGGGCCGAATCCGGCTCCACCTCCGGCACGGCGGCCGCGCGGAGGTCGTCGTGAAGCGTGCTCGGCCCGGTGTCGTCCGTGTTCTTCACGCCGCCCATGTCGTTCTCGCCCACAGTCGCTCCCCGTCGCTTCGGTGTCAGGCCTCATCCTGCCAGAGCCTCGCGCGCCGGCCGGGTCGCGGCATCCGACCCGGGGCGTCGTGGAGTCAAGCGGCGGACTCGAGCCGTTCGATGCGCGCCACGAGCCCGGCCCGCTTCGGTGAGCGCGCCGGGAGGGTCTCCAGACAGAGGCGCAGCACGTCGACGTCTTCGCCGCCCTCGGCCGTATCGGCGTATGCCAGCAGGACGTCGACGCCCGCCTCGGCCATCAGGGCCTCGCGCAGCGCGGTGCGCACGCTCAGCCGCAGCTCCTCCACACCGGGAGCGACCGATTCCGGCAGCACAGGACCCCGATAGGCGGCCAGCGCCACCCGGTGCGCGCCCCGGTCCAGCAGCGACACGACGTGCTGCGCGTCGATCTCGAGCTCGGCGGTGAGGCGGTACGGACGGGATGCCGGCACCAGCTGTGGTGCGTGCGACTCGAGCACTTTCCGCAGACGCACGAGCTCTGGCCGCAGCGTGTCCGCGGCGTGCGCGTCGCCGTAGACGAGCTCGCCCAGGCGCTCCGCCGACAGACCCTGCCGGTGCGTCGCGAGCATGAGGAGGATCTCGGCATGGCGGGCGCTGAGCTCGACGACGGTCTCCAGTCCGCCGCTCGCCGACTCCAGCAGGGCGCGGTCGCGCCCGAGCACACGGAGGGTCGCACGGGCGGTCTCGGGGTGAGACGTTTCCGGCCGACGCCGAGGTGCGCGACGCGGTGCCGGCTGCGCCCGGGCCCGGAGCCGCGACACCAGGAGCTCTCCCTCGATGGCTCGGGCCGTGGCGTCCACCAGCAGCTGCGCCTGCGGAGTGACGGCTTCGAGGCCGCCCGTCACGTCGATGACGCCGAGGATGCCGCGGGTCTCGGGGTCGTGCACCGGGACGGCGGTGCACGACCAGGGCTGCACGAGACGGTTGTAGTGCTCGGCGCCATGGATCTGCACGGAGCGATCGAGCGCGATCGCTGTGCCGGGCGCGGCTGTTCCGACCGCACGTTCCGACCAATTCGCCCCGGCGACGAACCCCATCTCGCCGGTGAGACTGCGGATCCTCGCGTCACCCTCGACCCAGAGCAGACGCCCGGCCGCATCCCCGACCGCGACCACGACCCCCGACTCCTCCGGCTCCCCGGGCAGCAGAAGCGCGCGCACCATGTCCATCACGCCCGCGAGCGGATGGGCTCGGCGGTAGTCCTCGAGGTCGCGGGCGTTCAGATCGAGGGGTGGCGCACCCTCGGCGCCGACCATGCTCGCCCGCGATCGTCGCCACGAATCGCGTACGAGGGAGCGGATCTGCAGCAGTCGCTCGTCGTCGTCGTGGCCCGCGACCAGCTCTTCGTGCGCGCGCTCGATCAGCAGTCGCGAGGTCTCGGAAGAAACGTCGCGTCGTTGCGACCATGAGGAGGACACGCCACCCTCCGATCGTTCTGGGGACGTGATGGATCCAGTGTAGGCGCGGGATCGGCGCTGCGGCCGGGATCGTTTCGACTCGCTGCGCTCACCCGCCGATGGTGCGCGCCGCCCACCAGTCGCGCAGACGCTGCTCCGCGGCATCCGGCCCGATGAGTCCTTCGTCGAGGCGCACGTCCAACAGGTAGCGGTAGGCGTGGCCGACGTCGCGGCCCGGGCCGATGCCCAGCAGCTCCTGGATCCGGTTGCCGTCGAGCTCGGGGCGCATCGCGTCGAGCTGCTCCTGCTCGGCGAGCTCGGCGATGCGCCGCTCGATGTCGTCGTAGGCGCCGGCCAGGCGCGCAGCCTTGCGCTTGTTGCGCGTCGTGACGTCGGCACGGGTCAGGATGTGCAGCCGCTCGAGCTCGTCCCCCGCATCGCGCACGTACCGGCGGACGGCGGAGTCGGTCCAGGCGCCTTCGGAGTACCCGAAGAAGCGCAGGTGCAGCTCGATGAGCAGGCACACCGAGTCGGTCGTCGCGGCGTCGAACCGCAGCTCGCGCAGGCGCTTGCGGGCCATCCGCGCACCCTTGAGGTCGTGGTGGTGGAACGTGACGGCTCCACCCGGCTCGAGCTTGCGCGTCGACGGCTTGCCGATGTCGTGCAGCAGCGCCGCGAGTCTCAGGGCGACGTCGGGCGCAGCATCCGGGTGCCGCTGCGCATCGAGCTCGATGGCCTGCCGCAGCACCGTCAGGGAGTGCTCGTAGACGTCCTTGTGGTGGTGGTGCTCATCGACCTCGAGCCGCAGGGCGGGGATCTCGGGGAGGAACTCGGCCATCAGCCCGGTGTCCACCAGTATCCGGATGCCGCGCACCGGGTCGTCGGACTGCAGAAGCCGCACGAGCTCGCTCTGAATGCGCTCGGGGCTGACGATCGCGAGCGTCTCGCGCAGCGCCGCCATCGCGTCGAGGGTCTCGGCGTCGATGTCGAAGCCGAGCTGTGCGGCGAACCGGGCGCCGCGCATCATGCGCAGCGGGTCGTCGCCGAAGCTGACCTTCGGGTCGACGGGGGTGCGCAGGCGCTCCGCGAGCAGGTCCTCGACCCCCCCGCTCGGGTCGACGAGGGTGCGGGCGGGCAGCCGCAGTGCCATCGCGTTGACGGTGAAGTCGCGGCGGATCAGGTCGGCATCGAGCGTGTCTCCGAACTCGACGGTGGGCTTGCGGGTGACCCCGTCATAGCTGTCCGCCCGATAGGTCGTGATCTCGACCTGCTCGCCGGCGATGCGCGCGCCGATCGTGCCGAACGCGCGCCCGATGTCCCAGTGGGCGGTGGCGATCGGCTTCACGATGCGCAGGATGTCGTCGGGCCGCGCATCGGTGGTGAAGTCCAGATCGTGCGTTTCGCGGCCGAGGAGTGCGTCGCGCACGGGGCCGCCGACGACGGCCAGCTCGAACCCCGCCGCCGCGAAGGCCGTACCGAGCGTCGCGACCACCGGCATGCGGGTGAGGGCGTCCAGGCGCGCGAGACCCTCGGCCATGTTCAGCATGCTTCGAGCCTACCCAGCGCTTCCGACCCCGCCCCCGCCCTCTGACGGCACACCCTCCGAGGCGGCGAACACGAGGAACCCGCTGAAGAGCAGCTCGCGCACCTTCGGCAGCAGATCGGCGAGGAGAGCGTGCGGGTCGACGTCGAGCAGATGCGCGATCGCGTCACTCAGCACACCGACAGCGAGGTCGCCGTCGCAGGCGCCGACCAGTGCCGCGAGCCCCGGATCGACGGTGAGCGTTCGCGAGAACGCCCCGCCCTGACGCAGTTCGATGACGGTCGGCTCCTCTGCGCCCGGCACATGGTGGCGTGCCTCGGTCACGTCGGCGGTGACCAGGAGCACAGATGCCGCGAGCTGCGCGTCATCGAGCACGTCGAGCCGATCGTGCACGGCGAGCGCCTGGGCCAGGTGCCCGCCGAGGGCGCGGGACCCGAGGGACGTGCCCACCCGTTCGTATCGGGCGAGGGTCGGCGCGTCGCCGCTGGGCGGACGCCGCAGCAGCACGTAGCCGAAGCCGACGCCGGTCACACCGCGGTCCTCGAAGTCGTGCAGCCAGGCGTCGACGAGCGCCGCGAAGGCAGGCGATCCGGGCAGCGTGCCCCCGTCACGGATCCACAACTCCGCGTACGACAGCGGGTCGAGGGCCTCGCGTTCGATCACCCAGGCATCCAGCGGCACAGACGACGACTCGACCCAGTCGCGCACGCGCGCCAGTCCGTCCCGCCCATCGCGGGTCTCCCAGTTGCCCAGCAGCTGGGCCACGCCGCCGGACGCGAGGTGTGCGCCCACGCCTGACACGACGGCCTCCACGAGTGCGTCGCCGACCATCCCGCCGTCGCGGTACTCGTACGCGGGCACGCCGTCGACCCGCGGTGTGATCACGAACGGCGGGTTCGACACGATCCGGTCGAAGACCTCGCCCTCGACCGGGTCGAACAGGCTCCCGAACCGGGTCTCGATGCGATCGACACCGTTCAGGAGGGCGTTCAGACGCGTGAACCAGAGGGCGCGCTCCGAGATGTCGGTGGCGACGACGTGGTCGACGTTCCGCCGGGCACGCAGTGACTGGATCCCGCATCCCGCGCCGATGTCGAGGCCCGATGCCGCGTCCACCGGCAGCTGGAGCCCGGCGAGCGTCAGTGAGGCACCGCCGACGCCGAGCACGTGGCTCTCGGGGAGCGCGCCCTGCAGCGCGGTCTCGTCGAGGTCGCTCGCGATCCACCACTCGCCCTCGCCCGAATCGTCGACGAACGACTGCGGGCGCAGAAGCACCAGGGGGCGGATGCTGCGGCCTTCGTCGACGGCGAGACCCAGGTCGACCAGCCCCGTCACGCCGGCGCGCGGAAGCGCGGCGGCCACCGAGCCGGTGTCCTGTGCCAGGCCCAGCACGAAGAGTCGACCGAGGACGGCCAGGGGATCGGTGCGTCCCCCCAGGGCCCGCTCAGCCACGATCCGCATCCCTCGCGAGATCGCGTCGTCCGCGCTCACTCCCCACGCCTCACGGAGCCGGTCGGAGCGGTAGTCGGCGTCGCGGAGGTCGTCGGCGAGCGCCGCACACGCAACGGGATCGAGGGGCGCGAGCATCCGTCCATTCAACCCTCTTTGTCAGCGGGTTGCGGGCGCGCTCACCGAGCGCTCAGACGGGGCGACCGTAGAATCTCTCGTGATCGTGCGGTCATGCATCGCACAGGAGCAGATGCCTACATGACCTGGACCTTCCCCCTTCACTCCGCGCCCGGGCGGGGTGCGACGACGCCGCGCGCACACGCCTCGCCTGGTCGTGGGCGTCTCCGTGGCACCGGAGCGGGAGCGGTGACAGGGGCCGTCGTGGCCGTGCTGCTGAGTGCGCTGATGCTGCTGGGTCCCGGCGGCGCCGCGACGGCCCAGGCCGCGACACCGTCACCGACGCCCTCCCCCTCCGCGACGGTGGATACGGGGATCGTGGAGTTCACGCTCTCACCGAGCGGCAGCGGCGTCGTTCCCGTCGGAAGCGCACTCACGGTGTCGGTGACCATCCGCAACGGCACCGACCTCCCGGTCGACGGCGCCCGGGTCTCGCTCGGTGTCGGCGCCGGAGCCTTTCCCGACCGCGCTGCCCTCTCCGCCTGGCTCGAAGCCACCGGTCCCGACGCTCTCCAGGGTGTCGCCGAGGTGGGAGCCGCCGATCTGGCCTCCGTGTCCGCGCACTCCGTGCAGACCGGCGTCATCCAGGTGACGCCCGACAACCCCGCGCTCGCCGGCCGCGGCCCGGGCGTCTATCCCCTGGTGGCGTCGTACCCGACGACATCGGGAACGGTGACATCCACCAGCGCGCTGATCATCCCCGCCACCCCGACGTCCGCCACCCCCGTCGGCGTCGTCGTGCCGCTCACGGCGGGTCCGCTCTCCTCGGGACTGCTCACGACGGGGCAGCTGACCGCGCTGACCGCCGACGACGGCGCCCTCACCGCGCAACTGGATGCCGTCGCGGGCACGGCGGCGATCCTGGCTGTCGATCCGGCGATCCCCGCCTCGATCCGCGTGCTCGGCACCGCGGCCCCCCTGCGTGCGACCCAGTGGCTCGAGCGCCTCGAGGCTCTGCCCAACTCGCGCTTCGCGCTGCAGTTCGGCGACGCCGACGTCGCGGCCCAGCTGCAGACCGGCCGGGGCGAGCCGGCGCAGCCCACGTCGTTCTCGTCGTACCTCCAGCCCGCGAACTTCGCCGTGTCATCGTCACCGGCCCCCGACGACGCCACCGCGGCGCCCACCGAGACCCCTGCGTCGTCCGGCCCCACGAGCGCACCCTCTCCCAGTGCCGACCCCGTCGATCCGTCGGCGCCGGTGTACCCCACGACCGAAGAACTGGTGGCTGTGGGTGGCCGGGCGAACGTCTACTGGCCAGCCACGGGCACAGTGGGCTCGTCGGAGGTCACCGCGTTGGGCGCCATCGCCGCGGCAGACCAGGCGTCGCTGACGCTCGTGTCGTCCCGCTCGACTACGGCGGGCGGCACGGGATCGACCGTGGCGGCGCCGGGGTCCACCGGCGATGCGTCGGTCCTCGTCTACGACACCGACATCTCGGCAGCGCTCGGTGACGCCTCCTCCCGCGACGATCTCACCGAACGTGGCGCGGCACTGACCGCGGCGAGCGCGTACCTCGCCTTCGCCGCGACCGAGACCGGCGGCCGGCCGCTCCTGGTCACGATCGACCGCGTGGAATCCCGCTCCACCCTGGGCCTCCGGGCCGCGATCACCGCGGCGACTCAGGCCACCGGTGTGACCGCGGTCGACCTCGGGGCGTTGACGGATGCCGCATCCCAGCCCGTCCAGCTCGCGCAGGTCGTTCCAGACGAGACGCGGGTGGCCGCGGCATCCGCTCTGTTCGATTCCGAGCAGACACTGAGCCGGTTCGCCACCGTCCTGGAGGACCCCACTCTGCTGACCGGACGTGAACGCGCCGAACTGCTGCAGGTGCTCGGCAACGGCTGGTCGCCGCAGCCCGACGCGTGGCAGTCGGCGCTCACCGCGCACCGTGACGAGACCGCGAAGACGCTCGACTCGGTCGGGATCCTTCCGCCGGGCACGATCAACCTCATCAGCAAGGGCGCCGGCCTGCCGGTGTGGGTGCGCAACGATCTGCCGTGGCCCATCACCGTCGTGCTGGAGGCGTCGCCGAACGATCTGCGCCTCGAGGTGCAGCCGCAGGTCGAGGTCGCGGCCGGCGCCAGCAGCAATACGAGCGTGAAGGTGCCCGTCGAAGCGCGTGTCGGCAACGGCGAGGTCACCGTGGACTTCCAGTTGCGCAGCACCACCTACGAGCCGATCGGGAGTCCGCAGACGCTCGTGGTGAACGTCCACGCCGACTGGGAGGGCATCGGAGTGGTCGTGCTGGCGGTCCTGGCCGCCGCGTTCGTGATCTTCGGCCTCATCCGCACCGTGCTGCGACGACGCCGGGCGCGGAAGGCGTCGACGGATGCCCCGGCCGACGTTCCCGCCGACACCGGTGCGTCAGCGGACGGTGCTTCTGCCGATGGTCCCTCCGCGGACGAGGACTCCCGATGAGCGGGCTCGGCCGCGCCAGCCTCGTCATCGGCGCCGGCACGATCGCGTCGCGCCTCTCGGGTCTGCTCCGCACCATCGTCCTGGTCGGCGCGATCGGCGCGGTCGGCCGAGCGACGGACGCATTCACCGTCGCCAATACGCTGCCGAACACGATCTTCGCCATCATCTCGACCGGCATCCTGACGGCCGTGATCGTGCCGCAGATCGTCAAAGTCAGCGCAGACCCCGATGGCGGGCACGCCTTCATCTCGAAGCTGTTCACGCTCGGAACGGTCGTGCTTCTCCTGACGGCCGCCGTCGCCACGGCCGCCGCACCTCTGCTGGTGCGCTTGTACGCACCGGACTTCACGGATGCCCAACTGGCCCTTGCGACGGCATTCGCCTACTGGTGCATGCCGCAGATCTTCTTCTACGGCCTCTACGCCCTGATGGGCGAGACTCTCAACGCCCGTCGTGTGTTCGGACCGTTCACTTGGGCTCCGATCGTCAACAACGCGGTGTCGATCGCGGGCTTCCTGGTCTTCATCGCCCTCTTCGGCGGCCCGCGGTTCCAACTGGCGGGCTGGACGCCGGACATGGTCGCCGTCCTCGGCGGCACGGCAACCCTCGGAATCGTGCTGCAAGCCGGCATCCTCGGGATCTTCTGGCGACGAGCGGGGCTCCGTCTGCGGCCCGATTTCCGATGGAGAGGAGTGGGCCTCCGCCACATCGGACGGCTCGCCGGGTGGACGTTCCTGATGGTCATCGCCGGTCAGGTGGCGGGTCTCATCCAGTCCCGCGCGGTGTCCGCGGCATCCGGTGATTTCCCCGCTCAGACGGTCATGGCCAACGCCTGGCTCATCTTCATGCTCCCGTACTCCGTCATCGTGCTGTCGATCGGAACGCCCTACTTCACGAGACTCAGCGAGCACGCGGTGGCCGGCCGACACGATGACGTACGCCGTGACATCGAGAGCAGCATCCGCACGCTCGGCTTCTTCATCGTGATCGCAGCCGCCGCCCTCGCCGTCGCTGCCGTTCCCGCGTCGCGGATCTTCACCAACAACCCCGCCGACGCGGTGGCCGCGGCCCGGGTGCTGCTCTGCTACCTCGTCGCCCTCCTTCCCCTCGCTGTCCTCTTCGTGATCCAGCGGACGTTCTACGCCTACAACGACACCCGCACGCCCTTCTTCTTCACCCTCCTGCAGTGCGCTCTCGTCATCGCCGGCGCCCTCATCGCCACGGCCGTCCTCCCGGCCGAGTATCTGGCAGCGGGGGTGGCGCTCGGCCAATCCCTGGCGAGCATCGTGCAGGTCATCGTCGCGACGTGGCTGCTGCACCGACGTCGAGGAGGAATCGGCGTCGCGTCCTGGTCAGCAGCCCTCGCACGCTTCGTCGTGGCCGCGATACCGGCCGCCGCGGCCGGGTGGCTCGTGTACGTCCTGCTCGGCGGGGCCGACGGCTGGATACTGTCGGACAAACTGCCCGGCGCGATCGGGGCGGCCCTCATCGGCTCGACCTGCATCGTCGTGTACGTCGGGGTGCTCGCCGCCTTCCGGGCACCGGAGATCGCCGTCGCACAGCAGATCCTGCGGCGCTTCCTGCCGAAGAAGTGATCCACGAATTCCTCTTACACGCTGAGAGCCCCCCGGCCGCGGAATGCCGCGCGACTACCATGTGTTGAGGCATGAGTCGGGCAGAGAGCCTGGCGATGCGCGCGCCGCCCGAAAGGGCGGCACCGCGAGCCATCGAGGAGATCGAAGTGCGTCAGGTCATCATCATCGGATCCGGCCCCGCCGGGTACACCGCGGCTGTGTATGCGGCGCGCGCCAACCTCGAGCCGCTCGTCGTGGCGAGTTCGGTCGAGGCCGGTGGCGAACTCATGAACACGACCGAGGTCGAGAACTTCCCTGGTTTTCCGGACGGCATCCAAGGCCCCGAGCTCATGGAGAAGATGCAGGCGCAGGCCGAGAGGTTCGGTGCCGAGGTGCTGTACGACGACGTCGTGAACCTCGACCTGGACGGTCCTGTCAAGACCGTCACGCTCGGCTCCGGCGCCGTGCACGAGGCGTACGCGGTCATCTACGCCACGGGCTCCGCCTACCGCAAGCTGGGCCTGCCGGGCGAGGACCGGCTATCGGGTCGCGGCGTCTCCTGGTGCGCGACCTGCGACGGCTTCTTCTTCCGTGAGCGCACGATCGCGGTCGTCGGCGGCGGCGACTCGGCTATGGAAGAGGCGACATTCCTCACGCGCTTCGCGTCCAAGGTCTACGTGATCCACCGCAAGGACACCCTGCGTGCCTCGAAGATCATGCAGGAGCGGGCACACGCGAACGACAAGATCGAGTTCCTCTTCAACAGCGAGGTCATCGACGTCCTGGGCGAGGACGCCGTGAACGGTGTCGTCCTGCGCGACACCGTCAACGGTTCCACGCGCGAATTGCCCCTCGACGGGCTCTTCGTCGCGATCGGCAACGATCCGCGCACGCACCTGGTGCACGACAAGCTCGAGCTGACGCCGGAGGGCACCATCTGGGTCGACGGTCGCTCGTCGCGCACCTCGGTCCCGGGTGTCTTCGCCGCGGGTGACGTCATCGATCCCACGTACCGGCAGGCGGCCACCGCCGCCGGAAGCGGCACGGTGGCGGCGCTCGACGCCGAGCACTTCCTCGCCGCCCTCGGCGAGGCCGGGGCCCCCGAGGTGTTCGACGACCAGATCGAGAACCTCGCCGGCGCCGACGCCTGAGCAGCCCGCGGGAACATTTCCGCGGTGCCCGATGTTTCACGCAATGACAGTTTTCGACAGAAGGAGAAAGACATGACCGCCAAGGCAACAAGCTCGAGCACGTGGGATCAGGACGTCCTGCAGGCAGAAGGGCCTGTGCTGGTGGACTTCTGGGCTGCGTGGTGCGGTCCGTGTCGCATGGTGGCGCCCGTTCTGGACGAGATCCAGTCCGAGAACCCCGACAAGATCACGATCCTCAAGCTCAACGTCGACGAGAACCCCGATCTCGCCATGAAGTACCAGATCACGTCGATTCCGGCGATGAAGGTCTTCCAGGGTGGAGAGGTCAAGACGACCATCATCGGCGCGAAGCCGAAGTACGCCCTCGAGAAGGACCTCGCAGACTTCATCGCGTGACGCACGACGTCGACGTCATGCCGAGACACGGCTGACGCACAGAGCCCCGCGGTCCATTCGGACCGCGGGGCTTCCTCGTATCAGGGCGTGCGTGCGATGTTCACGAGACGTCGGCCCGCACGACGGCGTCCCATCGTCGGTGGGTGTTCGCGTCACCGAGGAGGCGCCAGACGGCAGGCGTCAGCGGCGGGTAGTCGAGGGAGATCTGCCGGAGCACCCGGTAATGGCGCGCGGCGTTCGGACGGGAGCCCCCGTTGGCGGCGATGTTCTCCGCGCGGAGGATGAACACGACGAGCTCGTCCACGCTCGGCAGATCTTCCATGAAATCCCAGGGATCCTCGCCTTCACGCAGGCGCTCTTCGATGAGGGATTCGCGTTCGTCGGATGCCTCTGCCCGCAGTACCTCCAGGCTCGCCCTCCTCGGGATCGAGTCTTCACGTGCGGACATACGACAAGCCTACGACGACCTCCGGCACAGGGCGCGCTCGTGCGCGGGAAGCGAACGAGCGTGCCGATCACTCCGGCGGTTCAGACGGCGCCGTAGCCTTCCTCACCCATCTCCGACAGGATCCGGTTCAGATCTTGAATGGTCGCGAAATCTATGTTGATCTGGCCTTTTCTCGCCGACAGTGAGATCTTTACGGTCGTGTTGAGGCGATCACCGAGGCGCTCCGCCACTTCGTCGAGGTGTCCCCGACGAGCGCCTGCCGTGGGCTTGGGCCGCCGCGTGCGTGGAGAACCCGTCCCCTTGGCGACGGCTTCCGCCGCACGGACGGAGAGGTCCTCGTTCACGATCTTGTCCGACAGGCGCTGCATGGCGTCCTCGTCCTCGAGGGACAGGATGGCACGGGCGTGACCCGCGCTGAGTACGCCGGCGGCAACGCGCTGCTGCACGGGGATCGGCAGCTTCAACAGACGGATGGTGTTGCTGATCTGCGGGCGGGAACGGCCGATCCGAGCGGCCAGGACTTCCTGTGTGATGCCGAAGTCCGCGAGCAGCTGCTCGTACGCGGAGGCCTCCTCCAGAGGATTGAGTTCCGACCGGTGGAGATTCTCCAGAAGTGCATCACGGAGAAGGTTCTCGTCGGCCGTCTCGCGGACGACCGCGGGTATCGAGCTCAACCCCGCTTCCCGCGCCGCCCGCGTCCGACGTTCCCCCATGATCAGCTCATACGCGCCTTCCTCGGTGAGGCGTACGACGACGGGCTGAAGGACGCCGAACTCGCGGACGCTATGCACCAACTCCGCGAGATCGTCCGCATCGAAGTTCGTCCGCGGCTGGCGCGGGTTGGGAACGATGTCGTTCGGATCGAGAGAGATCAGGCGCGCGCCCGGCACCTCCACGAGGCCTCCGGACGGCGGGGCCCCTGCATCATCAGCCGAATCGGCGGTGATCGTGGGACCGTCCCCTGATACCACCGACCCTCGTCGCGCGTCACGGCTGCGCGAGTCCTCATCGGCGGAAGAGACCTCTTGCACCGATGAGCGCGACCCTTCCGGGAAGAAGACATCGACGGGGCGCGCTTCGCTGGGCTCCGCGGTGGGGATGAGCGCTCCGATTCCCCGACCGAGGCCTGTTCTCTTCGCCATTACAGGCTCTCCTCGTCATTCATCTGCGCGGATGTCTCTCGAGAAACACGCGTCTCGTTCTCTCCGGGTGTCGATGTTTCACGTGAAACACTCGATTCATCTCCCGGCGGCAGTGATGTTTCACGTGAAACATCACTGTCCCGCTTCATCAGCTCCACGGCCGCTTCCCGGTAGGCGACAGCGCCCGCTGACTGGCCGTCGTAGGCGATCACCGTCTGGCCGAAGCTCGGAGCTTCCGACACCCGGACCGAACGGGGAATGACGGTACGCAGGACCTCCGCGGGAAAGTGGGTGCGGACCTCCTCGGCCACCTGCTGGGCGAGCTTGGTGCGACCGTCGTACATGGTCAAGAGGATCGTCGACAGGTGGAGACGGGGATTCAGATGCTTCTGGATCATCTTCACGGTGCCGAGCAGCTGGCTCAGCCCTTCCAGCGCGTAATACTCACACTGGATCGGGATGAGGAGCTCCTGCGCAGCCGCGAACGCGTTGATCGTCAGCAGACCGAGCGACGGCGGACAATCGATGATGATGAAGTCGAGGCGCTCGTCGAGGCTGGCGACGTACTCGTCCACCGCCGTCCTCAGGCGATACTCGCGCGCGACCTGCGTGACGAGCTCGATCTCTGCGCCCGCGAGGTGGATGGTGCTGGGCGCACACAGGAGGGAACGCGACTCCGGGCTTTCCTGAATGATGTCCACGAGGGGAAACTCGTCAATCAGGACATCGTACACACTCGGAGTGTCGGCGGTGTGCGTCACGCCCAACGCGGTGGAGGCGTTCCCTTGCGGATCGAGGTCGATCACAAGCACCCGAGCGCCGACGGACACCAGCGCGGCGGCCATATTCACGGCCGTCGTGGTCTTGCCGACACCGCCCTTCTGGTTCGACACCGTGATGATGCGCGTCCGGCCCGAGAACTCCACCTGCGCGCCCTGTAACGACTTCCGGCGAGCCGTGAGGTCAGCCAGCTCGCGAGCAAGCGGCGTGTCGAAGCTGTCCAGGGAGAAGGGGGCCGCGACGGGTGCGTCGTCGGATTGTTTCACGTGAAACACTCTCCCATTCCGTTGTGGTGCAACCGTCCCAGTCTACGGGGGACATCTCCGCGTCCCGAGAACGACCGAAGGGCGCTGCGGATGTTTCACGTGAAACATCCGCTCACCCACGCCTCATCCGTACGACAGGACACCGTCGACACGTCGGTCTTTCGGTGCTTACCTGCCGACGGTCGCCCGGAAGACGCGCGTCGGCTGCTCGAGGTGCGCGGCTCCGACCGCCTCCACACGGACCTCGGACAGTTTGTGTGCGCGAATCTGCTTCTGCGCCGCCTGAATCTCATTGTCGACGCTCGCGCCTTTGAGCAGAATCAGCTCGCCACCGGCGCGCACCAGGGGAGCGGTCAGCGGAATGAGTGTCTTCAAGGCGCTCACCGCACGCGCGGTGACCATATCGAGAACGGGCCCGAACGGCCACTCTTCGGCCCGCGCACGGACGATCTCCACGTTGGAGAGTCCGAGCGAAGCGACCTGCTCTTCGAGCCATGCCACACGGCGCTCCATGGGTTCGATGAGGACCAACGACACGTCCGGGCGGGCGATGGCGAGCACGAGACCGGGGAGTCCGGCGCCGGACCCCACGTCCCCGACGCGGCCTGCGAAGAGCGGAGCCACGATCGCACTGTTGATCACATGCCGCGACCACAAACGCGCCGGCTCGAGGGGGCCGATGAGACCACGTTCCTCGCCGTGCGCGGCGAGAGCCTCGACGAACTGACGAGCGGAATCGATCCGATCGCCGAACAGGTCGGCGGCGATCGACGGCTCGCGCTCCCACCGCGCGTCCGCGGACGTCGAATCGGGATCAGCCACGCCGGATGACGGTGTGTCGGTCGTTTCCCTCACCGTACGACTCGGATATAAACCCCCGGTCAGAGGCAATATCGTGCACGAGTTTGCGCTCATAGCTCGACATCGCGGGCAAGGACGCTTGCGTGGCGCCCTCGTCCAGACGCGATATCGCTCGATCCACCAGGGTCTCGAGCTCGCGCCGGCGCGTGTCACGCGAACCCCCGATGTCGAGGATCAGGCGGGAGAAGCGCCCCGTCTGGTTCTGCACGGCGATACGGGTGAGCTCCTGGAGCGCCTGCACGGTGTCGGGGGCGGAAAGCAGACGGAGGGAATCGGCGTCGTCGTTCTCGACCGACACGTAGGCGCGTCCAGCGCGGACGTCCATCGCGAGGTCTCCGTCGATGTCGGTGATGTCGAGAAGTCCCTCGAGATAATCGGCTGCGACATCACCTTCCTGCTCGAGCTGTTCGACCGTGGGGTCGGTGTGATCGGCCGGCGTGGCATCCGCGGGCTCGGTCGACGTCTGGTCAGAGGTGCTGGTCATGAAGATCCTCGAGGCTGTGAAACGGTCGTCGGGTCAGGTCAGCTGGTGGCGGGCTCGCCTGATGCGGCGTCGCCCGAGACTTTGGGCTCGGGCCGAGTGGCTGCGGTGGCGCCGTTCGGGGGCGACTTCGACGCATCTTTGCGCACCGGCTGCTGCTGCTTCTTCGCCCGCTGCTTCCCGACGGGCTGCTGCCGCTTCGGTGCTGCAGCCTTGGCCTTCTCGGCGATTTCGAGCAGGCGCTGCTGCTCGGCCTGGTACTTCTCGAGAGTCGTGATCTTGCCGTTCGAATCGATCGCCTTGCCCTTGCGAGCGAGACGTTCTTCCCGCAGTTTGGCTGCTTCCGAGCCGGGCGTCGGCATGTTCCTGATGACCAGGAACTGCTGCACCATCGTCCAGATGTTGCTGGTGAACCAGTAGATGACGACGCCGAGCGGGAAGAAGACACCCGAGAAGATGAAGGCGAACGGCAGGACGTACAGCATGATCTTCTGCATCTGGTACGCCTGGCCGGTCTTGGCCTCGGGCGACAGATTCTTCGAGATGATCTGCAGCTGCGTGAGGAACTGCGACGTGATCATGAGGATGACGAGCACCACGAGGATCCCTACCGTCACCTCCCAGCCGTCCGGGCGGGTCTCCCATGCGCCGACGAGGGTGTCGTGCAGTGACGCGACTCCGAAGAGCTTCGCTTCGTAGAACTCCTGCGTCAATGCGGGCGTCAGAGGCCCGACGCCACCGTCGCCTGCCTGGGCGTGCACCTGGATCGAGCTGAGAGTGCTGTACAGCGAGAAGAACACGGGCATCTGCACCAGCAGAGGCAGACAGCCCGAAACCGGTGACGTGCCGTGCTTCTTGTACAGCGCCATGGTTTCGCGACTCATGGCTTCGCGAGAGAGCTGGTCTTTCTTGCCCTTGTACTTCTCTTGAACTTTCCGCAGTTCAGGAGCGATTTCCATCATCTTTCGCTGGCTCTTGATCTGCTTGACGAACAGCGGGATCAGAGCAGAGCGCACGACGACGACGAGTCCGACGATGGAGAGCACCCATGTGATGCCGGCCGCGGGATCCATCCCGAAGAACGTGAAGACCGAGTGGAAGGCGACGAGGACGAGCTCCACCACCCACTTGAGTGGCCAGAGGATGATTCCCAACAGATCCGGCACGGGATCAGTCCTTTCTCGGGGGCACGACGAAACCGTGCGGCGTCAGATCGTGGCGGAAACTGCGGTGTGCAGGCACATCGTCGATTCCGCCTTCCGCCCAGGGGTGGCAACGGGCGATGCGTGCAGCCGACAGCGCGGAACCTTTGACGGCACCGTGCTGCTGCACGGCGCCGACAGCGTAGGCAGAACACGAAGGGTAGTACTTGCACACATCGCCATAGGTATGAGAAATCGTCGCACGATAACCATGGAGAAAGGCGAGAACGGCGTTACGCGGCAGAAGCGGCAGAGAAGTCCAGAGGCCGGATGCCTCGAAACGGCCTTCTCCCGTGGCCGACACCGGCAGAGTGGTCGCGCTCATGCGGCTCTCGCCATCAGGCAGCGCGACACTTCATCGCGAAGTTCCGCGTAGGAAGCGGTGGAGGCACCGGGAAGGACACGGATCACCACGTCCGCTCCCGGTTTGATCACGGGGAGAGCTTCAGCGCAGACGGCCTTGAGTCGGCGGCGTAGGGTGTTGCGCATCACCGCGGAACCGACCTTCTTGCTGACGATGAAACCGAAACGCGGAACGCGCAGCTCATCGGTCATGGTGACGTACGTCACCGTGCGCGCCCCGGCACACCGACCGCCCCTGCGGACGACGGCCTTGTAATCCGTCCCGCGAGTGAGTCGGTTCGCCCGGGGCAGCACAACTCGATCTCAGGCTGAGAGCTCGGTGCGCCCCTTGGAGCGACGAGCCGAGAGGATCGCACGGCCGGCACGCGTGTGCATACGGGCGCGGAAGCCGTGCTTCTTGGCACGACGACGGTTGTTGGGCTGAAAAGTGCGCTTGGTCATTGGGGATCACTTCCGGATCAGGTGTCACCGGGATGCTCGAGCCGGAGACGAAGGAGTCGGGACAGCCCACGAAGGGCATAAGTCAACCGATTCAGATTACGTCGTGACGGGCCATAACTCAAACTGGAGCGCTGCAGCGGCATTATCCACAGTGGGTGGGCACGAGCCGGTCAGGACACGCGACCGCATCTACAGTGGAGTTTGCTCCCGTGGCGCCTGCTGACTAGCGTAGCTCCGGCAGTTATCCACAGGTTCGATGCGATCTCGTCGCTCGCCTGCCGCCACCGAACGTCCCGGGGGGGCAATGTCTCAGCACGATATTCCGGATGTTCCCATCTGGTCCAAAGTGCTCGACGAGCTCTCCGGTGACGACCGCGTCACTCCGCAGCTGCAGGGCTTCCTGAGCCTGGCAGCGCCGCAGGGCGTGATGGGGGGAACGCTGTATCTCGACGTCCCCAACGATCTGACGGCGGCGCAGATCAACAAACGCATGCGCGCGCCCATCATGGAGGCGCTCGCTGTCCTCGATGAAGGCGTCGCCACCTTTCGCGTGGTCGTCAACCCCGAACTGGTGGACGCACATCTGACCGCACCCATCACCGTGCAGCCGATCGAGACTCCGACGCCGATCGCCATGTCGCGACCCACGACCGACGACGGCACCGACACGGTCGCATCCGTCTCGCGCAGCGACACCCGCCTGAATCCGAAGTACACGTTCGACAATTTCGTGATCGGGCAGTCCAACCGTTTCGCCCACGCGGCTGCCGTCGCGGTCGCGGAGGCCCCTGCCAAGGCGTACAACCCGCTCTTCATCTACGGCGACTCCGGTCTCGGCAAGACCCACCTCCTGCACGCCATCGGCGACTACGCCGTCAGCATGTACCCGGGTGTGCGCGTGCGATACGTCTCCAGCGAAGAGTTCACGAACGACTTCATCAACTCGATCGCGAACAACCGCGGCTCGGCCTTCCAGGCGCGCTACCGAGATGTCGACATCCTGCTGATCGACGACATCCAGTTCCTGCAGGGGCGCGCCGAGACGCAGGAAGCGTTCTTCCACACGTTCAACACACTTCACGATCACGACAAGCAGGTCGTGATCACGAGCGATGTCCCCCCCAAGCACCTGACCGGATTCGAAGACCGCATGCGCAGCCGCTTCGAGTGGGGTCTCATCACCGACGTGCAGGCGCCCGACCTGGAAACCCGCATCGCGATCCTCCGCAAGAAGGCGCAGAGCGAGCGACTGCAGATCCCCCCGGAGGTCATGGAGTACATCGCCTCGGTGGTCTCCTCGAACATCCGCGAGCTCGAGGGTGCGCTCATCCGAGTGTCCGCATTCGCCAGCTTGAACCGGTCGACCCTCGACATGTCGCTCGCGCAGACGGTCCTCCGGGACATCATCGAGCAGGACGACGCGAACGTGATCTCCCCGACGGACATCATCACCGCGACCGCGCAGTACTTCAAACTGTCGGTCGACGACCTCTACGGATCGAGCCGCTCACAGGCCGTCGCAACGGCGCGACAGATCGCGATGTACCTCTGCAGGGAGCGGACCAGCCTCTCCCTGCCCAAGATCGGCCAGCTGTTCGGCAACAGAGACCACACCACGGTCATGTACGCCTACAAGAAGATCAGCGACCTGATGAAGGAGCGGCGCTCGCTCTACAACCAGGTCACCGAGATCACGGCCCAGCTCGGCCGCGTCGGTCGCTGACGGCATCCGTCGACCTCGCCGGCGGATGCCGTGCACATCGTCTCGCGTCGAGCCCTGACATTCCCCGAGACGTTCTTGACACCTCGCTTCGCATCCGCCATTATCGCGGTTCTGCACAGTGTGGATAACCTGTGGATAACTTCGATTTCGCGAGGCAACCCTGTGTACGCAGAAGGACATCCTGTGGATGAACGGGGGACAGCCGGTGACGCGACCGAGAACGACAACCAACTCCTCCTCAGCCGTTCCACATCTCACACGCGTGTAGTTCCGGTGAGCCGACAGGGATCGCTCGAGTTGTCCACACTTTCCACAGGCGTTAACAAGATGACACTTAACTCTCTCTATGAATCCTCGTCCGATCACCTCAAGGGCAGCCCACGGGCGAACAGCAGCGCTCGACGGCGGGCACTAACATGAAAGAGCCATACGCGACGTCAAGGGAGCGCCAGTGAAGTTTCACGTCAACCGAGATGTGTTCAGCGAGGCCGTTTCGTTCGTGGTCAAGCTCCTGCCACAGCGCAATCCTCAGCCGATCCTCGCCGGTGTGCTGATCGAGGCGTCCGAGGCCGGGCTGTCCCTTGCCGCTTTCGACTACGAGGCATCCGCTCGCACCACGATCGAGGCGACCGTCGACGAACCGGGCACGATCCTCGTGCACGGCCGTCTGCTGTCCGAGATCGCGAGCCGGCTGCCCAATGCCCCGATCCAGATCGAGGTCGACGACGACGGTGGCATCGTCCTCAGCTGTGGTTCTGCTCGCTTCACGCTCGCGTCGATGCCGGTGCAGGAATACCCGGCGATCCCCGAGGTGAGCGGAGATTCCGGACTGGTGCCGGCCGAAGACTTCGCGACGGCCATCGCCCAGGTCGCCTTCGCCGCGTCGCGCGACGACGTGACGCCTGTCCTCACGGGCGTGCAGCTCGAAGTCAGCGGAACGAGCTTGAGCCTCGTCGCCACCGACCGCTATCGCGTCGCGCTGCGTGAGATCCCGTGGGACGGCGGCTCCACAGCATCCGAGGAATCGACCACCGCACTCGTACCCGCTCGGACGTTGCAGGAGGTCGGTAAGACCTTCGCTCACGGCGGAGACATCACGATCGCGTTCTCGGGTGCCGGCGACCGCGAGATCATCGCCTTCACCGCAGGCAACAAGACGGTGACCTCGCTGCTGATCAAGGGAAACTTCCCTCCTGTCCGCCGCTTGTTCCCCGACGTCACCGAGCACCACGCGGTCGTCAACACCGCCGAGCTCGTCGAAGCGGTGCGTCGTGTGGCGCTCGTGCTGGATCGTTCCGCGCCGTTGCGGTTCACCTTCACCACCGACCGTGTGTCGATGGATGCCTCGGGCACTGAGCAGGCGCGCGCCACGGAGTCGGTGGACGCCAACCTGGTGGGCGACGACGTCACGCTCGGTCTGAACCCGCAGTACCTGCTCGAGTCGCTGTCGGCGGTCCGCAGTGAGTTCGCTCGCATCACGTTCACCTCGAGCGACAACGCCAACAAGCTCAGCCCGGTGCTCGTGACCCCGCAGACATCTGTCGACAAGGGCGGCGCCGAGTCCTTCAAGTACCTGCTGCAGCCGAACCTGCTCCTGCGCTGACGCGACGGGCTCCGTCTCGGGCGCCGCGCTCCCTGGCTCCACGGCCGGCGGGTAGGTTCGAACCCCGTGTGGGTGGGGCCGATTAGGGTGACAGGGTGATCGTCGAGCACCTGAACCTCATCGACTTCCGCAACTACGCGGTCGCCGATGTCGCTCTGGTGCCCGGCCCGAACGTGTTCGTCGGCCGCAACGGCCAGGGCAAGACCAACCTCGCGGAGGCGATCGCGTTCCTGGCCACGCTGGGTTCGCACCGCGTCTCGACCGATGCCCCGATGGTGCGCGACGGTGCTGATGCCGCCATCATCCGCGCACGACTCTCGCACGACACCCGGCGGGTGCAGCTCGAGGTGCAGGTGAATCGTCAGGGATCGAACAAGGCGAGGGTGAACGGCGCCGCGGCCAAGGTCGCCGAGTTGCCCCGGTACGCGCAGGTCGTGCTCTTCGCACCGGAGGATCTGCAGATCGTGCGCGGCGACCCCTCGGTGCGTCGTCGCTTCGCCGACCAGTTGCTGATTCAGCGCACGCCGCGCCTCGCGGGCGTGCTGTCGGACTACGACCGCGTCCTGCGGCAGCGCACCGCGCTGCTCAAGTCCGCCAAGGCGCGCGGCATCCGCGGCGACGCGCTGTCGACGCTCGATGTGTGGGACGACAAGCTCGTCGCGCTCGGCACGGAGGTGATCGAGGCACGTCAGTCACTCGCCGCCGATCTGCGCGAGCCTCTTGCGCGAGCGTATTCGTCCATCGCCGGCGCAGATCATATGCCTGAGATCGAATGGGCTCTCTCCGTCGGTGGAGCCGACCCCGAAGACGGGACGACGACGCCGGATGCCGCGGCCTCCGGCTCGCTGACCGAGCAGTTCCGGTCGGCTCTGGCAGCAAAACGCTCGGCGGAGCTCGACCGCGGTCTGACGCTCGTCGGACCGCATCGGGATGATCTCGTCCTCCGGGTGCGGGGCCTGCCGGTGAAGGGATACGCGTCGCACGGCGAGTCGTGGTCGGTGGCGCTGTCGCTGCGGTTGGCCTCGGCCGACCTGTTGCGTGCGGAATCCCGCCTCGGCGACCCCGTCCTGATCCTCGACGACGTCTTCGCCGAGCTCGACACGGATCGACGCACGCGGTTGGCGGAGCTCGCCGCGGACTACGAGCAGGTCATCGTGACCGCTGCCGTCGAGAACGATGTGCCGCCGGGATTGCGTGCGCGTGTCATCCGCGTCGAAGCCGGATCCATCCTGGAGGCGGCAGATGCCTGAACCTTCGGCTGATGAGATCCCCGAGACGATCGCCACGTACCTGCGCCTGCGTGGTCTCGCACCGACGGCGCGCGCACATCGCCGGCGCAGACGACGTGATGACGACGAGAACGCGCCCTTCACGGCGGGCCGCGACCCTCGTGGACTCGGTGACGTGATGGCGGATCTGACGCGGACGGCGGGCTGGGACGCCCAGCTCGCTCAGGAGGACCTGGTGTTGCAGTGGGCTGAGGTCGCGGGCGCGGACACCGCGCAGCACACCACGCTGGCCTCGTTCAACGACGGCCAGTTGACCGTCCAGGCCGACTCGACCGCGTGGGCCAAGCAGCTGCAGTTGATGCGGTCGCAGATCCTCTCGGAAGTGGTGAGGCGGTTCCCCGACGCGGGGGTGCGGAGCATCCGCTTCATCGGGCCGGACGTCCCCTCCTGGAAATGGGGCATGAGAGCCATTCCAGGCCGTGGTCCGCGCGATACCTACGGATAAGCCACGTCCCGTCCCCTCCCGACGCATTTCATCGCCTCACAGAGGCGTATAGCCGAATTTCGGCGCGATCTCTTGGTAGACTGATCACTGGCCGATCTATCGATGTGGAGCGCTCGAACCTATGACGTCTCTGACCCCTGACAGTGTTCCCGACGAACCCGAAACACCGCGAACCGAGAACACTCCGCACGAATACGGGGCCGACGAGATCCAGGTACTGGAGGGTCTCGAGGCCGTGCGCAAGCGGCCGGGCATGTACATCGGCTCGACAGGTCCGCGCGGTCTCCACCACCTCGTGCAGGAGATCGTCGACAACTCGGTCGACGAGGCGCTCGCCGGCTACTGCGACACCATCCTCGTGACGATCCTTCCCGACGGCGGAGTCCGGGTCATCGACAACGGCCGCGGCATCCCCGTCGACATCCACAAGACCGAAGGCAAATCCACCGTCGAGGTCGTCCTCACCGTGCTGCACGCCGGCGGCAAGTTCGGCGGCGGCGGCTACGCGGTCTCGGGTGGCCTGCACGGTGTGGGCTCCTCCGTGGTGAACGCGCTGTCGACGCGTCTCGACGTCGAGGTGCGACGCCAGGGCCACGTTTGGCGGCAGTCGTTCCACAACGGCGGTGTGCCGATCGCGCCGCTCGAGCGCGGTGAGCAGAGCTCCGAGACCGGCACCACGATCACCTTCTGGGCCGATGACACGATCTTCGAGTCGGTCGACTACGACTACGACACCCTCCGCACGCGCTTCCAGCAGATGGCGTTCCTCAACAAGGGACTGCGCATCGACCTCACGGACGAGCGTCCCTCCTCGGCGTACGAGGAAGAGGTGACGGCGGGCGAGGTCGTGCTGCAGCAGCCGAACGACAGCTTCCTGTACGAGCGCGGTCTCGTCGACTACGTCGAGTATCTGAACAAGGTGCGCAAGGCCGACCACGTGAACGACGAGGTCATCGACTTCGAGTCGGAGGACACCGAGCGCAAGATCGCCCTGGAAGTGGCGATGCAGTGGACCACCAGTTACACCGAGAACGTCTTCACGTACGCCAACACCATCAACACGCACGAGGGCGGCACGCACGAGGAAGGGTTCCGCGCGGCGCTGACCACCCTGGTCAACAAGTACGCGCGCGCCAACGGCCTCCTCAAGGAGAAGGACGACAACCTGTCCGGCGAAGACGTCCGCGAGGGACTGACCGCGGTGATCTCGGTGAAGCTCTCCGAGCCGCAGTTCGAGGGTCAGACGAAGACGAAGCTCGGCAACACGGAGGCGAAGGCCTTCGTCCAGAAGGTCGTGGGCGATCGGCTCGGCGACTGGTTCGATCGCAATCCCGCGCAGGCGAGGAACATCATCCGCAAGGCGATCGACGCGGCGACCGCGCGCATGGCCGCGCGGAAGGCGCGGGAGACCGCACGTCGCAAGAGCGTCTTCGAGTCGGCGGCGATGCCCGACAAACTCAAGGACTGCACGAGCAAGGATCCCTCGATCAGCGAGATCTTCCTCGTCGAGGGAGACTCGGCCGGCGGTTCTGCGGTGCAGGGACGAGACCCCCACACCCAGGCGATCCTGGCGCTGCGCGGCAAGATCCTGAACGTCGAGCGCGCGCGGCTGGACCGTGCGCTCGGCAACCGCGAGGTGCAGGCGATGATCCAGGCCTTCGGCACGGGTATCGGCGAAGACTTCGACATCACCAAGGCGCGCTATCACAAGATCGTCCTCATGGCCGATGCCGACGTCGACGGCCAGCACATCACCACGCTGCTGCTGACCCTGCTCTTCCGGTACATGCGCGGGCTCATCGAAGCCGGTTTCGTCTACCTCGCCCAGCCGCCGCTGTACCGCTTGAAGTGGTCGAACTCACCGCACGAGTACGTCTACAGCGACAAAGAGCGCGATGTGCTCCTCGAGGCGGGGATCGCAAGCGGCAAGCGCATCCCGAAAGACAACGCGATCCAGCGCTACAAGGGTCTCGGCGAGATGAACGACAAGGAGCTGTGGGACACCACGATGGATCCGCAGACGCGGACGCTCCGCCAGGTCACCATCGACGACGCGGCATCCGTCGATGAGATCTTCTCCATCCTGATGGGCGAGGACGTCGAGTCACGCCGAGGGTTCATCCAGCGCAACGCCAAAGACGTGCGCTTCCTCGACATCTGATCCGCACCGCCGATCCTCGCCCGCACACACGCAGAAACTGAGACACCATGGCTGACGACGAGCGCTCCGAGAATCTTCACGATCACGGCAAGATCGACCAGGTCGATCTGCAGCTGGAGATGCAGCGCAGTTACCTCGACTACGCGATGAGCGTCATCGTCGGGCGCGCGCTGCCCGATGTGCGTGACGGCCTCAAGCCCGTGCACCGTCGCGTGCTCTACGGGATGTACGACGGAGGCTACCGCCCCGACAAGTCGTTCTCGAAGTGCGCCCGCGTGGTGGGCGAGGTGATGGGTCAGTACCACCCGCACGGTGACACCGCGATCTATGACGCGCTCGTTCGTCTCGTCCAGCCGTGGTCGCTGCGCTACCCGCTGGCGCTCGGGCAGGGAAACTTCGGTTCGCCCGGCAACCAGGGCGCTGCGGCGCCCCGGTACACCGAGACGAAGATGGCCCCCCTCGCGCTCGAGATGGTGCGCGACATCGAAGAGGAGACCGTCGACTTCCAGGACAACTACGACGGTCAGACGCAGGAGCCCACGGTTCTCCCCGCGCGATTCCCCAACCTGCTGGTGAACGGGTCGGTCGGCATCGCGGTGGGTATGGCCACGAACATCCCGCCCCACAATCTGCGCGAAGTCTCGGCGGGCGCGCTGTGGGCACTGGAGAATCCGGATGCCTCGCGCGAGGAGCTGCTCGAGGCGCTCATGTCGCGCATCCCCGGGCCGGACTTCCCCACCGCCGCTCAGATCCTCGGGACGCGCGGCATCAAGGACGCCTACCTCACCGGCCGCGGCTCCATCACGATGCGCGCGGTGGTCGGGGTGGAAGAGATCCAAGGCCGCACGTGCCTGGTCATCACCGAACTGCCCTACCAGGTGAACCCCGACAATGTCGCCGTCAAGATCGCCGACCTCGCCCGCGAGGGCAAGATCACCGGCATCGCCGACATCCGGGACGAGACCTCCGGACGCACCGGTCAACGGCTCGTGATCGTGCTCAAGCGCGACGCCGTTGCCAAGGTCGTTCTGAACAACCTCTACAAGCACACCCAGCTGCAGGAGAACTTCGGCGCCAACATGCTGGCGATCGTCGACGGCGTGCCTCGGACGCTTCCCCTCGACGGCTTCATCACGCACTGGATCGATCACCAGATCGAGGTCATCGTCCGTCGCACGCGATACCGGCTGCGCAAAGCCGAAGAGCGCATGCACATCCTGCGCGGCTATCTGAAGGCCCTGGATGCGCTCGACGACGTGATCGCCCTCATCCGGCGATCCCCCACCGTGGACGACGCCCGGGCGGGACTGAAGGATCTGCTCGAGATCGACGACATCCAGGCGGATGCGATCCTCACGATGCAGCTGCGCCGTCTCGCCGCGCTCGAGCGCCAGAAGATCATCGACGAGGCCACCGAGCTCGAGGAGCAGATCCTCGACTTCCAGGCGATCCTGGCCGACCCGGTGCGGCAGCGTGTGATCGTGCGCGACGAGCTCACGGTCATCGTCGACAGGTTCGGAGATGACCGCCGCACGGAGATCCTCCACGGCTTCGACGGCGACATGTCGATCGAGGACCTCATCCCCGAAGAGGAGATGGTGCTGACGGTCACCCGCGATGGGTACATCAAGCGCACGCGCAGCGACAACTACCGTCAGCAGCACCGCGGCGGTAAAGGGGTGAAGGGCGCGCAACTGCGCGCCGACGACGTCGTTGAGCACTTCTTCGTCACCACGACGCACCACTGGCTCCTCTTCTTCACCAACAAGGGTCGCGTCTATCGCGCGAAGGCCTATGAAGTCCCCGAGGCCGGCCGCGATGCGAAGGGCCAGCACGTCGCGAACCTGCTGGCGCTCCAGCCCGACGAGGAGATCGCCCAGATCCTCGACATCCGCGATTACAGCGTTGCGACGTACCTGGTGCTCGCCACCCGTGGTGGTCTCGTGAAGAAGACGCGCCTGACCGAGTACGACACCAATCGTCAGGGCGGGGTGATCGCCATCAACCTCCGCGATGGTGACGAGCTCGTCAGCGCCCTCTTGGTGGAGGAAGGCGACGACATCCTCCTCATCAGCCGCCAGGGCATGTCCCTGCGCTTCACGGCGACCGACGACTCGCTCCGGCCGATGGGCCGTTCCACCGCCGGCGTGAAGGGGATGTCCTTCCGCGAAGGCGACAGCCTGCTGTCGGCGTCGGTGGCGGCGGAGGACGGATTCGTCTTCGTGGTGACCGAAGGCGGCTACGCCAAGCGCACCGAAGTGGGTCAGTATCGGCTGCAGAGCCGGGGCGGACTCGGCATCAAAGTCGCCCGTCTGAACGACGATCGCGGGGATCTCGCGGGCGGTCTCATCGTCTCGGCGGACGACGAGGTCCTTGTGGTTCTTGCCAGCGGCAAGGTGGTACGCTCTGCCGTGGCCGAGGTGCCTGCCAAGGGACGAGACACCATGGGTGTCGTCTTCGCTCGATCGGGCGGCGATGATCGCATCATCGCGATCGCCCGAAACGGCGAGCGGGGACTGACCGAAGCAGCGGAGGCCAGCGTCGATGAAGAGACGGGTGCCCCCGACGCCACCGCCCAGACCCCCGGAGAAAGCACTGACGTATGAGTACGGTAGCCGACAAGCTCGCGAAGAAGTCGACCCATAAGACCAGCTCCAAGCAGGTCCGGCTCCGCCTCGTGTACGTCGACTTCTGGTCGGCCGTCAAGCTGTCGTTCCTGGCGGCGGTCGCTCTCGCGATCGTCACGGTCGTGACCTTCTTCCTCGTGTACATGGTCGTGCAGACCACGGGATTGATCGGCAAGGTCGACGAGTTCTTCCAGAGCTTCTCCGACGGGGGCGTCTCGATCACCTCGTTCGTCGGCCTCCCCCAGGTGATGGCCTTCGCGGCGGTCGTGGCGATCCTCAACCTGATCGTGGTGACCGTGCTGGGCGCAGTGATGGCCGGGATCTACAACCTCGCGGTCAAGGTCACCGGCGGTCTGCTCGTGGGTTTCACGTCCAACTGACCGGCGCGTCGCCCCGATTCGAGAAAACGGTGCGCGTCAGGTAAAGTCTTGGAGGTTGACAGCGTTCGCGCGGTCTTCGAGACGGGGCTATAGCTCAGGCGGTTAGAGCGCTTCACTGATAATGAAGAGGTCCCAGGTTCAAGTCCTGGTAGCCCCACGTAAGCCCCAGGGGCCTTAGCTCAGTTGGTAGAGCGCCTGCTTTGCAAGCAGGATGTCAGGAGTTCGAATCTCCTAGGCTCCACATCTCGGCCCTCGGTTCGGCCTCTTCTACACTGTCGCCATGGCGCACCTCACCGAACCGGTTCCGTCACCCCTCGGGCGGCCGGTGTCTGCCCGCGTCGAGGGTCAGGCGGTCTACGCGGCCTACAGCGCCGGAGTGCTGGGTGCCGTCGTCGGTCTGATCATCGGGCTGACCGATGCCTCACTCCCCCTGTCGGGCAACAGTTCCTTCGGCACCCTCATCGCCCTGTTCGCCGGAGCCGCCGCCACCGTCGTCTCCGCCACCGGCTACTGGCGCTCGCGCACTGCGCCCGGACAGGAGTGGCGTCTCGCGCTGTCACCGGTCAAATTCGGGGTGAATGCCGTCTCCGTCGTCATCGTGCACACCGTGCTCGCCGTCCTCGCGACGCTGGTGCTGTTCGTGGTGCTCGGACGCGCGTTCATCGGACTGCCTGTGCAGCCCTTCTGGTCGACGGTCCTGTCGGCGGTGGTTCTGGGTCTCGTCGCCTACCTGGTGTTCCTGTCGGTGGCGCGCATGACCACGCAGCGCATGTCGTCCCTCCTCATGGTGTTCATCGTGCTCGGCAGCCTGACGGCGATGGTGACCACGCCCGATCCGAGATGGTGGCTGGTCCACTTCAGCCACCTCGGCACCTTCGACGACATCTCCAGCGTCGTCTTCAACGGCACCTTGATCGCCGGTGGCCTGCTCGTCACGACATTCGCCGTGTATCTCGCGAACGACATGCGCGCTCTCGGCGACGCGTTCCTCCATCCCCGCGCGGTGCCCGTCGTCTCGACGATGTTCGTCATCATGGGGGTGATGCTCGCCGGCGTCGGCGTCTTCCCCGTCGACGACCACCTGCTGCTGCACAACCTCTCCGCGATGGGGTTGGCCGTCGTCTACATCGGTCTTCTCGCAGCCGGACCCAGGGTGCTGCGCGGGATGCCCCGCGCTTACTTCCTCGCCTCGTGGGGGTTCCTGGCATCGGTCATCGTCTCGCTGGTGCTGTTCATCGTCGGATACTTCGGCCTGACGGCGTTCGAGATCATCGTGTTCGCCCTGATCTTCGGATGGATCGCCGTCTTCATCCGTTTCCTGGGTGTCACGGCCTCCGGTGTCGGCGAGACGAAGTCGCCGTCGCCGCGCTCGGTACAGTGACGGGATGGACATGCGCGTCGCCGCCTACGCGGTCATCATCGACGATGCCGGTCGGATGCTCCTCGCACACTGGAACGAGGGGCGCCGCGCCGCGTGGACCATCCCCGGTGGTGGGCTGGAGGATGGAGAAGATCCCGAGCACGCGGCGCGCCGGGAGGTCCGGGAGGAGACCGGCTATCGCGCGGCGATCGGCGACCTCCTCGGCATCCATTCCCGTGTCATCCCCGCCGGTCGTCGCCTGAACACCGATTCCGCAGGTCCCCTGCACACGCTGCGTATCGTCTACCGCGCGCGCATCACCGGCGGGCGATTGCGCAACGAGACCGATGGCTCGACCGACCGCGCCGAGTGGTTCACGCCGCAGGCGATCTCATCGCTGCAGCGGGTCAAGCTGGTCGACATCGCCCGCCACATGGCGGGGCTGATCTGACCCGCGCACGCGATCGGCGGCGTCAGCTCTGCGGCTGCGAGATGTCGGCGACGGTGGCGCCGTACGCCGAGATGAGGTCGTCGGCCTCGATGAAGAGGCTGTAGCCGTGGGCTCCGGCGCCCAAAGCGATGCGGCGGCCGACGATCGACGCGTCGGCGTAGATCGGCCACTCCGTGGTGCTTCCCAGCGGCACGATCGTGCCGCGTTCGTAGCCGGTCGCCGCGAGAGCGGCCTCCGGTGCGGGGAGCTGCAGTTTGTTCACACCGACGACGGCGCGCAGCTTCGGCCAGGAGATGGACTTGTCGCCGGGGATCAACGCGAAGAGGAATGTGTCGTCGCTGCGTTTGACGACGAGGGTCTTGATGATGCCGGATGCCGGAAGCCCGAGCAGCGCGGCCGCTTCGGCGAGACTCCCCGCCGCCGGCCGCTCGCGGATCTCCACCGACAGACCGCGCGCGTCCGCTGCGGAGCGGACGCGCGCGAGGCCGTCAGGTGTGGGGTCCGGCGAAGCCGGCGAACTCACGCGTCAGGTGCACGCAGCGGGTCGTCTGCCACCCAGAGCTCGTCGTCGGCACGCAGCGTCTGCCATGCGGCGTACGCGACACCGACGGCCGCAGCGACACCGAGGAGGATGGCGATGACGCCGCCGGCGCCGATGCCCTGGCGCTGAGGCTCGAGCGAGAGCTGCTTCGCGAACTTCTTCGACGCTTCTTTGCCGTACTTGTCGGCCTTCTTGGCATAGCTGGAGGCGTCCGGCATGCTGAAGCCCTTGCCGGCGGCCAGACGCGACCGGGTGTCGTTGGCGGCATCCCACACCGACAGCGCCGACCCGACGACAGCGCCCGCGGTGGGGACGACCTTGTCGGAGAGCACGTGGCGAGAGAAGTCGACGCTTCTGCCGTAGCCCTTCTGGACGGTCGGGACGACCTGCTCCTTGCCGTAGTTCCCGATCTGTCGACCGGCGTCACGGGCGATGCGCGAGGCTTCCTCGACGAGCACCTGCTGGGACTCCCAGAGATCGTTCGCCTTCGACTGGAGCTTGCGGATTTCTTTCTTGCGCTTGCGGCTGAGGCCCACGGGGCCCTCCTCATCACTGGGTGATCTGGTCTCCTTATCCTGCCAGACATGGGCGCAAGCGGGAGGCCTTGCACAGAACTCTGAAAGAATGTACGTATGCCTCAGCACACGGCCGTAGCCACCCTGCACACCAACCACGGCGACATCCTCGTCAACCTCTTCGGCGACCACGCCCCCCGCACCGTTCAGAACTTCATCGGCCTGTCGGACGGAACCGGCGAGTGGACCGACCCCGCCACCGGCAAGCCCGGTGAAGGCCCGCTCTACCGCGACGTCGTCTTCCACCGCATCATCCCCAATTTCATGATCCAGGGCGGCGACCCCCTGGGCCAGGGCACGGGTGGGCCCGGCTACAACTTCAACGACGAGATCAACGGCGAACTGAACTTCACTCAGCCCTACATGCTGGCGATGGCCAACGCGGGTCTGCGTCGCAACGCGATCACGGGTAAGCCCGAGGGCACCAACGGCTCGCAGTTCTTCATCACCACCGACCCCACGACGTGGCTGCAGGGCAAGCACACGATCTTCGGCGAGGTGGCGGACGCCGCGTCCCGCGAGGTCGTCGACGCGATCGCCGCCGTGCCGACGGGCGCCGGAGACCGGCCGATCGAGCCCGTCGTCCTGCAGTCCGTCGACATCGTCTCGGTCTAGCGGTCGCCGACCGCCTGTGACGGAACGCCCGTGACCACGGATGCGGCGTCGGAGGAATTCCGGCGCAATCGGGAGAACTTCTGCTACCGGCATCCCGACCGGCAGAGCTTCGTGCTGTGTCAGCGATGCCTACGGACGATCTGCCCGGAGTGCCAGACGCAGGCGGCGGTCGGTGTCATCTGCCCCGAGTGCCTCGTCGAGCAGCAGAAGTCGCGCACGCCCGCACAGGTGAAGGCGCAGCGGCGGTGGCGGCGCTCGGGCGCGTCCGCGCTCGCCGTCTCGGACTCGCGACCGCTGGTGACGTACGCCATCATCGCCCTCACCGCGCTGGTGTACGTGACCCAGATCATCCCCGGGTCACCCGTCCAGGACTGGCTCGCGTTCAACAGCGCCTACCTGGTGCCGTCGCTGCCGTACGGCTTCCAGCCCTGGCGGCTGCTGACAGTGCTCCTCGTGCACGGGAGTTTCCTGCACGTCGGGCTGAACATGCTCGCGCTGTTCATGATCGGCCGCAGTCTGGAGCCGCTCCTCGGCCGGTGGCGGTTCCTGTCGCTCTACCTGATCAGCGGGTTGGGCGGATCCGTCGCCGTGGCGCTGCTGGATCCGGGCCAGTGGGTGGTCGGGGCGTCCGGTGCCATCTTCGGGCTGTTCGGAGCTCTGCTGGTGATCGGCCGGCACATCGGCGCGAATGTCACGGGCATCGCCATCCTGATCGGCATCAACTTCGCCTTCCCCTTCATCCAGGGATTGATGGCGGGTTCGATGGCCGCGGTGCAGATCTCATGGCAGGCGCACCTGGGCGGGCTGGTCGTCGGTGCTGCGCTCGGACTCGTCTTCGCCCGTACCCGGTCGGTGCGGCGGCGCGGCCTGCAGGTCGCGCTCCTCGCCGTCGTGACCGTGGCGCTGTTGGGACTGCTCGTCATCCCCGCCGTGATCTACGTCTGATCAGCCGAGGAGTTATCCACAGGTTCATCCACACCTGGGGATGAATCACACCCGTGTAATTCGTGTGGTTCGCTATCTCCAGCGCGTCGTCATGAGGAAGCCGACGAACGCGATGCCGAAGCCGATGACGAGGTTCCAGGCGCCGATACCCGGGATCGGGAAAGCCTGGCTGCTCAGGTAGAAGACCAGCACCCAGACGAGTCCGACGAGCATGAGCCCGATCATGATGGGCTTGAACCACACCGGGTTGGGTGCGGCCTCTCCCTCACTGCGTTCGACGAGTGCGTCGTCTCTCTTACCTGCCATGCCAGCATCCTACCCGGGGAGGCTCCGTCCCACTCGGGCGGCTGCCAGGTTGACCTCAGGGTGAGGTCGATATGATCACCGTTGTGACGGGTGGGAGCGGGATCGCGACGGGTGGTGACCTGCGCGCGCGAGGCCGACGTCCGCGTGCTCGGACATCGTTCTTCGGCGTCGTCGGCGAGATCCTCATCACGGCGGGACTGATCACGCTGCTGTATGTCGTGTGGCAGCTCTGGATCGGCGATGTGATCTACGGAGCGGAGCGTAACGCGGCCGGTCACGAGCTCTCGGAGCAGTGGGCGGAGGAGTACGAGGCACCCCCCGCCGCAGCGACAGCGAGTCCCACCCCCGGTGTCGCCGCCGCACCCGCCCCGGTGACAGCCGACCCGATCGCGCTGCCCCAGCCGGCGGACGCCGAGATCTTCGGGATCATGCACATCCCCCGCTTCGGCGCCGACTACAGCGTCAACATGGCGGGCGGCGTGACCCGCGAGAACACCCTCGATCCGATCGGCATCGGGCATTACCCCGACACGAGCATGCCCGGCGATGTCGGCAACTTCGCCGTGGCGGCCCACCGCACCACCTGGGGCAAGCCCTTCAACCGCATCGCAGACCTGCACGTGGGCGACGCCATCGTCATCGAGACCCCCGACGGCTGGTACACGTACCGGTTCCGGACCCTCGAGTACGTCGAACCGTCCGCCGTGGACGTGCTGCTGCCCGTGCCCCAGGCCCCGGACGTGCCCAATGACGGGGGGCGGTACCTGACGATGACGAGCTGCAGTCCGATGTTCGCGATGACCGAGCGCATCGTCGGCTACAGCGTGTTCGACGCGTTCACCCCACGCGCGGCCGGAGCCCCGGCTTCGTTGACCGAAGGAGTGACCACCTGATGTACGCCGGTCTCTGGCGCGTCCTCCCCGGTCCGTGGTGGCTCAGGGTGATCTTCCTCCTCATCCTCGCCGCCGCCGTGATCTACGGACTCTTCTTCTACGTCTTCCCCTGGGTGAGCAGCTTCGTGAACCCGCAGGACGTCACGGTTCAGTGACCCTCGTCGACGATCCCGCGGCGGCGCCCCGCGCGTCCGAGGCGGGCAGGATCCTGGTCGTCGACAACCACGACAGCTTCGTCCACACCCTCGTCGGCTATCTGCACGAGCTCGGCGCGGAGTCCGACCTCGTCGAAGCCGATGCGATCGTCCGTCCCGACCCCACCGCCGGGCTCGAACGCGTCGCCGGTCTCGCCATCGCTCCGTACGCGGGCGTGCTCGTCTCGCCGGGTCCGGGAGCGCCGGTCGACGCGGGGGCGTCGATCCCCGTGGTGCGGGCGGCCGCGGCCCGCGGCATCCCCCTCCTGGGTGTGTGCTTGGGACATCAAGCGCTGGCGGAGGCGTTCGGGGCCGTCGTGGATCATGCGCCCGAGCTCATGCACGGCATGACCTCGCGGGTGACGCACGATGGCAGCGCCCTCTACGACGGCCTGCCGAGCCCGTTCGTCGCAACCCGGTACCACTCACTGGCGGTGGTGCCCGAGTCGTTGCCGTCCGAGCTGCGCGTCACCTCCCGGACGCAGAGCGGCGTGATCATGGGCGTCTCGCACCGCACGCTTCCGTTGCACGGCGTGCAGTTCCATCCGGAGGCGGTGCTCACCGAGGGTGGGTATCGACTGCTCGGCAATTGGCTCGAGAGTGTGGGCGTCACGGCTGCCGCGACCCGGGGCGCAGCGCTGCGACCGCATCGCTGACCGGGGCGTCGCCGGGGGCGGCTACGGCGCCCCGCAGTAGGTGAGCACGACCGTCGCATGCACCTCGGCCTCGCCGGGGGCGATCGACTGGGCGGTCACGACCGGCGGTTCGGTCGCGACGCAGTTGGGGTCGGGCTGCGTCTCGACCGTCAGCTGCGAGGTCGGACCCTCGAGCTCGCGCGTCGCGGCCTCCACCGTGTACCCGGTGACGTCGTTGATCAGCACGCGTCCGGTCGCGACGACGAGGTTCACGGTCGTGCCGACCGGAATCTGCTCACCGGCGGTCTGATCGGCCGAGATGACCACGCCGGCGGCGAGCCCGGGATCGTTCCGCTGCGTCACGACTCCGAGCGCGAGACCAGCGCTCTCGAGGGCACCCTGTACGGCCTCTTGTCCGATGCCCACCAGAGTCGGTACGGTCGCCAGCTCCTGCCCGGTCGACACGAAGACACGGATCTGCTGCTGCGGGGTGACCGAAGCGTCCGCCCCCGGGTCGGTGCGGATCACGTTGCCGGCGGCGACATCGGCGTTGGCCTCGTCGACGCGCGTCGACAGCAGATCCTGTTCGGCCAGAGCCTCGTTCGCCCGCTCGTACGTCATGCCGGCGACATCGGGCACGATGCGTGCGCTCGAGGGGACTTCGCTCGCGGGTCGGATCGTGACAACCCAGAAGAGCACGGAGATGAGGAGCACGGCGAGCACCGCGACACCGGCCCAGATCCACGCGACCGGGGGTCCGGTCTGCGTGCGCTTCATCGTGGTGTCGGTGCTCAGCTGACGCAGGGACCGGGCGGTCTCGGCCGCCTGGCGCGGGTTCGGTCCGTACAGCTCGCTCGTGAGCGCACCCACCTGGCGCTTCGTGGGCGCTTTGCCGTCGATCGTCGCGTCGAGGGCATCACGGAAGCCCGCGGCGTCCTGATAGCGCTGGAAGGGATCCTTTGCGAGCGCGCGCAGGACGACGGCGTCGAGCGCACGGGGAACGGTGTCGTTCACCTCCGACGGCGTGATCGGGGCTTCGCTCACGTGCTGATAGGCGACCGCGACCGGGGACTCGCCCCGGAACGGGGGGCGCCCCACGAGCAGCTCGTAGAGCACGACTCCTGCGGAATACAGATCGGCCCGCGCATCCACGGGCTCGCCCTTCGCCTGCTCGGGCGAGAAGTAGGCCGCGGTGCCGAGGATCGCGGTGGTCTCGGCGACCGTCGAGGACGAGTCCGAGACCGCGCGTGCGATGCCGAAATCCATGACCTTCACCTGGCCCGCGTCGGTGACCATGACGTTGCCGGGCTTGATGTCGCGGTGCACGACGCCGGCGCGGTGGGAGTACTCGAGAGCCTCGAGGATGCCGTCGCTGTAACGGAGCGCATCGTCGACGCTCACCGGACCGGCGGAGATGATGTCCTTGAGGAGATCACCGTGGACGAGCTCCATGATGATGTACGGCACCGGATGCGCGACGCCGTCCGTGCCGACCTCGGTGTCTTCGCCCGCGTCGTACACGCGCACGATCGCGGGATGCGCCATGCGTGACGCCGCCTGGGCTTCCAGGCGGAACCGGGTGCGGAAGGAGTTGTCGTTCGCGAGATCGCGGCCGAGGATCTTGATGGCGACCTGGCGGCCCAGAGTGACGTCGTATCCGCGGTAGACCGTCGCCATTCCGCCGCGCCCGATGAGCTCGTCGACTCGATATCGGCCCGAAAGCACCCGCGGCTCGACTGTCACGTTAACTCCCTGGCGTGGAACACAGCCAGCCTAACCGACGTCCGCCCCGCGCCCCGCATCAGCGGGAGCAAGGCGGACGTGGACTACGGCGTGGTGCCCGGCGTCGGCGTGCTGGCCGGAGAGATGGACGCCGTGCCGTCGGCCGAGGCGCCCGTCGTGCGATCTCCGCCGCTTCCGCCCGAGCAGGTGACGGTGTAGGTCACGACGACGGACCCTGTCGCCGTGGCGGGCACGGTCACGGCGACGGGCTGCTCCGCGAGCGTGAAGGCCCGCTTCTGGGAACCGTCGCTGAACGTGCCGTTGGTGACGGTGAGGTCGTACTTGCTCGCGGTGCCGGTGCCGGAGGCGCACTGGTACCCGCTCCAGCCGACGGTCGCCGTGCCACCCGCGGTGACGGGGTTCGGCGTGATCGTGGGCGCCGTCGGCGTCTCGAGTGGGGTCTGATCAGCGTACGTCGTGAGGGCGATGGTCGTGCCCTCTTCGACGCGTCCCGTGGGGTTGACGGCGTAGACGAAGCCCACCTGGTCGGGCGCGGGCGCCGCGTTGCCCGGGACGCAGTTGGCGACGAGGTTCGCTCCCTCGAGGATTCCCCGGGCCTCATCGCAGGAGACGCCCACCAGCCCCAACGAGCTGACGTCGACGCGGTCGGAGGTCGGTGACGGCGAAGGACTGCTCGGGACGGGCGACGGTGCCGTCGAGGTCGTCGACTGCGATGGCGCAGGCGCGGGCGTCTGGTTGGACAGGACCGCCCACACGGTACCGCCGATCACGAGGAGGAGCAGCACGATGAGCGCGATGAGCGGCCACGTCCACGGGCTGCGCTTCTTCTTGACGGGCTCGTCGTCGACGGGCACGGGCATCGGCAGGAGGCGGGTGGTGTCTTCGCCCGAAGTCAGCAGCTGGGTCGCGTCATCGGGCACGACGCCGGTCGCGATCGCCGGGATGGCTGCGGCCGCAGCGGCAACATCGCCTCGGCGGAGCGCGGTGGCTGCGCGGGCGATGATGGCCGTCGAGGCCGGTCGGTCTTCGGGCTTCTTGGCGATCATCGCCATGATGAGGTTCTGCACCGGGGTGGCGACCGTCGGCGGCAGCGGCGGGGGCTGCTCGTTGATCTGCGCCATCGCGATGGCGACCTGCGACTCGCCCGTGAAGGGACGCTTGCCGGCGAGGCACTCATAGGCGACGATGCCGAGCGAGTAGATGTCGGTGGAGGGCGACGCCGAATGACCCGACGCCTGCTCCGGGGAGAGGTACTGCACGGTGCCCATCACCTGGCCGGTGGCGGTGAGCGGCACCTGGTCGGCGATGCGCGCGATGCCGAAGTCGGTGATCTTCACACGGCCGTCGGGCGTGATCAGGAGGTTGCCGGGCTTGATGTCGCGGTGCACGAGACCGGCGGCATGCGCAGCCTGCAGCGCGGCGGCCGTCTGCGCCACGATGTCGAGCGTCTTGTCAGTCGACAGCGAGCCTTCGCGCTCGAGAATTGTCGACAGCGCCTCGCCGGGGACGAGCTCCATCACGAGGAAGGCGCTGCCGGCCTCCTCGCCGTAGTCGAAGACGCTCGCGATGCCCTCGTGGTTGACGAGTGCGGCGTGGCGGGCTTCGGCGCGGAAGCGCTCGAGGAACCCGGGATCGCCCATGTACTCGTCTTTGAGGATCTTGATGGCGACGGTGCGTCCGATCACGTGGTCGGTCGCCTCCCAGACCTCGCCCATGCCGCCGATGGCGATGCGCGAGTCCAGCTCATAGCGTCCGCCGAAAGTCACTCCCTGTGTCGGTCTCATTTCCCCAGCACCGCCTCCATGACTTTCTTCGCGATAGGCGCGGCGATGGTGTTTCCGCTGCCCGATTGTCCCTGCCCGCCGCCGTCTTCGACGACCACGGCGACGGCGACTCGTGGGTTGTCGGCCGGTGCGAAACCGGTGAACCACAGCGAGTACGGCTTGGTGTTGCCGTTCTCTGCGGTGCCTGTCTTCCCGCCCACGTCGACTCCGTCTATTCTTGCACCCGAGGCCGCTCCGTCATTGACATTGGCGACCATCATCGTGGCCATCTGCTGCGCGAGCTCGGGGTCCAGCGCCTGCCCGAACTCGGTGTCGTCGAAGGTCTGCTGCACCGAGAGGTCGGGCGCGATGACCTGGTCGACCATGCGCGGGTTCATCACCGTGCCGCCGTCGGCGATCGCCGCGGACACCATCGCCATCTGCAGCGGCGTGGCGCGCACGTCGCCCTGGCCGAAGCCGGTCAGGGCGGTCTTGTCGTCGCTGAGCGCCCGCGGGTACGTCGACGGGGTGGAGGTGAGCGGCATCGTGAAGGACGAGTTGAAGCCGTACTTCTCCGCCTCCTCGCGGATGGCGTCGTCGCCCAGGGCGACCGCCAGTTCGGCCATCGGGATGTTGCAGCTCAGGCGGAGCGCATCGGCGAGGGTGACCGTGTCACCGGGACCGCACGCGCCGCCCCCGGCATTGCTGATGCTGGTGCTGGTGCCGGGAAGGGTGTACGAGGCGACGTTCGGGAACGTCGAGGCCGGCGTGTAGTTGCCGGATGCGAGCGCTGCGGACGCCACGACGAGTTTGAAGGTCGACCCGGGCGGGTTGAGGTCGCCCGAGATGGCGCGGTTGTAGAGGGGATGCGTCGGGTTGGTGTTGAGCATGTCGTAGGCGTCGTTGACGACCGAAGCGTCGTGGACGGCGAGTGTGTTGGTGTCGTAGCTCGGGCTCGTGACCATCGCCAGGATGCGCCCGGTGGAGGGCTCGATCGCGACGACCGCGCCCTGCAGATCGCCGAGTGCGTCGTAAGCCGCCTTCTGCACGACGGAGTCGAGGCTCAGCACGACGTTGGAGCCCTGCGGGTTCTGACCGGTGATGACGCGCTCCATCCGGGTGAGGAACTGAGAGCCTGCGGTACCGCTGAGTTCCTGGTTCATCGACTGCTCCAGGCCGGTCGCCGAACCCAGGGCGGGATTGATGTAACCGGTGACGGGCGCCCACATCGCGGCATCCTGATACACGCGCTGCCACGAGAAGACGTCGTCGGACGCGACCGACGAGGCGATCGCCGCGCCGCTCGCGATGATCGACCCGCGCTGCACCTGGTACGAGTCGTACAGGGCACGCGTGTTGCGGGAGTTCTCCGCGAGACTCTCGGACTGTGCGACCTGGATCCAGCTGGTCGAGGCGAAGAGGGCAATGAACATCAGGAGCATCAGGATGCTCAGACGCTTGAGTTCTTTCGTCATCTCAGCCGATCACCACCCGCGGGCGACTGCGCACCGCGTCGGAGATGCGCAGGAGCAGCGCGACGATCAGCCAGTTCGCCACGAGTGATGAGCCGCCGGCGGCGAGGAAGGGGGTCGTGAGTCCGGTCAGCGGGATCAGACGCGTCACTCCGCCGACCATGATGAACACCTGCAGCGCGATCGTGAACGACAGGCCCGTTGCCAGGAGCTTGCCGAAGTCGTCCTGACCGGTGAGGCCGATGCGGATGCCGCGGCTGGTGAACACCATGTACAGGCACAGGATGGCGAAGACCCCGATCAGCCCGATCTCTTCGCCGAGACTCGAGAAGATGTAGTCGCTCTGCGACAGCGGCGTGAGGTAGGGACGGCCCTGCCCGAGTCCGGTGCCGATGAGGCCCCCGTGCGCGAGACCGAAGATGCCCTGCACGAGCTGGTAGCTGCCACCGGTGCGGTCGATGATCTCGGGATTGAACGCGTCGAGCCAGTTGGCGAACCGGCCCTGCACGTACGGAAGCACACGAGAGGCGAAGAAGGCTCCGACGGCCGCCAGGACGACACCGATGAGCACCCAGCTGGTCTTGCCCGTGGCGACGTACAGCATCGCGACGAACATCCCGAAGATCAGCAGGCCCGTCCCGAGGTCTCGCTGCAGCACGATGGTGCCGAGCGAGACGAGCCAGACCACCAGGAGCGGACCGAGCTCACGGGCGCGCGGCCAGGTCATGCCGAGGAACCTCGTGCCGACCGAAGTGAGCGCCTCACGGGTGCGGACGAGGTAGCCGGCGAAGAAGACCGCGAGGGAGATCTTGGCCAGCTCTCCCGGCTGAAAGGAGAAGAAGCCCAGCGAGACCCAGACGTCGGCGTTGGCGTCGGTGCCGAGGCCGGGGACGAACGGCAGCAGCAGGAGGCCGACACCGATGAATCCCGCGACGTAGGTGTAGCGGAACAGCACGCGGTAGTTCTTCAGCAGCACGACCACCAGCAGGGCGCCGATCGTGGCGATCCCCGCCCACGCCAACTGCCTCGTGGAGTAGGCGCCCCATCCGTGCAGCTTCAAGGCGATGTCGATGCGGTAGATCATCGCCAGTCCGACGCCGGTGAGCACCGTGGCGATGGGCAGGACGAACGGATCGGCGGCACTCGCGCGCAGTCGCAGCACGATGTGCAGCGCGATCACGAGCGCGGTGAGCCCGACGCAGTAGATGAGGAACTTCGCGTCGATCACGCCGGTCGCGCCGAGCTGGACCAGGGCGACAGCCGAGCCGTTGATCAGGAAGGCGAACAGCAGCAGGACGAGCTCGCGGTTGCGCTGCGTCTGCGGCACGCGGATGCGGCGCAGTGCCCGGAGCACCGACGTGTCCGTCGAGACCTGCTGTGTGTCGGGGGACGAGGTCATCCGCTGGCCTCCGCGGTGTTGCGCAGCCGCTCGACGATCTGCTCGGCGTCGTCGAGCGATGCCGCCGAGATCGTCTCCTGCACAGTGGCGAGCGCGAAGTCGGGCAGGTCGACGAGTTGCAGTCCGGTGTCCTGGTAGGGCTCCGACAGGGTGATCGGTCCGATGTTCTGCTGGATGCCCCGGTAGATCACGACCGAATCCTGATCGACGCCGACGTAGTACCGGGTCTGAGTGAACTGGTAGCCGCCGAAGAGTGCGGCGGCGATCAGGGCGATCACCACCACGAAGCCGATGATCCACCCGAGGCGTCGTCGACGCGCTCTGCGACGATCCTCCTCGATGAGCTCCTCGAGGAACCCGGCGGCGGGCTCGAAGTGGGTCGGCTCGTTCGCGGCCTGACGGTTGGGGTGCAGCCAGCCGCTTCGGCCCGATCGTGCGGCCGGCACCACGACGCCGGTCGGTGTCGAGGCGGATCCGACGACCGTGGGGGTTCCCGAGAAGAGCGGATGCTGCCCGCCGACGTCGACGATCACGATCGTGATGTTGTCGGGGGCGCCGGCGTCCAGTGCCTGCTTCAGCAGGCTGTCGGCGGTGCGCCCGGGAGCATTGCCCTGCGCCATCGCCTTGGCGGTGTGCGCGTCGTCGACCACGCCGCACAGCCCGTCGGAGCACAGCAGCCAGCGGTCGCCGGGCTGCGTCGGCATGATGAACGTGTCGACCTCGGGGTCGGGGTCCATGTCGCCGAGCACCCGCATGAGGACGGAACGGCGGGGGTGGTAGCGGGCTTCTTCGGGCGTGATGCGCCCCGAATCGACCAGGCGCTGCACGAACGTGTGGTCGGTCGTGATCTGGGTGAGCGCGTCGTCGCGGTACAGATAGACGCGCGAGTCGCCGATGTGGGCGATCACGGCGTAGTCGTCCACCATGATCAGCGCACTCACCGTGGTGCCCATGCCGGTGAGCTCGGGGCGGGCCGCGACCGTGTCGATCAGCTCGGCGGCGGTGTCCGAGATCGCGTCGCGCAGTTCACGCTCGGCCTCCGCGGTGGACGCCATCGGGTGATCGAGCACCTCCAGCCGACCGATCGCGATGCTGGAGGCGACATCCCCACCCGCGTGTCCGCCCATGCCGTCGGCGACGGCGAAGAGGTTCGACCCGGCATAGCCGGAGTCCTGATTGTTGGAGCGCACCTTGCCGGTGTGCGAGATGGCGACGCTCGAGCCCTGGAAGACCATGGATGCGGCTCGCCGCTACTTCCGCAGCTCGAAGGTGGTGGCGCCGACCTTGATCGGAGCGCCCACCTTGATCGGCACGGGGGCCGCGACCCGGACGCCGTCGTGCCACGTGCCGTTCGTCGAATCGAGGTCTTGGATCATCCACTGCTGGCCCCACAGCACGAGGCGCGCGTGGTGGCTGGAGGTGTAGTCGTCGCGGATGACGAGCCCGGATTCGCTGGACCGGCCGATCGTGAGCGGTTCGGAGCCGAGCGGAAGTTCCAACCCGGTCTTGGGCCCGCTCGTGATGACGATCCGGGACACGGCGGCAGTCGTCGCCAGTCCGCCGGCGGAGGGTTTCGACGGCGACGCCTTCATCACCGGGACGGTGGCGTCCGACGGCGACCCCGCCTTGGCCGGGGTCGCCACGGCGGGCGCCGGTTCCGGCATCCGCCGTACCTTCACACCGAACAGGTCAGCCCGCAGCGAGTAGACGAGGGCGAACACGAAGAACCACATCAGCAGCAGGAAGCCGATGCGCAGCAGCAGGAGGGTCAGTTCACTCACGATCGCGGTCCGCGGGAGACGTCGTCGCCGATCGTGAACGCGCGGGTGGCGTCGGCGGCGGGCATGGGCGGACGCGCGGGGGTGGTCTGCGCCACCACGTGGAAGACGATGTTCGTGCGTCCGATCGTGACGGTGGCGTCGGGCGGCAGCGGCGCTTCCGTGACGGGGCGCCCGTCGAGCTTCGTCCCGTTCGTGGACTGCAGGTCGCGGACCATGGCGCGCTCGCCGTCCCACAGGATCTCGACGTGCTTGCGACTCGTGCCCGCGTCGGGAATCGTGATGTCGGCATCGCTGCCGCGGCCGATGACGGTACGCGCCCGGGTGAGCGGGTGCCGAGTGCCGTCGATGTCGACCACTCCGCGCCAGGCGACGCGGCCCTGGGCCGTGGCCGACTGCACCCGCAGGGTGCCGGTCGAGAGCTGGTCGTCGCGGACGAGTGAGATCGTCACGGGGCCGGCGAAGCTGTACCCCTGGGCTTTGGCGTGCTTCTGCACGAGGGCGTCGAGCTCGTCACCCAGTGCGCTGCCGAGGGTGCGCATGCGGTCATCGTCCGCGGGGGCCAGGAGGACCGTGAACGTGTTCGGCGCGAGGATGCGGTCGCGGCTGACCACCGCCGCCTTCGTGTCGAGCTCGCTGCGGAGCGCCGAGGCGATCTCGACCGGCTGAATGCCGCTGCGGAAGGTCTTCGCGAAGGCGCTGTTGACGGCGCGCTCGAGTCCCTTCTCGAAGCTGTCCAGTAGTCCCACGGGGCTCCTCTAGCCGGGCGAACAAGTCGCGTACATGTTAGTTGGCTCGCCTGGGTACCGCGTAGACGGCGCGATTTCAGCCGGACATCCGGCGGAGGGGCGAGGCGATGCCCGCACCGGTTCGGATGCGGACCGGGCACCGTGATATCCTCGGCAGGTTGAGTTCATGCGATCTCGCATGCGCGATTCGCGCGAGTGGCGGAATAGGTAGACGCGCTGGCTTCAGGTGCCAGTGCCCGCAAGGGCGTGGGGGTTCAAGTCCCCCCTCGCGCACGAAATGAGAAAGACCCCCCATGTTCTTCGGGGGGTCTTTCTCATTTCCTGACGGGGGTCGCGATGTGAACACCCTCTGGGGGTGGGCCCCTGCCGCCAGAGGCTCCGCGCGCCGCGAAGCGGCGTGTGGAGAGGCGGTAGGGACAAGTCCCCCTCGCGCACGACATGAGAAAGACCCCCCATGTTCTTCGGGGGGTCTTTCTCATCTCGGTGGCGTTCCTCATTCGAGCGTGGGCATCAGCGTGTAGACGATCTCTTCGACATCCCGCCCCGCACCGGGAGCGAACGCCGTGACGCGTTCGACCTCGGTGAAGCCGACGCGTTCGAGAACCGCGACGGATGCCGCGTTGTGCGCGGCGACGCGGGCGTAGAGGGGCCGCTCTGCTTCGCGGGCCACCATGAGCCGGAGCGCGGCCGTGCCCACGCCTCGGCCCCAGGCGTGGCGGGCCACCCAATACGTCACCTCGCGATGGCCGTCCAGGGAGAAGACCGCGGCCGTCCCCGCGAAACCGCCGTCCTCGGTGATGACCCATTGCGCGGCATCCGGCGCCTGTCGGTTGCGGTCGCTCCACGCGTCGAAGGCGGCGCGGTCATCGGGATCGGATGCGGTGAACGCCGCCATCGCCACCGCTTCCGGGTCGCGCATCATCTCGAACACGGCGTCGAGGTCGTCGTCGGACAGGTCGCGCAGATCGATGTGGGCCACGCAGCAACGGTACGCCGGGATGCCACCCGGAGCACGGGCTCAGCCGAGCAGATTCACTTCGAGGAGTTCCTGGTGCGCCGCCGCACCGTCACGTGCGGCCACGGCCGCCCGCAGGCGCCGATACGACGCGCCTCGCCTCGCGGCGTCTTCGATGTCGGGTGTCCACCCCTTGAGGTTGCGCTGCAGGGCGAGGCCCGATTCGCGCATGATCGAGATGAACACGGCGTTGCCGGTGGCGCGGATCACCTGCTGGAAGAACATCACGGTCCCCGCCACCATCGCCGCGGCGTCTTCGACGTCGGAGGCCGCGATCACGGCGTCGGCGGCTTCGAGGATGAGCGACAGCTGCTCGTCCGAGCAGCGCACGAGGGCCGTGCGGAAGGCGCCGCCCACCACGAAGACCATGAACTCGGTCGTGTCGCGCAACGCGTTCTCGCCGGGCGTGGACACGCGCGTCCACCGGTTCGCCGACACCTCGACGAGCCCGAAGCGCTCGAGGCGCTGGAGCGCCTCCCGGACGGGGGTCCGTGACACCTGGAGCCGTTCGGCGAGATCGACGTCGCGCAGCCGCTCGCCCGGCTGAAGCGTCCCGTCGAGGATCGCACGACCCAGGATGGAGTACACCTCGTCGCCGAGGATCGCTCCGCGGGGATTCACGGGAGCGAAGCGGTCTTCCCGCGGTTCGAGCGGCTCGTCGTCGGTCATGGCGGTGGACAGTTTACGTCCGCGGCCACCGGAGAATCGACGGAAACCGTCTTCCGGGTCTCACAGCTCCCGCCGATATATCAGTAGAGTGGAGCCCGTCACGCTCTGCGTGGCTCATCCGGGGGGATCCGTCGGCGCCCGGACCTTGAGTATCTGCTCGGTCCGGGCGCCGTATGGGCGCCGCACGCGGCGAACATGTCGGGCGCGCAACGTTTCTGTCACCATCCGTGACGACGCCTGCCGGTCACGGGCTCGGGTGGCTACCGTGGAACCGCCGCGCAGGACGCGCGGTTTCGACAGCAGAATGGCACGCAATGAGCACGCAGGGCACGGTCAAGTGGTTCAACTCGGAAAAAGGCTTCGGCTTCATCGCTCCCGATGACGGCGGCGCGGACGTCTTCGCGCACTACTCCGCCATCGAGGCGAGCGGCTACCGCTCCCTCGAGGAGAATCAGCGCGTCGAGTTCGATGTCGCCCAGGGCCCGAAGGGCCTGCAGGCGGAGAACATCCGACCCGTCTGACGAACGAGATGGGCGGGATGCTGCATCCCGCCCATCCCGTCGGCACCCGCGTGCGCCGTCAGCTCTTGTCGCCCCGCACCAGTTCCAAACCTGCCCCGGCGAATTGCTTGATCGTGGCATCGGGCAGGAACGCCCTCGTCAGCGCGAGCCCGATCCTCGTCAGATCGGCCTCGTCGCGGAAGAGCAGGTACATCGTCTCGTAGCGCGGGTTGAATTTCATCTTGAACTTGTGCAGCGACTGGAACCCGTAGACGGGCTCGAGGGATTCGGCGAGCTTCTCGCTGAGGTCGGCGATGATCCCCGCCCCGGGCGGATAGTCGTGCGCCAGCGGCGCGCCGGAGAGCGACATGACCTCCGCGCCCTCTTCGGAGAAGAACTGCGCGCTCGAGCCGATCAGGAACTCCATCACCGGCCCGAACCCGCCGTCGCGTCGACGCATCAGGTCGAGGGTCCACCCGCGCACCGCGCCGTTCTCGCCGTAGACGGGAAGCCAGGACAGGAAGCCGTCGACGTCGCCGTTCGGCGACATCGCGATCGCCAGCCGAACCTCGGGGTCTTCCGCTTCGGTCAGGGTCCCGAGCGTGAAGCCCATCTCGGGCAGGCCCTTGTCACCGACCCACATCTCGGAGATCGCGCGGAGCTGTGCGCGGGTGCCCCATGACTCGTCCTTCATGCGGGTCATCTTGAAGGCGATGTTCTCGCGTCCCGCCTTGTTGATCGCCGTGCGTACGGATGCCCACGGCTTGCCGGTGAACTTCAGGCCGGGGAGGTCGACGATCGTGTCGTCGGCGACGACCATGCTGCGCCAGCCCGGGGGGAGCGCGGCGCGGGTCGACTCGGCCGCGCTGAAGAAGCAGGGAATGAGCCCGGCGTGCTCGGACTGATCGATGAACTCGCGTACGGACTGCGCCCGGCCGTCCTCCGGTCCCAGTGGATCGGCGAGGACCAGCGCGACCCCGGCGCGACGCTGGTAGACGATGACGCCCGTCGAGGTGCGCGCGTAGCTGTTGCCGTCCCATGTGCTCATCCATGACAGGGTGCCGCCGCCGTAGCGGTGGATGTCTTCCTTCACCTCGTCGAGGGTCGGGGGCGCGGTCGAGCCGATCGGGGACTTGCGGCGGGAGGCGAACGCGCGGCGCACCCAGACCACGTAGACGAGCAGCAGAAGCCAGAGGGTCGCGGTGGCGAACGTGGCGCTCGGGTCGCCGTCGAGGTCGACGTCGGGCATGTTGAGCGAGCGGGTGATCAGCAGCAGAACCAGCAGCAGGATGCCGACGAGCACGTTGAGGGCCGAGAGGAGGACGGTGACCACCCACGACCAGCGACGACCGCGTCGGAGGCCGGTGGCGACGAGCAGGATCACGACGGTGTCGATACCGACGTCGACGAAACCGCCGGAGACGGCGTCGGTCGACCCGAACGGCCCGTTCGTGGGCACCAGTGTCGTCACGATCTGGATCGCGCCCAGCACGAGGAGGGCGAAGAAGGCCACGAGACGCTGCTCCCGCACGGTGGTGCGCTGAACCCGGAGCGAGCGGTCGACGAACAGCACGAGAAGCACGGCCAGGGCGTGCTCGACGTCGGCGAGAGCACCCCAGAACAGCAACGAGACGACGGTGAAGCCGATGATGACGAGCCAGACGCGCACCCGCCAGGGTGCCACCAGCAGTCCCGCCGCCGCGGCGATGCACGCCATCGTGCCGCCGGAGGGGCCGACGTCGATCATGAGCGACTGCACCTGCGCCCACGGCCACGGCAGCAACGCGCCCAGCCACAGCAGCATGGCGGCCGCGAAGATGGCGAACAGCTGGCCGATCCAGAAGTAGGCCAGCGCGACCCGTGTTCCCCGCATGAACTCGAGGTAAGCCATGCCCGCGAAGCTCGCGATCGTGAGGATGTACACCCATGGCAGGTTGACGAAGAATGTGCCGGTGAGGGGCGTCCACCACAGACCCTGCGTCAGCTGCGGCAGGCCGTAGGCGACGCTGGGGAAGAGCTCGTTGTCTTCGAAAGGACTCCACAGGCCGCCCCAGATCACTCCGGCCAGGAGGATGAGGGCGACCAGCACGAGGGTGGCGGGGATGCGTGCGATCACGCGGACCAAGACGGGGCGACGAGAGACGGTGGCGTCGGTCATGCGCCTCACGATACTGGTCGGCTCGGTCGCCCGGGAGAACTCAGTCGCGGGCGAGACGGTCGTGGTCGGCCAGGGCCTTCGCGTCCTCCGCCTTGCGCACGGCCCTCCGCGCCTCGTCGAGGGCTTTCACCGGATCGGTCCCGGCCCGTGCGGCTGCCAGATCGGTCTGGGCGTCGGCCAGCCGCACGCGGGCATCCGCCCCGGCGTGCGCCTGTGAGAGCGCCCGTTCGGCCTGGGCGATCGCGTTCCGCGCCGCGGCGAGGGTTCCCGGCAGGGCGGTACGTGCGCCGCGGAGGCGCTGCTGTGCACTCCGGGCATCGCCCAGCGCCATGTCGAGGCGGTCGCGCAGGCGCGCAAGCGAATCCGTGGTGTGCGTCGGTCGACGGGTGGCATCCGGCGTGAGGGCTTGAAGCGCCGCGTCGGCTGCTCGGATGGCCTCGCCGAGACGCTCGGCATCCTCCGGCTCCAGCCCCTCCCGCACGGTGACGGCCTGTCGGATCGCCGCGCGGGCTTCGGCGAGTTCACCGGGGACCGCGGCCGCGGCCTGCATCACGAGGCGGTGTCGCTCCTCGACCATTCGGGTCTCGCTCATGGCTCTGCGCAGGTCGCGCTCCGCCCCTGCGAGGTCGGTCAGCGCCGACCGTGACGGGTCGGCCGCGGCATCCCGGGCATTCGTCAAGTGCTGCTCGGCCGACGCCGCGGCGTCGACGGCCGCCCGTGCGGCGTCCCGGGCTTCCGCCCACTCGGCCTCATCGAAGCGGTCCGAAAGCGACCGCACCAGTGCGACAGGATCACCCATGCTCGCGCGCATGTCCACGAGACGAGCGGATGCCGCGGCGATCTGCGCGCTCGCCGAAAGGTTCTCGCGGACCCAGGCGTCGTTCTCGGCTCGTGCGCGGGCGATGACGGCGAGCGCCTGGCCGGTGCGCAACCGGATCGCCCGTGCGGCGCGGGCGACCTGCGCCGGCTGTGCATCCCCATCGGAGATGCTGCGGTAGTCGTCGAAGGCGTTGTCGCGCGCGTGCTGAGCCGTCATGCGCGCACGCCGGAGAGTCGCGGGCGTCCCGCCGCCGTAGAGCGCACCCGACAGGGCGAGTTCGAGGTCGATCTCTTCGATCGCGTCATCCAGGGCGACGAGATCGGCACCGGTGCGTGCCCGTTCCGCCTCGGCGGCGGCGCGCGCCCGTGGGGAGCGCCGGCGGCGGCGCACCGCCCAGACGGCGACGGCGGCGAGCACCGCGGCGACGGCGAAGACCACGACCGCGGGGACGACCCATCGAAGGATGTCAGGCATCGGCGTCCGGGAGCAGGAGAAGGGAGCGGAGTTCGCCGACATCGTCGACGGCCGCCTGGGCGCCCTCCGACTCGTGCGGCCAGCTGAAACCCCAGCGGACGAAGATGACCGGCACGCCGTGGGCCGAGGCGCCTTCGACGTCGTGGTGACGGTCGCCGATCAGCACGGGACGGCTCGTGTCGACGCCGGCGTGCTCGAGGCGTCGGAGGGCCTCGGCGACGATGTCGGCCTTCGCGCTGAGCCTGCGTTCGTCCAGCGTCGCTCCGACGATCGCGGTGAAGCACTCGGAGAGATCGAAATGGTCCATCAGGGCCTGCACCTGCACCTCGGGCTTCGAGCTCGCCGTCGCCTGCGGAACACCCGCGCGGTGCATCTCGCGAAGCAGGTCGGCGATCTGCGGATAGAGCTGCGCACCCGTGGTGTAGCCGTCCTGCTTGCCGAGGGTCCGGTAGAACGACACGGCGTCCGTCGCCTCGTCGGGGCTCATGCCGAGTTGCTTCTGGAACGTCTCGTGCATCGGTGGGCCAATCCAATGCACGAGTTCGGCGCGCGTGACGTCGGGGTGCCCGAAGTGGCGCATCGCGATGCCCAGCCGGCGGAGGATTCCCGAGGACGCATCCACGATCGTGCCGTCGACGTCCCACAGAACACAGGACCAGGGAGAGCGGCGGGGCATGGGCTCCACGCTACCGGGCGGGCTCAGAACAAGCGCGGGGCGCCGGAGTCGATGCCCTTCATGTGGTCGTAGTCGAGGGTCACGCACCTGATGCCGCGATCCGTCGCGAGCACACGGGCCTGCGGTTTGATCTCCTGCGCGGCGAACACACCGGTGACGGGTGCGAGGTGCGGGTCGCGACCGAGCAGCTCGAGGTAGCGGGTGAGCTGCTCGACGCCGTCGATGTCGCCGCGACGCTTCACCTCGACGGCGATCGTGCCGCCCGCGGGGTTGCGCAGCAGGAGGTCGACGGGGCCGATCGCCGTGGGGAACTCGCGCCGGACCAGAGTGAGGCCGTCGCCGATGACGCCGACCTGATCGGCCAGCAGGCGCTGCAAGTCGGCCTCCACACCGTCTTTGATGAGGCCCGGGTCGACACCGAGCTCGTGCGCGCTGTCGTGGAGGATCTCGTGGATGTGGACCAGCAGGGCGTCGCCGGTCTTGGAATGAGTGACCCGCCACTGCTCGATCACTCCGTCTTCGATGGCCGCGGCATCCGGAGTCTGCACCGTCAGGGTGCAGGGCGGGCTCATCCAGTTCAGCGGCTTGTAGGAGCCGCCGTCGGAGTGCACCAGCAGGCTGCCGTCGCCCTTGTGCACGAGCAGCCGGGTGGCCAGCGGCAGGTGGGCGTTGAGCCGGCCGGAGTAGTCCACCGCACAGCGGGCAATGACGAGACGCACTCCGTCAGGGTAGTCGCTGGCGGTCCCCGTCGACGCCGGTCGACGGGGACGGCCTCCAGCCCTCTTCGTCACGGATCGCGCTCATGATCCGCCGGCTGATGAGGTGGAGCTGTCTGGTCTGAGCGCGCGTCAGCGGGTCGAGGACGAGTCGCTGCACGGTCTGCACATGACCCGGGGAGGCGGATCGGTAGGTCGTGAGTCCTGACTCGGTGAGCGTGGCGAGGGTGGATCGACCGTCGACGGGGTCGGGGCTGCGGAGCACCCACCCCCTCCGGTCCAGCCGGGACACCGCGCGAGACAGTCGCGAGAGCGAGCTGTTCGCAAAGCCGGCGAGCTCCGACATGCGGAGGCGGTGATCCGGCGCATCGGCCAGGGCGAACAGGATCCCGTACTCGAAGTGCGTCATGTCGGAGTCGCGCTGGAGCGATGCGTCGAGCGCGGCGGGGAGCCACTCCAGAACCGTGGCCAGGGCGGACCAGGTTTCGAGCTCTTCACCGCTCAGACCCGCGGCGCCTTCGGTTTCCGGCATCTCTGCACACTACGCGAGCCGAGCACGGCGTGCGCGCGGATTCACTTGCCTGATCAAGTAATGTGAGGGGAAAGTCACGTGCGTGGGCAAGCGAATGGAGAGTTGTGGACCTGAAATTGACGGGACGACGGGCGTTCGTGAGCGGTTCGACGCAGGGCATCGGCTTCGCGATAGCGAGGGCGCTGCTGGCGGAGGGAGCGACGGTCGTCATCAACGGACGGACCGCAGATCGTGTCGGGAGCGCGGTCGCGCGCCTGGCCGAGCTCGTCCCCGGCGCGGACGTCTCCGGCCTCGCCGCCGACTTCGAAGACCCGAAGCAGGTTCAGCGCCTACTGGTGGCGCTGGGGCAGGTGGACATCCTGGTCAACAACATCGGCCTGTTCGAGCTCGCGCCCTTCGCCGAGCTCGTCGATGACGACTGGGAGCGCTACTTCCAGGTCAACGTGATGAGCGGTGTGCGGCTCTCGCGGCATGTCCTGGACGGGATGCTGGCGAACGGATGGGGTCGGATCATCTTCATCGGGAGCGAGTCGGGAGCGAACATCCCCGCAGACATGCTGCACTACGGCGTGACGAAGGCGGGGATGACGGCCCTCGCGAACGGTCTGTCGAAGCTCACTCGGGGAACAGAGGTGACCGTGAACACCATCCTCGGGGGCCCGACGTATTCGGACGGTGTCGCCCGTACGGTCGAGCAGCTCGCGCATGCGCAGGCGATGGGAGCGGACGAACTGAAGGCCGCGGTGATCGCCGGCAACCGGACGAGCCTCCTCGAAAGATTCATCGAGCCCGACGAGATCGCCCATCTGGCGACGTATCTGGCGAGTCCGCTCTCATCGGCGACGAACGGCGCGGCCGTCCGGGCGGACGGCGGCGTGCTCACGACGATGTTCTAGACCGCGTTCTCGCGGCGGGGGGTGCGCCGTCGTGGACCGTGCCGAGGTTCTCCTCCGACGCTGCCGTCTCGGGTCCGCGTCGGGCGTGGCCGCCGCCCACCGTCGAGCCTGCGATCGGGCGTGCGGCTCCCGAGGCGAGACCCGACATCACGATCAGGACCACGATGATCCAGAGGGTCGGGAGGATCCCGATCTGGTGGCTGATCCAGCCGAGCACGGGCGGGCCGCCGAGGAAGGCGAGGTAGCCGATGGTCGCGGCGGCCGAGACGGATGCCGCAGCCTTCGTCGGATCGTCTGCGGCGGCCGACATCCCGAGCGGGAACCCCAGCGACGCACCGGCTCCCCAGAGCGCCACGCCGATGAAGGCGATCGGCAGGGTGGGCGCGAGGATGAACATGACGAGGCCGACCGCCGCGGCGATGGACAGGATCCGCAGCGTCCACACCCGCCCGATGCGGTCGACCATCGGGCCGCCCAGCACCCGGAACAGCGTCATCGCGACGGAGAAGACCGTCAGTGCGACCGCGCCGACCGCTTCGGTCTGACCGTGACCGTCGACGACCGCGATCGCGAGCCAGTCGTTGGCACTGCCCTCGGCGAAGGCCATGCCCAGCATGATGAGGCCGATCGCATACGTGCGCGGATCGCGCCAGACCGCGGCCATCTCGGCGAATCGCTCGCGCCGCGTCGGCGCGGGGGCGTCCTCCGTGACCGCGGGCATGCGCTCGGGCACGAAGCGGAGGGCCGCCCAGCCCGCGGCGAGGACGACGATGCCGACCACGCCGAAGTGCCACCCGACGCCGACGCTCCAGCCGGCCATCGCGATGCCGGCGCCCGCGCCCGCGACGGTGCCGACGCTGAAGAATGCGTGGAAGAGGGGCATGAGCGTGCGCCCGAACGCCTGCTCCACGGAGGCCGCCTCGACATTCATCATGACGTCGGTCGAACTCATGCCGAGCCCCATCAGTCCGAGGCCGACGGCGGTGAGCGCATACGACTCCGCGACCTGCACGCCCAGTCCTGTGACGATCACGCCCGACGCGAAGGCCGCGATCGTGAAGACCATTCCGCGGCGGGCGCCCCAGCGGGCGACGATGACGTTGGCCAGCGACAGCCCGACGATCGAGGCGGCGCCCGAGACGAACAGCAGCACGCCCACGCCGAAGTCGTCGATCCCCAGGATCTGCTTGACGGCCGGCAGCCTCGAGGCCCACGACGCGAAGCCCAGGCCCATGACAAAGAAGATCACGAAGATGGCCGTCCGCCAGTGCACGAGTCGGGGGCGGGAGATCGTGGCGCTCATGGAGACAGCGTACCGAATCGATTCGACGGCGCCCAGCCGGCGAGGTACGATCGTCGGCGATGAGCACCCGCCGAGCCACGATCGCCGACGTCGCCCGCGAGGCGGGCGTCTCGGGGTCGACGGCGTCGGTCGTCTTCAGTGGCAAGACACCGGTGTCGGATGCCACGCGCCGGCGCGTCCTGGACGCCGCCGCGTTGCTCGGCTACACCGGGCCCGATCCGCGGGCCGCGTCGCTGCGCAGCGGGCGCTCGGGCATCGTCGGTGTCGTGTTCGAAGAACACCTGGGCACGGCCTTCCAGGATCCGGTCAAGATCCTCATGATGGACGGGCTCACCGACGGCGTCGCGCCCCTCGGCGCCGGCCTCCTCCTGCTGCGCGACCAGGCCGCGGTGGGCGACACCCCCGCCGCTCTCGCGCCCACGCTCACCACCGCTCCGTTGGATGCCGCCGTCCTGATCGGCTGCAGCGGGCTGCTGCGCGAATCGCTCGCCGTCGTCAAGGCACGCGGCATCCCGGTCGTCGTCATCGAGGGGGACGCCGGCGAAGGGGTGCCGCAGATCAGGCTCGACAACGGGGTGGCCCAGAAGCACGCGGCGCTGCACCTGCGCGGACTCGGGCACACCGACGTCGTCGTCCTCACGCTGCCGATCGACAAGCGGCGGACGCGGGGGTGGATCGCTCCGGACGCCGAGATCACCGTGGACGTCACGCGGGACCGGCTCGAGGGAGCCCGCGACGTGTATCCGGAAGCCCCGGCCTATGCCGCGGCCGGCAGTTCGATCGACGAAGGCCTCGCGGCAGGCCGCATCCTCTTCTCCCGGGGGACCACGCCGCCGACCGCGGTCATCGCGCAGAGCGACCTGCTCGCGGCCGGCGTGATCCGTGCCGCGGAAGAAGCCGGCCTGCGCGTGCCGCAGGACGTCAGCGTGACCGGGTTCGACGGCATCGTCGTCGACGGGCTCGCTCCGTATCTGCTCACGACGCTCGTCCAGGAGCCCGCCGACAAGGGGCGCGCGGCCGGTCGGGCGATCGCGGCGATGCTCGAAGGGCGCCCCGCAGCCTCGATGCTGTTCACCTGCGTCTTCCGCGCCGGCAACACCACCGCCGAGGCATCCGCCCGCCGATAGGCGTGAGGGTCGGCGGGTAGACTGGCCTCCAGACCCCGATCGCCCGCGCAGCTTTCTGCCCCGCGCTGCCGACGACCTTGAGGAGGCCGCGCATGCTGGCGTTCCTCGCTGCCTTCACCGTCGTCCCGATCCTCCTGCCGTGGCTCGTCCATCGCATCGGCGCGCGGACGTTCTACGTCGCCGCGCTTCTGCCCGCGGCCGCTTTCGTCTCGACCGCGATGTACACGCCCGCCGTGATGAGCGGTCAGGTGCCGTTCGAGGAGTACGACTGGATCCCCGCGCTCGGCATCCGCCTCTCGATGCGCATGGACACGCTGGGGTGGGTCATGGCTCTCATCGTCACGGGCGTCGGCGCGCTCGTGATGCTCTACTGCCGCTGGTACTTCCGCGGCAAGGACCAGGGGCTCGGACAATTCTCCGCCGTTCTCCTCGCCTTCGCCGGCGCGATGTACGGTCTCGTGCTCACCGACGACCTCGTCGTCCTGGTGATGTTCTGGGAGATCACCAGCATCCTCTCCTACCTTCTGATCGGCTTCTACCACCGCCGCGGCGTGAGCCGGCGCTCGGCGCTGCAGGCCCTGCTGGTCACCACGATCGGCGGCCTCGTCATGCTGATCGGCGTCGTCCTGCTGGTGGTCGACACCGGCACCTCGAGCTTGTCGTCGATCCTCGACGCCGCGCCGACCGGACCCGTGGTCGACGCCGCGCTCGTCCTGCTGCTGGTGGGGGCGCTGAGCAAGTCCGCGATCTTCCCGTTCCACTTCTGGCTGCCCGGAGCGATGGCCGCTCCGACGCCGGTGAGCGCGTACCTGCACGCCGCCGCGATGGTCAAGGCCGGCATCTACCTGATCGCCCGCCTCGCGCCCGTGTTCGCCCTCTCGGCGCCGTGGCGTCCGGTCGTCATCAGCCTCGGAATCTTCACGATGCTGCTCGGCGGAGTGCAGGCTCTGCGCGAATACGACCTCAAGCGCATCCTGGCGTTCGGCACGGTCAGCCAGCTCGGCTTCCTGACCGTCGTGATCGGCTACGGCACGCGGGATGCCGCCCTCGCAGGGCTTGCACTCCTGATCGGACACGCGCTGTTCAAGTCAGCGCTCTTCCTGGTGGTGGGCGTGATCGACCGCCAGCTCTCCACCCGAGACATCACGGAACTCAGCGGCGTGGGCAGGCAGGCGCCCGTCATCACCACGGTGTCGTTCATCGCCATCGCGTCCATGGCGGGCTTCGCGCCGACCCTGGGCTTCGTCGCCAAAGAAGGCGCCCTCACCGCGCTCCTCGAAGAGGCCGCGGGGGGATCCGCGTGGGGTCTGATCGCCCTCATCGGGGTCATCCTCGGGTCCATACTCACTGCGGCATATGGGGCTCGCTTCCTCTGGGGTGCATTCTGGACGAAGAAGGACCGTGACGGCGAGCGCCTCCCGCGCACCGAGTGGCCCGACCCTCCGATCGGCTTCCTCAGTGCGCCGACCCTGCTGGCTCTGCTCACGCTCGCCGGCGGGATCGCCGCCCCGTTGCTCGACACCGCACTGCAGCCCTACGCCGAGACGTCGCCGGCGTCGAGTCCCGGCGTTCCGGCGCCGGAGTACGCGTACCACCTGGCTCTCTGGCACGGCCTCGAGCCGGCGCTCGGGATCTCCCTCGGCTCGATCGTCCTCGGCCTCGCCCTCTTCGTGCTGACGCGCTCCTGGAATCCCCGCATGCGCGTGCTGCCCTTCACCGCGGGCGACGTCTACAACGTCACGCTGCGGGGCATCGCCCGGCTCTCGGTGGTCACCACGACTTTCACGCAGCGCGGGTCGCTGCCGCTCTATGTCGGCACGATCTTCTTCGTGTTCGTCATCGGTGAGGGCACCGCGCTGTTGCTCGGCGGGGACTGGGCCATGAAGCTCGATCTCTACCAGGCACCGATGCAGCTCGTGGTCGCACCGATCATGATCATCGCCGGCATCATCGCCGTGCGGGCACGGAAGCGCTACACCGGGGTCGTGCTGGTCTCCGTCACCGGGCTCGGCATGGTCGTGCTGTTCGCGACGAGCGGCGCGCCCGACCTCGCGCTCACACAGATCCTCGTCGAGACGGTGACCCTCGTCGCGTTCGCCCTGGTGCTGCGGCGCATCCCGGCGCGCATGGGGGAGCACAACGCATCGGTGTGGCCGATCGCCCGCGCGCTCATCGCCGTCGCGGTCGGCGCGACGATGGCCGTCATCGCCGTCGTGGCGACGGCCTCCCGCACCGCTGTCCCGATCTCGGAGCGGTTCCCCGAGCTCGCCTACGACCTCGGGCACGGGCGCAACGTGGTTAACGTCGCCCTCGTCGATCTGCGCGGGTGGGACACGATGGGCGAGCTGTCGGTGCTCATCCTCGCGGCGACGGGCGTCGCATCCCTCGTCTTCGTCACTCACCGCGCCGACACGCTGTCGACCCTCACCGCTCCGTTGCCGCGCACCGCGGCGGGCAACCGTCGCCCGATGGTCGAGACGCTGGACGGCGCGCGGCCGCGGACGGCCGGCACCCGCCATCAGCCGCAGGCGTGGCTGGTCGGCGGCCAGCGCGTGCGGCCGGAGAACCGTTCGCTGATGCTCGAAGTCATCGTGCGGGTGCTGTTCCACTCGATCATCCTGGTGTCGCTGTACCTGCTCTTCGCCGGTCACAACCTGCCCGGCGGCGGCTTCGCCGGGGGCCTCGTCGCCGGCATGGCGCTCGTCATGCGCTACGTCGCCGGCGGGCGCTACGAACTGGGCGCTGCCGCACCCACCGACGCCGGACGGCTGCTGGGCGTCGGGATGACGCTGGCCGTCGGCTGCGCCGTGGTGCCTCTGTTCTTCGGTGCCGCGCCGCTCACGAGCGCGTTCTGGGAAGCCACCCTGCCCGTCGTCGGGCACGTCGAATTCGTCACATCGACGATCTTCGACGTCGGCGTCTACCTCGTGGTGATCGGTCTCGTGCTCGACGTGCTGCGCAGCCTCGGCGCCGAGGTCGACCGTCAGGCGCAGGAGCTGCGCTCCTCGGCCCCCCGACGGGGCGAGGTGGTGAGCTGATGGATGTCTCGGCCGTCCTGATCGTCGTGATGGCGGTGCTGTTCGCGTGCGGCGTGTACGCGATGCTCGAGCGCAGTCTCACGCGCGTGCTCATCGGATTCCTGCTGCTCGGCAACGCCGCCAACCTCCTGCTCCTCATCGTGATGGGACGGCCCGGTGTCGCCCCGTTCTACGGCGCAGCCGAATCGGAGGAGATGTCGGATCCGCTCCCGCAGGCCCTCACTCTGACGGCGATCGTCATCACGTTCGCCGTCTCGGCCTTCCTCCTCGCCCTGATCTATCGCTCGTGGCAGCTCGGACAGGCCGACACCGTCGAGGACGACGCCGAAGACCTCGCCGTGCGCACGCGCGGCATCGACGAGGACGACTCGTTCGAGGATGATGTCGACGACCAGTCGGATGACGCGGCGACCGACTTCGTCGGCGTGCAGAAGTCGCCCATCACCCTCCTCGACAGTCGCGACCACACGGCCCTCCGCGATGATGCGCCGAGCGACAGGCCCCGCACGAGGCGTCGGCAGGACGACGCCACCGCCACCCACACCGACCCGGACACCGATACCGACACCGGAGGGGGCGAACGATGAGCTACCTCGTGCCGCTCCTGGTGACCCTGCCCCTCATCGGCGCGGCGATCGCCCTGATCGCCGGTCGCCACCGCCGTACGCAGGTCGGTGTCTCGATCGTCACGCTCACCCTCGTGCTCGTCATCGCGTCCGTGCTGCTCTACGCGGTCGACGTGGGCGGGGCCCCGATCGCGGTCTCGGTCGGGGGGTGGCCGATCCCGTTCGGCATCGTCCTCTACGTCGACCGGCTGGCGGCGCTGCTGGTGGTCGTGTCGAGCATCGTGCTGCTCGCCGTGCTCCTCTTCTCGGTGGGCCAGGGTGCGGCGGACGGCGACGACGACACCCCCATCTCGATCTTCCACCCGTCGTACCTGATCCTCTCGGCGGGCATCTTCAACGCCTTCATCGCCGGCGACCTCTTCAACCTCTACGTCGGCTTCGAGATCCTCCTCGTCGCCTCCTACGTGCTGATCACCCTCGGCAGCACGGAGTCGCGCATCCGGGCGGGGGTCGTCTACATCGTCGTCTCGCTCGTGTCGTCGATCCTGTTCCTCGCCGCGATCGCCATGATCTACGGCGCACTCGGCACGGTCAACATGGTGCAGATCTCCGAGCGCATGACGGAACTGCCGCAGCAGACGCAGCTGCTGCTGCACATCATGCTGCTGCTCGCGTTCAGCATCAAGGCGGCCGTCTTCCCCCTGTCGTTCTGGCTGCCCGACTCGTACCCGACCGCGCCCGCACCGGTCACGGCAGTCTTCGCAGGCCTCCTGACCAAGGTCGGCGTGTACGCGATGATCCGCACCGAGACCGAGATCTTCCGCGACAACGACGTGAACACGCTGCTGCTGATCGTGGCGCTGGCCACGATGGTGGTGGGCGTCCTCGGCGCCATCGCCCAGGCCGAACTCAAGCGCATCCTGTCGTTCACGCTGGTCAGCCACATCGGCTACATGGTCTTCGGGCTGGCGATCGCCACTCCGGCGGCGATCGGCGCGACGATCTACTACATGGTGCACCACATCGTGGTGCAGACCACGCTGTTCCTTGCCGTCGGGCTGATCGAGCGTCGCGCGGGCAGCACGTCGATCCTCAAGGTGAAGGGCCTCATGAGGGCCGCCCCCGTGATCGCCGTCCTGTACTTCATCCCGGCAGTGAACCTCGGCGGCCTGCCCCCGTTCTCGGGCTTCATCGGGAAGTTCGCGCTCTTCGATGCGGCGGCCGAAGTGGGCACGCCGCTCATGATGACGCTCATCGTGGCCGGCATCGTCACCTCGCTCCTGACCCTGTACGCACTCATGCGGGCCTGGAACCTCTCGTTCTGGCGCGAGGAAGACGACCAGGCTGAGACCGAGTCGCGCATCTCCTACCTCGACGACGCCCCCGCGGCCGAGGTGCAGACCGAGCGGCGTGTGATCCCGCGCATCATGACGGCCGCGACCACCGGCATGGTCGTCGTCACGGTGGCGCTGACCGTGTTCGCGGGACCGCTCTACGACGTCTGCGCCCGTATCGGCGCGTCGCTGCTGGAACCGGTCAGCCTCATCCAGCTCCAAGAGGAGGCCGGACAGTGAGCCCCCGCGCCACCCTGACCCAGTTCTGGCGCCAGATCCCGTTCTTCGTGTGGCTGGTCGCCCTGTGGATGCTGCTCTGGGGCCAGTTCACCGTGCTCGCGTTCCTCACCGGGGTGATCGTCGCGATCTTCGTGACCCGGGTGTTCCGCCTGCCGCCGGTCGAGCTGTCCGGTCGGGTGAACCTCTGGTACGGCCTCGTCTTCGTCGTGAGGTTCCTGGCGGACTTGATCCTCGGGTCGCTCACGGTGGCCTGGCAGGTGCTCGATGCCCGTCGACAGCCCGGTGCGGGGGTGATCGCCGTCCCGCTGGTCACCGACGACGACCTCATCATGACCCACACCGCGGTCACGGCATCTCTCATCCCCGGCTCGCTCGTGCTCGAGACCGACCGCGAGCGTCGCATCCTGTACCTGCACGTCATCGGTCTGCGCACGATGGCCGACGTCGAGAAGCAGCGCAAGGCCGTGCGGAGCTGGGAGCGCCGCATCGTCATGGCTGTCGGTTCGCGCGCGCAGGTGGCGCAGATCCGCGATGCCGCGGCCGCATCCTCGCGCCCGGTGGAGGTCGGCGAATGACCACGATCCTGCTCACGATCGCCTATGTCGTGTTCGCGGTGGCGGCGATCCTCACGCTCATCAAGATCGTGATCGGTCCGTCGATCCTCGATCGGGCGATCGCCTCCGACGTGCTGCTCACCGAGATCATGTGCGTCCTCGGTGCCGAGATGGCCATCAACCACCACACGCGGACGCTGCCGGTGCTGCTGGTGATCGCCGCCGTGGGGGTGTTCGGCTCGATCTCGATCGCCCGGTTCGTCGCCCGGAAGGACGTGCAGCGATGAGCGCCCTGTTGCGGATGGCCGCGGTGGCGCCGGTGCTCTCGAACGATGTGACCGTGTCGATCTCCACCGGCGACGCATGGCTGGATGTGACGGCCGTCCTGCTCATTCTCATCGGCGCACTGCTCTGCCTCACCGCCGCGATCGGCCTGCTGCGCTTCCGCGACGTACCCACACGGCTGCACGCGGCGACCAAGCCGCAGGTGCTCGGCCTGCTGCTCATCTGCGTCGCGATCGCCCTGTCGCTGCGTTCGTGGCCGGTGGTCGCCTTCCTCGTGCCGGTGGTCTTGATCCAGCTGGCGACCGCGCCGCTCTCGGCGCACATGGTGGGCCGTCAGGCCTACCGGAACGGCACCATGGCGGAGTCGTCGATGATCGTCGACGAGCTCGCGGCGACGCGCGAGACGCCGCCTGCCGCCGGCGGCTGAGCGCCGACGGAACGATGGCTCCCGCTCAGTACCAGTTGACGGACTGCGAGTGGCCCCACGCGCTGCACGGGGCGCCGTACACGGCGGAGATGTAGCCGAGGCCCCAGGCGATCTGGGTCGTGGCGTTCGTCGCCCAGTCCGATCCAGACGAGGCCATCTTCGACCCGGGGAGCGCCTGCGGGATGCCTGTGGCTCCGCTGGGGTTGTAGGCCTCGTAGTTCCAGCCCGACTCCTTCTGCCAGAGCGAGTTCAGGCAGGAGAACTGGTCGTCGCCCCAGCCGTACTGGCTCGCCGCCATCGCGCGTGCCGTGGCGCGGGCGCCATCGGGCGTGTTGGCAGCGGCGAGGGCCTCCGCGGCAGCAGCCGCGGCGGCGTCTGCAGCGGCCTGAGCGGCGGCGGCCTCCGCCGCGACGCGGGCGTTGTAGGCGGCGACCGCCGCGACGAGGTCGCCCGCGGAGGTGCGCACGAGGCGGGTGAGCGCGCTCACCGACGATTCCGGCAGGGCGGCGGAGTTGTCGAGGTTCGAGATCTGGAGGTCGAGCAGCGACGTGTCGACCTTGCCGACGGCCGACTGCCGGACGGCTCGGGCCGCGCTGACGTAGAACGCGGCGTCCTGGTCGACCGACCGCTGCACCTGGAGTGCTGCCGCCGCGTCGCTGGGCGACGGCGAGGGAGTGGTGGCGGCGAGGGCGGTGGAGGCCGTCGCAACGGGGATGCCGATCGCGGCCACGACGGCGAGGGCGACGGTGAGCGCGAGGGGGCTCTTCCGCCGGTCCGCGCGGCGTTCGGCTCGCGCGGCGGCTCTGGTGGTGGGGTCGGTGGCGGGGCGGATGGTAGGGGACTCGACGGCGTTTCCGCGCGCGGGTGTGGTGGTGCGAAGGCGCACGGTACTCCTCTGTCGGGGCTTCCCCGCCCGTCCGCGCGCACACAGCGCAGCGGACGGGTGGCACGACGAGTCGTCCCACCCGGGCGGGTTGATCGCCCCGGTGACCTGCACCGCGAGGCGGACAGAGCACGGGGTTCGTCCACCGCACCCGACAGGAGAGGCCGAGGCATCCGTCGTCTCATCCTCGGGTGGATGCGGCGCCGGACCGGTACACCGTAGGCAAGGTTTCTGGACGGATCATGCGAGAACCCTCGCCGTGGGGTGGACGCGCCGGGAGCCCGCACCTTCACACCGACTTCGCAGTTCGGTGCGAAGTCCGCAGATCTCCTGTCGGATGCTGCGGAGTACGTGCCGATCTGCGAGTGCGGCGTCGCTCGGGGTCGCGCTCGCCGTGCGCTCGGCCGATCTCCGACGCGGGGAGCGGTGCGCTCAGCCGATCAGGCTCGGCTGGAGGTCGCGGAGGGTGCGGAAGTGCGTCTGACGGGTCACACCGATCGCGGCGAGCACGAGCGCCCCGAGCAGCCACGTGAGGAGGATCACGACGTCACCGCCGACGCGCGCGATGTCGCCGCCGTACATGAGCTGACGCATCGCGTCGACGACGTACCCCATCGGGAGGACATGGTGCAGGGCCGCGAGCGGAGCGGGCAGCGTCTGCCACGGGAACGTGCCGCCGGCTGTCACGAGCTGCAGCACCATCAGCACGAGGCCCATGAACTGTCCGACCGATCCGAGCCACACGTTGAGCGCCAGGATGATCGCCGCGTAGGTGAAGGAGGCGAGCACCATGATCCCGAGCGTGCCCAGCGGGTTGGCGAACCCGAAACCCAGCGCGAGGGCGAGCACGCCGAACAGTCCCGCCATCTGCAGGCCTCCGAGGACCGCCGGCGTGAGCCATCCGGCGAGGGTGATGCGGAACGGGGAGTGCAGCGCGGTCACCGCGCGGCGCGAGATCGGCTTGACGATGAGGAAGAGCGCGTAGATGCCGATCCACCCCGCGAGCGCGGCGAAGAAGGGGGCAAGGCCCGCGCCGTAGTCGCCGGCGGCGGCGACCTTGCTCGACTCCACCTCGACGGGGTCGGAGATCGTCTGAGCCTGCGCGGCGCGCAGGTCGGCCGACGAGTCGGGGATCGCGTCGACACCCGACTCGAGCCCGTCGCGCAGGGTCCCGGCGCCGGTGTCGAGGGTGCCGAGGCCGCTTGCGAGCGAAGCCGAGCCGTCGCGGAGCTGCGAGGCACCGGATGCCGCGGCATCCGCCCCGCTCGAGAGCTGCGCTGTTCCCGCCGCGAGCAGGGCCGCGCCGTCGGCGACCTGCGAGGCGCCGGCGGCGACCTGCGACGCGCCCGCCGCGAGTTGATCGACTTTCGCGACGGCGCTCTGCACCGTGGCGTTGCCGTCGGTGATCCGCTGGCCGAGCGGGTCGAGGGCGGCGAGCACGCGCGCGATCTGGGCAGGATCGAGACCCTGCGCGGCGAGCTCGGCGGCGATGTCTGCACGAGCCTGCGGAACGGCGTCGGCGATCGCCGTGGCCGCGGCACCTGCGCGATCGGCGTAGCCGGCGAGTTCCTGGTCACCGGCAGCGACCTGCTGAGCTCCGTCCGACACCTGTCGCGCTCCTTCCGAGACCTGCTGCGCTCCCGAAGCCGCCTGTTGCGCTCCGGTGGCCAGCGTCCCCGTGCCCGTCGCCAGCGCGTCGGCGCCGCTCGCGAGCTGCTGTGCGCCGGAGAGCGCGGTGGCCGTGCCGTCCGCGAGCTGCGTCGCACCGTCTGCCGCCTCGACGAGTTTGCCGCGGATGTCAGAGATCGCCGTCAACAGGCGCGTCGCGGCCTCCTTGCCCACCAGTTGCGCGACCGAGCGACGGATCTGCTCCACCGCCTGCGTGCCGATGGTCGATGCGAGGTAGTTGTTGGCGTCGTTGGTCTCGAGCGAGATCTGCGCCTGGCGGGGGCTGTCGCCGGCGACCGAGGTGAGAGCGTCCGAGAAGTCGGACGGCAGCGTCACGACGAAGTCGACGGCGCCGTCCGACAGGGCAGCCGAGGCATCCGTCGCCGACAGCAGCTGCCAGTCGAAGGCCCTGCCCTCGAGCAGCTGGTCGGCGACCTGATCGCCGTAATCGACGGCCTCTTGACCGTCGGATGCCGGGACCCCCTCATCGTCGGACACCAGCGCGACCGGGATCTCGCTGAACTGCCCGTACGGGTCCTGATTGGCCCACAGGTAGAGACCGCCGTAGAGGACGGGGACGAGCAGCAGCGCGATCAGCGCGATCACCGACATGCGCGTCGCGGTGAGGCGCCGCAGTTCGGCGGCGATCATGGCGGGGATTCTCATCGCGCGCCCTCCTCGGGGTGGGTGTACTGCTGCGGTGCCGGCTCGGCGGCCGGTGCGGGTGCGGGTGCGGGTGCGGGTGCAGGTGCCTGTTCGGGTTCGGGTGCGGGCTCGGGTGCGGGCTCGGGCTCCGGTGCTGAAGCAGGTGCAGGTGCAGGTGCCTGTTCGGTTTCGGGCTCGGCTGCCGGTTCGGGTGTGTCCGCGGGGGGGATCTCGATGTCGGCCTCGTCGTCGGCCCCATCGGCGCTTCCCGCATCCGGCTCTCCGGGGGCCACACTGCCCGGAGACACGGCGGCGTCCGCGCGCTCGCGGGGGTCCGCGGCATCCCTCGCCCCGTGCTCGGCGCGCAGCGCGCGGCCGTCGAGCACGGTGGCCGACGCCTCTCCGGCGATGACCAGCATCGCGAAGCCACGTCCGGAGAAGTCCTCGGCGAGCCGCCACCACTCGAGCGGGTCGCCGCCGTGGCGGTCGGGTGCGACGAGCACGATGCCGTCGACCCCCGCGCGCAGTGCGGTCAACTCGAGCAGCAGCGAGATGCGCTCGCGCGGCTCCACATCGGCGATGGGGGTGCGCCAGAGCGCGCCGAAGCCGGCTTCGTCGAGCCACCGGCGGACGGCCAGCGGGTGGGCCGGCCTGCCCGCGAACATCAGCTCTTCGGCTGTGACGCCAGATACCCAGACGTTGGGTGCGGGGTCGCTGACGTCGGGCGCGTCCACCAGCGAGACGCGGCGCCGCAGGGCCCGGCGGTCGTCGGTTCCGTCGATCAGAACGCGGCCGGCGTCGGGCTTCATCCTTCCCGAGGCGATCAGGCCGAGCACGGTGGGACGCTGTTCGGTCTCGGCGTGCGCGATGCGCGGGCCGCTGTCATCGAATGCCAGAGAGGTGGCGGGCAGCGCCGCTCCGCGCCGGCCCTTCACGACGTCGTGCAGCTCGACACGCATCAGTCCTCCTCCAGGAGTGCGGGATGCGCGTCGAGCAGATCGACGGCTTCCCTCCACGACAGGCCCGCGATGCTCAGCACCGCGCGGATCGCCAGGGAACGGGCCTCGGGGGATGCCGCGTCCATACGCGTCACGACGGTGCGGGCCGTCTCTTCGACGAGTCGGGCGAGGGTGTGCGGGGTGACGTCGGTGCGCAGCATCCGCTCGTCCTGCCCTCGGCGGACGATCGCGAGCACCTGGCGACGGAGGGGAGCCAGCGCGTCGGCCGTCTCACCCACGTGGATCTCGTCGAGCGCGATGGCGGCGGCGACCTGGACGATGGCCGCCTCGCGCCAGAGCAGCGAGGTGAGTCGGGCCAGAGCGAGGCGTGCATCGGTGTCGTCAACCGCCAGCGCGATCGCGTTGAACCGCTGTGCGCCGGCGGCGACGATCTCGCGGATCAGGGTGTCCCGGTCGTCGAAATGCCCGTACAGGGCACGTCGCGACAGACCGGCACCCCGCGCGATGGCGTCGATCGACGCGTGCGGATCGTGTGCGATCGCGTGGGTCGCGGCGGCCAGGATGCCCGCGCGGTTCTCGACGGCGTCGCGTCGGGTCCGGCGTGCGGCGGTGGCGTCGGCCGGGGAGGTCGGGGGAGCGGTCACCACCCCAGGATACTAAAGTGCACAAGAGTGTGCAAGTAATTCTCACGCGCAGAAGGTGAGGTCTCCACTCGCCGCGCTCACTCGACGACCGGCTTGTCAGTCGGTGCCGAAGTCGAAGGCCGAGCCCTCGGATGCCTCGTCGACCGCGTCGGCCAGGGCTTCGCGCTTCGCATCGTACGGGGTCGCGTGCTCGGTGATCTCGCTCGCCCCGCCCGCGGTCACGCTGCCGACCAGGTCGCCGGTGGCTCCGCCGATCAGACCCATCGCGGCGTACTGCTCGAGGCGGGAGCGGGAATCGGCGATGTCGAGGTTGCGCATCGTCAGCTGCCCGATGCGATCGGTGGGGCCGAACGCGGCGTCGCCGACACGCTCCATCGAGAGCTTGTCGGGGGAGTAGGAGAGCGTCGTTCCGCGGGTGTCGAGGATCGTGTAGTCCTCGCCGCGACGCAGGCGCAGGGTCACCGACCCCGTCACCGTCGAGCCGACCCACTTCTGGATGGACTCGCGCAGCATGAGCGACTGCGGTTCGAGCCAGCGCCCCTCGTACATCAGCCGACCGAGGCGACGGCCCTGCTCGTGATAGGTGGCGAGGGTGTCCTCGTTGAGGATGCCGTTGATGAGTCGCTCGTAGGCGATGAACAGGAGCGCCATGCCGGGGGCCTCGTAGATGCCGCGGCTCTTCGCCTCGATGATGCGGTTCTCGATCTGGTCGCTCATGCCCAGGCCGTGCCGGCCGCCGATCGCGTTCGCCTCGAGGACGAGCGCGACGGGGTCGGAGTACTCCACGCCGTTGAGGGCGACGGGCCGGCCGCCGTCGAACGAGATCGTGACGTCTTCGGTGGCGATCTCGACCGAATCGTCCCAGAACTTCACGCCCATGATCGGCTCGACCGTCTCGAGCGACACGTTCAGGTGCTCGAGCGTCTTGGCCTCGTGCGTCGCGCCCCAGATGTTCGCGTCGGTCGAATACGCCTTCTCGACGGAGTCGCGGTAGGGGAAGCCGTGGGCCTGCAGCCACTCGCTCATCTCCTTGCGGCCGCCGAGCTCCGTGACGAAGTCGGCGTCGAGCCAGGGCTTGTACACGCGCAGCGCGGGGTTCGCGAGCAGTCCGTAGCGGTAGAACCGCTCGATGTCGTTGCCCTTGTACGTCGAGCCGTCGCCCCAGATGTCGACGCCGTCCTCTTTCATGGCGCGCACGAGCAGCGTCCCGGTGACCGCGCGGCCGAGGGGAGTGGTGTTGAAGTAGGTGCGCCCGCCGGAGCGGATGTGGAAGGCGCCGCAGGCGAGGGCGACGAAGCCCTCCTCGACGAGGGCGCTCTTCGCATCGACGATGCGTGCGATCTCGGCGCCGTACTCGAGCGCCCGATCGGGGATCGCATCGATGTCGTCCTCGTCGGGCTGGCCGAGGTCGCCCGTGTAGGTGCAGGGGATCGCGCCCTTGTCACGCATCCAGGCGACCGCCACGGACGTGTCCAGCCCCCCGGAGAAGGCGATGCCGACGCGCTCGCCGACGGGCAGGGACTGAAGGACCTTCGACATGCGCTCAAGTCTAGTGAGCGGCATCCGGATGCCTCGGCCGCTGCGGTTCGGTGGCCGGGCGCCGGGGGGTATACGTGAACGGAAGGTAACGGGAACCTCACGATTCACTCGCGCATCCTCTCGTCACTCTGGTGCCGCGCTGCGCGCCGTCGCTAGGCTGACCCCACGGTGCCCTCGCCGATATATCGGCATCGTCTGATCCAGGGGGAACTGTGTCGAAAGCTGTCTGGAAGCGCGTATCAGCGACGATCGCCGCCATCGCCACGATCGTCGCATTGACCGCTCCGACCGCTGCCGTCGCACTCGCCGACCCGCCCGCCGCGGACATCACCGCCGTCGCCTCGCTCGCCAAGGAGGCGAGTGTGACAGAGGTCGCGCCGGGCGAGACCTTCACCTACACCCTCACCGTGGGCTGTTCGGCGATCACCGACCTGGGTTGTCGTGGCGCGGTCCTGAGCGACGTCGTCCCCGCGCCGTTCGTCGTCGTGGATGCCGTCGTGGGCGCGGGCGTCAACACCGCGGGCGACCCCGTGATCTCGGGCAACACCGTCACGGTGGACTGGACGACACCGCTCGGCGACGGCACGCTCGGCGTGCTCGATGCGACCACCGCGATCGTCTCGATCAGCGCACGACTGCCGGTGGACGCGTCGTACGACACGAACGGCATCCCCGTCATCAACGACGCGACCATCGAGGGCGTGAACTTCGCCGATGCGGATGCCAACGCCGAGGTGACGCCCGTCATCCCGCTCGGCCTGCAGACGACGGCATCGAAGGCATTCACCCCCACCGAGGCCGTCGCCACCCCGGGCGCACCCGTCTCCGCGGCGTTGAGCGGCACGAACACGTCGAACGCCACGGTGTCGTCGCTGTCGATCCAGGATCCGGTCGATCCGGATGCCGCGCCCAATCCGTTCGACTCGCTCGCATTCGCGAGCTTCGGCGCGGTGACACCGCCCGCCGGCGCGACGTCCACGTCGTATGAGGTCTACGTCGGGGGCGCATGGGTCGCGGCGACCGCGAGCGGCCCCCCGGCCGGTGTCACGGCCGATCAGGTGAAGGGCACGCGCGTGACCTTCGGCGGCCTGATCCCCGCGGGCGCCTCCGGCTCGGTCACGCTGGGTCTGACCGTGACGGATGCCGCGGCCACCGCCCCGGACGGCGCGGTCGTGTCCAACGACGTGCGGTCCGCCGTCGCTCTCGGCGCAGCCACGGCCACCGGCGACGCGCTGGCGGGTTTCACCCTGCGACGGAACGCCGTGTCGGTCGCGGCCACGAAGTCCTTCGCCCCCGACCTCGTGATCGCCGGCGAGTCGAGCATCGTGACGATCGGAGGACGCAGCAGCTCCAGCATCCCGATCGACACGCTGACGATCACCGAGCCGTCGACCGGCGAGTTCCCCGACGTCTACCTCTTCGACGGGTTCACCGGCCCCGTGGACTGGCCGGCCGGAGCGACGGCGGGAGCGGTCGTCTACACGATCTCCGACGGATCGACGTCGACCGTGCCGTTCGCGGCGAACACGACTCCCGGGTTGGCGACCGGGGTCGTCGCCGCAGACGTGGTGTCGTTCCAGCTCGTCTTCACCGGGGCCATCGTCCCCGGTGGCGAGACGTCGGCGCCGTTCCGCGTGCAGACCGCCGCCGACCTGACCGGCCTTCCCCTGACGGTGCCGAACGTGGTGGGCGTGGAAGGCGAGAACGCCGGAGCCATCGGCTCGGCGACGGCGACCGACGACCTGTACGTCTACGACGAGCGGCTCGAGCCCTACATCTCCAAGCAGATCCGTCCGACGCCGATCCTCGCGGCCCCCGGACAGGTCACCACGGTCACCCTCAACGGCGGTCTGACCGAGCGCCCGACGCCACCGGATGTCACGACCGGGACGACCGGGCGCGCTGCGCAGATCGTGCTCCAGGACCCGGAGACACCGGTCGACGGCGACGGGTGGTGGAACGCCTTCGACGTCACGGGCATCGCGCAGACGCCCGTTCCGGGCGACTCGACTCTGACGGTCGAGTATTACGACACCACGAGCGACCAGTGGGTGGCTTTCGCCGGGCCGATCGTCGGGCCGACCATCTACTCGTCCGTGGTGCCGGCGGACGTGCGTGCGGACGCGGGCGGCGTGCGGTTCGTCTACGACTACACCGGCGACGACGGCGGGTTCGCACCGGGAACCGACCTGGCGCCCAGCTTCACATCGACCTTGCGGGCCGACGGACGCTACGTGCCCGGCGCACCGTTCGACACCGTCGCCGACACCGTCATCCCCAACTGCGCGCAGACGGATGCCTCGAGCCCGACGCCGGGCGTCCCGGATGGTCAGGCCGTGCTCCCTGCCGACGAGTGCCCCACGATCACGCTGATCCCGCCCGACCCGGGTAACGCCGACCTCATCGACAAGAGCTTCGGCACGTCCAGCTCCGGCGGCGTGAAGTCGGTCATCGCGCGCTCGTCGGACACGATCCCGTCGACGCTGCGCTGGTCGACCGGCGGGTACTCCGCCCTGGACAGGGTCGAGCTCACCGATGTCGCATCGCCCGAGACCACGCCGCTCGCGGCATCCGTCTACAACTCGTTCGATCTGACCCGCGTGCAGCCCATCACTCCGGCGACGGACCCGCTGATCGCATACGACGCGATCCGGGCCGTCGAGCTCTACAACGGCACGTCATGGGTGACCGCGGCGAACAACCCCTGCACCCCGCTGTGCATCGGTCGATTCCCCGGGATGAACCTCACCACCGCGGAGCGTGCGTCCACTCAGGGCGTGCGACTCATCGTGGTGGAGAGCCCGGCGCGCGCAGCGGCATCCGCGGGCGACCCGACTGCTCCCCCGGTCGGATCGGGAGTGGCGCGCTCGTTCACGAACGACCGCCCGGTCACGCTCACGTGGCAGGTGCGCGACACGCGTCGCGCCGAGGGCACGCCCGTGCTGGGGGACGAGCTCTACAACCTCGGCACCGAGGGCGTGGTGCGCAACACCGCCGCGGCCACCGGGTTCCCGGCCGACGGCAGCACGCCGTTGGCGGCGACGGACCAGGACGACGTCATCCTCATCGACGTGCCGCTGACCACCACGACCGACAAGAACTGGGCGAACGGGCCGCTCGCCACTCCCACCGACCCGACGATCCCCGCGAACCAGTTCCCGCTCAGCCGCGTGACGGTGACCACCCGCAACACGACGCCGGCCAAGGTCGACGCGATGCAGATCACCGACACCACCCCGGGGTCGGCGACGACGCGACGCGACGATCCCTTCCAGGCATTCACGCTCAACGGCTTCCCGCGCATCGTCGTGCCGTCGGGGGCCACCGACACGCAGGTCACCTTGTCGTGCTTCGACGGCGCTCCGGTCGTGCTCACCCGGACGGCGGCGCTGGCGCTCACGGGCGCCACGCTGCCCTGCGAGGTGTCCGGCGTCCAGGTGACCTACACCGGCCGGATCGCGGCGAACGCGGCGGGCGTCGTCGAGTTCGACCTTCGGCTGCGGGCGTACTGGCGTGGCACGACGGAGCGCGTGTCGCCGGCGGATTCACCCCTCGGCAACAGCGCCCAGGGCGTCATCGCCGACGTCGATCCGCTGGCCCCGTGCCCGACGGCGACCGGGACGCGCGGCGCGTGCGACCAGGACAGCGCGACGATCGAGGTCCAGGAACCCACCTTCTCGGTGTCGGCGGGCAAGACGATCTCGCCCGCTCAGCAGAAAGAGAACGACTTCGCCCCGGTGACCGTCACCCTGTCGGGTCAGCCGGCGGGTTCGACGCGCATCGTGACGATGACGCTGTCGGATGACGACCCGTCGTTCTGGAACGCGGTCGACTTCGTCGGCGTCCCCGACTCGTGGCAGCTGCCGGCGCCGCTCGCGAAGGTGCAGGTCTGCTATCTGGACGGGGGCACCTTCACCGACCAGACCGTGGCCGACGACACCGTCGACGGCACGCAGACGTGCATGGACCGCGGGGGCGATCTCTCGGTCGCTGCGGCGAAGGAGTTCCTCGCCGCGGCGCCCGCGACGCTTCATGGACTCAGCTTCCAGTTCTGGACCGCGGTCGAGCTGGGCTGGCTCAACCCCGTCAACCCGGTCGTCTCGGTGCCGTTCCAGGTCGAGCGTCGCGCCGACCTGCGCACCGGGGAGCCCACTCCGACGACGCGGAGCGATCAGGTGCCCGCGCCCGGCGAGCAGGACGCCGGAATCTTCGTCGACACGATGACGGCCACGGGTCTCTCGTCAGAGATCGCCCCCGGCGTCCGCCTCGCCGACGCCCAGACGGCCGAGGCCGAATACCGCAACGTCCACCTTCAGGCATCCGTGAGCGTCAGCAAGTCGCCGACCGGTGATGTGCGACCGGGCGTCGAGATCCCGTTCACGCTCACCTTCTCCAACCAGGGCGAGTCCGCGCTGACGAACGTCGTCTTCTCCGACCAGCTGCCGCTGGCAGCGGACGGCAGTCCTCAGCTGATCTTCAACCCCGACCGCGATCCGAGCGTGCCGCCCTGGTCGTTCGCGCTCGTCGGCGCGGCACCGAACCCGCCGAGCGGCGAACCGCTGCCGGTGGATCCCGATCTCGTCGACGTGCAGAACCTCGGGACGAGCATCGTCTTCACGATGCCGACCGACGCGGTGCTCGAACCCGGCCAGAGCTACACCATCACCCTGCGCATGCAGCTGCGTCCCGGCCTCACCCCGAATGACGTCATCACCAACACCGCGGCCATCGACGTCACCGAGCCCCTGGATGACTGCGTGCCGAGCTACGACGCGGCGACAGGGCTGTGCTCCGACTCCGCCGCCGTGCGTCCGCTCGCCGTGCCCGCGCTCAGCACGGTCAAGCTCGTCAAGGCCGACACCCCTCCCGGCCTCCCGGGCGTCCCCGATGTGCGCAGCGACGTGAACGGATACGAGTGCGACGGCACGGCCAACGCCGACGGCTTCTACCGCTACCCCTGCGTCCCGCTCACGCTCCCCGGCGACACGGAGACCTGGCGCGTCCAGATCACCAACGCCGGCACGCTGCCGATCACCCGCCTGGTGTCCGTCGACACCCTGCCCACCCCCGGCGACCGCGGCATCATCGTGCCCCTCCCGCGCGGAAGCCAATGGGAGCCGACCTTCGCCGACGGGCTGTCGCTCATCGTCGGCCCCAACACGCCTCCCGGTGCAGCGATCACTCTGTTCTCCTCGACCAGCGCGACCCCCTGCACCGCCGACCTCAATCCCGTCGGCGTCGGATGCGCCGCCGGAACGTGGCTGCCCTGGACCGGGTCGACCGACCCGGATGTCCTCGCCAGCGTCCGCAGCCTGAAGTTCCAGGTCGATTTCCCGACCGCGGAGAAGTTCGATCCCGGCGACTCGCTCACCCTGCAGTTCCGCACCCGGACCACTCCCTCGACGGCGGTGGACGCCGACCAGCCGACCGCCTACAACACCGTCGCCACCGGCGGAGCAGCACTCAACGGCACGGTCGTGCAGAACGTGCCGACGACCGAGGGGCGGCGCGTGGGCGTCTCGTATCCCACGGGTGACATCGCCCTCCAGAAGATCGTGTCGGGCCCGGCATCCGACTTCGCTCCCGAGGTCTTCCCCGTTCAGCTGGCCTGCACGATCGACGGCACGCCCCTCACCGGACTGCCGATCGTCCCCCTGCAACGGGGAGCCGCACCGACCGTTGTGGCGGGTCTGCCGCTCGGTGCCGAGTGCACCGCCGTGGAGTCGGACTTCGGGCAGTCCGACCAGGTGATCGGCTCGGCGACCGTCGCGCTGGAGACCGCCGACCTCGGCCTGATCGGCGTCGAGAACGTCTACGACGTCGCCGACCTCGAGGTGACCAAGACGGTGGCCTCCGCCGCCGTCGACCAGGCGGGCGAACCGATCGCGTACGGCCCGTTCCCGGTCGAGGTGAGCTGCACCTTCCTCGATCAGCCTGCCTATGCCGACGGCTACAGCGCCGCCGTGCCCATGACGCGGAGCCTGTCGGACGGCGACTCCTGGACGCTGAGCGGTCTGCCCGTGAACGCCACGTGCGATGTGGAGGAGACGGATGCCGCCGGCGCGGCCTCCACCACCATCACGGTGTCTGCCGACGGCGGGCCGGGCGTGGTCACCCCGGGCGCCTCCGCGGCGGCCACGGTCGGCGCCGGCGGCGCCGCGCTGGTCACGGCGGCGATCGAGAACAGCTTCGCTGCCGGCGCCGTGTCCATCACGAAGGTGATCGACGGCACGGGTGCAGACGCGTGGGGCGACGCCGACTTCGAGGTGCAGCTGACCTGCACCCTCGACACCGCCGAACCGGCCACCGTCTTCGACGGCACCCGCACGCTCAACAGGGCCGATCCGACCTGGACGGTCGAGAACCTCGCGTCCGGGGCGTCATGCGAGGTCGCCGAGATCGCCAGCGGCGGCGCAAACGTGTCGGGCGTGATCTCGCCGACAGGTCCGATCGTCGTCGGCGACGACAACGCGGCCCCCACCGCGGTGACGGTCACCAACACCTTCACCGTCGGTTCCGTCACCGTCTCGAAGGCGCTCGCCGGCGAACCCGCCGCGAGCCTGGCGCCCGCCACCACTGGCAGCTACACGGTGCTGCTCGCGTGCACCCGCGTCGTCAACGGGGCGACGGTCGCCGTGTCCATCCCGGGCGGGGCGACACGCGTGATCACCGGGGCCTCGTCTGTGACCTACGGCGGACTGCCGACCGGCGCGCTCTGCGAGGTCACCGAGTCGGCGAGTGACCCCGTGTCGCAATCCGTCGCGATCGATCCGATCGACGGGTTCGCCGTCGGCGAGGGCGACACCGCCGTGCAGGTCACCGTCACGAACACGTTCGAGAACGGCTCGATCGCGGTGCGGAAGGTCGTCACCGGCGACGGGGCGGCTTTCGCCCCCGACACGTTCGGGGCCACCGTCACCTGCCTCTGGGAGGGCGCGAACGTGCCGCTCCCCGATGACGGCGCCATCGTTCTCGACGGCAACGGCGACGCCGTGACCATCGACGACATCCCGACCGGCTCGGTCTGCGACGTCGTCGAGAGGGGCGACTCGGGGGCGACGACCGTCACCGAGCCCGCCCCCGTGACGATCGCCGAGGGCGCGACCGCCGAGGTGCAGATCGTCAACGACTACGAGGTGACCGGGTTCACCGTCACGAAGGCCGTCGACGCGAGCGGCGCCGTCGACCAGGACGGCGAGCCGATCCTCTACACGACCACCTTCGACTTCGCCGCCACGTGCCTCTTCCTCGGAGACGAGGTCGTCCCGGAGGGCGACCGGACGTTCACGCTGGCCGACGGCGACGAGAAGATCTTCGCCGGCCTCCCGGTCGGCGCGGACTGCACCGTCACCGAGACCGACACCGGGGACGCGGCATCCACCACCGTCAACGGGGTCGCGCAGACCGCAGCGCCCGCGCTGGACTTCACGCTCGAGCCCGGCCCCGACGCCCAGGTCACCGCCGCATTCGTCAACGTCTTCACCGTGGGCGCGGTGCAGGTCACGAAGAACGTCACGGGCGCCGGAGCGGATGCCTGGGGAAACGGGCGATTCACCGTGCAGCTGGTCTGCACCTTCGGTGAGGCCGCGAGCGACCCGGTCTACTCGGCCACGCACGAGCTGTCGAAACTCGACGACACGTGGCTCGTGGAGAACCTGCCCACCGGTTCCGCGTGCGTCGTGAGCGAGCTCGATGACGCCGGGGCCACCGGTGAGCCGACCCTCCTGCCCGAGGACGGGACCGTCACCGTCGGCGTCACCGGTCAAGAGGGCGGCACGCAGGTCGTCACCGTGACCAACGACTTCCGCGTCGGAGGCCTGAACGTCTTCAAGGAGCTCACCGGTCCCGGCTCGCCGCTGTTCAGCGACGGCCCGTTCGTCTTCTCGGTCTCGTGCACTTACGAGGGCGACGACGTCTACACCGGCGAGCTGACCGTGACCGGGGACGGGTCGGGAGACCCCCTCACCTCAGATACCGTCACCGGCATCCCCGTCGACGCCGAGTGCATCGTGACAGAGACCGATGACGGCGGCGCCGACGAGGTGCCGGCTCCTGTCACCGTCACCATCCCCGATGAGGATGAAGGCGTCGCGGGAGTCGTGACGGCGGGCTTCGTCAACACGTTCTCCGCCGGCGGCCTCACGCTCACGAAGAACCTCGAGGGCCCAGGCGCCGAGGCGGACTACGCCACCACGGCCGTTTTCACGGTCCTGGTGACCTGCCAGATCGCGGGCCCGGACGACACGCTGCTGACGCTGCTCTCGCGGTCGTACCCGATCGCCGGTGGCGAGACGATCGAACTGACGGACGCCGCGGGCAGCCCGGTGCGCGTGCCCCTGGGCAGCCGCTGCTTCGGCGAAGAGACGGTGACGGGTGGCGCGACCGCCTCGGTGCTCAACGCAGACTCCTACGAGACCGGCCTCGTCGTGACGACCGGCACCGGACTGCAGACGCTCGCTCTGGTCGCGACGAACACCTTCGACGTGGGCAGCCTCGAGCTGTCGAAGGTCGTGACCGGCAGCAACGCCGCCGCGCACGCGTCGCAGTCGTTCCTCTTCGAGCTCAGCTGCGCGTTCGACCAGGGTCAGAGCGAACCCACGATCCTCATGGACCGCGAGGTGGTGTCGGTCGAGGCCGGCCAGACCCTGACCGTCGACGAGCTGCCGCTCGGCGCGTACTGCTGGGTCGCCGAGCCGGACTCCGGCGGCGCCGACCGGGTGCAGATCACCCATTCGACGTCGGCCCTTCCGGCCGTCGTCGGGTCGGATGACGCGACGATCGTCGTGACGAACACCTTCACCGCCCCGCTCCCTGCGACGGGCGTCGACGGCCGGACCGTCGCGATCGTCGGAGGCATCGCGGGAATCCTCGTGCTGGGTGGAGCCCTGGTGCTCTTCCTCTCGCGCCGCCGCCGCAACAACTGAACCGAACTGATCCGACACCTGAGTGAGAGCGAAGAATACGTGACAGCGAACGACGTGACGGCGAGCAACAGCACCGCGGCCACCATCACGAAGAAGCCGCGCCGGAAGCGACGCGGCGGCCTCAGCATCCAATCGAAGCTGTTGATCATGCTGCTGGCGGTGAGCCTCATCGCCTCCGTGATCGTCGGCGTGATCGGGTTCATCAGCGGCCGTGAATCCCTGCGGGCGGCGGCGATCGATCAACTCACGACGATCCGCGAGTTGCGCGTGAGCGAGATCGAGACCGCCATGCAAGGTGCGCAGGACGGTGTCGCGCTCGACTCGCGCAACCTCAGCGCGCAGACGGCGTCGATCGCGATCAATGCCGGGTGGGACGACCTGCAGAACCGCACGCTCACGCCCGCACAGGAGGCTGAGCTCGAGGCCTACTACGCCGATACGTTCAACCCGCAGCTGACGGAGCGCACCGGTGATCCGTACAGCGATACGGCGTTCCTCCCCACCTCGAACGCCGGTAAATGGGCGCAGTACCATCTGACGTCGAAGTTCACCGACTTCGATGAAGCGCTCAATGTCAACGACGGCGGCGACGGCACCCCCTACTCGGCGGCCACCGAGCAGTACGGCGACTACCTCTCTCGTCTCGTGACGCAGGTCGGCTACGAGGATCTGCTGATGATGAACCTCGACGGCGATGTCGTGTACTCCGCCTACAAAGGGGTGGACCTCGGAACCAATCTCAACGAGGGCCCGTTCCAGGACTCCAAGCTCGCTGATGCGTACCGCGAAGTCGTGGCGACGAACTCGGTGAACGCCGTCATGACCACCGACTTCGAGCGCTATATCCCCTCTCTGAACGTCCCCACCCTGTGGGTCGTCTCGCCGATCGGCAACGATTCGCAAGTGACGGGCGTGCTCGCCGCGCAGTTGCCGCTCAGCACCATCAATGACGTCATGACCGGAAAGGAGCGGTGGGCGGAACAGGGCCTGGGCGAGACGGGCGAGGTCTACCTCGTCGGCCGGGATCACCTGATGCGCAGCATCTCGCGCGAGCTCGTGGAGAACCCCGAGGACTACGCCGCCGAGGTGATCGCGAACGGCACGCCGCCATCGATCGCCGAGCGCGTCGTCCAGGTCAACGGGACCGTGCTGCTCCAGCCCATCAACACCGTCTCGGTCGAGAAGGCGCTGCAGGGTGAAACGGGCACTTCGATATCGCAGTCGTATCTGGGCGGCGAGAACATCACGGCGTACAGTCCGGTCGAGATCGATGGGCTGGACTGGGTGGCGGTGGCACGCATCGACACGGCCGAGGCATTCAACCCCGTGAACGACTTCACGCGCAACCTCATCCTGTCGCTGCTGGGCATCATGCTGGCCGTCAGCGTCCTGTCCCTGCTCCTCGCGCAGGTGTTCACCCGGCCCATCCGCCAGCTGGTGGAGGCGGTACGGGGCGTCGCGGCCGGCAACCTCGCGGTCGAGGTGCCACAGGGGTCGCGCGACGAGATCGGCGATCTGGGCACGGCGTTCAACGACATGGCCTCGAGTCTGCGCATCAAACAGGAGCTCATCGACGCTCAGCAGGAGGAGAACCAGAAGCTGCTGCTGACCCTCATGCCCGAGACGGTGGCCGCGCGCTACAAGAAGGGCGAGGAGACGATCGCGGAGGAGCACGACAATGTGTCGGTCGTGTTCGCCGAGCTCGTGGGTTTCGACGAGTACACGCAGACGCTTTCGGGCGATCAGGAGATCACGCAGCTGAACCTGCTGATGCGAGGCTTCGACGAGGCGGCGGCGAAGACCGGGGTGGAGAAGGTCAGAACCCTCCGGGGCGGATATCTGGCCAGCTCCGGCCTGATCGTGCCCCGCGTCGACAACGTCCGTCGCGCCGTCGACTTCGCCAAGGAGATGCGTGCGGTGGTCGAGCGCTTCAATTCGCAGCACGGGACGCAGATCGACCTGCGCGCGGGTGTCGACACCGGTACGGTGACAAGCGGTCTCGTCGGCCGCACGAGTCTCGCGTACGACCTGTGGGGCGACGCGGTCAGCCTGGCATACCGGGTTCGCAGCGTCACGGATGTGCCCGGCATCTACGTGAGCCAGGGTGTCCGCGACCGACTGCAGGATTCCGTGGGATTCACGGAGGCGGGCACCGTCGACCTCCGCGGCAAGCGGCAGAGCGTCTGGCGGGTGGGCTGATGGACTTCTTCGCCCAGCCATGGGTCTGGTGGGCCATCGGCATCGCCGTCGGCGTGCCGATCATCATCGTCATCCTCACCGAGGTGCTCGGCGCGCTCACGCGGGCGGGCAGCCCGGTCGCGAAGCCGATCAAACTGCTGCGAAACGCCGTCATCCCGGTCGCGGCACTGTTCGCGCTGCTGGTGTTCGCGTTCCAGTCCCCCGCCGACCAGGTGTGGGCGCGGGTCGTGGCCACCGTGCTCGGCTTCCTCGTGATCCTGCTGGTGCTCTCCGCCCTCAACGTCGCGCTTTTCGCGCAGGCGAAGGAGGGAACGTGGCGCGAGCGGATCCCCACGATCTTCGTCGAGATCGCACGGTTGATCCTCGTCGTGGTGGGTCTCGCGATCCTCTTCCAGTGGGTCTGGGATGCCGACGTGGGTGGTCTCATCGCCACGCTGGGCGTCACCTCCATCGTGATCGGCCTCGCTCTGCAGGGTGCCGTCGGCGGCGTCATCTCCGGCTTGCTGCTGCTGTTCGAGCAGCCGTTCAAGATCGGCGACTGGCTCTCGGTGGCCGGTGTCGAAGGCCGAGTCGTCGAGGTCAACTGGCGCGCCGTGCACATCGACACCGGGTCGGGCATCCAGATCGTTCCGAACTCGACACTGTCGGGAGCATCCTTCACGAACAAGAGCCAGCCGGCAGGGCCGTTCTACGCGACCGCGACGCTGAAGTTCACGACCGACGACCCGCCGCACGAGGTCATCGGGCTGCTGACGGATGTCGCGGACTCGCTGCCGATGCTCATGCCCGGCGAGCGTGCCACGGCCGAGTACACCGGCGCGGGCGCGTACAACGTCTCGCTGCCCATCTCGGGTCCAGCGGCGGTCCAGCAGTCGCTCAGCCTCTACCTCGCGTGGCTCTGGTACGCCGCGCGTCGGCGCGGCCTCGCCCTCGACGGAGACGCGACCGATCCGATCGCCGAGCCCGGCCGCCTCGAAGCAGCCCTGGAGGTCGTCGGTCCGACGCTGCACCTGGGCGACGGTGAGCGCGAAGCCGTGCTCGCCAGCTCGCGGCTGGAGCGCTATGGTACGGGCGAGATCGTCCTCCCCACGGGGGTGGTCCCCGATGAGATCCGCTTCATCGTGCACGGACACGCGCGCTTGGCGGTCGAATCGCCGGATGGCCGTATCGACTTCGCGACCGCCGAACCCGGCGACTACCTCGGGCAGACAGCGCTAACCCGCGAGAAGACATTGACCACCGCGGTGGCCGCCGACATCCTCACCGTGATGGTCGTCCCCCTGCGCACGATCGACGATCTGGTGCGCGCGCGTCCGCTGCTGGCCGCCGAGATCGGCCAGTCGATCGAGCTGAAGCGCAAACTGGCGGCTGAGGCCCTTGCGTCGGTGAAGGCGCTGCGCGGGGTCGTCGAGGCCGGGTGACGAGCGGACCCTGCAGGCGGGAGCGTGTCAGAGGACGGAGGCGGGGCGCAGGCGGGCTCGACGCCCCGCGCGGTAGCGCCCGACCCACACCACCAGCAGGGCGACCGCGATGATGCCCACGGCGATCAGCACGGTGAAGAACACCGCGCTGGGAACGCCGCCCGGCCCGTTCGGGTCGAGGAACGGATACGGGTACCAGTACGGCGCACCCGTCGCGGGGTTGGTGGTGAGCGGGCCGCGGACGAATGTGTACGCGACCCAGGCCAGGGGGAAGAGCAGGACGGCGAGGGACGCCCGCCACGGGAGTGCTCGGCGGAGGGGTCCCAGGAACAGGTCGAGCAGCAGGAAGAGCGGCGCCACGACGTGGAGGACCTCGTTCGACCACGGGAGCGTGGTGCCCTGCGGGAGCGCGACGCCCCGCAGCAGGGTGTTGTAGACCACTCCGGTGATGATCATGTAGGTCGTCACCGAGGTGAGTGCGAGCGCCAGGCCGCGTGGTTCGGTGTCCTCGGCGCGGCGGTTGGTCCAGAACCACGTCGCCGCCCACACGAGCACCGCCGCAGAGCCGACGTTGGACAGGATCGTGAAGAAGCTCAGGAAGTTCGCGATCGTCGTCGGCACATCCCGGGCGTTGTCGATGGCCGAGGTGATCGACAACCACAGCTGCCCGATCACGGCGGCGACGATGAGGCCGGCGATCGCGAGACGCAGGATGGTCCAGACCTGCGCCCAGCGGGGGGAATCCGTCATGAGTTCAGATTATCGGCGTCCTCGCCAGGCGGAACCGTACGCCACGGCCCGGCCGACCGTCCCGCCGACCGCCTCGGCGGAGCCTCCTCGATAGGATGGGGTGTAACCGTCCGATAACGGGGGAGTGGGCCATGCCAGGCATCGTGATCGTCGGGGTTCAGTGGGGGGACGAGGGCAAAGGCAAAGCCACCGACCTCCTCGGGGAACGCACCGACTGGGTCGTCAAGTTCAACGGCGGCAACAACGCCGGTCACACCGTGGTGATCGGGGACGAGAAGTACGCGCTGCACCTGCTGCCTTCCGGCATCCTCTCGCCCGGCGTGATCCCGGTCATCGGCAACGGCGTCGTGGTCGACCTCGAGGTCCTCTTCGCCGAACTCGAGGCGCTGAACGCGCGCGGTGTCGACACGTCCCGGCTCAAGATCAGCGCGAACGCGCACATCATCACGCAGTACCACCGCACCCTCGACAAGGTGACCGAACGGTTCCTCGGCAAGCGGATGATCGGCACGACCGGGCGCGGGATCGGCCCCGCCTACGCCGACAAGATCAATCGCGTGGGTCTGCGCATGCAGGACCTCTTCGATGAGAACATCCTGCGGCAGAAGGTCGAGGGGGCGCTCGACCAGAAGAACCACCTGCTCGTGAAGGTCTTCAACCGTCGCGCGATCGCCGTCGAGGAGGTCGTGGAAGACCTGCTCTCGTACGCCGATCGGCTGCGCGGCATGGTGTGCGACACCTCACTGCTGCTCAACGACGCCCTCGACGCCGGTGACGTGGTCGTGTTCGAGGGCGGCCAGGCCACGATGCTCGACATCGACCACGGCACGTACCCGTTCGTGACGTCATCATCGGCGACGGCCGGCGGCGCCGCGACGGGTTCCGGTGTCGGACCGAACCGCCTCGACCGGATCGTCGGCATCGTGAAGGCGTACACGACCCGCGTCGGCTCCGGACCGTTCCCCACCGAGCTGTTCGACGAGCAGGGCGAGTGGCTGCGTTCCCGCGGCTTCGAATTCGGCACCACGACCGGCCGCCCGCGTCGTGTCGGCTGGTACGACGCGCCCATCACCCGGTATGCCACGCGCATCAACGGCATCACCGACCTGCTGCTCACCAAGCTCGACATCCTCACCGGTCTCGATGAGATCCCGGTGTGCGTCGCATACGACGTCGACGGCCGGCGCTTCGACGAGGTGCCCGTGAACCAGTCCGACTTCCACCACGCGACGCCGATCCTCGAGTACTTCCCGGGGTGGAAGCAGGACATCTCCGGTGCGCGCACCTTCGATGAGCTGCCGCTCGAGGCGCAGGACTACGTGCTCGCGCTCGAACAGCTCAGCGGCACCCGCATCTCGGTCATCGGGGTGGGTGCGTCGCGCGACGCCGTCATCGTGCGCCACGACCTCGTGAACTGATGCGATTCTGGCTCGGCGGGTACACCGCCGACATGGAGGGCCGCGCCCGCGGGATCGGAACGATGCTCGCCGGTTCCGCAGACGGCTCGTCGGCGGGCGGGTCGCTGGCCTTCGCCGGGGATGCCGCGACCGCCGCCTCGCCGTCGTGGCTCGCGCGGCATCCGACCCTCGACGTGGTCTACGCGACGCTCGAAGCCGAGGGCACGGTCGCCGCGTTCCGCCGGACGGGCGAGGACAGCTTCGTGCCGCTCGGGCAGCCGGTCGCCGCCGGCGCCGCCGTCTGCCATGCCGCGGTCGCGCCCGACGGTGGGTCGCTGATCGCCAGCTGCTGGGCGGATGGCCGGGTGGTGAGGATCGTGCTGGATGCCGCGGGCCGCCCGTCGTCGCCGCAGATCGCCGTCGCGGCCCGAGACCCGCACGGCGGTCCGCTCGACCCCTTCGCGCTGACCGACGAAGTGGCCGGCGAAGCGCTCGCGAGCCTGACCGCCGCCGGATCGGCCCTGGATGATGAACTCGCGGCGGCCGCGAGGTCGCTCCGGGCGGCGGTCGGGGACGAGTTCGCGCAGTTCGTCCCGGGGTACGACGAGGTGCAGGCGCCCCCCGCGGGCGCGGCGGGGGTCTTCTCTTCGCCGGCCGGGGACACCGGGGACGCGCCGGCCGACGGTGCGGCATCCGTGCCCGCACGCGAATCGAGGGCGCACTCGGCGGTGTTCCTTCCGGACGGCCGGATCGCCACGACCGATCTCGGATTCGACCTCGTGCGCATCTGGCGGCCGACGACCGCCGGCCTGAAGCTCGACCACGAGGTGGTGCTGCCGTTCGGGACGGGGCCCCGGCACATGGTGCTGCATCCCAGTGGGCACCTGCACGTGCTGACGGAGTACTCGTGCGAGGTGTTCACGCTCGACCGGGGGCGTGAAGGGCGCTGGCACCTGCGGGGTGGCGTGGCCGCCACGTCGACGCCCGGCATCGGCGACACGGCGGCCGAGATCACGCGCTCCCACGACGGCGAATTCCTCTCCGCGGGGCTCCGAGGCAGCAACACGATCGCCACGCTCCGTGTGCGCGGCGCGGGCGAACGACTCGAGCAGGTCGCCTTGGTCGACGCGGGGGTCGACTGGCCGCGTCATCACACGGTGGTCCGCGACATCCTGCTCGTGGCCGGTCAGCGCTCCGATGACATCGTCTCGCTCACGCTCGACCTGCGCACGGGCGTGCCGGGTCGGGTGCGCCACCGCGCGGAGGCGCCGACGCCGACCTGCATCGTCCCCGCGCGGGACTGACCCCGCGAACCCGGCCAGAGCCGCGGGTCAGACCTTCGCGTCCTGCTTGGGGATGAAGACCTGCTTGATGATCAGCAGGATGGATGCCGTCACGGGCACCGCGATGAGCGCGCCCAGGAGTCCGAGCAGCGTGCCGCCGATGAGTGCGCCGATGACGACGAGCGAGCCGGGAATCGAGATGGCCTTCGACATCACCCGAGGGGTGATCACGTACGCCTCGATCTGGATGTAGATCAGATAGGCGATCGCGAAGATCAGGGCCGACAGCGGGCTCGAGAACACGGCCAGCACGGACGCGACGATCCAATAGAGCACCGGACCCACCAGCGGGATGATCGTGATCGCGAAGGCGATCACCCCCATCAGCAGAGGGAACGGCAGCCCGAGGACGAGGTGCAGCACGAAGGCGATGATCGAGTTGAAGAAGGCCAGCACCACCATGCCCATCAGGTAGCTGCCCACCGAGTCGGTGATCTGGTCGGTCAGGTTGCGCACCTTCGCGCGGTTGCGTGCGGGAGCGAGCTGGATCATCGACTGCTTGATCGAGGGGAGCGAAGCGGTGAAGTACAGGGTCAGCACCACGATGATCAGTCCGCCCGAGATCGCGGTGGCGATGCCCGCGCCCACCTTCAGCAGTCCGCCCGAGATCGCGGCGATGTTGGCCGGGTTCGTGATGAACGTCTGCAGGTCGGTGACCAGCGTGCTGAGGCCGTCGCCGAAGATGCCCTCGAGCCAGTGGAAGAAGTCGGTTCGGATGAAGGCCGAGATGGTCGAGGGGATGCTGGTGAAGAACTGGGTGAGCTGATCGACGAGAGTCGGCACGACCAGGAGAAGCAGTCCGACGAGCAGGACGCCGAACGTCGCGAAAACGATCAGGATCGCCCATGCGCGCTTGACGTTGTGACGCTCGAACCATTTGAGCACCGGGTCGAGCCCGAGCGCGGCGAACATCGCGAAGGCGATGTAGATGATGACCGTCGAGATGTTCGTGAGCGCGAGGCCGAGGAGCGCCGCGGCGAGGCCGCCCAGCGTCAGGAGGAATCCGGCGCCGAACGGCGAGTCCAGCCGTGCCCAGAAGGGCTTGGCGTGGCCGTCGACGGCGCCCCCCGCTGCGAGGGCCGTCGTCCCGACGTCGGCGATGACGACCGGCGCGGAGGCGGGCGCGGTGGCGGGTGCCGCGGCCGGCGCGGCATCCGTCCCTGCAGCAGGATTCGAGGCCAGCGGCGCGGAGCCGGGGATGCTGTCGGTCATGGTCACACTCTAGAACCGCGGGCTCGCGCCGCGCGGCGCGACATGAGCGGGCGCGCTATCGTCGAGGCGTGGACGACACGACGAAGGAAGCGCACGCCGACGAAGACCCGATCGCAACCCTGGCGCGGTTGCGCAGCAGCATCGACAACATCGACGCGGCGCTCGTCTACATGCTCGCCGAGCGCTTCCGCTGCACGCAGCAGGTCGGTGTGCTGAAGGCCGAGCACGGCATGGCCGCGTCCGACCCGCACCGCGAGCAGCAGCAGATCGCCCGGCTGCGCAGTCTCTCGTCCGAGGCGGACCTCGATCCGGAGTTCGCGCAGAAATGGTTCACGTTCGTCGTGGCCGAGGTCATCCATCACCACGAGCGCGCCGCAGAAGGGCGCTGAGCCTCGATGAGCGGAGACCTCGCGATCGGCACTCTTCTGGAGTCCGAGGATGCCGCGCCCGCCCGACTGCTCGCCTCGAAGCTCAACCGGCACACGTTCTGGTGCGGGCAGAGCGGGTCGGGCAAGACGTACGCCCTCGGGGTGCTGCTCGAGCAGGTGATGCTCCACACCCGGCTGCCGCTGGTGATCCTCGATCCGAACTCGGACTTCGTCCGGCTGGGCGAGCTGCGCGACGACGCCGACCCGGCCATGGCCGCCGAGTTGGCGAGCCGCGACATCCGTGTCTTCGGCCGGGGTCAGGCTCCCGTGAAGGCGCGGTACGTGGACATGACGCTGCGGGCGCGCGCGGCGATCGTCAACACCGATCCGATCCTCGATCCCGAGGACTACAACCTCATGCTGCATCTCGAGGAGGAGATCGCTCAGATCGGGGAGGGCAACCTCGTCGACTACCTCCAGGGGAGCACCGACCCCGCCCGACGGCGGCTCGGCATGCGCCTCGACAACCTGGGCGTGGCGGACTGGGATCTGTGGGCGTGGGGCGAGCGCTCGATCACCGACGACATCGACGAGCAGCCCGACGCCACGGTCGTCGACCTCGGCGGCTTCCCGACTCCGCCGCAATCGCGTGCCGCCGCCTTGGCCGTGCTGGATCACCTCTGGGAGCGCCGCGAAGACCGCATCGGCCGGTTGATCGTGATCGACGAGGCACACAACCTCTGCCCGCCCGATCCGGCCACGCCGTTGCAGGCACGGCTCACGGAGCGGATCGTGCAGATCGCCGCGGAGGGCCGCAAGTACGGCCTGTGGCTGCTGCTCTCGACCCAGCGGCCCTCCAAAGTGCACATCAACGCGCTCTCGCAGTGCGACAACCTCGCCCTCATGCGCATGAGCTCGCCGCGGGATCTCGCCGAATTGGCCGAGGTCTTCGGCTACGCGCCCGAGTCGCTGCTCGAGCGCTCACCGGGCTTCGCTCAGGGGCAGGCGCTCTTCGCGGGCGGCTTCGCCCCGACGCCCGCCCTCGTGCAGATGGGCTCCCGGCTCACGCACGAAGGCGGCTCGGACGTCGCCATTCCACTCCGCTGAAGCCACGCACGAAGAACGGATGCCTCGGCCGCAGCAGCGGGCGAGGCATCCGTTCTTCGACGCGTGCGTCGACGCTCAGGGCACCGCGCGCCGCAGCGTGAGGAACGAGACCGCGGCGAGAACCGCCCCGACCAGCACACCCCAGAGGGCCAGCCCGAGAGCGCCTTGATCGACGAACCACAGGGCGACGTCGACCCAGGCATTCATGCGACCGACCAGCCAGAGCAGCCCCACGAGCACGAGTCCGAGCGACAGGAGCACGATCGTGAGCCACATCGTGCCGAATCGCTTGTAGATCGTGGCTCCCCAGAACCCGACGATGAACAGCAGCATGCTGACGACGAAGTACACCGCGAACGCCGCCGCCGGACCACCGACCCAGACCCAGTCCAGGAAGAAGAAGTAGCCGTTGATCCCCCAGCCGTTCGTGGCCTGCTCGATCAGCCCGCCGATGACGAAGATCACCGACAGCATCGCCGACGTGACGGCCGCCGCGAACAGCGTGCCGGTATAGAACTCGCGTCGGGTGATGCTCATCGCCTGCGAGAACGGGAACGTCATGGTGAGCGACTGCACGCCGACGAACAGGAAGTACCACAGTGGCGCCTGCGATCCTCCGCCGACCTTCACGCCGTCGTAGGGAATCAGCGCGAACACGAGCAGGCTCAGCGCGAACGAGCCCGCAAGGATCAGCGCCGGCACCCAGATGTAGGTCTGCTTGTTCACGAACTGCATGCGGACGACGTTCATCGTGCGGTTCATCGGAGTGCTCCTTCGTCGAGAGCGGATGCTTCGGGGTCGCTGCCGGCGGCGTGGTGCGCGTGCTGCGTGGTGCGGACGATCAGCTGCTGCAGCGAGACCGGTGCCACATCGAGTCCGGCGGCGGTCAGGCGATCGTGGTCGCCGGGAGTCAGGGCGCCGAGTACCGTCACGGAGGACACGTGGCCGAGGCTCTCGCGGTGGATGACCTCCCGGCCCGCGACGAAGGCGTCGACAGCAGTGCTGTCGCCGACGATGGTGGCTGCCCGGTCGCGCACGGCATCCGTGTCGTCGTCCATGATGATGCGCCCGCGGTCGATGACGATGACTTTCTCGATCAGGTTGGACACCTCGTCGATGAGATGGCTCGAGAGGATCACGGTGCGTGGGTGTTCCGAGTAGTCCTCGAGGAGCCGATCGTAGAAGATCTGGCGGGCGACGGCGTCGAGTCCGAGGTAGGGCTCGTCGAAGAACGTCACTTCGGCGCGGGCGGCGAGGCCGATGACGACGCCCACCGCCGAGAGCTGGCCGCGGGAGAGTTTCTTGATGGTCTTCTTGAGCGGGAGCTGGAACTCGTCGACCAGTGCGTCGGCGAGGTCCTGGTTCCAGCGGGGGAAGAACAGGCGCGCGGCGCGGAAGGCATGTCTCGGGGTCGCGTCGTCGGGATACTTCTGACTCTCCCGCACGAAGCAGAGGCGTCGCAGCACGCGTGCGTTCTCGTACGGCCGCTCTCCGAACACGCGGACGTCCCCCGAGGTGGCGAAGTTCTGCGCTGTCAGGATCGACATCGCGGTGGTCTTGCCCGCACCGTTGCGACCGAGCAGGCCGTAGATCGTGTTCTCCTCGATCGCGAAGCTCACGTCGTCGAGGGCGACGGTATCGCGGTAGCGCTTGGTGAGGTGGCTTGCCTCGATGACGGCGGTCATCGTGCTGTCCTTTCGTCGATACCGGGCGCGGTCTGGTCTGAGCTCGGACGGGTGCGCTCGGTGATCACCCGGGTGAGGTCGTCGGTCGTGAGACCGAGCGTGCGCGCCTCGGCGAGCAGCGGCTCGACGAAACGGTCTGCGAAACGGGAACGGCGCTCGGCGAGCAGCAGAGCGCGCGATCCGGGAGCGACGAACATGCCGATCCCTCGGCGCTTGTAGAGCACGCCCTTCTCGACGAGCATGGCGATTCCCTTCGCGGCGGTCGCGGGGTTGATGCGATAGAACGCCGCAAGCTCGTTCGTCGACGGAGCCTGGCCTTCTTCGGGCAGGCTGCCGGTGACGATCGAGTCCTCGACGCTCTCCGAGATCTGGAGGAAGAGCGCTCGGCCTTCTTCGATCACATCACCCTCGTTTACTGGTTAGTTACTTGACTGACTAACCATGCAACGCGAAAGGGGGTCGTGTCAAGCCCTCCCGCGATGTCGTGCACTCGCCGAGCAACCGCCGCGTACGACCGGGCCGGGGTGGCGGACGGAGCGCCGTCGTGTCGCCGGCGGTCAGCGGGGGGACTTGGGGTGGGTGACGCGGCCGGTGCCGGTGTCCGGGCGCGAAGGGACGGGCCACGGGCCGGTCTTGGGCTCGCGTGCAGGAGCCGAAGGAGCCGGCGTGGTGCCGGAAGGGAGGCGAACGGGCAGCGGAGGTGTCGACGAGTCGGCGGGCGAGGCATCCGGTGTCTCGTCCGCCGTCGACGGTGCCGGCGGCGCCGGAGTGGTCTCGCGCCCGGCCGTGAGCTCGAGCGCGACCTGGGCTTCGAGCACCTCGATCGCGCCGTCCGACAGCGAGATGAGTCCGTCGAGTTCTTCGCGCACGCGCTTGTACGCGAGCTGGCGCTCGGCCGGGGTCGCGGCTTCGTCGATCGCGACGGTGATCAGCTGCTTGGCCGTGTCGAGGCGTTTGCGCTCGACGGGCGTGAAGGACGAATCGCGGATGCGACGGGCATCCCGCTCCGCGACGTCGAACGCCACCTCGTAGTCGGCGACGGCATTGCGGTAGTCGGTCAGCTGGTCGCGCGACACCTTGGCCTTCGCCGAGGCGGGGCGCAGACCGTCGGCCAGCTTCTTCGCGCGGAGGAACGCGGCCGTCAGGGGTTGCCGGCCGTCGCTCATCGCCGGGAACGCGATGAGCTTCGCGACGTCGAGCTCGTACTCGAGCCAGCGCGCGGTGACGCCGTCATGATCGGCGAAGAGCCGCGTGAGCAGCGATGAGGTGCTCGTGTCTGCGGCGTCCACGGGCGGCGACGCCGCGACGACGGGCTGCGCGCCCGTCGGCAGGACCTGTCCGCGTGCTGCGGCCTTGAGCTCGGCCTTCGCCCGGATGACTTCGAGTCGTCGTTTGTGCCGCTGGCGCGAGCTGCGCTCCCACGCACGACCGGCTCCGCCGAGCACGCCCATGAGCGGGAAGACGACCCACCAGTAGTGACCGAGGAACTGAAGGATCTCGTTCATTCGGCGCGCCCCGCGGGCGGCGCGGTGGGCCGCGCGGAGGGGGGTGGGGTGGGCGCGTTCTTGGGCTTCCGCGCAGCCATCGCCTCTCCGGCGATCGTGAACACCTCACCCGCCTGAGTGAGTACCTCGACCGAACGGTTGATCATGTCCTGCGCCCGCGGCATCCATCCACTGGCCGCCGCGCCCGGTGGGCGGCTTCCGGAGGGCGCCGACCCGTCACCCCGTGCGCGTCGCCACGCTTCGTGCTCGGCGGTGTCGAAGGCGTGCTGCAGGCGGGCGACCGCATCGCGGTAGGCGGCGAACTGCGGCGGTGTCATCGGCGAGCGAGGGGTGGCCGGGCGCAGCTGCTGCGTCTCGGCGTACACCCGCAGGTACGCGGCCGTCGACGGGACGCGCGGGTCGGTCATGGCGGGGAACGAGATGAGTTTCGCGGGGTCGGTCTCGTAGTCCATCCATCGGGCGATGACGGCATCGTGCTCGGCGACGAGTTTTGCGAGCGGCAGGGCCGCGGCATCCGTCGTCGACGGCAGCGCCGCCCGCGCCGCGGTGACCTGCAGACGACGGGTGCGCACCGCGGCGGTCGCCGACCGGGCGTTCGCCTGCGCGGTCTGCAGGAGCCGCCTGGCCGTGGCGACGTCGGTGCTCGTGGCGCGCGAGGCCGCCTTCTCGCCCTGCGTCTGAGCCAGCTCCGCGCGTGCGATGCGGACGGCCACACGCTTGCCCGCGGCATCCGCGCGCGCTTCACGCAGCTGGTGTTTGGCGGCCTGGTAGCCGAGGCGACGTTCGTTCACGGAGCGCTGCCCGCGCAGACCGAACCAGCCGAGGGTGCCCGCACCCACCGCAGTAGGTGCAATCCACCAGAACTCGGCGATCGACGCCCAGAGCGGATCCACATCCCCATGCTAGCCGCGGGCCGCGCGGTGAGGCTGTGAAGTCAACCGAACAACAGCGCGATGACGGTGGCGCCACCGCCGACGAGGATAAGCGAGATGATCACGACCCAGGCCACGATCTTGACGCGCTTCTGCCGGGTCTCGCCGTAGGCGCTGTACTCGTCGTCGCTCGTCATGGATCCAGTCTAAAGTGCGCAGTCCCGAAGTGCGGGGTCTCTATCGCGCCGGCTCGGTGACGGTCGGCCCGAACACGCCGGGGAGCGTGCCGGTGGACAGATCTCGGAGCTCGGTGAGCGACAGCGTGAAGACGTCCTGCACTTCGAGGGAGGGATCGGCTCCTTCGGCGGGCATGTCGGTCACTCCGATGCGCAGCACCGGGTAGCCGCGTCCGTCGCAGAGGCCGCGGAATTTCACGTCGTCTTCGCGCGGCACCGTCACGATGACCCGACCGGTCGATTCCGAGAAGAGAGCGGATGCCGCATCCACGCCGTCGCGTTCCATGATCTCGCGCAGCCAGACGCGGGCGCCGACCCCGAAGCGCAGGACGCCCTCGGCGAGCGCCTGTGCGAGACCGCCCTCGGACAGGTCGTGCGCACTCGCGATGAGGGACTGCTGGGAGCCGGCGTGCAGGAGCTCGGCGAGCCGGCGCTCCTGGGCGAGGTCCACCGCCGGCGGGCGTCCGCCGAGGTGGCCGTGGATGGTTCCCGCCCACTGCGATCCGCTGAGTTCGGTGGAGGTGACTCCGAGCAGGTAGATGTTGTCGCCCACGTCCTGCCAGCCGCTGGGGATGCGGCGCGCGACGTCGTCGATGATGCCGAGCACGCCGACCACCGGGGTCGGGTGGATCGGCACATCGCCGGTCTGGTTGTAGAAGCTGACGTTGCCCCCGGTGACGGGGATGCCGAGTTCGAGGCATCCGTCGCTCAATCCTGCGACCGCCTGAGAGAACTGCCACATGACCTCCGGGTTCTCGGGGCTGCCGAAGTTGAGGCAATCCGTGACGGCGGTCGGGACCGCGCCCGTGACGGCGACGTTGCGATACGCCTCGGCGAGCGCGAGTTTCGCGCCCTGGTACGGGTCGAGCTGGCAGAACCGGCCGTTGCAGTCGGTCGCGATGGCGAAGCCGAGGCCGGACTCCTCGTCGACGCGGATCATGCCGGCGTCGTCCGGGAACGACAGAGCGGTGTTGCCCATCACGTAGTAGTCGTACTGGTTGGTCACCCACGACGTGTCGGCCAGGTTCGGGCTGGCGACGAGCCGGACGAACTGGTCGCGGAGGGCGGCGGCATCGGTCGGGCGCGGCAGGGAGACGGCGGAATCGTCGCGGAGCGTGTCGAGCCACGCGGGATAGGCGACGGGGCGTTCGTACACGGGGCCGTCGACGGCGACCGTGGAGGGATCGACGTTGACGATCTCCTGGCCGTGCCAGTCGATGACGAGTCGTCCGTCGCCGGTGACCTCGCCGAGGACGCTCGTCTCGACGTCCCACTTCTGCACGACCGCGAGGAACGCGTCGAGCTTCTCGGGAGCGACGATCGCCATCATGCGCTCCTGCGATTCGCTCATCAGGATCTCTTCGGCCGTCAGCGACGGGTCGCGCAGCAGCACGTTGTCGAGGGAGACCTTCATGCCGCTGTTGCCGTTGGCGGCAAGTTCGCTCGTCGCGCACGAGATGCCGGCGGCACCGAGGTCCTGGATCGCCTCCACGAGGTCGTCGCGGTAGAGCTCGAGGCAGCACTCGATGAGCACCTTCTCGGCGAAGGGGTCGCCGACCTGCACCGCGGGACGCTTCGTGGGGCCGCCCGCCGAGAAGGTGTCGGACGCGAGGATGGATGCTCCGCCGATGCCGTCGCCGCCAGTGCGGGCTCCGAACAGCACGACCTGGTTGCCCGCACCCGTCGCATTGGCGAGCTTGATGTCTTCGTGGCGCATCACGCCCACCGCGAGGGCGTTCACGAGCGGATTGCCCTGGTAGACGGCGTCGAACACGGTCTCACCGCCGATGTTCGGAAGGCCGAGGCAGTTGCCGTAGAACGAGATCCCGCTCACGACCCCGTGGACGACGCGGGCGGTGTCGGGGTGGTCGATCGCCCCGAAGCGCAGCTGGTCCATGACCGCGACGGGACGCGCGCCCATCGAGATGATGTCGCGGACGATGCCGCCGACGCCGGTGGCGGCGCCCTGGAACGGCTCGATGTAGCTGGGGTGGTTGTGGGACTCGACCTTGAAGGTCACCGCCCACCCCTCGCCGACGTCGACCACGCCGGCGTTCTGCCCCATGCCGACCATGAGGCGGGTCTTCATCTCGTCGGAGACCTTCTCGCCGAACTGGCGGAGGTAGATCTTGCTCGACTTGTAGGAGCAGTGCTCCGACCACATCACCGAGTACATCGCCAGCTCGCCGCTGGTGGGGCGGCGGCCCAGGATCTCGCGGATCTTCGCGTACTCGTCGGCCTTGAGTCCGAGGGCGGCGTAGGGCTGCTCCCTCTCGGGGGTGGCTGCGGCGTTCGCCACGGTGTCGATCATCGGACTGTCGGTTGCTCGGACATCGATCGAGGGGGTGCTCACGCGGCTGGGCTCCAAAGAATTCGAGGGACGCCGGACACTGTCCAGTCTAGTTCTGTCGTGCGGCGAGCGACCGAGCGCGCTCGAGGGCCCGCGTGAGGGTCGCGGTTCCCGGCGGGGGGTGTGGTCGTCGTCGGTGTTGACAACCCCCGCACGCGGGTCTAACGTACAACCAAATGGTTGTAGAAACAGAACTCGAGCTCGATGACGGCGGGATGGATCGGATATTCCGGGCACTCGCCGACGCCACGCGGCGTGACATCCTCCGGCGCACGATGGCAGCGGAGCAGTCCGTCTCGCTGCTGGCCGCAGCGTACGACATGTCGTTCGCCGCGGTGCAGAAGCACGTCGCGGTGCTCGAGACGGCGCACTTGATCGTCAAGCGCGCGGAGGGAAGGGAGCGGCTCGTGCGTGCGAATCCCGCCACCATCGCCCGCGCCCGACAGCTGCTCGGGCGATACGAGGAGCTCTGGCGATCGCGGGTCGACCGACTGGACGCGCTTCTCGCCGAGGGCGCCCGCGATCGCGTCGCCCCCGATGAACGCCCGGCCCACACCCGGCCCGCCGACACCGGCACCGACACCGACACCGGTTCCACCGATACCCGCTCCACCGACCCTGGCTTCACCGACTCCTGAGGAGGATGTCATGCCCGTCACCCGCGTGAACATAGACCCCGAGAACCTGACGATGACGCTCGTCGCCGAGTTCGAGGCATCCGCCGATCGCCTGTGGGAGGTGTTCACCGACCCTCGGCAGCTCGAGCGGTTCTGGGGACCTCCCGGGTGGCCGGCGACGTTCACGGCGTTCGACTTCCAGCCCGGAGGTCGCGCGCTGTATGAGATGACCAGCCCGACGGGCGAGACGACCGGCGGGTCGTGGGAGTTCCTGCGCATCTCGGCCCCGACCGGGTTCGACGTGCTCGACGGATTCGCCGACGCGAGCGGCGAGCCGGTTGCGGGCATGCCGTCGATGCGCATGACCCTGTCTTTCGAGCCGTTGGGCGACCGATCGAGGCTGGTCACCGTGACGACGTTCGAGTCGAACGAGGCGCTCGAGCAGCTGACGGCGATGGGCATGGTCGAGGGTTCGACGACGGCGATGAACCAGCTCGATGCCGTGCTGCAGAGTCTGCGCGAGTACGCGCTCGGCAAGGGTACACGCACCGAGATCCTGGATGACGTGCACGTGCGGATCACCCGGTTGATCGACGGTCCGCGCGAGCTGGTGTGGCGCGCCCACCACGAGCCCGAGCTGCTGCAGCGGTGGCTGCTCGGCCCGGACGGATGGCGCATGACGGTCTGCGAGGTCGACGCTCGGCCCGGCGGACGCTACCGATACGCGTGGGAGCCCGAGGAGGGCACCGAAGGTTCGGGCTTCGGGTTCGACGGCGAAACCCTGCTGGTCGAGGCGCCACGACGGTCGGTGACGACGGAGCACATGACCGACACCGACTTCCCCTCCACGACGAATGATCTGTCGCTGTACGAAGAGGACGGGATGACGCTGCTTACGCTGCTCATCACCTACCCCGACCTGCAGACGCGGGACATGGTGCTCGCGACGGGCATGACCGAGGGCATGGAGACGAGTTACGCGCGGCTGGAGAGCGTGCTCGTCAGCTGAAGGGCGGATGGCCCTTCGTTCGTTCGCTCAGAAGGGCGGAGGCTCGAGGTCATCGGCGAGCGCGAAGGACGGGACCTTCCGTTCGGGGTCGACGCGATACAGCCGACCCGTCGGCGAAGTCCATCGCACGGCGCCGCCGCTGTCAGGAATGTGGTCGATCTTCCATCCCCCGTGGTGCTTCACCGTATGGTGGCCCTGGCAGAACGGCGTCAGGTTGGTGAGCGCCGTCTGCCCGCCGTGCTCCCACGCCACGTTGTGATCGATCTGACAGCGCGCCGCGGGGATGCTGCACCCCGGCGCCATGCATGCGTCGGCCCGCCACCGCACCAGCCGACGAAGAGATGGCGGCGGTCGATACCGGTCCCGTCCGACGGAGAGCACCATGCCTGTCTCAGGATGGGTGAGGATGCGCATCCACCCGTCGGTGCCACCGCACAACTCGCGGGCGCGGTCCATCGGGATGGGCCCCACACCCTCCACCGATGCGTACCCGCCGCCTGTGCAGGAATGCGCGCCTACGGCCTGTTCTCCGACTCCGTCGTCTGGGTCGAGCAGAGCGAGCGCAGGCACGGTTACGGCCACCGTCGCGCGGATTCCACGAGCCTCGACCGGCGTGTGCTCCGTCGTCCCGTCGATCAGTAGATCGCCGAGGACGTCGGCCCGGAGCTGATCGAGCGTGCGGTGCTCGTCGGGCTGTGCCGCCAGCACTTTCGCGACAGCGGTCGCCCGACCGTGGATTGCGTGCGCCTCGACGGCGGGCAGGAACACGTGCAGCCATGCCATGGCGTCGTCGGCGTTCTCGAGGATCACGCGGCGATCGAGCACCGCCCGACCGTAGCGCTCCGGCAGTGTGGTGACGCGCGCGGTCTCGATCAGCACACGCATGCGTCGCCGAAAGGTGCCCACGGGCTGAGTCTCGGCAAGAAGCACCAGAGCCGGAAGGAGGTCGTCGCGCAGCTCCGGTTCGACCGCATCCAGTGCGTCGACCAGGGCGTTCGCGTGGCCCGCGGTCATGCGCGCACCGCCGAGCGAGTCGAGGGCCGCCGGATAACGGTGCACCAGTGCCTCCGCATGGGCGAGCAGCATGTCGGCGGCGGCCTCGGTCATGCCCATCGCAAGAGCCAACTCGAGCCGGATCGACCGCTCCACGACGTCGGTATGGGCATAGCCGTTCGCGGCCGCATCGGCGAGGAGTTCGCCGCGCATCGCGTCGACGCGTGCATACTGTTGCGCCGCGAGCACCGACATCACCGACTGCGTCTCGATCACGAGATCCACGGCGTCGGGGATGGGGGGAACCCACTCGTCATCGTCCTGAGAAGCCTCATCGGGCGGTGACTCCGCGTTCCAGAACATGCCCTCAGTTTAGAACATACCTACGACATTCGCCGTCGGTGTCGCGGCCGGGCGACCGTGCGCTGCGCGCGCTCCACGACCGGCGGAGAGACCGGCGCTCAGGCCCGCGCGAGCGCGTCCTCGAACGCGACCCACGCGAGCATCGCGCACTTCACCCGCGCGACGTACTTGCCGACGCCCGACAGGGCCGCCGCATCTCCGAACTCGTCCTCGTCCAGGACGACGGCGCCGCGGGAGCGCAGCGCCTCGCGGAAATGATCGACGAGCACGGATGCCTCGGCCCGCGGCATCCCGTCGACCAGCTCCGCGAGCATCGATGCGGAGGCCTGCGAGATGGAGCACCCCGCACCCTCCCACGTCACGTCGTCCACCGTCGCTCCGTCGTCGGACACCCGCACCCGCAGGGTGATGTCGTCGCCGCACACCGGATTGTGCTGATGCGATGTCGCCGCGCGCGGCCCGTCCTCGGCCAGTCCCACCCCGCGGGGGCGCTTGGAGTGATCGAGGATGAGCTCCTGGTAGAGCGACTCGAGCGGGTTCACCGGTCGACTCCGAAGAACGCGCGCACCTCGGAGACACCCTCGACCAGGGCGTCGATGTCGGCCTCCGTCGTGAACACCGACGCGGAGGCCCGCACGGAGGCGGTGATGCCGAACCGGCGATGCAGCGGCTGCGCGCAGTGATGGCCGACGCGCACGGCGATGCCCCGGGCATCCAGGACTTGACCCACATCATGGGCGTGCACCCCGTCGACGTCGAAGGCGCTCAAGGCGACGCGCGCCACGCCGTCGGCATCGCCGAGCAGCCGGACCCCGGGGATCGCCCGCAGCCCGTCGCGCATGCGACGCTCGAGCAGCGTCTCGTGCGCCCGGACCGCGTCCATGCCGATCCCGTCGAGATAGCGGACGGCCGCGGCCAGGCCGATCGCCTGCGACACCGGCTGCGTGCCGGCCTCGAAGCGCTGCGGCGGCGGCAGGTAGCTCGCCTCGTCGAGGGTGACGGTGGTGATCATCGACCCGCCCGTGAGGAACGGTGGCATCGCGTCGAGCACCTCGGCGCGCCCGTAGAGCCCGCCGATGCCGTAGGGACCGAGCATCTTGTGGCCGGAGAAGACGGCGAGATCGACCCCCAGCGCCGGCAGATCCAGCGGCAGGTGCGGGGCCGACTGGCAGGCGTCGAGAACCGTCAGGGCACCCGCAGCGCGGCCGAGAGCCACGAGCTCGGCGACCGGGTTGACGATCCCCAGAACGTTCGAGACGTGCGGGAACGAGAGCACGCGCGTGCGCGAGGAGACGACGGTTGCCGCGGCCTCGGCGTCGAGAGTCCCATCGTCTCGCACGGGAATGTGACGCAGCACCGCGCCCGTGCGGGCGGCGAGCTCCTGCCACGGGATGAGGTTGGCGTGGTGCTCGGACTCGGTGACGACGATCTCGTCGCCCGGACGCAGCGCGAGCGCCTGCGACGCGACGCCCCCGCGCCCCGCGGTGGCGTTGCCGAGCGAGTAGGCGATGAGGTTGAGACCCGCCGTCGCGCCGGCGGTCCAGGCGAGCTGCTCGGGTGCGGCGCCCACGAAGCCCGCCACGGCGGCGCGCGCGTCCTCGAACAGTTCGGTCGCCTCGCCCGCCAGCGTGTGCGCACCCCGATGCACCGCGGAGTTGGCCCGGGTCAGGAAACCGACCTCGGCGTCGATCACCGCGCGCGGCTTCTGGCTCGTCGCCGCCGAGTCGAGATAGATCAGCGGATTCCCGTCGACCTGCTGCCCGAGGATCGGGAAGTCGGCGCGCAGCGCCGCGGCATCGAGCGCGGTCGGCGGCGCGGACGTGTGCAGAGCGGTCGAGGAACCCATCCGTCCAGGCTACGCCGCGCGTCTGAACGGCGGGCGGGCACCCCCCACGGGCCCCGACGCCATAGCATGGCGCCGTGGACTTCTCCTTCGCTTTCACCCCCGACCTGATCGCCGTGTTCCTGACGCTCTTCGTCCTGGAGATCGTGCTGGGCGTCGACAACGTCATCTTCATCTCGATCCTCGCCAGCAAGCTCCCCATGGAGCAGCAGGCGAAGGCCCGCAACCTCGGCCTGACGCTCGCGATGCTGATCCGCGTGATCCTGGTGTTCTTCGCCGGCTGGATCATCACGCTGAAAGAGGACGTCGTGGTCCTGTTCGGCATGGGGTTCTCCTGGAAGGACTTCATCCTGATCGCCGGTGGACTGTTCCTCGTCTACAAGGCGGTCACCGAGATCCACCACAAGCTCGAGGGTGCCGAGGAGGATCACGGGCCGGGAACGAAGGTCGCGCAGGTCACGTTCGCCTCGGTCATCTCGCAGATCCTGCTGCTCGACATCGTCTTCTCGCTCGACTCGGTCATCACGGCCGTCGGCATGACCGAGAACCTCCTCGTCATCATCACGGTGGTCGTCCTGTCGTTCGGCATCATGCTGTTCGCCTCGCGCTTCATCTTCACCTTCGTCAACAAGCACCCGACGGTGAAGATGCTCGCGCTGTCGTTCCTCCTGCTGATCGGCGTGTTCCTCATCGCCGAGGGGTTCGGGGTGAAGATCGACAAGGCGCTCATCTACGCGCCGATGGCGTTCGCGATCCTCGTCGAGGCCCTCAATCTCACGTACTCGGCCCGCAAGGCCAAGCTTGAGCACAAGCGGCTGCAGGCGGTGCAGCTGCGGCCGCAATATCCGGACGTCGACGAGTCGGTGGCGGTGGACGCGGCGCTGTCGAAGGGGACGGATGCCGGTTCTGTCGGCCTTTCGCGCAAGCCGGTGTCGGGCGCCGCACACGAGGAGGACCGCTCGGGCCTGGGCTGACCCGGCCGCCGGACCGCGGCGCTACTTCGGAGCGTCGAAGGTGCCGAACAGTCCGTTCCCGTAGCGATAGATCGCCTCGTAGGCCTCCCCGTAGGACGTGGGTGCCTTGCCCCCGGGGCTGAAGCGCGCGAGAAGGAGGCCCATCAGACCCCGAGCGGGCGCGGTCAGCGGACGTGCCTTGTGCTTGTGGGCGGATGCCGAGGCATCCTGCTCCTCGGGGTTGGTCGGCACGTACAGCGCCGTCGGCTGCGGCCACGTGTAGGGCTGCCGGGGCTGGGTGAGGTTCACCGCGTTGAAGATCGGGTTCGCGCTCTGGTCGCGGAGCGTCAGCGGCTTGAGGCCGTGCTGCCGGCACAGGGTGTTGATGACCGACCCGTGGTGCATCTCGTCATGGATCACGGTGTTCTTCGCGGTGTACGCGCTGACGATGATCGAGGGGACGCGGCATCCGAGTCGATCGAAGGTGAAGCCCATCTCGCCGGGGCCGCTGCGGTCGGGGGGAGTGGCCGACGGCGGGGGCACGTGGTCGTAGGTGCCGCCGTGCTCGTCGAACGTGATCATCAGCGCGGTGTTCATCGCGTTGGATCCCTTGACGGAGCGACTCGTGCGGATGGCGTCGTACACCTGCTGCACCAAGGCGTCGCCGGCGCGTACGTCGGACAGCGCGCTGTTGTAGACGGCGAGCGTCTCGCCGCCGACCTTGATGTCGGTCTCGTGCACGGTCTCGCCCCACGGCGGGTGCATGTCGTTGTGGTTGAACACCATGCGCGGTTCGATGAACGAGTACGCGGGCAGATCGCCGTTCTCGGCATCCGTGTAGAACTGCCCCATCTCGCGGAAGTGGGTCTTCCAGTACTGCTGCAGCACGGGCGCGTGCAGCATGCCCGTCAGCGAGACCAGCTGCGAGCCGTCGTAGTAGATGCGCCAGGGGATGCCGGCCTCTTCGAGCCGATTGAAGATCGTGGGAGCGGCAGGGCCGTTGATCCACTTGTAGTAGCTGTCGCCGCCGTGGTTCGTGACGTAGCCGTTCGATGTGGAGGCGTGGAAGAACAGCCGATTGCAGAAGGTCTGCGACGGCACGCCGGCGAACCACCGGTCGTAGACGCCGAACTCGCGTGCCAGGCTGGAGAGCACCGGCATCATGGCCGGGCTGAAGCCGCCCATCGCGACCCGGTACTCCTCGGCGGTGGGCTTGCGCCCCTTCTCCCGCCGGAAGTTGATCGCGAAGTCCTTCACGAACCCCGACATGTCGGGGGTCGCGCCCGCCGGCGGGGTGTTGAAGGGCGATGTCTGCCCGTTCTTGCGGATGTTCGCGTTGCCCGGCGGGTCGACGGTGCCGAAGAGCTGCGTGTTGACGTGCGGGTAGTGCTCGCCGGGGTCGGGCTGCGGCGACTGCATGATCGCGTCGGTCGGGCCCTCGTAGATGTAGGCGGGCACTGCCTCCCCGTCGAGGCCCGGATTGGAGTACTGCCCCTGCAGCAGGCCGTCGAACTGGTCGATGTTCTTCTCGGCTGCGGTGTAGAGGTTGCCCAGCATGTTGTCGAAGCTGCGGTTCTCGAACATGAGCACGACGATGTGGTCGAAGCCGGGTGTGTTGCGCAGCGGCAGCGGGTCGAACTCGGGCGGATGCGCGGTGGCCGCGGCCGTGATGGCCGCGCCCGCAGACCCGCCGATCGCCACTCCCGCCGCTCCGATGCCGAATCGGCGGAGGAAGTCGCGCCGGGAATTGCTGCGGGGAGCATCGGAGCCGCTCGGCGCGGCCGGTGCGTTCTCGTCCACCCTCGTCTCCTGTCGTCGGCGGCCCGTGGCGGGTGCACGCCGGGCTTCATCTCTCGGAGAGCCGCAGTCTATCGGCCCGCCGGGCACCCGAGGGCGGCGGCGGGATCATCCGGCCACTAGGGTCGGTCCCATGTCCGAGCACCTCGCCTTCGACCGCAACGCCCGCTACGGGGCTGCGCTGATCGGGGTGGCGTTCGCCGCCTACCTCTGCATCTCGACCGACTTCAACGCGTTCATCCAGGCATCGAATTACGCGGGGGCGCTCGGCACCGACGTGCCCCTCGTCGACTTCGTCGAGTTCGTGCTGATCTACCTCCTGTTCGTGGGCTCGTTCGTGCTCATCCCGGCGAGTGGCGCGCGGCGGCTCGCGGCGGTCACCACCACCTCGGTGGCGCTGTTCCTCTGGGCCGTGATCGGCATCGAGCGCGGCGTCGGCAACATCGATCAGCCCGAAGCGCTCTGGACCGTGCTCACCAACCAGGGGTTCGTGACGCTGCTCGTGGCACTCACCGGGTGGCTCCTCGTGCGGGCGCGGCATCCGCTCGCCTTCGTCGTCGTGCTGTTGGCGTTCATCCCGCCGGTGATCAGCCGGATCCTGATCGACCGTGCGTTCACGTCGGGCGCCTACACGCTGATCATCGAGGGAACCGTGATCGCGCTCGGCCTCGGCGGCGTGTGGCTCGCCGTGTGGATCGATCGCCTGGTGCGCGGGCGCGGGACGGCTCGCTCGCGCTCTACTCCCGCGGCGGATGCTGCGCCGGGTCGATGACGAGCCGGTAGCCCATCCCCGACTCGGTGAGCAGGTGCACGGGCCGGGAGGGGTCGACCTCGAGCTTCTTGCGCAGCTGCGACATGTACAGCCGCAGATAGCCGGAGTCGCTGACCTGTTCGCTCGCCCAGATCTCCTTCAGCAGGGTCTGGCGCGTGACGAGGACGCCGGGGTGGCGGGCGAGATACTCGAGCATCCGCCACTCGGTGGGGGTGAGGTGCACGCGCTCGCCGCCGCGGGTGACGTCGCGCGCGGCCAGGTCGATGGTGACATCGCCCCAGCTGACCACCGGCTCGGCGGCGCCCGGAACGCTCCGGCGCCCGAGGGCCCGCAGACGCGCCAGCAGCTCGTCGATCTGGAACGGCTTGGTGACGTAGTCGTCGGCCCCCGCGTCGAGCGCCTCGACCTTGTCTGCCGAGCCCGTGCGGCCCGACACCACGATGATCGGCGCCGTCGTCCAGCCGCGGAGCGCCTCGATCACCTGCACGCCGTCGAGGTGCGGCATGCCCAGATCGAGCAGCACGATGTCGGGGTGCGCCTGCGCGGCGAGGGTGATGGCCGCGGCCCCGTCGGCGGCCGCGACCACGTCGTAGCCGTGCGCGGCGAGAGTGATGCGCAGCGCACGTACCAGCTGCGGATCGTCGTCGGCGATGAGCACCTTCATGAGGCACGTCCAAGAGGACGGACGACGGATGCCTCGTCCTGCGGAGTGGGGGCGGGCATGCTCGTCGCAGTGATGACGGGGAGCGCGAGCACCATGGTGAGGCCGCCGCCGGGGGTGTCCTCGATCGTGAGGTGACCGCCCATACCGTCCATGAACCCCTTCGAGAGGGCGAGGCCCAAGCCGAGTCCTGTGCTGTTGTCGGTGTCGCCGAGGCGATGGAACGGAGCGAAGATGTCTTCGCGCCGGTCGGCGTCGACACCCGGACCGTGGTCGACGACGCGGATCTCGGCGACATCGCCCAGTCGGCTGGTCGCCACCCGCACTCGCGTTCCGTCCGGGGTGTAGCGCTGCGCATTGGCGAGGACGTTCACGAGCACGCGCTGCAGCAGCACGGGGTCGGCGCGGAGCGCCGGGAGCGTCGGATCGAGGTCGAGCTCCGCTTCGTCGGGGCCGATCCCGAGTTCGTCGGCGGCGCTCAGGATGACGTCGGTGGCATCGGTCGCGACGAGCGACACCGCCAGGACGCCCGCTTCGATGCGACTGACGTCCAGCAGGTCGGTCATCAGGGCGCTGAGGGCGGCGAGGCTCTCATCGGCGGTCGCGAGCAGTTCGGAGCGATCGTCGAGCGAGAGCGCGTCGCCGCTCGCGCGAAGTCCGCCGACGGCGGCGACCGCCGCGGCGAGCGGGCGGCGCAGGTCATGGCTGACGGCCGACAGCAGCGCCGTACGGACGTGATCGGTCTCGGCGAGTACGGCGGCCTGCCGCGCGGTCTCGCTCAATGCGGTGTGCTCGAGGGCGCCGGCGAGCTGCGCGACGATCACGTCGAGCAGGCGCCGCTCCGAAGCATCCAACTCACCGCCGTGCAGTTCGAGCGTGGCGCGAGGGGGTACCGCCGTACCGACCGGCAGCCGGATCACGCGTCCATCGGGCACGGGTTCGCCGTCGGTGGCGAGCACCTCGCCGTCGGGTCCGATCAGGCGCACCCCGGTCATGGCGAACGCCTCGCGCGTGCGACCGATGAGCGCGGGCAGCGCGGACTCGCCCCGCAGGACGCTGCCGGCGACCACGGCGATCAACTCGGACTCGGCGGCCGAGCGCCGGGCGGCCCGGGTGCGTCGCGCGGCCTGGTCGACGATCCAGCTGACCAGGATCGCGATCACGACGTACAGGCTCAGCGCGAGGGCATGGAGCGGATCGGCGATGGTCACCGCGTACAGCGGCGCGACGAACAGGAAGTCGAGCGTGATGCCCGACAGCACGGCCGCGAAGAGGGCGGGCCAGATGCCGCCGACGAGCGCGACGACGACGACGAGCAGCTGGTACGCGAGCACGTCGGAGGTGATGGATGCCTCGCTGCGCAGCGCGACGAGCAGCCAGGACAGCAGCGGCCCACCCACGAGCGCCAGCACGAATCCGAGGACGCGACGGGTGCGGCTGAGCGCGCCGCCCGTGACCCGCGGCAGCGCGAAGCGGCCGCCCGCGGCGGCGTGGGTGACGATGTGCACGTCGATGTCGCCCGACTCGCGGACGACGGTGGAGCCGATGCCCGGTCCGGTCAGTGCGGCGGCGAGGCGTCCGCGCCGGCTGACGCCGATCACCAGCTGGGTCGCGTCGACGCTGCGGGCGAACTCCACGAGGGTGCGGGAGACGTCGTCGCCGACCACTTGATGCCACGTGCCGCCGAGCGTCTCGACGAGCGTGCGCTGGGCGGCGAGCGCACCGGGCGCGGCCGAGCGCAGACCGTCCTGCGTGGACACGTGCACCGCCAGCAGCTCGCCGCCGGCCGCGCGAGCGGCGATGCGCGCACCGCGGCGAAGCAGGGTCTCGCCCTCGGGGCCGCCCGTGAGTGCGACGACCACACGCTCGCGGGCCCGCCACGTGCCGTCGATCCGGTGCTCGGCGCGGTAGGTCTTCAGGGCGCTGTCGACCTCGTCGGCCAACCACAGGAGGGCGAGCTCGCGCAGGGCGGTGAGGTTCCCCAGCCGGAAGTAGTTCGACAGCGCGGCGTCGATGCGCTCCGCCGGGTAGACCAGGCCCGCCCCGAGGCGGTCGCGCAGGGACTGGGGGGCGAGGTCCACGACCTCGATCTGATCGGCGTCGCGCACGACCGCGTCGGGGACGGTCTCGCGCTGCGCGATCCCGGTGATCTGCTCGACCACCTCGTTCAACGACTCGATGTGCTGCACGTTGACGGTCGTGATGACGTCGATGCCGGCATCCCGGAGCGTCTCGACGTCCTGCCACCTCTTGTCGTGCAGGCCGCCCGGGGCGTTCGTGTGCGCGAACTCGTCGACGAGGGCGATCTGCGGGGCGCGGGCCAGCACCGCCTCGAGGTCCATCTCGCTGAGCTCCACGCCGCGATGCTGGACCCGCCTGCGCGGCACCTCCGGGAGGCCTTCGGTCTGACTCTGGGTGGCGGCTCGCCCGTGGGTCTCGACGATCGCGATGACGACGTCGCGGCCGTCCCCCCGCAGGCGGCGCCCCTCCTCGAGCATCTCGTAGGTCTTGCCGACGCCGGGGGCCGCCCCCAGCAGCACCCGCAGCCGCCCCCGCTTCATCTCCCCGCCTTCCGTGGATCCGCGCGCCGCGCGCTCAGCCCTGCAGGGCGTCGAGCGCCAGGTTCAGCTGCAGCACGTTCACGCGGGGTTCGCCGAGGAACCCGAGATCTCTCGCCTGAATCCTAGACTCCACGAGATCGCGGACCTCTGCGACGGGGAGCCCGCGCGCCTCGGCGATGCGCTCGACCTGCAGCCGCGCGTAGGCGGGGCTGATGTCGGGATCGAGACCCGATGCGGAAGCCGTCAGGGCATCGGGGGGCACGGCCGCGGGATCGACGCCCTCGAACGCGGCGATCGCATCGCGTCGCTCGCTGATCGAGGCGATGAGGTCGGCGTTCTCGGGGCCGAGGTTGCTGCCGCTGGAGGCGCCGCCGTCGTAGCCGTCGCCCGCGGCCGAGGGACGCGACTGGAAGTACTCGGGGAGCGGGTTGCCGTCGGCGTCGACGAACGACTGGCCGATGAGGGCGGAACCGGTCGCGGTGCCTGCCGAGGTGGTGATCAGCGAGCCGTTCGCCTGCCAGGGCAGGGCGAGCTGGCCGATGGCCGTGATCAGCAGCGTGTAGCCGACGCCGAGCACGAGCGTGAAGACGAGCATGGCGCGGATGGCGACGCCGGTGGTGCGCAGGGTAACGCGTGCGGTGGACATGGTGTTTCTCCTTGCTGACCGGGTCAGAAGCCCGGGATGAGACTCACGACGAGGTCGATGAGCTTGATGCCGATGAAGGGGGCGATCACTCCGCCGAGACCGTAGACGAGCAGGTTGCGGCTGAGGATCTGCGACGCGCTCGCCGCGCGGTATTTGACTCCGCGGAGGGCGAGGGGGATCAGGACGACGATCACGATCGCGTTGAAGATGATCGCGCTCGTCACGGCCGATGCGGGCGAGTGCAGCTGCATGATGTTCAGCGCCGCGAGCCCGGGGAAGACCGCCATGAACATCGCGGGGATGATCGCGAAGTACTTCGCGATGTCGTTGGCCAGCGAGAAGGTGGTGAGGGCGCCGCGCGTGATGAGCAGCTGCTTGCCGATGCGCACGATGTCGATCAGCTTGGTCGGGTCGCTGTCGAGGTCGACCATGTTGCCGGCCTCCTTCGCGGCCGAGGTGCCCGTGTTCATGGCGACGCCGACGTCGGCCTGCGCGAGGGCGGGCGCGTCGTTCGTGCCGTCTCCGGTCATGGCGACGAGATTGCCGCCCTCCTGCTCGCGGGCGATGAGGGCCAGCTTGTCTTCGGGTGTGGCTTCGGCGAGATAGTCGTCGACGCCCGCCTCGGCGGCGATCGCCTTGGCGGTGAGCGGGTTGTCGCCCGTGATCATCACCGTGCGGATGCCCATGCTGCGGAGCTCTGCGAATCGTTCGCGCAGTCCCTCTTTGACGACGTCCTTGAGGTGGATCACCCCGAGCACCCGGCCTTCTCCGTTCGCGGCCAGGGTCGCGACGACGAGCGGCGTGCCGCCGCTCTGCGCGATGGCTTCGGTCTCGGTCGTGACCTGGGCGCGCGTGGCGGGGGCGAGGGTGACACCGGATGCCTCGAGCCAGGCGGCGACCGCCGAGCCGGCACCCTTGCGCACCTGGGTGCCGTCCGGCAGATCGAGTCCGCTCATGCGGGTCTGCGCGGTGAACGGCACGAAGACGGCGCCGGGGATGCGCTCGGGGACGATGCCGCGCGAGGCGGCCAGTTCGACGACCGACGTGCCCTCGGGGGTGGGGTCGGCCAGGGACGAGAGCGCCGCGGCGCGGGCCAGTTCGTCTTCGCCGACACCGTCGAGGCGCACGAAGTCGGTCGCCCGACGGTTGCCGTACGTGATCGTGCCCGTCTTGTCGAGCAGCAGGGTCGTGACGTCGCCGGCGGCCTCGACCGCGCGGCCCGACATCGCCAGCACGTTGCGCTGCACGAGACGGTCCATGCCGGCGATGCCGATGGCCGACAGCAGGGCGCCGATCGTGGTGGGGATGAGGCACACCAGCAGGGCGATCAGCACGGGGATGCTGACCGGCGAGGCCGCGTACGAGGCGATCGGGTTCAGCGTCAGCACGACCACGAGGAAGACGATCGACAGGCTCGCGAGCAGGATGTTCAGCGCGATCTCATTCGGTGTCTTCTGCCGGCTCGCACCCTCGACGAGCGCGATCATCCGGTCGACGAAGGTCTCGCCGGGCTTCGAGGTGATGCGCACCACGATGCGGTCCGACAGCACGCGGGTGCCGCCGGTGACCGCGCTGCGGTCGCCCCCCGATTCGCGCACGACCGGCGCGGACTCGCCGGTGATCGCCGATTCGTCGACCGTGGCGATGCCCGAGACGATGTCGCCGTCACCGGGGATGAGCTCGCCGGCGGTCACGATGACGACGTCGCCGAGGCGGAGGTCGGCCGACGACACCTCTTCGATGGCCGAGGCATCGGCGGCAGCATCCGTCCCCTCGTCGTAGGAGGAGACGCGACGCGCCATCGTGCTGGTGCGGGTCTTGCGCAGGCTCGCGGCCTGCGCCTTGCCGCGGCCCTCGGCCACCGATTCGGCGAGGTTGGCGAAGACGACCGTCAGCCACAGCCAGATCGCGATGCCCCAGGTGAAGCCCGCGGGCACGGATGCTCCGCCCGACGTCTCGGGCCCGCCGAGGAACGGCTCGGCGACCGCGATCACCGTGGTGAGGGCTGCGCCGACCCAGACGAGGAACATGACGGGGTTGCGCCAGAGCGCGGCGGGGTTGAGCTTGCGCAGAGCACCCGGGAGCGCCTGCCAGAGCTGGCGTGCGCCGAACGCGCGGACCGGCGCGGGCCGGGTCGCCTCGGGAGTGGAGTTGATGAGCACGGACATGTCAGACGAGGCCTTCCGCCAGGGGACCCAGTGTGAGCACCGGGAAGTAGGTGAGAGCGGTGATGATGACCGCCACGACGACCAGGAGGCCGACGAACTGCGGGCGGTGGGTGGGCAGCGTGCCGACGTTGGTCGGCATCTTCTGCTGGGCGGCGAGGGAGCCCGCCAGCCCGAGGGCCAGCACGATCGGAACGAACCGGCCGAGCAGCATCGCGACGCCGAGCGCGGTGTTGAGCCACGGCGTGCTGGCCGTGAGCCCCGCGAACGCCGAGCCGTTGTTGTTGGCCGCCGACGTGAAGGCGTAGAGCACTTCGCTCAACCCGTGGATGCCGGGGTTCCAGATCGAGGTGCTCTCGATGTCGGCGCGCACGGGCGGGATCGCGAAGCTGAGTGCGGTGCCCACGAGCACGAGGGTCGGCGTCACGAGGATGTAGAGGCTCGCGAGCTTGATCTCGCGGGGTCCGATCTTCTTGCCGAGGTACTCGGGGGTGCGTCCCACCAGCAGACCGCCGACGAACACCGCGATGATCGCCAGCACGAGCATTCCGTACAGGCCCGATCCGACGCCGCCGGGGGCGACCTCGCCGAGCATCATGTTGATCATCGGCATCATTCCGCCGAGCGCCGTGTAGGAGTCGTGCATCGAGTTGACCGCACCCGTCGAGGTGAGGGTCGTCGCCCCGGCGAACAGCGCGGATCCGACGATGCCGAAGCGCTGCTCCTTGCCTTCCATCGGCGCACCGGCGAGCTGGGGGGCGGTGCCCTGCCCGAGCGACTCGAGCCAGACGCCGGCGGTGATCGTGACGAGGAAGATCGTGGCCATGACCGCGACGATCGCGTAGCCCTGGCGGTTGTCGCCGACCATCCTGCCGAAGGCGCGCGGCATCGCGAACGGGATCGCGAGCAGCAGCAGGATCTCGACCGCGTTCGTCCACGGTGCGGGGTTCTCGAACGGGTGCGCGGAATTGACGTTGAAGAATCCGCCGCCGTTCGTGCCGAGCTCCTTGATCGCCTCCTGCGAAGCCACCGGGCCGCCCGGGATCGACTGCGAACCGCCCGTGAGCGTGCTCACGTCGGTGAAGCCGGCGAAGTTCTGCACGACGCCGGCCGCCAGCAACGCGATCGCCGAGATGATCGCGAGGGGGAGCAGGATGCGGGTGATGCCGCGCACGAGGTCGACCCAGAAGTTGCCGATCGTCGCCGACCCGTGGCGCGCGAAGCCGCGGACCACGGCGATCGCGACGGCGATGCCGACGGAGGCCGAGACGAAGTTCTGCACGGCGAGTCCGGCGAGCTGCACGGTGTAGCCCAGCGTCAGCTCGGGGGAGTAGGACTGCCAGTTCGTGTTCGTCACGAACGAGACCGCGGTGTTGAAGGCGAGGCCCTCGGGCACGGCGGGGAGGCCCAGTGAGTAGGGCAGCACGGCTTGGGCCCGCTGCAGCGCGTAGACGAACAGCACGCCCACGACCGAGAACGCCAGCACGCCGCGGGCGTAGGCGCGCCACGTCTGCTCGGCCTGAGGGTCGACGCCGACGAGACGGTACGTGCCGCGCTCGACGCGCCAGTGCTTCGCGCTCGTGTAGGTGCGGGCGATCCAGTCGCCGAGCGGACGGTAGAGCAGGACCAGGAGGAGGACGATGCCCGAGATCTGCAGGACGCCGAACCAGACGGCGTCGGCGGGCAGAGGCGCGGCCATCAGAAGCGCTCCGGCTTCAGGAGGGCGACCACGAGGTAGGCGATGCCGCCCACGGCGAGGACGGCGGCGAGGATCGAGAAGACGATCACAGCTTTTCCACGCCTCTCGCGACGAGGGCGACGATCGCGAACAGCGCGAGCGTCGCGGCGAGGTAGATCACATCGAGCACAGGAACTCCCGTAACATCCGGCATCGCCGGGACTGCTGCCGCGCGACTGCTGTGGCGCGGGTGCCCGCGGTGGGGCACTTCTCGATGCAACACCCGGACGGATGCGGCATCCGTCGTCCTCACGGTTTCCATACGGCGTGCGCTGATTTGCTCACGGACTCCGCGCGGCGAGGATGCTCCCGGCCCGCGGACACGGGCGGATAGGGTGGGCGGCACGGCCGACGAGGGGATACCCGTGTTCGATCTCAGCTACGCGCGCGACCTGGTGATGACGGGCGCGATCTTCGGGGTCGCCGCGTTCGTCTGGGCTGGATGGGCCCAGGAGAAGCCGCCGCCGCGGGTCGCCTGGCGGGTCATCCTCGGTCTCTTCAGCCTCGCCGGCGCCGCCCTGGCGGGCATCACAATCCCGGTCGCCATCCGCCACTGGGATTCGCCGACGGCCATCGACCCGTCGACCGGGGCGTTCGCGGTCTACCTGACGGTGTTCTGGGTCGAGGTCGTCCTCTGCGCCGGGCTCGCTTTCTGGGCGGCCCGCAGGAAGCGGTCCGACCTCATCGCCCCTCTGATCCTCGCGATCGTGGGCATCCACTTCCTCCCGCTCGCGGCGGTCTTCGGTCAGCCGATCATGGCGGTCGCGGGCGTGCTGCTCACGGCCATCGCCGTCGTGGCGGCGCTTCTGCCGACCGGGTCCGTCGGGCGCAGCTTCTGGTGCGGCATCCTCGCAGCTCCGGTGCTGCTCGTGATCGGCGCCGTCTGCGCGTTGGCCGGCATCCCCGAGGTGCGCGAAGCCTGAGACGGGCCCCGCGACTCAGGCGGACGTATCGGTGCGCTCGGTCTCGGGCGGACCGGCCGGCCTCGAGACCCGACGCGCGTGTGCGGGCGATTCCACGGGGATCTGTCCGCTGCGCTCCTGGCCGGGCAGAGGGCGGGACCGCCTGCCGTAGATGAGCTCGGTCGAATCCAGCAACCACGGGACGAGGTTGATCGAGACGCCGTGGATCATCATCAGCTGCTGGCCGATGCGCCGTGCGCGCCGGTTGTGCAGCACCGACTCCCACCAGTGACCCACGATGTACTGCGGCAGGTAGACGGTCACCACCGAAGAGCCGTGCTTCTCGCGGTACTTCTTGATGAAGCCGGCCACGGGGCCCGCGAACGTGCGGTACGGCGACTCGATGATCACCAGCTGCACGGGGATCCGGTGGTCGATCCACTGCTGCTGCAGCCGATCGGTCTCCTCCTTGTTGACCGAGACGTGGATCGCGAACGTGTTCTCGTGCTTGGCGGCGAGCGCGTAGTCCAGGGCCTTGATCACGGGCTTCTGCAGGCGGTTCACCAGGATGAGGGCCACGTCGCCCTCCGATCCGAAGTGCGTCTGGTCATCGGGCTCGATCTCGGCCTCGACGTCGCGGTAGTAGCGGTGCACGCCGATCATGAGCACTGCGAGCACGGGGATCGCCAGGAAGACCAGCCAGGCTCCGTGCGTGAACTTGGTGATCGTCACGATCACCAGCACGGCGACGGTCATCGTCGCGCCGATGGAGTTGATCACGAGTCCCTTGCGCAGCTCGAACTCCTCGGCGCGCGCGGACTTCTGCGCCCTCGCCTCCTCCGGCAGTGCGCGGAGCTCTCGCAGGCCGCGGCGCCAGTGCCTGATCATTCCGATCTGGCCGAGGGAGAACGACACGAACACCCCGATGATGTACAGCTGGATGAGGTTCGTCAGATTCGCCTGGTAGACGATCTCGACCAGGATCGCGCCCAGTCCGAGCAGGATCATGCCGTTGGAGTAGACGAGCCGGTCGCCGCGGGTGTTGAGCGCCTTCGGTGCGTACCCGTCGCGGGCGAGCACCGACCCCAGCAGCGGGAAGCCGTTGAACGCCGTGTTCGCGGCGAGCAGCAGCACCAGGGCGGTCGCGGCCTGGATGATGTAGAAGGGGATCGAGCCCATGCCGAACGTCGCGGAGGCGACCTGCGCCATGAGACTCGGCTGCGGGTTGTTCGCGCAGTCGAAGCCGATGAGGTGACAGGGGTTCTCGGCGTAGTGCACGCCCGAGACGAGCGCCAGCAGCGTGAGCCCGGCGAACATCACGATCGCGATGGTGCCCATGAGCGTGAGGGTCGTCTGGGCGTTGCGCACCTTGGGCTTGCGGAACGCGGGCACGCCGTTCGAGACGGCCTCGACACCGGTCAGGGCGGAGCATCCGCTCGAGAAGGCGCGCAGGATCAGCAGGATGACGGCTGCCTGACTCAGGCTCTCCGCCTGCACGGCGTACTGCGCACTGCTCGCAACGGGCGGGTCGCCCAGGATCATGCGGATCACGCCCACCACGATCATCACGACGACCGAGCCGATGAAGAGGTACGTCGGAATCGCGAAGACGAGCGACGCCTCGCGCACGCCGCGCAGGTTCACGATGACGATGATGATGATGAAGACCACGGCCAGTTCGACGCGCAGGGGGTTCAGGCCCGGGAGCGCCGAGATGATGTTGTCGACACCCGACGCCACCGACACGGCCACGGTCAGCACGTAATCCACGAGGAGAGCGGATGCCACGACCACGGCGGGCACTTCGCCGAGGTTCTTCGATGCCACCTCGTAGTCACCGCCGCCCGACGGGTACGCCTTGATGAGCTGCCGGTAGCTGACGACCACGACGATGAGCAGGAAGACAACGGCCGCGGCGATCCACGGGCTGAACGCCAGGAAGCTGAGGCCGCCGATCAGCAGGATCATCAGCAGTTCCTGCGGCGCGTAGGCCACGGACGACAGTGCATCGGACGCGAAGATCGGCAGCGCCATCTTCTTGGGCAGAAGCTGCTCGTCGAGCGCTTCGCTCGTGAGGGGCTCACCGATGATGAGTCGCTTCGCGATCGGAGTCTCGTCGAGCGGCTCCGTGCTGTCGTTGGTCACGCCGCGCGACACTACGCCTGTCGGCACATCAGCGCAATCTGGCAGGCGGCACGTCACCGGATCGTGTTCTGCGTGTCGCATGCCATACTTCCGCAGTGCGCGACATAGACATGCAGGGCATCGCGGCGGGCGAGGTGGTGCTGCCCGACGCGCGGCGCTCGCTGAGGCGTACGGCCCGGCTCGAGCCGTTCGCGATCGGCGTGTTCGCCGTCACCGAGGAGCAGGTCGCCGAGCTGCTCGGCGAGGCCGCCGAGCACCCGCGCCGGCCCGCGGTCGAGCTCAGCTGGCTGCGGGCGATCCGGTTGTGCAACGCGGCATCCGAGTGGGAGGGCCTCGACCCCGCGTACACGTACGACGGCGACCAGGTCACGTGGCACGTGGACTCCGACGGCTATCGTCTGCCGACGGAGGCGGAGTGGGAGTACGCCTGCCGGGCCGGCTCGACCAAGCCTCACTACGGACCGCTCGCCGAGATCGCCTGGACGAGCGCCGACGGGGTGAGCCGGCCGCAGGAGGTCGGGGGGAAGCTGCCGAACCTGAACGGGCTCTTCGACACTCTCGGCAACGTGTGGGAGTGGTGCTGGGACCTCCTCGACCCGGCCCGCTACGGCGATTACCGGGTGTTCCGCGGGGGCGGGTTCGCCGACGACGCCTGGAGCGCCCGCGCGTCCACGCGTCGCGGTGGGCCGCCGCGCGCCACCCACGAGGACGTCGGCATGCGGTTCGCGCGCGGCGCCTTCGACGGACCGGATGCCGCGCAGGGCTGGTCGGCGGCCGAAGACCTCGAGCGCGCGTCGGGTGACGACCCCCGACCGTCGGGCCGGACTCCCCGCCGCTGAGCGGGACGGGTCGCGCGGCCGGAGTGCGTCGGACGCTCAGCGCGCGGCGCCGCCCAAGAACTCCTTGGCGGCGACGACGAGGTTCTCGACTCCGCGCTCGATGGTCGGGTGGAGCACCGGCGCGAAGAACGGCGAATGGTTCGTCGGGATGTCGCGTTCGATGGTGCCGGCGGCGGCCGCATCCGTGTACGTCTGCGGATCGACGCCGCCCCAGAACCAGTAGATCAACGGCACGCCGGTCTCGCGGGCGAACCACGAGACGTCCTCGCTGCCGGTGAACATGCCGGGATCGACGACGCTGCCCTCGCCGAAGGCGCGCTCGAAGGACTCGGTGAGACGCGCGGTGGCGGTGGCGTCGTTGATCGTCGGCGGGAGGGTGTGGTCGGTCGTGATCGTCGGCGGCCGCTCCGCCCCCGACGCGTCCGCCTCCGCGAAGATGACACGCTCGACCTTCGCGAGCAGTCGCGTGCGCGCCGTGTCGTCGGGGTATCGCAGGCTGAGTTCGAGCTTCGCCTCGGCCGGGATGATGTTGTTCTTCAGGCCCGCGTGGATCGATCCGACGGTGACCACCGCGACGTCGCGCGGGTCGATCTCACGAGAGACGATCGTCTGCAGGCGCATCACGGTCGCCGCGGCCATCACGATGGGATCGATCGTGGAGTGCGGGCGCGAGCCGTGTCCGCCGCGGCCGTGCAGGGTGACGGTCAACCCGTCGGAGGCGGCCATCTGCGTGCCGGGGCGCACGCCGATCAATCCGGCGGGAAGCGGGGTGAGGTGCTGGCCGAGCACGATGTCGGGCGTGGGGAACCGTTCCATCACGCCGTCGGCGATCATCGCCTGGGCGCCGGCGCCGTACTCCTCCGCGGGCTGGAAGACGGCCACGACGGTGCCCGACCACTCGTCCTTCGCGTTCACGAGGTGCTCGAGCGCGCCCAGCATCGCCGTCACGTGCATGTCGTGGCCGCACGCGTGCATGACGGGCACGTCGTTGCCGGCCGGATCGGTGCCGCGTGCGGTGCTCGCGTACGGCAGGCCGGTCTGCTCCGGCACGGGCAGGGCGTCCATGTCGGCGCGCAGCCAGACGACGGGGCCTTCGCCCCTCTCCGAGTCCGCCGACGGGTTGCGGATGATCGCGACGATGCCCGTCTTGCCGATGCCCTCCTCGAAGTCGATGCCGAGATCGGCGAGGTGCGCAGCGATCACGCCGGCCGTCCGCGTCTCCTGGAACGACAGCTCAGGATGCCGGTGCAGGTCGATGTACAGCGCTTCGAGGTCGATCGTCATGGGGTGAGCCTACGCGGGGTCGTTACGCGGTGTTCGCGGCCGGGTTCGGTGGGGGTTCGACGGCGCGACCCGTCCCGGACTTCTGCAGAACGATGTGCCGCGCCGGGCAAGGCGCCACAGGTGGTGCCACCCGTCACACCCTGCAGAAGGTGGGGACCTCTCGGCGCGCCGCGGAGGGCGTTACTCGCGGAACGGCAGATTGAGGTCGGCCGGATCGACGTCGACATCGCCGACATCGTCGGGGCCGCCGGTCCCGGGCACGGCGCGCACGTCGTCGGGGTCGATGTCGTCGTCCACACCGTCCGGCAGCGGGTCGTTCTGCTTCGCCTCGGTCTCGCGCTCGCTGCCCGGCCCGTACGTCGTGTCCTTCCGCACGGAATCGGCTTCGGGGAGGCCGGTGTGGGGAAACGTGTCCGCGCCGTTGGCGTCGGTCGGTTGCGTGCCGTTGGTGTCCATGTTCCCGAAGGTACGGACGTGACCGCCCGTCGTCGGGGGCCTTGACAGGTGCGCGCGACGGACGTACGTCAGCGCGCGGGCGGCGCGGTGCTGCCCCGCACGACGAGCTCGAACGGCAGGGTCTCGCCGGGCTGAGGCGTCCGGTCGTCGGATGCCTCGAGCTCCGCGAGCATCGTCGTCGCCGCCCGCTCCCCCTGGCCGAGCGGGAACTGGTCGACCGTCGTGAGCCGGAAGAACGCACCGAGCTCCGAACCGTCCACTCCGACGACCGAGAGGTCTTCGGGCACCCGGACGCCCCGCTCGCGCGCGGCCGTCAGTGCGCCGACCGCGAGTTCGTCGGAGGCCGCGAAGATCGCCGTCGGGGCGACACCGGTGCCGCCGCCGTCGAGCAGCAGGCGTGTGGCATCGGCGCCGCCCTGCAGAGTGAAGTCGGTCGACACCACGAGCTCGGGACGCACCGGGATCGAGGCATCCGCCAGCGCCTCCTCGAACCCCCGGCGGCGCAGGGTCGGCACGTGGTGCCGGTCGCCGCTGCCGTCGGCCCCGATGTGGGCGATCACCCGATGCCCCTGCTCGAGCAGGTGCTCCGTGGCGAGACGGCCGACGGCGACGTCATCGACCGTGAGGGTCGTCGCCGCGACGGTCGCCGCGGCGCTCGGACCGCCGATGGCCACCACGGGCAGGTCGAGCTCGCGCAGGCGCGCGCTCTCACGTTCGTCGAGCGTGATGGCGATGAGGATCACACCGTCGACCCGCTGCCGTCGCAGGAACGTGTCGAAGATGCGCTCCCGCTCGTCGCGGTCGATCGTCAGGTTGTACAGCGTGATGTCGTAGCCGCTCTGCATGAGCGTGGCCGTGATGCCGCTCAGCACCGTCGAGAAGAACCACATGTCCAGCAGCGGCACCATGACACCGATGTTGCGCGTGCGCCCGGACGCCAGGCTCGACGCCGACGACGAGACGACGTAGCCGAGCCGGGCCGCGGCCGCCTCCACGCGGTCGCGGGTGTCCGCGGCGACGGGTCCCCGGCCGCTCAGGGCGCGCGAGACCGTCGCCGTCGAGACCCCCGCGAGGCGGGCGACGTCGTCGATCGAGCTCATGCCGGGGTCAGTCCGCGACCAGCCAGACCGTCACGTCCTGCGGCACGGCCCCGTTCTCGAGGGGCTCGCTCGCCAGCAGCACGCGGGCGCCGTCGGGCAGCACCACGGGTCGGCGGCCGAAGTTGGTGAGCACCGTGACCTCGCCGTTGCGGAACGCGACCACTTTGCGCCGGTAGCCGCTCAGCCACTCGAGCTCGCCGCGGCCGAGGCCGTATCGACGTCGCGTCCGCAGGGCCAGCCGGTAGAGCGAGAGAGTGGATGCCTCGTCCGCGGTCTGCGCGTCGTGGGCGAGCTCCGCCCATTCTGCGGGCTGCGGCAGCCATGCGGCGCCCGTGGCGTTGAACCCGAAGGCGGGCTCGTCCGCGTTCCAGGGCAGCGGGACGCGGCATCCGTCCCGTCCGTAGCGCTCGCCGGCGGTGCGGAACCAGGTCGGATCCTGACGCACCTCATCGGGGAGCTCGATCACTTCTGGCAGTCCGAGCTCCTCGCCCTGGTACAGATAGGCGCCGCCCGGGAGCGCGAGCATGAGCGCGGTCGCGGCCCGCGCGCGCCGGAGACCCAGCTCGGGGATCGGCTTGCCGGGGGAGTCCGGTCCGATGCCCTGGCCCTGCGGGCTCGCGGCGGTCAGCGCGAGTCGGGAGGCGTGCCGCACGACGTCGTGGTTCGACAGCACCCAGGTACTGGGCGCGCCGACCGCGCCGAAGCCCTCGATCGACTCGCGGATCACCCGACGCTGCTTCTTGGCCTTCCAGTCGCTCACGAGATAGGCGAAGTTGAACGTCTGCTGCATCTCGTCGGGCCGCACCCACTTGGCCATCTCGGCCACGGTCGGCATCCACGCCTCGCCGCACAGGGCGCGATCGCCCTCGTACTCGGCGAGCACACCGTGCCAGTCGCGGTAGATCTCGTGCACGCCGTCCTGGCCCCAGTACGGCACGTTGCGCTCGTTGCCGCCCATCGAGTCACCGTCCTCCGGCGCGTGGTAATCGGGCAGGCCGTCGGCCTTGACCAGGCCGTGCGCGACATCCACGCGGAAGCCGTCGACGCCGCGGTCGAGCCAGAACCGCAGGATGCGACGGAACTCCTCGTGCACGACGGGGTTGGACCAGTCGAAGTCGGGCTGGCTCTCGTCGAACAGGTGCAGGTACCACTGGCCGGGCGTGCCGTCGGGTTCCGTGACGCGCGTCCACGCCGAACCGCCGAAGACCGAGTCCCAGTTGTTCGGCGGCGTGGCCCCGTCGACGCCCTTGCCGTCGCGGAACATGTAGCGCGCCCGCTCGGGGCTGCCCGCCGGGGCGGCGAGAGCCTGCTGGAACCACTCGTGCTGGTCGGACGAGTGGTTCGGGACGAGATCGATGATGACGCGGATGTCGCGGCGATGGGCGGCGTCGAGCATGTCGTCGAAGTCGCCCAGCGTGCCGAAGAGCGGGTCGACGTCGCAGTAGTCCGCGACGTCGTAGCCGGCATCCTTCTGCGGCGAGACCATGAACGGGCTCAGCCAGATGGCGTCGACGCCGAGCTCGGCGAGATCGTCGAGGTGCGCCGTCACGCCGGGCAGGTCGCCGATGCCGTCGCCGCTCTGGTCGGCGAACGAGCGGGGATAGATCTGGTAGATCACCGCGGAGCGCCACCACTCGGAGCCGGGGGTGCTGGAGGTGCCGGGTGCGGTGAGGCCGGAGGGGGAGAGGTCGAGCGAAGTCATCCGACGAGCGTAATGGAAGCGCTTGCATGGGTGCAAGCGCTTCCATCGCCCCCGGTAGGGTGGGCGCGTGCCGACACCCGAAGCCCTGCACCGCGCCGAGGCGCTCATCGCCACCATCCCCGACTACCCGGAGCCGGGGGTGCTGTTCCGCGACATCACACCGCTCCTCGCGGATGCCGCGGCCCACCGAGCCGTCATCGACGCCATGATCGAGCCGTTCGCCGGCACGTTCGATGTGGTGGCCGGAGTCGAGGCGCGCGGGTTCCTGCTCGCCGGTGCCATCGCCGTCGCCGCGGAGGTCGGCCTCGTGCCGATCCGCAAAGCCGGCAAGCTGCCCCGGCCCGCGGCGTCCGTCGCCTTCTCCCTCGAATACGCCGAGGCCACCATCGAGGTGCACGACGACATCGAGCCCGGCACCCGCGTGCTACTGGTGGACGACGTCCTGGCCACCGGCGGCACCCTCGCCGCAGCCCACGAGCTGCTCGCCGCGATCGGCGGGATCGTCGCCGGAACCTCCGTCCTGATGGAGATCGAGGCCCTGGGCGGTCGCGCGCTCGTCCCCGACGTGCGCGCGGTCTTCCTGGCGTGAGCCGACCTGGGTGCGCTCCGAATCGCGGCGCGTCCCGGACTTCTGCAATTCGGCGGACTCTGCCGCGGCCGCCCGCGGAAGTGTGCGGCCCGACCGAGGTGGTCAGCGCGCGCTGCAGAAGTTCGGGACGGCGGGGGACGCGGGGGACGCGGGGGACGCCGGGGGCCGGCTTCAGACGGCGGCGGCCGGCGTCGGGCGGCGCGAGCGGAGGTCGCACCTCCCTGGCAGACTGCCGTCGTGCGCTTCACCCAGCCCCCGGTCGTCGCGGTGCAGGCGCGCCCCGAAGCCGAGATCGACCACGGCGCCTGGCCGGCGACGATCCCGGCGGTCGCGCAGTTCCTGCGCGAGGGGATCGATCTCGCGCCGGGCGTGACGTTCCTCGTCGGCGAGAACGGCTCGGGCAAATCGACGATCCTCGAGGGTGTCGCCCTCGCCTACGGCTTCTCGCCCGAGGGCGGGTCCGCCTCGGCGAGACACAGCACACGGCCGACCGAATCGCCGCTGTCGGACTGGCTGCGCGTGCAGCGCGGGGTCGGCAGCAGCCGGTGGGGCTTCTTCCTGCGCGCTGAGACGATGCACTCGTTCTACACCTACCTCGAGGCGAACCCCGGCGACGGCCCGGAACCGGCGTTCCACGAGATGAGCCACGGCGAGTCCTTCCTGGCGATCCTCGACACGCGCTTCGACGGTCCCGGCTTCTACTGTCTCGACGAACCGGAGGCAGCCCTGTCCTTCTCGTCGACCCTCACGCTCATCGCGGTGCTCGATCGCATCGTCGCCGAGCGCGGCCAGGTGCTCTGCGCGACCCACTCGCCCGTACTCGCGGCGCTGCCCGGAGCCCACATCCTCGAGGTCGGTCCGTGGGGCATGCGGCCCACCGCGTGGGAAGACCTCGAGCTCGTGCAGCACTGGCGCTCGTACCTCGAGTCGCCCGGACGCTACCTGCGCCATCTGCTCGGCTGAGTCAGGCCCGGTTGATCATCCGGCGATCACTCGCCGGCCGCGGACGTAGACCTCGACGACGGATGCCTCTCGCATGCCCATCAGCAGGGTGAAGAGCTCGGCAGCCGGCCCCTGCTCGCGCGCGAGGTGCAGGGTCTGCTCGAACCCCGCCTGGGCGCCGGGCTCGATCACGACGAAGTCGGCCTCCTTGCCGGCGTCGAGGTTGCCGAACACCTCTTCCTGGTCCAGCGCGCGGGCTCCGGCGAGCGTGCCGAGGAACAGCAGCTGGGCGGGGTGTAGCGCGCTCGCCAGCAGGCTCTCCTCGCCCATGTGCACCTTGTAGCAGTCGTTGAGCACGCGCGGGATCAGCCACTCGTCGCCGCCGCCGATGTCGGACCCGATCGCCACGGTCACCCCCGACGCGATCGTGCGTCGCCACGGCATCGTCCCGCTTCCGAGGAACAGCTGCGACGTCGGGCAGTGCGCGATCGACGATCCGGTCTCGGCCAGACGGTGCAGTTCGCCGTCCTGGCAGTGCACGGCGTGCGCGAGGATGCTGCGCCGCCCGAGCAGGCTCTCGCCGCCCCGCCGCGATCCCGGCAGGAACAGGCCGTCGTAGGTGTCGAGGTAGGAGTGCACGCCGTACACGTCGCGCACCGCGGCGATCTCCCCGTCGCCGGGGCGGTCGTTCTCATTGAGGTGCGAGTGGAAGTAGATGCCCTGCGCGCGCACGTCGGCGTACAGGTCGCCCAGTCTCGCCAGCGTCTCGGTGGTCACCGAGAGGCTGAACCGCGGCACCACCGCCACCTGCGTGAGGGCGCGGCGAGGATCGACGCGCCCGACCGCATCCCGGCCGTGCCAGCGCGCGATCTCGTCGCGCGTGAGCCCGATCGCCGTGTCATCGTCGGTGATCAGGGCGGCCGCCGAGGACGGGCCGATGGTCTGGATGCCGCGACCGCTGACCGTGCGCAGCCCGGCCGCCAGGCCCGCCTCGAACAGCGCGTCCTGCGCCCCGGGGAACGCCGAGCCGAACACCATCGCCGCCGTCGTCCCGACCGCGGCGCGCCGCCGTGTGAACTCGGCGGCGACGAGCCGGGCGTGGTCGGGGTCGGCGAGTCGGGTCTCGGCCGGGAACACGCAGCGCTCCAGCCATTCGAGCAGTTGGCCTCCGCCGAAGGCGTCGGTGGTGAAGGTCTGCGGGTAGTGCAGGTGCGTGTCGACGAAGCCGGGTACGAGGTATCCGCTCGTCTCCCGCACGTCGTGGCCGGCCCACTCGTCAGGCACGTCCGCCCACGCCCCGGAGTACGCGATCGATCCCTGGTCGTCGACGACCAGGGCGCCGTCCGGCACCGACACCAGCGACCCGGCGGCCGCCACGAGCGTCGGCGACCCGGTGATGTGCAGGAGGTGCCCGCGGTGGATCGTCACGGTGGAGCCTCCAAGTAGCGCCGCTCGAGACGGCGGCGAGAGCGATTCTGGTTTCCCCGAATTGCCGCCACGTAACGCCGCCGTAAATCCTGCGCGACGGTCGGCGCCGGAGGTGGCGCCCGCGCGCCGGGAAGCTCTAGCTTCACTTCCAGGCGAGGGCGTGGCCCGTTCGGGTGCGCTCCATTATCCAGAGGAGCCACCGATGTCCACCACCGAGCGACCGCCGACCGGCGACACCTCCCGCAAGAAGAAGGGCAAGCGCCCGGACGACAACACCGTCGACGGCGTCCCGCCCCTCGCGCGCCTGTTCCCCCTCGGGCTGCAGCACGTGCTGGCGCTGTACGCCGGCGCGGTCGCGGTTCCGCTCATCGTCGGCGGCGCACTCGGGTACTCCGCTCAGGACCTCGCCTTCCTGATCAGTGCCGACCTGTTCATCGCCGGCATCGCCACCATCGTCCAGTCGGTCGGCTTCTGGCGCTTCGGGGTGCGACTGCCGCTCATGCAGGGCGTGACATTCGCCGCGGTCGGTCCGATGATCGCGATCGGCACGCAGCACGGCATCACCGCGGTCTTCGGTTCGGTGATCGCCTGCGGACTGTTCATGATCCTGATCGCGCCGTTCTTCGCCCAGCTGCTGCGGTTCTTCCCGCCGATCGTCACCGGCACCGTCATCCTCATCATCGGGCTGTCGCTGATGAGGGTCGCCGCCGGCTGGATCATGACCGGCTCGACTCCGGAGGAGCCGGGCGCGCCGCCGGTGAACATCGCCTTCGCCGCCGGGACGGTGGCCTTCATCATCCTGATCGAGCGGTTCGGACCGCCCGCGCTGGCCCGCACGTCCGTGCTGCTGAGCCTCGTGCTCGGCACGATCGTCGCGCTCTTCGTCCCCGGAATGGTCGACTGGTCGGGCGTCGCCGAGGCCGGCTGGTTCGCGGTCGTCACCCCCTTCCACTTCGGCCTGCCGACGTTCGAGATCGCCTCGATCGTGTCGATGCTGATCGTCGGCATCGTGATCATGACCGAGACCACCGGCGACATGATCGCGGTGGGGGAGATCGTCGACAAGCCGGTCACGCGCCGTCAGCTCGCCGACGGCCTCCGCGCCGACGGCCTCGGCACGGTGCTCGGCGGGATCTTCAACACGTTCCCGTACACGGCGTTCGCGCAGAACGTCGGGCTCGTCTCGCTCACGGGTGTGCGCTCGAGGTACGTCGCCACGATGGCCGGCGCGATCCTCGTGGTACTGGGGCTCATCCCCAAGGTCTCGGCGATCGTCGAGGGCGTTCCCCGCGCCGTGCTGGGCGGCGCCGGGATCGCGCTGTTCGGCATGGTCGCGGCATCCGGGATCCGCACGCTGGCGAAGGTCAGGTTCAACAATCGCAACGTGCTCATCGTGGCGATCTCGGTCGGCGTCGCCTTGCTGCCGACGGTCGCTCCCACGATCTACGACCGCTTCCCGGACTGGTTCACCCTCATCTTCGACTCGGGAATCAGCGCGGGTGCGATCGTCGCGATCCTGCTGAACCTGCTGCTGAACACCGAGGAGATGCGCAGAGAACACGCCTCCGACCCTGCGATCGGGGCATCCGATGCCATCCGGGGCCCGGCTGCGGCCGCCCTCGTGCACCCGGAGGCCGAGGGGACGGGCCTGATCCCCACTCAGCTGCTCGATACCGGCGACCAGGCCGCCGCACGGGCCGACGAACGACCCGCGAAGGACGACGCGGGGGGCCCGGCGCGCGCGTAACCCACGCGCAACAGTTGTAGGACAGGCTTAGGCCATGTCGATCAAGGTCGCTCTCGAGCACTACACGAGTTACGAGTTCGCACGTCCGGTGACGGTGCACCCGCACCTCGTGCGCTTGAGGCCGGCTCCGCATGCGCGCACGCCGATCGAGGCGTATTCGCTCGACATCTCGCCGAAGAACCACTTCCTCAACTGGCAGCAGGACCCGTTCGGCAACTGGGTGGCACGCATCGTCTTCCCCGAGAAGGTGAGCCACCTCGAGATCACGGTCGGACTGGTCGCCGACATGATGGTGATCAACCCGTTCGACTTCTTCATCGAGGAGTACGCCGAGCGCTTCCCGTTCCACTACACGCCCGAGCTCGCGGCAGATCTCGCTCCCTATCTCTCGCCGGTGCAGGACAGCGACGATGCCGGAGCGTGGATGCAGGGTCTGCCGCCGCTGCCGGCCGACGGTGTGGCGACGGTGACGTTCCTGGCTGATCTGAACGCCGCCGTCACCGGCGCCGTCGCGTACGACGTGCGCATGGAGCCGGGGGTGCAGAGCCCTGACGAGACGCTGCGGATCGGCATCGGATCCTGCCGTGACAGCGCCTGGCTGCTGGTCAGCCTGCTGCGGAAGTACGGGCTCGCCGCCCGCTTCGTCTCGGGCTACCTCGTGCAGCTGGCGGCCGATCAGAAGTCGCTCGACGGGCCGAGCGGTCCCGAGGAGGACTTCACCGACCTGCACGCCTGGGCCGAGGTGTACGTGCCGGGGGCCGGCTGGATCGGAATGGATGCCACCAGCGCGCTCTTCGCCGGGGAGGGCCACATTCCGCTCAGCGCGACACCGCACCCGAGCACGGCCGCGGCCATCGAGGGCGGGACGGAGCCGGTCGAGGTGCGCTTCGACTTCCACAACGAGGTGCGGCGCATCCACGAGGACCCGCGCACCACGAAGCCCTACACATCCGCGCAGTGGGAGCGCATCGACGCGCTCGGCGAGAGCGTCGACGAGCGACTCCGGGCGGGTGACGTGCGCCTCACGATGGGCGGCGAGCCCACGTTCGTCGCGCTGGACGATGCCACGGCGAAGGAATGGAACACCGCCGCAGACGGCGAGCACAAGCGAGAGCTGGCGAACGTCCTCGCCGGACGGCTGCGGAGAACCTACGCGCAGGGCGGCGTCGTGCATCGCGGCGACGGCAAGTGGTACCCGGGCGAGCGGCTCCCGCGCTGGAACATCGCACTGCAGTGGCGCACCGACGGCGTGCGGCTGTGGTCGAACCCCGACCTGTTCGCCGATCCGTGGAGCGATGAGCCGACCCCGGGGGCACCGGCGCTGGCCCGGGCGCTCGCCCGCCGTGTCACGGAGGTGCTCGGCCTGCCCGACGGGCAGCTGCTCCCCGCGTTCGAGGACCCGCTGGCAGAGCTCGCGGCCGAAGTCCGCAAGCCCGAAGGCCCAGCGCCGGGCGAGGATCCCGATGCGGAGGGGCTCGTCGGGATGGATGCCGCCGTCGTGGAACCGACGGGGTGGGTGCTGCCGCTGACCACCGAGGACGAGTGGACGAGCCCGTCCTGGCGCTTCCGCCGCGGCCGGCTCGTACTGCGGCAGGGGACCAGCTCGATCGGGCTGCGACTGCCGCTGGACTCGGTGTCATGGGTGGATCCGGAGCAGCCCGGGGAGCCGTCGTATCTCGAAGCCGGCCCGCCCCTCTATCCGCGCGTGCCGTCGGTCGCGATCGTCGATCCCGACGGCGCCAAGACCACCGCCCTCACGTTCGAGGGCCGCGACGGGTTCGTCCGCGTCTACCTCCCGCCCACCACGACGCTCGAGGCGTACACGGCGCTGCTCAAGGTGGTCGAGATCGGGGCGGCGGATGTCGCGGTGCCGATCGTGCTCGAGGGCTACGGCCCTCCGAACGACGCGAGGATCACCCAGTTGATCGTGACGCCCGACCCCGGCGTGATCGAGGTGAACGTGCAGCCCACCTCGTCGTGGGCCGACCAGCGCGACCTGACGGTGACGCTCTACGAAGAAGCGCGGCAGAGCCGCCTCGCGACCGAGAAGTTCGACCTCGACGGTCTGCACACCGGCACGGGCGGCGGCAACCACATCACGCTGGGCGGCAGCCAGCCCATCGATTCGCCCCTGCTGCGGCGGCCGGACCTGCTCACGAGCCTCGTCACCTACTGGCAGCGGCATCCGAGCCTGTCCTATCTCTTCTCGGGGCGGTTCATCGGCCCGACGAGCCAGGCGCCGCGCTTCGACGAGGGCCGCCCCGAAGCCGTCTACGAGATGGAGATCGCGATCCAGGAGGTGCACCGTCTGGCAGGGATGGCCCGCGCGGAGGATGACGAGCACCCGCTGCCGTGGCTGGTCGACCGCGCGCTGCGGCACCTGCTGACCGACCTGACCGGCAACACGCACCGGGCCGAGTTCTGCATCGACAAGCTCTACAGCCCCGACAGCAGCCGCGGCCGCCTCGGACTGCTCGAGCTGCGTGGGTTCGAGATGCCGCCGCACGCCGAACTCGCGCTCGTGCAGGCGCTGCTCGTGCGCAGCCTCGTCGCGATGTTCTGGGAGAAGCCGCTCGATGCTCCTCTCGTGCGCTGGGGAACCCGTCTGCACGAAGACTTCCTGCTGCCGCACGGCGCGCACGACGACATCGCGCAGGTCGTGCACGACCTCCGGGCCCACGGCATCGCGTTCGAGGAGAGCTGGCTCGATCCGTTCGTGGAGTTCCGGTTCCCGCGGATCGGCATGACGCGGATCGCAGGGCCCTCGGGCGAGGCCATGGAGCTCGAGCTGCGACAGGCCATCGAGCCGTGGCACGTGCTCGGCGAGGAGACCAAGGCCGGCGGCACGGCGCGCTACGTCGACTCGTCGGTGGAGCGCATCCAGGTCACCGTGCGCGGCGTCGACGTGAACCGCCAGCTGGTGACATGCCAGGGTGTACCTGTGCCCCTCACGCCGACCGGACACCTCGGCGAGTACTACGCGGGGGTGCGCTATCGCGCCTGGCAGCCGTGGTCGGCGCTGCACCCGTCGATCGAAGCGCACGCGCCGCTGGTGTTCGACATCGTCGACATCGACTCCGCCGTGAGCCTCGGCGGGGCGACCTATCACGTGGTGCACCCGGGCGGACGCTCGTACGACCGGCCGCCGATCAACGCGAAAGAGGCCGAAGCGCGGCGGGCCGGGCGATTCGAGCCCCGAGGCCACACCGCGGGTGCCCTCGACATCGCCGCGATGCACGATCGCGCGCGACGCGCGGCTACGATCGACTACCCGCACATGCTCGACCTTCGGAGGGTTCCCCCGGCGTGACCCTGCTCCGCGACTACGCCGCTGCGCTGACGCAGCCGACGCTGCCGATCTCTCCGGGGAACGGCGGCATGTCGGGCGCGCGCTACGACGAGGTCATCGGACCCGACGGAGCCCTGCGTGCGGCGTGGAAGGGCATCGGCTCGACGGCCGCGAACCTCACCTCCGAGGAGCTGCGGCGCCTCGAGGAGGAGATCGCGAGGTCGCTCGTCGACGACGGCGTGACCTACGGCCATCCGGACGACGGCCCGCGTCCGTGGCGGCTCGATCCGATGCCGCTGGTGCTGGATGCCGCGAGCTGGCGACGGCTCGAGACCGGTCTTGCGCAGCGCGCCGAGCTGCTGAACGCCGTGCTCGCCGACGTCTACGGCGCGCAACGGCTGCTCGCCGACGGCGCGATCCCGGCGTCGGTCATCGTGGGGCATCCCGGATTCATCCGCGCGGTGGCGCGGCCGAGCGCTGTGGACGCCCACCCGCTGCTGCTGTCGGCGACCGACCTCGGTCGCGACGCCGACGGAGAGTGGCGCGTCCTCGCCGACCGCGTGCAGGCGCCGTCGGGCCTCGGATACGCGATGGCCAACCGACGCGTCATCGCCCGCCTGCTGCCCGAGCTCTATCAGGACGCCGAGCTGCACCGCCTCGACCCGTACTTCGCCGCGCTCCGCGACGCGCTGCTCGGATGCGCCGAGCCCGACAACCCCAACCCGCGCGTCGTGGTCCTGAGCCCCGGCACGCATTCCGAGACGTCCTACGACCAGGGTTTCATCGCCCACATGCTCGGGTTCCCGCTGGTCCAGGGCAGCGACCTGGTCGTCCGCGACGGCGCGGTCTGGATCAAGCCGCCGCGGTGGCCGAAGGCCGCCCCCGCCGATCGCGTCGACGTCATCCTGCGGCGCGTGGACGCCCCGTACAGCGATCCCCTCGAGCTGCGCGGCAACTCCCGCCTCGGTGTCGCCGGTCTGGTGGAGGCGGTGCGCCGCGGCCGCGTGCGTGTCGTCAACGGGCTGGGCGCGGGCGTGCTCGAGAACCCGGCGCTGCTGCCGTTCCTCCCCGCGCTCAGCGAGCGGCTCCTCGGCGAGCAGCTGCGCATCCCGTCGACGACGGCATGGTGGTGCGGCGACCCGACGGGCGTGGCCGAGGTGCTGCACCGCCTCGAGACCGACCCGCAGTCGGTCATCGTCCGCACGATCGACGGTGCGCTCGCCGGAGCGGCGCGGCCGGATGTCGTGGGGCCGGATGCCGCGACCTCCGCGTCGGACGTCGCCACGGGTGTCGCCGCCGAGGTCGTGGACGGCGCCGGTGCTGCGGCGACGGTCATGGGCCCCGACGAGCTGCGCGCCCGCATCCTCGCTGAGCCGTACCGATACGTCGGGCTCGAACGACTGCCGCTGTCGCAGGCGCCGACGTGGGGGGAGGGTCAGCGCGTGCATCCGCGATCGATGATCCTCCGCACGTTCACGGTGCGGCACCGGTCGGTCTACCGGCCGATGATGGGCGGCATGGCGACGCTGTTCGACGAGGCCGGAGTGCCGCTGACGAAGGACGTCTGGGTGATCAAGGCGGACCCGGAGGACGCCGACCAGGGCCTGTCGGCCGTCACGCCCCTCACGCTCGTGCCCTCGATCCCGGCGCTCGCGCCGCGCGCGCTCGAAGACATGTTCTGGGCCGGACGCTACGCCGAGCGGGCCGAAGACCTGCTGCGGCTCGTCGTCACCACCCACGCCCATCTCGAGCAGCGCAGGGGCGTCGACGGCGACGTCGTGCCGGTCCTGCTCGGCGCGACCGAACGGCTCGCGGGGCGCCGGTGGCTCGACCCCGAGGCGGAGCTGCGCTCCCTCATCGTCGACGCCGACCGGCGCGGCTCGGCCGCGCAGTCGCTGGCCGCCCTCCGCACCGCGCTCGAAGGCGTCCGTGACCAGATGTCGAGCGATACGTGGCGGGTCTTCGGCCTCACCGACCGGGCTCTGCTCGGGGTCCGCGAGTCGGGCCACAGTCCGCACATCGCCGAGTTCGCGGGTAGGGCGCTGACCGGCATCCTGTCCTTCCAGGGCGTCACGGCGAACATGATCCGCGACACCGGCTGGCACATGATCGAGGCGGGGCGCTACCTCGAGCGGTCGATGCAGTTGTGCACCCTCCTGGCCGCGACCACGACCACGCGCCGCGGGAGTGCCGCGAACCGGGAAGTTCTGGACGGAGTGCTCGTCGCGTCCGAGAGTCTCGTCACCCACCGTCGGCGTTACCGCGGCTACGGGCGGGTCGCGAGCGTGTTCGATCTGCTGCTGACCGACCTCGACAACCCACGGTCCCTCGGCTTCTCGCTCGAGCAGCTGCGCGTGCACCTTTCGGCGCTCCCCGATTCCACCGGCTCGACGCGTCCTGAGCGACTGCGGCAGGACCTCGCCGACGCGCTGAACAGCGCCGACATCGCAGCGATGGTCACCGCATCCGGTCAATCCCGTCCGGCGCTGGAGCTGTTCCTCCTCGAGACCGCGGCGTCGCTGCGCCAGCTGGCACAGTCGATCGCCGACCTGCACTTCGCCGGTGGCCCGCTGCCGCAGCTGATCTCGTCGCTGTCGCTCGTCGAGGAGACGGGGGTGCGCGCATGAAGTACCGCGTGACCCACCAGACCGTGTACTCCTACGACGGCAAGGTGAGCGACAGCCTGGGGCTCTATCACCTGCAGCCGCGCACACTGCCGTGGCAGGAGGTGGCGGATGTCGCGGTCGCGGTCACCCCGTTGCCGGCGGATGTCGCGCCGGACGAGGACTACTTCGGCAATTCCGTGACCTACTTCCATGTGCTCGAGCGGCACAAGCAGCTCACGATCGAGGCCACGAGCGACGTGTCGGTCATGACGCCGCGCTACGACGACGACGCGCTGGCGACTCCGTGGGAGCAGGCCCGCCCGCTCCTTCACCCCGCGACCCCGCACGCGTGGGCGGCGGTGGAGTTCGCGCTCGAGTCGCCGAAAGTGGCCCACCTGGCCGAGGCGACGGCGTACGGGGCGGAATCCCTCACGCCCGGGCGTCCGATCGGCGAGGCCGCCACCGACCTCATGCAGCGCATCTACCGCGACTTCGACTACGACACGAAGGCGACGACGGTCACCAGCACGGTCGCGGACGCGATGCGCGAGCGGGCCGGGGTCTGCCAGGACTTCGCGCACGTCGCGCTCGCGTGCTTGCGCGGAAACGGTGTGGCCGCCCGTTATGTGAGCGGTTACCTCGCCACGCGGCCGCTGGCGGGAAAGCCCCGCGTGGTGGGGGCGGATGCCTCGCACGCCTGGCTCGCGGTCTGGCTGCCCACGTCCAACGAGTGGCTGGCGATCGACCCGACGAACAACCAGTGGGCGAACGACCGTTATGTGACGGTCGCCTGGGGTCGGGACTACGGCGACGTGTCACCGGTCAAGGGGATCATCTTTTCGAAGGCGAAGAAGTCAACCCTGCGGGTCGCGGTCGACGTCGCTCCCGTGGGCTGACACTGTTGGAGGAATGAAGGCTTATTCCTGTCGCATCTGCAGCGCACCGCTGTACTTCGAGAATTCGGTCTGCGTGTCGTGCGGGACGGGTCTGGGGTACTCGCGGGGCGAGCGTGAGATCGTGCCGGTCGACCTCGCGGGTCGCTACGTCGATGCTCAGGGCCTGATCTGGCACGTCTGCCGCAACCTCAACCTGTCGGGCTGCACGTGGCTGGCACCGCTCCAGGGCGGTCAGTGCTTCAGCTGCTCACTGACCCGCACGCGCCCGAACGACGCCGACCTGCCCGGCATCGAGGCGTTCCCGATCGCCGAGCGCGCCAAGCGCCACCTCATCGTCGAGCTCGACCGTCTCGACCTCGCCGTCGTGGGCCGGGAGGAGGACCCCGGGCGCGGTCTCTGCTTCGATCTGCTCTCCAGCAGCCACGAGAACGTCACGATCGGCCACGACGACGGCGTGATCACGATCGACCTCGCGGAGGGGAACGATTCCTACCGCGAGCGCATCCGCAGCAAGCTCGACGAGCCGTACCGCACGATGCTCGGGCACTTCCGGCACGAGATCGGGCACTACTTCGAGTGGCAGCTGGTCGAGGGGACCGAACACGAGGCGCGGGCCCGGGAGCTGTTCGGAGACGACCGGGCGGACTACCAGGAGGCGATCGATCGTCACTACTCGCAGGGGCCGCCGGCGAACTGGCACGAGAACTACATCTCGAACTACGCCACGATGCACCCCTACGAGGATTTCGCCGAGACGTGGGCGCACTTCCTGCACATCAGCGACACGGTCGACACCGCGGCCGCCTACGGTCTGGTGCCGTCGCTGTGGGCGGTCGGCGACGGTCGCTTCCGAGATCTGGTCATCGAGGTGTGGATGCCGATGGCCACGGCGCTCAACATGATCAACCGGTCGATGGGCCGCCGCGATCTCTATCCCTTCGTGATGCCGCCGGCCGTGATCGACAAGCTCGAGTTCGTGGCGTCCCTGCGGCCGGTGGTGCCCGCGGCCTGATCCCGCAATCGACTCCCGAGGTTCCCGGAGCAGGGCCCCCGCCCGCTCAGACGAACGAGGGGAGGTCGGCCCAGGCATCCGGAGCCGGCGTCACGCCGTCGCGGATGACCGTGCCCTCGATCAGGCCGTAGGGGCGATCGGCCGCCCAGAACACCTCGTTCTCGTTCTCGAGACCGAACGGCGCCATGTCGTACGCGAAGTGATGCTTGTTCGGCATCGCGAACCGGACCTCCGCGATCTCCGGCCGCGCCTCGATGGCCGCCTTGCCCATCTCCCAGAGGGTCTGCTGCAGAGCGAGCGAGTGGACGGTCGCGAAGGTCGACAGCAGCACGGCCGACACCTCGGTGTAGAGCGCGTTGTAGTCGATGCCGGCGTCGACGGCCTCGGGCAGATAGCGCCACCGCCCGGTCACCGAGGTGGCCATGATGCGATCGGTGGTCTCGACGAGCGTCGTGTACCGGTCCCGCGGGAAGCCCGTGAACTCGCTGCCCGACGACTTCAGCACGGTGAGGTCTTTCAGCCCCCCGGTGACGTGGGTGGCGGCGTCGATGATCTGCACGGCCGCCAGCCGGGTCGCGCGACCGGACCGCACGAAGGAGTGATCGTGCGGTGCCCCGTCCGAGACGATGCGGTCCCACGCGTACTGCTCGGCCTGCCAGAGCCCGCCCTCGATCCAGTCGAACCCGTCCACGAAGTGACGTCCGAGGCGCAGCAGGTAATCCTCCGGCGAGCCCACGCCGTGCTCCTTCGCGAACGCGAACGCCGTGTTCTTCTGCGTGTCGGTCGCCACCACGAGGGCGTTGTCGCCCACCAGGTACGAATCGACGAGCGCGGCACCGCGCAGCTGCGACGAGACGTTCAGATCTTCGATGTGGTGCACAGACCCGTCGCGGGTGATCTTGACGATGCGGTTCTCGGCCTTGCCGTACTTGTTTGCTCCCAGGCTGACTGACACCACTGCTAGCTCCCTCTGTAGGTGGAATAGGCGAACGGACTCAGCAGCAGCGGCACGTGGTGGTGCCGCACCGATCCGTCGTCCGTGGCGTCGACGGTGAACGTCACGGTGACCGAGGGGTAGAACGTCGGGGTCCCCCGCGCGGCGAAGTACTCGCCCGTCAGGAACGTGAGGCTGTAGTCGCCCGCGGGCAGCACCTCGGGACCGAGGCCGAGGCGACCGTCGGCATCGGTGCGACCGTGGGCGATGATCGTGCCCGACACTTCGCCGACGACGGATGAGCCGGATGCCTCGGCCAGGACGAGCCCGACGCCGGCGGCGGGACTCCCCGAGACGGCGTCCAGGACATGGGTGGTGAGGTGACTGATCATGGTGTCATCCTTCCGTCACGCCCGCCCGCAGGCGCAGCAGCGCGATCTCGGCGAGTTGGCCGGTCGCCTCGTCGGCCTCGGCCTCCTCGTCGTTCGCCAGACGGCGTTCCAGCTCTTCGAGCATCTCGTCGGGGGCGCGCCCGGCGGCGCGGATGAGGAACACCCTGCCGAAGCGCTCCTCGTAGGCTGCGTTCCCCGCCGCGATGCGGTCGGCGACCGAGGCGTCCGCGTCGTCCATCGATGCCTGTTCGCGGGCGGATGCCGCGGCCTCCGCCCCCGAGCCACTCGGGCGCTGCCCGATCCGGGGGTGGTGGGCGAGCGCTTCGTCCAGGTCGGCGCGGGACCAGCCGGTGGCGAGATCGGCCGCGCGTGCGGCGAGCGCGTCGACGTCGGCGTAGGGCCGGCCGGCGACGACGTCATCGACCCACCAGGGGATCGAGGCCCACACGCGGACGACGGATGCCGCAGCCGCGGCATCCGCGTCGTTGAAGTCCCCGAGCGCGAGAGTGTCGGCCGGGGTCCCTGCGGGTGACATGCGCACACGCTAGCGGCCCCGCGTTTCCTCGGGATTACAGCGGGGCGGTCAGCGGTCCGGATGGACGATCAGCCATCGCGCGACGGCGGCCACGGCACCGGTGTTGTGGATGCGGTGCGGGGTCGAGCAGGGGTAGCTGATCGAGTCGCCGGGCCGCAGGATCACGCGCTCGTCGTCGAAGTCGATCGTCAGCTCGCCCGAGACCATGGTGCCGACCTCGTAGCCGTCGTGGCGGAAAAGCTCGTTGTCGGCGTGCGCGGTGCTGCCGACGGGATACATCGACTCGAAATAGTCGACGCCGGGGGTGCGGCCCGGCGCGAGCCGGCGGAAGGTCACCCCCGTGTCGAGCAGCACGCCGGTGGCGTGGTCGGCGCGCTGCAGCGTGAAACCGCCCGCGGTCGCGCCGATCTCGCGGACGATGTCGATCCGCGTGTCGAAGACGGCGGCGAGCGGGACGTCGAGGGCATCGGTGATCGCGATCAGCCGCGACACGCTCGGCCGCAGGACGCCGCGCTCGATCTGCGACACCGCGCTGGGCGAGATGCCGAGGGCGTCGGCCAGTTGCCGGGCGGAGAAGCCCTGCTGCTTGCGGAGGTCGCGCAGGCGCGGGCCGACATCGGCGTTCGAATCCGCCGCCGTCGCATCCACGGCGGCGCCGTCGACGGGAAAGGTGGCGGCACGGTCCGACATGCCTGCATCCTATCCGGCGCTCCGATGCGGCCTCCTCGTGCCGCCGCGCCGCACTCTCGGGGCTCCGCGCGAGGCGGGTGCGGGATGCCGAGATGAGAGCTCTGTAATGAAGGAGCAACTTCACACGAGCGTTACAGGGCAGAAACCTGCGGCGTCCCGTGAAGCAATAACTTCACATCAGCACCACCAGGCCGCGGACCCCACGTCGTGGTCATCCATGACCCGGGCATCCCCATGCCCTCCCCACCTGGAAGGTCTGTCCATGACGCTCAAAGACGGGGCGGCGACCGCCGCACCCATGACCAAGCCGCACGACATCGTCGAGGCGGCCGGCCACCCCACCGGGGGCGGCAACATGAAGCCCGAATACGACATCCGTCTCGCGAACGAGGATCTCGCTCCGCTGCGCAAGCAGAAGTGGACCTCCTACAACATCTTCGCGTTCTGGATGTCGGACGTGCACTCGGTCGGCGGCTACGTGACCGCCGGCAGCCTCTTCGCGCTCGGCATCGCGAGCTGGCAGGTGCTGCTGTCGCTCCTGATCGGCATCCTCATCGTGCTGTACTTCACCAATCTCGTCGCGAAGCCGAGCCAGAAGACCGGGGTGCCCTACCCCGTCGTGAACCGGGCGATCTTCGGCATCCGCGGGGCGAACATCCCCGCCATCATCCGCGGCCTGATCGCGGTCGCCTGGTACGGCGTGCAGACGTATCTCGCGTCGCTGGCGCTGAACATCGTCTTCCTCAAGTTCATCCCGGGCAGCGCAGACCTGCTCGACTACAGCTTCCTCGGGCTGAGCGCGCTCGGCTGGATCTCGTACGCGGTGCTGTGGGTCGCCCAGGCGGCGCTGTTCTGGAACGGCATGGAGGCCATCCGGCGTTTCATCGACTTCGCCGGCCCCGCCGTCTACGTCGTGATGATCGTGCTGGCGGTCTATCTCGTGTCGCAGGCGGGCTGGGAGAACATCAGCTTCGACCTGTCCGAGGGGGAGCCGCTCGACTTCTGGGCGTCCATTCCGGTCATGATCACCGCGATCGCGATCGTCGTGTCCTACTTCTCGGGTCCGATGCTCAACTTCGGCGACTTCGCGCGCTACGGGAAGTCCTTCGCGGCGGTCAGGCGCGGCAACTTCCTGGGACTCCCGATCAACTTCCTGTTCTTCTCGATCCTCGTCGTGGTCACCGCCTCGGCGACGGTACCCGTGTTCGGTGAGCTGATCACCGATCCCATCCACACCGTGGAGCGCATCGACACGTGGTTCGCGATCCTGCTCGGAGGACTCACCTTCGTGATCGCCACGGTCGGCATCAACATCGTGGCCAACTTCATCTCGCCCGCGTTCGACTTCTCCAATGTCGCCCCGCACAAGATCAGCTGGCGCATGGGCGGCATGATCGCCGCCGTCGGATCCGTCATCCTGCTGCCGTGGAACTGGTACTCCAACCCCACCGCCATCCACTACACCCTCGGTGTTCTGGGCGCGATGATCGGACCGCTCTTCGGCATCCTGATCGCCGGCTACTACGTCTCAGCGCACCAGCGCATCAAGGTCGACGACATGTTCACCATGTCGACCGAGGGCTCCTACTGGTACAAGAAGGGCTACAACCCGAACGCGGTCAAGGCGCTGCTGTGGGGCGGCATCCCGACGATCGTCCTGGCGATCTTCCCGAAGCTGATCGCCGACATGGGCGGAATCGACGTCTCGTGGATCGGCAACTTCACGTGGTTCATCGGCTGCGGGCTCGGCTACGTGCTCTTCATCCTGTTCGAGCGGGCCGATCCACGGGTGCCCACCCTGGCCGGCCTGGCGGAGGGCATCTCCGACGGCACGCTGGACGGGGCCGCAGCGACGGCGAGCGCGGAGCCGCCGGCCATCTCGGCCGAGGTTCCCGTGCAAGCTGCGAAGAACGACACCCACGGATGAGGATCACCCTCATCAACCCCAACACCTCCCGGGCGATGACCGCGAAGATCGCGGCCGCCGCCCGGGAGGTGGCGGGGCCCGGGATCGAGATCGTCGCGGTGTGCCCCGACGAGGGCCCGTCGGCGATCGAGTCCCACTTCGACGAAGTCTTCGCGGCCGTCGCCGTCGTCGCCCTCATCGACAAGGACCTCCGGGACGGCGGCAGCGACGCCTATGTGGTCGCCTGCTTCGGAGACCCCGGCCTGGACGCCGCGCGCGAGCTCGTCGATGTGCCCGTGATCGGGATCGCCGAGGCCGCGATGCACGTGGCCTCGATCTCCGGCCGGTCCTTCGCCGTCGTCACGACCCTCTCGCGCACCCTCGGGCGGGCGAAGGACCTGGTGGCGCGGTACGGGATGGCCGAGGCCTGCGTCTCCATGACGGGGTCGGGCATTCCGGTCCTCGACCTCGAGGACACCGGATCGGCCGCGTACGAGACGATCGCCGGCCTCTGCGCGGAGGCCGTCGCCGATCGGGGCGCGGACGTCATCGTGCTCGGGTGCGCGGGCATGGCCGACCTCTGCACGACTCTGACCGCCCGTGTGGGTGTGCCGGTCGTCGACGGGGTGGCGGCCGCGGTGGGGTTGGCGTCGGGGATGAGCCGCATGGGCGTCGGCACCAGCAAGCGCGACGAGTACGCGACCCCGCCGTCGCGCACGCCCGTCCTGCGCTGACGAGACCTCCACCGCCTTCTCCGTGCGGGCACGGCTCGAGCTTTTACGCGGGGGAAACGTGAGCGCATCCCGCCGGCACGCCGGATGGGGGAAGGTGGACTCAGGCGAGAGAGAAGAGAACTGATGCGCGAGGAGCGTTTCGTCGTCCGGTCAGGACGCGCGTTCGTGGACGGGGTGTTCCAGCCCGCGGCGGTGGTCGTGGAAGACGGCGGCATCATCGACGTCCTGGAGGTGCGCGGCCGCGTCAGAGGCGCCGCGACCGTCATGGTGCCCGACGATGCCGTGCTGCTCCCCGGCCTCGTGGACTCGCACGTGCACGTCAACGAACCCGGCCGCACCGAGTGGGAGGGGTTCCGTTCGGCGACGCTGGCCGCCTCCGCCGGGGGCGTCACCACCATCGTCGACATGCCGCTCAACTCGATCCCACCGACGACCACGGTGGACGCCCTCGAGATCAAGCGGGCCGCGGCCGCGCCCTCCGCCTTCGTCGACGTCGGCTTCTGGGGCGGTGCCGTTCCCGAGAACCTCGGCATGCTCGGTCCGCTGGCCGAGGCGGGCGTCTACGGCTTCAAGTGCTTCCTGGCGCCGTCGGGGGTCGACGAATTCGGCCACCTCGACCGCGCGCAGCTCGCCGCGGCGATGGAGGAGATCGCCGCGATCGACTCCCGGCTGATCGTGCACGCCGAAGACCCCGCGCTCCTCCACGAGCACGGAGCCCTCGGCCGCGGGTACGAGGCCTTCCTCCAGTCGCGGCCGCCGGCCAGCGAGGCATCCGCCATCAACGCCGTCATCACCGAAGCCCGTCGCACCGGCGCGCGCGCCCATATCCTGCACCTCAGCGATGCGGGGTCGCTTCCGGCGATCCGGGCCGCGAAAGCGCAAGGAGTGCGCCTCACGGTCGAGACGTGTCCGCACTACCTGACGATCATCGCCGAGGAGATCCCCGACGGCGCCAGCGAGTTCAAGTGCTGCCCGCCCATCAGGGACTCCGGCAACCGCGATCTGCTGTGGGACGGGCTGCGGGATGGCACGATCGACGCCATCGTGAGCGACCACTCTCCGAGCACCGTCGACCTGAAGCGCTCGGGCGGCGGCGATTTCGGTCTGGCGTGGGGCGGCATCGCCGGCCTGCAGCTGGGGCTCTCGGCCGTGTGGACCGAAGCGCGTGGCCGCGGCATCCCGCTCGAAGCCCTCGTGCCGCTGTTCACCACCGGCCCGGCGCGCGTCGCCGGCATGCCCGACGTCGGCGTCATCGCCGAGGGGGCACCCGGTCACCTCACCGTGTTCGGCGTCGACGACCCCCTGCTCATCGACGCGAAGGCGCTGCTGCACCGCAACCCGATCACGGCGTACGACCACCGGCTCCTCACCGGGCGCGTGCGCCGCACGTGGCTGCGTGGCCAGTCGGTCTTCAACGTCACCGAGGGGGGCGCGGGCGAGGCTCCGGAGTTCCGCCAGGCCCGCGGCCGCCTGCTGACCGCCCCGGCCGGAGTGCAGGCGTGACGGCCGTCTCCTCGGCCGACGTCGCCGCGCCGATGCAGTTGGATGGAGCCATGGCGACCGACCTCGAGATCCTCCAGCCCGGCCGGGGTCCGATCCCCGGCGAGCACTACCTCGCCGCCTCGCCCGACACGGTCATGTGGGGGCGACTGCCCTGTGCGACGGATGCCGCGGTCCTGCGCATCGCGTCGGGTCAGACGGTCACGATCGACACCGTCAGCCACGAGGGCGTGCTCGAGGACCAGGGCAAGGACCCGCTGGCCTACTTCACCGGACACGGCGTGCCCGAGGCATCCGTGCTGGAGGACGCGATCGAGATCGCCGCGACGCTGTCGCGGGACCCCGCGGCCGACGGACCGCACGTCGTCACCGGACCCGTGTTCGTCGTGGGCGCGCAGCCCGGTGACCTGCTGAAGATCACGGTCGAGCGGCTCGACCTGCGGGTGCCGTACGGGGTCATCTCGAACCGGCACGGCAAAGGCGCGCTCGCCGGGTCGCTCCCGCGCACGCCGGGCACCGTGAGCGTGTTCGCACCCGTGCAGCGCGACGGCGACGGCTTGGTCGGCGCCCTTCCGGTCACCGAGGGCGGGGAGCGGGTCGTGCGGTTCCCGCTCGCGCCGTTCCTCGGCACCATGGGGGTCGCCGTCGCGTCCGACGAGCGCCCGCACTCGGTGCCGCCCGGCGCCCACGGCGGCAACATCGACATCAACCTGCTCGTCGTGGGCACTGTCCTCTATCTGCCGGTGCAGGTCGAGGGGGCGCTCGCCTACGTGGGCGATCCGCATTTCGCGCAGGGCGACGGCGAGGTAGCGCTCACGGCGTTGGAGGCGTCGCTGCGGGCGACCCTGCGCTTCGACGTGGTGCCGCGCGCGGAGGCGCTCGCCGAGTTCGGCGAGGTGGGCGGACCCCTCGTGCGCACGCCGGAGTACCTCGTGCCGACGGGTCTCGATCCCGACCTCAACGAGGCGATGCGCCGCTGCGTCCGCGCGGCCCTGTCTCTCATCGAGGCGCGCTGGGGCATGCAGGAGCACCTCGCGTACGCCTACCTGAGCGCGGCGACCGATTTCGACATCTCGCAGGTGGTCGACATCGTGTGCGGCGTGCACGCGCGCATCCGCGAGGCGGACTTCGCGGGCGTGGCGGCCGGGGGCAGGTTCGGCGGCGCGGGCGGAACTGCGCCGGATCGCCGGACGCCGCCGGGGGTGGTTCTCGATGAGTGAGGCTGCTGCCGAGGCGTCCGTCGACGGCCCGGCGCTGTCCGACGACCTCCGCCGTGCGTTCGAGGCGTACGAGAGCGCGATCATGGCGAACGACCTCGACGCGCTGGACGCCGCGTTCGCGCCGGGAACGGGCACGATGCGCGGCGACGGCGCGGGGCTGCTCGTCGGACACGACGCGATCAGCGCATTCCGCGGGGTGCGCGGGGGAGTTCCGCCGCGGACGATCACGAGGGTCGAGCACCGGCCGTTGGGGGCGGATGCTTCGCTCATCGTGTCGGTCTCGCGCTACGCCGGCGGCGGGACGGGCCTGCAGACCCAGCTCTGGGAACGCATCGACGGGCGCTGGCTGATCACCGCCGCGCACGTCACCCCCCGCGCGCAGGCGCTCGACCGATCGGTGTGGCGCACCGTCGGCGATCCCCTCTGGCAGGGAGCGTGGGAGGGGCCGCTGCGCGGACTGACCGTGGCGGTGAAAGACCTCTTCGCCATCCGCGGGTACCGCATCGGCGCCGGCAATCCGACGTTCCTCGACGACGCGCGCGCAGAGAAGACCTCGGCGCCGGCGATCACCGATCTGCTCCAGGGCGGGGCGTCGCTGCGGGGCATCGCACGTACGGACGAGTTCGCGTACTCGATCGCCGGCGACAACGCGCACTACGGAACCCCTCCGAACGGCGCCGTGCCGGGAGCGCTCCCGGGCGGCTCCTCCAGCGGACCCGCGTCCGCGGTCGCCACCGGCCAGGCCGAGATCGGGCTCGCGACCGACACGGCGGGCTCGATCCGGGTCCCCGCTTCGTACCAGGGGCTGTGGGGCCTGCGCACGACCCACGGTCTCGTCCCCCGCCAGGGCCTGCTGCCCCTCGCGCAGTCGTTCGACACCATCGGCTGGCTCACCCGCGATGGCGAGACCCTGCAGCGGGTCGTCGACTGGTGCCTCAGCTATGACGGATCGGACTCCACCGAGAGCGTGCTCGGCGAGTCGGGCGAAGAGCTGCCGTGGAGCTTCCTCATCCCCGACGAGATCCTCGACGCGGTCGAGCCCGACACGCGCGCCGCGTTCGAGGCGCTGGTCGGGAAGCTGCAGCAGGGCACGGATGCCCCACCCGTGGCATCCGTCTCTCTCGGCGATCTCGGGGAATGGTACGAGCCGTTCCGCACCGTGCAGGCAGCCGAGGCGTGGCGCAACAACCGCGACTGGGTGCGCGAGCATCCGGGCGCTCTCGGCCCGGCCGTCGCGGAGCGCTTCCGGCTGGCCGCCACGATCACGCCCGCGCAGGAGGCTGCGGCCCGCACCGTCCTGACGGAGCTGAAGAAGCGCGTGCAGGGTGTGGTGGCGAACGCGGTGCTGCTGCTGCCGACCGTGCCGGGGCCCGCGCCGATGCGCACCTCGGTCGGCGCGCGGGTCGACGATGTGCGGCAGGCGACGCTGCGCATGACCACGCCGGCGGCGATCGGCGGGCTGCCCAGCATCTCAGCGCCGCTCCTGACCGTCCCCTCGAACCTCGGGTCCGCGCCGGTCGGCGTGTGCCTGGTGTCGCGCGCGGGCACCGACATCGCGCTCGTGCGGCTCGCGCGGCGTCTGGCGGATGCGGTGGCCCGCGCATGATCCGCTCGACCCCTCACATCGCACACCCCGTGACCCGCACCACCCCCGCGAAGGACCCTTCATGACCGACCCGCACCCTCTTCCCGGCCCGATCGACCCGCCCGCACGCCTGCTCATGGGCCCGGGGCCGATCAACGCCGACCCGCGTGTGCTGCGGGCCATGTCGGCGCAGCTCGTCGGGCAGTACGACCCGGCGATGACCGACTGCATGAATGAGACCCAGCAGCTCTATCGCGATGTCTGGGCCACCGGCAACGAAGCCACCGTGCTCGTCGACGGCACTTCCCGCGCCGGCATCGAGGCCGCCATCGTCTCGCTGGTCCGGCCCGGCGAGAAGGTGCTCGTGCCCGTGTTCGGGCGGTTCGGGCACCTGCTCGCCGAGATCGCCGAGCGGGCCATGGCCGAGGTGCACACGATCGAGGTGCCGTGGGGCCAGGTGTTCCCGACGTCCGTCGTCGAAGAGGCCATCCTGCGCGTCAAACCCACCCTTCTCGCGATGGTGCAGGGCGACACGTCCACGACCATGCTCCAGCCGCTCGAGGACATCGGTGCGATCTGCGCGAAGCACGGCGTGCTGTTCTACTCCGACGCGACGGCGTCCCTCGGCGGCAACGAGTTCGAAGCCGACGGGTGGGGGCTGGACGCGGCGACCGCCGGTCTGCAGAAGTGCCTGAACGGTCCGTCCGGTTCAGCGCCGATCACCCTCTCGCCCCGCGCCGTCGAGGTGATCCGGTCGCGCAAGAAGATCGAGGCGGGCATCCGCGAGCCCGGCGACGAGGATGCGCCCGACTTCGTCCGATCGAACTACTTCGACCTCGGCATGATCCTGGACTACTGGGGCCCTCGGCGCCTCAACCACCACACCGAGGCGACGACGATGCTCTACGGCGCGCGCGAGTGCGCGCGCATCCTGCTCGAGGAGGGCCGCGCCGAGGTCATCGAACGCCACCGTGTGCAGGGCGCCGCGATGCTGGCCGGCGTGCAGGGCCTCGGGCTGACCGTCTTCGGCGACCTCGGGCACAAGATGAGCAATGTCGTCGCGGTGGAGATCCCCTCCACCGTGGTCGGCGACGAGGTGCGCTCCTCGATGCTCCTCGATTTCGGCATCGAGATCGGCACGTCGTTCGGACCGCTGCACGGCAAGGTCTGGCGTCTGGGCACGATGGGCTACAACGCGCGCACCGACGCCGTCCTGCAGACGCTCGCGTCGTTCGAGGCCGTGCTCCGGCGTGCCGGAGCATCCGTTCCCGTCGGTGGGGGAGTGGATGCCGCAATGGACATATACGCCTCCTCCGGACGGTGATCGTGCCGACACTCCTCCGACTCACTCCCGACGACGTCGCCAGGTCGGCGCGACGCGTGATGGCGCGCTGCGACGAACTCGCTCTCGTCACCGCGGAACGCGGCCACATCGAGCGCGTCTACCTCTCACCCGAGCACGCCAGGGTGAATCGGCTGGCGGCGGAGTGGATGCGCGAGGTGGGGATGCGCACGTGGCAGGACGCCGCGGGCAACCAGGTCGGACGCTCCGGGCCCGACGACCTGCCGGCGCTGATGCTCGGCTCGCACCTCGACACCGTCCCCGATGCCGGCCGCTTCGACGGGATCGTCGGCGTGCTGATGGCGATCGAGGTGGTGCGCATGATGCGGCACGCCGCCCTCGCCGACCCGGACTGGCGGCTGCCGTTCGCGCTCGAGGTCGTCGCGTTCTCGGATGAGGAGGGCACCCGCTTCGGCAAGGCGCTGCTCGGCTCGTCGGCGGTCGCGGGCAGCTGGAACGACGAGTGGTGGGCGCTGGAGGACGGCGACGGCACGAGCCTGCGGCAGGCGTTCCTCGAGTTCGGGCTCGACCCCGGACGCGTGGGCGAAGCGGCGCGGCGGCCGGACGAGCTGATCGGCTACCTCGAGGCGCACATCGAGCAGGGACCCGAGCTCGACCGCCGTGGAGAGTCCCTCGCCGTGGTGTCGTCGATCGCGAGCGCACGCCGATTCCAGCTGGTCGTCGAGGGCGAGGCGCGCCACGCCGGCGGCACGCCCTACGACATGCGCCGCGATGCGCTCCTCGGGGCCAGCGAGGCGGCTCTCAGCGTGGAGCGCATCTGCCGCGGCGAGCACCACATCATCGGCACGGTCGGTCAGTTCGAGGCCTTCCCCGGCGCCGTCAACATCGTGCCGGGCGAAACGCGCTTCTCGCTCGACCTGCGCGGAGAGTTCGACGGCGAGCGCGACCGCGTCTGGGATCGCATCTCGCACGAGCTCGACGACATCATGGGCCGCCGCGGGCTCCGGTGGCGTGCGCACGAGGTGCACAGCGCGCCGGCGGTGCTCTGCAGCCCGCTCCTGCAGGACGTCATCCGCCAGGGCATCATGGCCACCCGTCCCGTGGGCGCGGACGACCCCGCGGTGATCTTCAGTCGAGCGGGTCACGACGGCATGGCGATCGGCGCGATCGCTGACGTCGGGATGCTCTTCCTCCGCAATCCCGACGGCATCAGCCATCACCCCGACGAGTTCGTGAGCGGCGGGGATGTCGCGGCCGGGCTCCGTGCCTTCGGCGAGGCCGTGCTGCACCTGGCTCACGAGTCGCGCTGAGCCGCGGCATCCGCTCGCTCGTCGTCGCCCGCGGGCCCCGACATATGTAACGACGCCGAAACACCACCGCCAGTGTTCGTGAAATCTACATCGCATAGCGTCGGCATCATCGCGTCTCGCCGAGTCCCACAGGCGCGCGACTCCATCCACCCGATGCACCATCCGCATTCCGTCACACGGCATGCCCCACTTCGCCCCTGGAGACACCGCACATGACATTCCTTTCCTCTCGCCGCGCATCGCGCGTCGTCGCCGCCCTCGCCGGTGCCGCCGTCGCGGCGGTCGCCCTCGCCGGGTGCGCATCCGGCGCGTCGAGCACGCCCGCATCGTCGTCGTCCGACGGTGCCGCCGCCGGACTCGGCGACCTCAAGGTGCAGCTCAGCTGGATCAAGAACGAAGAGTTCTCCGGCGAGTTCTTCGCCGACTCGAAGGGCTACTACACCGACGCCGGCCTCGGCACGGTCACCCTGACGCCCGGTCCGTCGACCGGCGCCGCCGAGCTCATCTCGGGGAGCGCCGATGTCGCCCTGTCGGATGCCGTCTCGATCGGCTCCGTCGTGTCGTCGGAGGGCGCGCCGCTGAAGATCATCGGCACGACGTACCAGAAGAACCCGTTCACGGTGCTCTCGCTCAAGGCCGGCGGCGACATCGCCACCGCGCAGGACCTCATCGGCAAGAAGATCGGCGTCCAGGACTCCAACACCGCCCTCTTCAAGGCGCTGCTCGCCGCGAACGACATCGACGAGTCCGAAGTCACCATCGTCCCCGTGCAGTACGACCCGGCGCCGCTCATCAACGGCGAGGTCGACGGATTCATCGCCTACCTCACGAACGAGGCGATCACCGTCGCCGCGTCGGGTGTCGAGACGACGAACCTGCCTTTCGCCGACAACGGCCTGCCGTTCGTCGCCGAGACGGTCACCACGACCGACGACATGATCAAGAACAAGCCCGACGTGCTCAAGGCGTTTCTGAAGGCCGAGATCCAGGGCTGGACCGACGCGGTCAACGACCCGGAGGCGGGCGCCAAGCTGGCCGTCGAGACCTACGGCAAGGACCTCGACCTGAACCTCGAGAACTCGATCGCCGGCGCCAAGGAGCAGGCCGAGAAGCTCGTCGTCTCGGACGAGACCGCCGAGAACGGACTCTTCACGATCTCGGACGACCTCCAGGCCGCGACGATCAAGAGCCTCAAGGGCGCGGGCATCACGCTCGAGGCCTCCGACCTCTTCGACATGTCGCTGCTGACGGCGGTCTACGAGGAGAACCCCGACCTGATCGCCTACAAGAAGTAAGAGGAGCCGCAGACATCATGACGCAACCCGGTGTGATCACCGGAGTCTCCACCGGTGCCCAGGGCGAAGCCCTGGGCACCGGCCTGCAGATCTCCGGGCTCAACAAGGTCTTCACGTCCGGCCGCAAGAGTGTGGTCGCTCTGCAGGACGCGAACCTCCACACCGAGCAGGGGTCCTTCCTCGCCCTGCTCGGACCGTCCGGTTGCGGCAAGTCGACCATCCTGCGGATCCTCGCGGGCCTCGAGGGCGCCACCAGCGGGACCACCAGGGTCGACGGCAAGAGCCCGAAGGAGCTCCGCAAGGAGAACAAGCTCGGCATCGCCTTCCAGGATTCCGCGCTGCTGCCGTGGCGGAGTGTGCTCACGAACATCCGTCTGCCTTTCGAGATCGCCGGCAAGACCGTCGACAAGGGGTACGTCAACGACATGATCTCGCTCGTCGGCCTGAAGGGGTTCGAGAAGGCGAAGCCCGCGCAGCTCTCGGGCGGCATGCGGCAGCGCGTGTCGATCGCCCGATCGCTCATCCTCAAGCCCGAGGTGCTCCTGTTCGACGAGCCGTTCGGCGCGCTCGACGACATGACGCGGCAGAAGCTGAACCTCGAGCTGCTGCGCATCTGGACCGAGAAGCCGGCGACCACGCTCCTGGTGACCCACGGCATCTCGGAGGCGATCTTCCTCTCGGACTACGTCGCGGTGATGAGCCCGCGTCCCGGGCGGGTCAAGGAGGTCATGAAGATCGACCTCCCGCGTCCGCGGACGCCCGAGATGATGCGCACCCCCGAGTTCCATGCCTACGTCGACCAGGCGTCAGAGCTGCTCTTCGGCGCCGGGGGCGCTGCCGCCGATGACCACTGAGACCGCCCCGGCGAGCCGGGCGACGGGAACGGGACCCACCGAGCCGCCGCCCAAGACGGGCACGATCCACTGGGAGGACGTCAAGCTTCCCGCGTGGGCGACCGGTGTGATCGGCGGGGTCGTCCTGATCCTGCTGTGGTGGATCCTCGCCGCGACCGTCTTCGCCAACGTCGGCCCGTCGGGTGCGCAGGCCATCCCGACGCCGTTCCAAGTCGTGATCGCATTCGGCGAGGCCGGGTGGGACTACTTCGCCCGCAACTTCTCGGTCACGCTCGCCGAGGCCGGCATCGGCTACCTGTGGGGCAACGGACTCGCCCTTGTGCTCGCTGCGCTCGTCCTGGTGGTGCCGCGGCTGGAGGGCCTCGCGATGCAGCTCGCGATCATCACGTACTGCGTGCCGATCGTCGCGATCGGGATGCTGGCGGTCATCGTGATCGCGCCGCCGACGGCCGGGCAGCCGAGCGGCACCGCCGTGCTGCTCGCCTCGCTGTCGGTCTTCTTCACGACGGTCGTCGGCGCCCTGCTGGGCCTCAAGTCCGCCGACACGTCGAGCCTCGACCTGATCACGGTGTACGGCGGATCGAAGTTCACCCAGCTGATCAAGGTGCGCCTGATCGCCGCTCTCCCCGCCATCCTGAACGCTCTGCAGATCGCCGTACCCGCCGCCTTCCTGGGCGCCGTGCTCGGCGAGTTCTTCGGCAAGATCGAGTCGGGCGTGGGCCTGGCGATGACCCTCGCCCAGCAGAACTCGAACGGGCCGCTGGTCTGGGCCCTCGCCCTCTCCAGCGGCGCCGTCGCCCTTCTCGGCTTCACACTCGTCGGAATCGTCGCGCGGCTCATCGCGCCCTGGTCGAAGGGGAGCGCCTCATGACCACGCTCACCGCTGCAAGCGAGATCCAGCTGGCCTCGCCCGCTGTAGCCGACCTCACCCGTGATGTCCGCCGCGCGGCGACGCGGAACGTCCTGCGGGCTCTCGGCTGGAGCCTGCTGACCTTCCTGCTCACCCTCGTGGCCGTCGTCGCGCTGTGGGTCGGCATCCTCTGGGTCTTCCAGATCTCGCCGCTGATCGCCAAGGGCCCCGTCGACGTCTGGAACTACTTCTTCACCGTGCCCGCGGCCGAGACCAACCGCGCGCTCATCATGGGCAACCTCGGAGTCACGCTCGGCCACTCGGTGATCGGCTTCATCTCCGGGCTCGTGGTCGCGATCGTCGGGGCGATGATCTTCCAGCTGAACAAGGGCGTCGAGCACGCACTGATGCCGGTCGCGATGCTGCTGCGGTCGGTTCCGCTGATCGCCATGGCGCCCGTGATCATCATGATCTTCGGGCGCGACATCTGGACGGTCGCGGTCATCGGCGGCATCGTCGTGCTCTTCCCGGCGCTCGTGAACATCTCGTTCGGCCTCCGCTCGGCGTCGGCGCAGATGAACGACCTCGTCGACGTCTACGGCGGCGGCGCCTGGACGAAGCTCAACAAGGTCGCGATGCCCTCGTCGCTGCCCGCGTTCTTCGCCGCCGTCCGCATCTCGGTTCCCGGCGCGATCACCGGAGCGCTCCTGGCCGAGTGGCTCGCCGTCGGTGGCGGCATCGGCGGCTCGATCGGTGGATTCGTGCCACAGGCGCAGTTTACCGCCCTGTGGGCCTCCGTCGTCGCGGTGACCGCGGTCTCGCTCATCCTCTACAACGTCATCCAGATCGTGGAGGACGTCGTGCTCGCTCGTATGGGGATGCACTCGCAGAAGGGCGTGTAGGTGCCCTCCATCGCCGCACCCGACGCCCGTCGGGTGGACGGCGACGAGCACGGGACGGATGCTGCGGCCCGGCGTCTGGGCGCCCACATCCGCCGCCTCCGCCAGGCGCGCAGGCTCACGCTCGTGCGGCTCGCGTCGGCCACCGAGCTCTCCCACCCGTTCCTGAGTCAGCTCGAGCGCGGTCTCGCGCAGCCGAGCCTCGCGTCGCTGCGGCGCATCGCCGTGGCGCTCGGAACGAGCCCGATCGAACTCATCGCCGCCGCGGATGCCCCGGCATCCGGCGGCCCTGCCGTGGAGGTGCACCGCCGAGGCGACGGCGCGCTGTCGGCCGATTTCGCCGTGGGGACGGCGCGGATGCTCGCGGGAGCGCGGCGGCCGTTCCACCCGATGGAGTACCACGCCGAGAACGTCGACCCCGGCGACAGCTTCGCGCACGATGAGGACGAGTTCGTCTACGTGCTGTCAGGGTCGGTGTGCATGGAGGTCGACGGGGCGGTCTCGGTGCTGTCGCCCTCGGACTCGGCCTACTACGCCGGCGGGGTGGCGCACCGGTGGTGGTCAGAGGACGGCCGGCCGTACCGGCTGCTCGTCGTGAAGCAGAGGCCCTGACGCGCTCCGGGCTCAGCCCTGCATCAGGCGCCACACCCGGTCGCGCGAGAACGGCTGCTCGAACGGTCGCCGCCCGAGGGCACGCGCGATCGCGTTCCCGATCGCCGGCGCGACCGGGTTGTAGGGCGATTCGCTCATCGACTTCGCACCGAACGGACCGAGGTCGTCGCTCGTGTCGGCGAAGTACACCTCGGTCGCGGGGACGTCGGCGAACTGCGGCACGCGGTACTGCCGGAACATCGGGTTCACGACGGTTCCGGCATCCATCATGACCTCTTCGTAGAGCGCGCTGCCGATGCCCTGCGCGGCACCGCCCTCGATCTGACCGATGCACTGCGCCGGATTCATGACGAAGCCGGCATCGGCCGACTGCACCGACTGCAGGATGCGCACGGTGCCGGTCGCGGCGTCGACGGCCACCCGCACCGCATGCACGTTGAATGCGATCGACCGCAGATCGCCGAACTCGCTCCCGGTCGCGACGAGCCCGTGCTCGGAACGCTCGGCCTCGGGTGCGGCCGCGACGATGCGTGCGAAGTCGACGACGCCGTTCGGGGTGTGCACGCCGTCCTCCTCGAGACGGCACGCGGATTCCTCCGCCCCCGTGATCTCGGCGGCGATGCGACGCATCCGCGCCTCCAGCGCGAGCGATGCCGCGTGCAGTGCCTTGCCCGCCACCGTGATGCCGGCCGACGCGAACGCTCCGGTGTCGTGGGCCACGGCATCCGTGTCGGAACTGCGCAGCCGCAGCCGATCGAAACCCGCCCGCAGCACGGTGGCCGCGATCTGGCGGTGCACCGTCGATGTGCCGTTGCCGAACTCGGCCGTCCCCACCGAGAGCACGTACACACCGTCGGGGCGGAGGGTGACCGACGTGTGCGCGATGTGCCCGCGAGGCGCCATCGTGGCGATCATGGCGACGGCCATCCCCTCGCCGACCTGCCAGCCGGCGGGGGCCGCGACGCCGTTGCCTGTCCGCAGCGCGGACTCTGCGAGATCGAGGCACTGATCGAGCCCGTAACTGCCCCAGACGAGGTCCTCCTCGTACTTGTCGTCCTCCTCATGCAGGGGGTCGCCCTCGCGGACGGCGTTGAGGCGACGGAGCGCGAACGGGTCGATGTCGAGCCGCTCGGCGAGCATGTCCATCGCCGACTCCACCCCGAGGATCACCTGACCGAGGCCGTACCCCCGGAAGGCGCCCGACGGCACGTTGTTCGTGTAGACGGCCTCGGCGTCGATCCACTTCGTCGGCGCGCGATACAGCGTGATCGACTCCGCGCAGCCGTGGAACAGCACGCCGATCGCGTGGTTGCCGTAGGCGCCGGTGTCGCTCAGCACATCGACCTTCATCGCCGTGAGCTCGCCCTTGCGGGTGGCCCCGAGCGTCACGGACACCCGCATGGGGTGGCGCACCGACGCGCGCCGGAACTCGTCGGCCCGCGAGAATTCATAGGACACCGGACGGCCCGTGCGCAGCACGGCGAGGGCGACGAGGTCTTCGGTGAAGATCTCCTGCTTGCCCCCGAAGCCGCCGCCGACGCGTGGCGCGAAGACGCGGACGCGGTCTGCGGGGAGGTCGAAGATGCGCGCGATCTCGTCGCGCGTGAGGAACGGCACCTGCGTGCTGGAGCGGATCACGAGGCGCCCGTCGTCGTCGAGCCAGCCGAGCGATCCGTGCGTCTCGAGCTGCGCGTGCGAGACGCGTGACGTCTGCCATGTGCCCGTCACGGTGACCTCGCTCGCCGCCAGCGCCGCGTGGATGTCGCCGCCGAATCCGTCGTGCAGGGCCGCGACGACGTTGCGCTCGGACCCGGCGACCCGGTCGTCGGGGGTGCGGTCGGGGTGCACGAGCGGGGCGCCGGCGCTGCGGGCCTCCTCGGGGTCGAACACCGCCGGGAGCACGTCGTACGAGACCCGGATGAGCCGGCACGCCTCTTCCGCCACGGCCGCGGTCTCGGCCACGACCGCGGCGACGCGCTGGCCGACGAAGCGCACCACCTCGTCGAGCATGCGCGTGTCGTCGGGGTCGTCCTCGCGGTGCTCGTGGCGAGCCGTCGAGTAGCGGCCACCCGGCACGTCCTCGTGGGTGTACACGGCGACGACTCCGGGCAGCGCCCGTGCCGCCGACGTGTCGATCGACGCGATGCGGGCGTGCGGATGCGGTGAGCCCAGCACCCGCAGCGTCAGTGTTCCCGGAATCGACGTGTCGAAGGTGTACGGCTCGAGGCCCTGGACCACGCGGCGGGCGGCCTCGGGCGAGACCGAGCGGCCGACGACGGGGTCGACCTCGCCCCGCCCCGTCGTCCGCACCGGCCCGAGCACGGACTCCTCGATCGCGGCGCGGATGGGGCGGTAGCCGGTGCAGCGGCACAGGCTGCCCTTCATGCGCCGGTCGAGGTCGGGCAGATCGGCCGCCGTGAGCGTCGAGGCGGTGACGCTCATGCCGGCGGTGCAGAAGCCGCACTGGAAGCCGAAGTGCTCGATGAGCTTCTCCTGCACCGGGTGCAGAGTGTCGTCCGGGGCGAGCCCCGACGCCGTCGTGACCGACGACCCCTCCGCGCGCACGGCGGGCACGATGCACGAATGCACCGGCTGCCCGTCGAGCAGAACGGCGCACGCGCCGCAGTCGCCCGCGTCGCAGCCCTTCTTCACCTCGTGATGGCCGTGCTCCCGCAGCAGGGTGCGCAGGCACTGCCCCGCCCGCGGGTCAGTGTCGAGGGTCTCGCCGTTGACATCGAGTCTCATGCCACCGCCTCCGATGCGGTCGTGACCGGCGGCACCAGCTCGCCCCGGATCCGCTCCGCCAGCACGATGCTCACCCCACGCCGCCAATCCGCCGAGCCGAGGGGGTCGGTGTAGTAGTCGGGCGCTGCGGCGACGGCATCGGCAAGGGTCGCGGCATCCGGAACCGCCTCGAACCGGAAGACGGTCGGTGTGAGGGTCGCCGCCGAGACCGTGAAGACGGCGCCGCCGTCCTCGTCGACGCGTCCCGTGACGACGGCGCCGGAGCGACCGAGCTCGGCGAGGGCGATCTTCCGCAGGATCAAGCGGGATCGCAGGGCGGCTGCCGGCAGTTCGACGGCACGGACGACTTCGCCGTGGGCGAGCGAGTGCGTGCCGTTGCCCGTCATCAGGTCGGCGACCGGCATGCGGCGATCGGTGCCGTCGGGTCTCCAGATCCAGGCGACGCCGTCGAGCGCGGCGGCGTACGAGACGAGCGCGCCGGCCGAGTAGGCGCGGCCCAGGTTGCCCCCGACGGTGGCGGTGTTCCAGATCTTGAACGAGGCGAGCAGGGCGTTCGCGGCGTCGGGGATGACCGATGCCGCGGTCCACCCCGCCGGCACCTCCGCGCTCTCCGCCCAGGCGACGAGCCGGGCGATCGTGCACGTGGCGCCGATGCGGAGCCCGAGAGCGGTGACCTCGATGTCGGGCCATCCCATCGTGGTCAGGTCGACGAACCCGGTCGTGCCGACCTGGGGCTCGCTCATCAGCCAGGTGCCGCCGGCGAGATAGACCTCTCCGGGGCCGAGCGCGAGGTCGGCGCGGCTGCGCGCGGCGCGGTAGCTCGTCACGGTCTCGACGTCCACAGCACCTCCTCCGGTCGGCTCGGGTCAGTCAATCAAACCCCGGTTTCACGGGTGTTTCGCCGTTATGCGGCGACGGGCGTCCTCATCTTCTGCACACGTCCTCCGGCAGGGCGCCGGTGGCCCGGATTCCTGCGGCCGATCCCGCCGGGGCTATCGGCTCTGCAGAAGTTCGGGACGGACGAGCCGCGTCAGAGGCGCTCGGCGAGCTCGCGAGAGGCGGCGGCGACCTCGGCCGCGACGACCTGCTCCTCGACCGTGACGAGGGTGCCGTCCTCGACGATCGCGCGCCCGCCGACGTACAGACGGCGCAGCGGAGGCATCGCGCCGAGCCCGAGGGCGGCGACCGGGTCGAGGATGCCGGCGTGCTCGACGCCGTCGACCCGCCAGACGGCGATGTCGGCGAGTTTGCCGGGCTCGAGCGAGCCGATCTCGGCCTCGCGACCCAGGACGCGCGCACCGCCCATGGTCGCGATGCGCAGGCCCGTCCGCACCGAGAACGAGTCGGCACCGGTGCGGAGGCGACCCATGAGCACGGCTTCGCGGATCTCGATGCCGAGCTGCCCCGACTCGTTCGACGCCGACCCGTCCACGCCCAGCCCGACGGGCACCCCTGCCCTCAGCATGTCGCGCACCGGTGCGATGCCCGAGGCCAGTCGGGCGTTCGACGAGGGGCAGTGGGCGACGCCTGTGCCGGTCGCGGCGTAGCGGGCGATGGCGGTGTCATCGAGGTGCACGCAGTGCGCCATCCACACGTCCGGCCCGAGCCAGCCGAGCGACTCGAGGTACTCGGTGGGCGAGGTGCCGAAACGTTCCAGGCAGTAGGCGTCCTCCTCGACGGTCTCGGACGCATGGGTGTGCAGGCGCACCCCGAGCGACCGGGCGAGCGGCGCCGATTCGCGCAACAGGTCGGCGGTGACCGAGAACGGCGAGCACGGGGCGATCGCCACGTGCGCCATCGATCCGAACGACGGGTCGTGCCACCGCTCCACGGCTTCCTGCGACGCGGCCAACGCGGCATCCGTCGTCTCGACCGCGAAATCCGGCGGCAATCCGCCCTGGGAGGCGCCGAGGTCCATCGAGCCGCGCGTCGCGTGCAGCCGCACCCCGACCCGCGAGCCCGCCGCGACGATCGCTCCGACGATGTCGCCCGACCCCTTCGGGAAGATGTAGTGGTGGTCGCCGACGGTGGTGCACCCCGAGCGGGCGAGCACCGCCATCCCGCCTGCCGCGCCGATGCCGGTCAGGCGCGCGTCGATCTGCGACCACAGCGGGTACAGCGCCGTGAGCCAGTCGAAGAGGATCGCGTCCTGCGCGTACCCGCGGGTGAGCCATTGGTAGAGGTGGTGGTGGGTGTTGATGAGACCCGGGGTGACGAGGCATCCGGTGCCGTCCACGATGTCGGCTCCCGCCCGCAGCTCCGCGGGCGCCGGGCCGTTCCCGACGGCCGAGATCACGCCGTCCTCGAAGACCACGTGACCGGACGCATGCTCCGTCCCGGCGGCGTCGACGGTGGCGACATAGGCGTTCTCGATGATGGTCCGTGTCATGTCACAGCTCCAGCTCGACGGCGGTCTCGAGGGCGGCCTCGATGCTGCGCATCCACCCGTCCTTCAGCGCGCCGTTCTTCTCGTCGTACAGGGAGGCGCCCGCCACGAGGTTGCTCGAACAGGCGCACACCATCCCGGCGCGGAGCCCGCGGAGGCGGGCGACGACGAAGAGAGCGGATGCCTCCATCTCGACGTTCAGGATGCCCATGCGGTGCAGCTGATCGATCCACTCCGGTGTTTCGGCGTAGAACGCGTCGTCGCTCACGCTGATACCGGAGAACGCGCGGGTGCCGGCGTCCTCGGCGATGCGCGCGGAGTGGCGGGCGAGTGCCAGGGTGAGCTCGATGTCGGGGACTGCGGGGAAGCCGACGGGGACGTACGCGGAGGTGGTGCCGTCGTTGCGGTAGCTTCCCTCGCTCACGAGCAGGTCACCGGGCTCGATCCGGGGCTGGAGTCCGGCCGAGCTGCCGACACGGATGAACGACGTCACACCCACGCGGGCGAGCTCTTCGACGGCGATCGCAGTCGACGGACAGCCCATGCCGGTGGAGGTGGCGGTGATGTGGCGGCCCTTGTACCAGCCGGTCATCGTGCGATGCTCGCGGTTGTGCGCCACCTCTCGTACATCGGTGAGGAACTCGGCGACGAACGGCACGCGGAACGGGTCGCCGGGCAGCAGGGCGACGGATGAGACCTCCCCGGGGGCGACGGCGATGTGGTACTGCCGTTCACCGATGCCGACCTGGGACTTGTCGACGGGGGCAGGGGCGGGCGCGGATGCGGGTGAAGACATCGATGACCTCCGGGACGGTGCTGAGACGACGGATATCGCCGCAGTCCCCGCCCTGACCGCTGATCGACCGACGGGGGTCGCGCAGGATCATGGTGATGGGACACGCAGTGCCGTGACGCTATCAGGCAGACATTGCGCCGCTGTTACGGCCGCACCGGCCCCGGTACCCGACTCCGATCGGTGGATCGGACCCGACATCGTCCTCAACGGCACGCCCGAGCCGCCGTGTCGGGCCGCGACGATCTCCGCCAGCGCGGCGATCGCGCTCTCCTGCACGGTGGCACCGCCGAGATCGAGTCCGAGCGGGGAATGCAGGCGTTCCAACTCACCGTCGGTGAGGCCCGCGGCCCGCAGGAGTGCCGCACGTCGTGCGACGGTGCGGCGGGCGCCCATCGCGCCGACGAACGCGACGGGCAGGCGCAGCGCGACCTCGAGCGCGGGTACGTCGAGGCGTTCATCGTGGGTGAGCACGCACACCGCCGTCCTCGCGTCGACCTCGGTCGTCGCGAGGTACTCGTGGGGCAGCGCGACGACGAGCTCGGTCGCCTCCGGGAATCGATCGGGCGTCACCAGCAGCTCCCATGCGTCGCACACCGTCACCGCGAAGCCGGAGGCCGCGCCGATCCGACAGAGAGCGGCGGCGTGCTCGCCGGCTCCCAGAACGATGAGCCTCGGGCGTGGAGCGCGCGAGAGGGCGAGGATCGCGGCATCCGGAGCGAACGCCAGCAGTCGGGTGTCGGCCACCGTCTCGGCGAGTGCGAGCGCGTCCGCCACCTCGAGGTCGCCGCTCTCGCGGAGTGACCGGGGTGTGCAGAGCAGGCCCGCCGAGGGGCCCCGGGTGATCAGCCCGACGGTCGTCGGACGCCCGGCGGACGCCCGTTCGAGCAGGGCGACCACTTCGTCATCGTCCGGTGCGACCACCCACGCGACCACATCGACGGCGCCGCCGCAGGCGAGGCCCGCGGCGTGCGCCGTCTCGTCGGAGAAGCCGAAACTCGCCGTCTGCGCCCGACCGGACCGCAGTGCCTGCACGGCCAGGGCGACGGCATCGCCTTCGACGCAGCCGCCCGATATCGCCCCGATCACCTCGCGCGTCTCGGTCACGGCCATCGACGAGCCCACGCCGCGCGGGGCGCTGCGGGCGACGCGGGTCACCGTCACGATGGCGACGCGTTCCCCGGCCCGCAGTCGCGGCAGGATCGCCTCGGCCAGTTCGAGCATGGTGACAACGCTAATGCGCTCGTGTTACCCGGGCGCTACGCTGACGTGACCATGGCGCCCCCTCGCATCCGCGGACTCGTGCTCGCCGCGGGGGCCGGCGTCAGATTCGGCGGGCCGAAGGCGCTCGCCTGCTCCGACAGCGGGAGTTCCTGGCTGGAGATCGCGACCCGGATGCTGCGATCCGGCGGCTGCGCGGACGTCCTCATCGCTCTCGGCGCCGGTGCCGACGAGGCGCGGTCCCTCGTCCCGTCGGACGCGTCGATCCTGATCGTGGAGGACTGGGCCGAGGGGCTGGGCGCGACGCTGCGCGCGGGCTTGGTCAAGGCAGCACGCGGCGTGGACGCCGTGGTGGTCACCCCGGTCGACACCCCCGACGCCCCGCCGCGCGCGGTGTCCCGTGTGATCGCAGCGGCAGCGGAGGAGGGCCGCGTGCGGGTCGGCCTGGTGCAGGCCGTCTATGGGGGGCGGCCGGGGCATCCGGTGCTGATCGGCGCGGATCGGGTGCCCGAGCTCATCGGCGAGCTGCACGGCGATCGCGGTGCCCGCGCGGCGATGAGCGCACGCGGGGTCGTCGAGGTGGAGTGCGCCGATCTCTGGTCGGGCGCAGACGTCGACCACCGCTGACGGAACGTCGTTCGCGGTGGGTGATCTGCAGCGCGCCTTGACATCGGTGAATAGTTACTGTTCACTCAGTCACATGAGTGCATCACCCACCGTGGCCGGCCGGAGCAGGCGGTCGAGCGTCCGCTCCACGGCGGACGAGCAGCGCGTGCGCATCATCGCCTGCGCGGTGGACACGTTCGCACGCGCCGGCTATCGGGCCACACCGGTCGCCGATGTCGCTGACGCCGCGAAGGTGTCCACGGCCTACGTGTTCCGGCTGTTCGACGGGAAGCTCGGGCTTTTCGTAGCCGCCGTCGACGACTGCTACGACCGTGTAACGGCGGCGCTGATCGCCGGGGCGGAGGCCGTCGAAGATCCCGGCGCGCATGCAGCGGCCAGGCTCGACGCGATGTCGGACGCCTACGTGGCGCTCATCCGCGATCAGAGCCTCATCGCGCTCCAGGTGCACGCCCAGAGCGCGTGCGACGTGCCCGAGATCCGCGACGCCGTCCGTCGGGGGATCGGTCGCATCGTCACCGCGGTGACGCGCGAGACCGGGGCGGATGCGGCATCCGTCCAGCGGTTCCTCGCCTACGGCCAGCTGTGCCACCTCATCGTCCAGGCGGGGATCGGCGATGTCGACGCCGCCTGGGCACGGATCGTCGACAACGGTATCGATCACCTCTGAGCCGACACCGAGCCCTCCCCGGATCCACCTCGAGCCCGCGCCCATCGCGGGATTCTTTTTCCCCAACGAAGTGACTGTTCAGTCACTCACAAATGAACGGAGCATCTCATGAACACACCAGCACCCGCCCGCGAGACCGTGCGCGTCGTCCTCCCCGGGGTCGTCGCGCCGTCGGGGCTCGAAGTGACGACCGCACCGATACCCGCGCCCGGCGCCGGGCAGCTTCTCGTCGAGCTCGAGGCGACGGGTATCTCCTTCGCCGAGCAGATGATGCGGCGCGGCCGCTACTACGGGCAGCCGGCCTTCCCGTTCACACCGGGGTACGACCTCGTGGGGCGCGTGGTCGACGTCGGCCCGGGAGCGGACGAAGCGATGCGGGGACGACGGGTGGCCACGATGACCAAGACCGGTGCATGGGCGGGTCATGTCGTGGTCGAGGGCCGCGACAGCGTTCTCGTCCCGGAGGGGATCGCGCCCGAGGACGCCGAGACCGTCGTGGTGAACGGGGTGACCGCGTGGCAGATGCTGCACCGGATCGCGCACGTGCGACCCGGGCAGACGATCCTCGTGTTCGGAGCGAACGGCGGTGTCGGCGGCATCCTCATCCAGCTCGCGCACCACCACGGTGTGCGCATCATCGGCGCGGCCTCGCCTCGTCATCACGACGCGCTGCGCGCCGGCGGGGTGATCCCGGTCGACTACGCCGATCCCCGGCTCGCCGATCGTGTGCGCGAGATCGCGCCCGGCGGAGTGGACGCGGTCTTCGACAACATCGGCGGCGACATGACGCGCACCGCCTGGAAGCTGCTGGCGCCGGGTGGAGTCCTCGTGACCTACTCGATCATCAGTGCACTGAGCGACGGCGGCGCCATGTGGGTCCCGTTCACGAAGGCGATCGGGCAGGCCCTGTGGTGGAGCGTGCTCCCCAACGGCAGGAAGGCGACGTTCTACAACCTGTGGGCGGGTCACCGGACGCGTCCGGCGCGATTCCGCCGGCACCTCGAGGAGGACCTCGGACAAGTGTTCGCACTGCTGCGTGACGGCGTCCTCACCGCGAACATCGCCGCCCGCTACCCGCTGAGCGAGATCGTCGCCGCGATGGAGCTCGCCGAGTCGAGGACGCTGAACGGAAAGGTGATCCTGGTGCCGTGAGCCGGCCGGCGCCTCAGTGGCGCTTGTCGATGACGATGTTCAACGGGGGCTCGCCCGCGACCAGCCGCTCGATCTGGGTGCGGACCAGCTTCGCGATGCGCGGACGCATCGCGCTGGTGGCGCCGCCGACGTGGGGAGCGATGAGCACACCGGGAAGCGCCCACAGCGGGTGGTCCTCGGGGAGCGGTTCGGGGTCCGTGACATCGAGTGCGGCGCGGATGCGACCCCGGCGAACGTGATCGACGAGGGCGTCCGTGTCGATGAGGGGTCCGCGCCCGACGTTCACCACGAGTGCGCCGTCGGGAAGCGCCGCGAGCGCAGCGTCATCGATGATGTGGCGCGTCTCTTCGCCGCCCGGCAGGCTGGCGATGACGACGTCGGTCGCGCCGAGCAGCGCGGGCAGCTCATCGATCGCGTGCACGGCGACCCCGTGCTCGACCCGCGCCCGACTCGCGACCGCGGTGATCTTCACCTCGAAGCCGGCCAGACGTGCCGCGATCGCTTTTCCGACACCGCCGTAGCCGAGCAGCAGCACCCGCCGGTCGGCAAGACTGTCGGCGAAGTCCTGTGCCCAGCGGTGCTCGTCCTGGGCGCGGACGTAGGCGGGAAGATGGCGCTGCGCCGCCAGGGCGAGCGCGACGGCGAGTTCCGCCGTCGAGGTCTCGTGGACGCTCGTCGCGTTCGCGAAGGCGAGGCCGTCGGGCAGCAGGTCGGCGATGCCCTCGTAGCCGATGGACTGACCCTGCACGAACCCGACCTCGACGCCCTCGAGCAGCGGGAAGACCTTGCCCATGCTCATGTAGGGCGGCACGACGATGTCGATGCGGTCGCGCGGGGCCGCAGCATCCATCGACCAGACCACGACGTCGACGTCCGCAGCGATCGGCTGCAGGTCGTCGGCGAGTTCGGCGGTGGGCACGGTCACGACGTAGCGGGAGGTCACCCGTTCACGCTACCCGCAGGCGGAGGGGTTCCCTCGCCCGGGATCGGTCAGGCGGCGGAGGAGACGAGCGACGCGATCGCAGACGTGAAGAACGCGATCCCGTCGGTGCCCGAGCGCATGGCCGCGGTCGTGTCGGGACCGAAACCCTCTTCCACCGCATGCTCGGGGTGCGGCATGAGACCGACCACGTTGCCGCGCTCGTTCGTGAGTCCGGCGATGTCGTCCAGCGAACCGTTCGGATTGACGCCCAGGTAGCGGAAGGCGACGAGACCCTCGCCGTTGATGCGCTCGAGGGTCGCGGCATCCGCGATGTATCCGCCGTCGGCGTTCTTGAGGGGGATGACGATCTCCTGCCCCTCCTCGAAATGCGACGTCCAGGCCGTCGACGCGTTCTCGACGCGCAGGCGCTGGTCGCGACGGATGAACTGCTGCGAGGCGTTGCGGATGAGTCCGCCGGGCAGGAGGTGAGCCTCGACGAGCATCTGGAAGCCGTTGCAGATGCCGAGCACGGGCATGCCCGCGTCGGCGGCGGTCCGAACCTCGTTCATGATGGGCGCGAGAGCGGCGATCGCCCCGGCGCGCAGGTAGTCGCCGTAGCTGAAGCCCCCGGGCAGCACGAGAGCGTCGACGCCTTCGAGGTCGTGGGAGCCGTGCCAGAGCGCCACCGGTTCGCCGCCGGCCACGCGGATCGCCCGTTGCGCATCACGGTCGTCGAGCGAGCCGGGGAAGGTGATGACACCGACGCGTGCGGTCACGCCACGACCTCGACGCCGACCACGTCTTCGATCACGGCGTTCGAGAGGATCTCGTCAGCGATCTCCCGCGCCTTGGCGAGCACGTCTTCGCCGACCTCGCCCTCGACGGTGAGCTCGAAGCGCTTCCCGATGCGGACGCTGGTGAACTCCTCGATCCCGAGCCGTGCGAGAGCGCCGGCGACGGCCTTCCCCTGCGGGTCCAGAAGCTCGGCCTTGGGCATGACGTCGACGACGATGGTGGGCATTGAGCAGCTCCGGATGTCGCGGGCAGGGGTCCACCCCAGTCTACGGCTCCGCCTCCGCGGCTGCCGAGCACCCGGCGCGTGGCCGGCCTGCCCGTCTCGCGCGGCGGCCCGGGTTCGTGGCGCAGGTCCCACCGGGGGACGGGACCACCGTGACCGGATCGTTATCACGTCATGGGAGCGCTCTCTTGACGACGTGGGAGCGCTCCCGTAACGTTCTGACCGTTCGGTGAGAGCGCTCCCACGGAATCCGGACCGACAAGAGACGTCGGCCTGACGGAGGGGGAGCGGGCTCGTTCACTTTCGACCCTTCCGTGCGGGCGCAGGCCCGGGACGGGCCCGATCCGCACCCGTACGACCACACCCGCACGACCGAAGAGCAGCACCACGGCACGACCCACCACCGCAAGACCACCAGCACCACCCACACCAGCACCACCCACACCACAAAGGAGTGACACGTGAATTCACGCGCACTGCGGCGTACCGCGATCATCACGGCCGCCGCGTCCATCTCCGCCCTCGTCCTGGCGGGCTGTTCCACGGGCGGTGGCGGCGCTGCCGCCAGCGCCGACCCGAACGAGAAGGTCACCCTCACGGTGGCCACGTTCAACGACTTCGGGTACACCGACGAGCTGTTCCAGGAGTACATGGACTCGCACCCGAACGTGACGATCGTCCACAACAAGGCCGCGACGTCCAACGACGCCCGCGCCAACTACTTCCAGAAGCTCGGCAAGACCGGCCTCGCCGACATCGAAGCCATCGAGGTCGACTGGCTGCCCGAGGTCATGCAGTACTCCGACCTGCTGGCACCGGTGCCCGCCGATCTCAAGGACCGCTGGCTCGACTGGAAGACGGCCGCCGCCACCGACCCCGCCGGCAACCTGATCGGCTACGGCACCGACATCGGACCCGAGGGCGTCTGCTACCGGTCCGACCTCTTCGCCGCAGCCGGGCTGCCGACCGACCGCGAGTCGGTCGCCGCTCTGCTCGAGGGTGACTGGTCGAAGTACTTCGAGGTCGGCGCCCAGTACACCGCCGCCACCGGCAAGGCGTTCTTCGACTCCGCCGGCGGCACCTACCAGGGCATGATCAACCAGGTCGACGCGGCCTACGAAGACCCGGACTCCGGCGACATCACGGCGACCACCAACCCCGACGTCAAGGACATCTACACCCAGGTGCTCGACGCCAGCAAGACGCAGTCCGCGCACCTCGCACAGTGGTCGGACGACTGGAACGCGGGCCTGGCGAACGGCGCCTTCGCCACGATGCTCTGCCCCGGCTGGATGCTCGGAGTCATCTCGGGCAACGCCAAGGACGTCACCACGTGGGACATCGCCAACGTGTTCCCCGGCGGCGGCGGCAACTGGGGCGGTTCGTACCTGACCGTCCCGGGCAACGGCGCGCACGTCGCGGCGGCTCAGGAGCTGGCCGACTGGCTGACCGCTCCCGAGCAGCAGATCAAGGCGTTCTCCTCGGCGGGCACCTTCCCCAGCCAGAATGACGCCCTCACCGACTCGACGCTGCTCGACGCGACGAACGAGTTCTTCAACAACGCCCCGGTCGGCCAGATCCTCACGGACCGCGCCAACGCCGTGACGGTGTCGCCGTTCAAGGGCGAGTTCTACTTCCAGATCAACGACGCGATGCAGAAGGCCCTGACGCGCGTCGAAGACGGAACGCAGGACGCGACCACCTCTTGGGACCAGTGGTCCTCTGAGGTCGACGCCCTCAAGTAGCAGGTGCGGATGCCGCGGCCACCCTCGTGGCCGCGGCATCCCCCAGGGCGTCTCGCTTCGCTCGCTCGACGACCGGCATCCCCGGTCCCACCTCGCTCGCCCGACGATCGGGCGTGCTGACCCCACCGACCCAGAGCAGTGAAACGAGGAGAGTCGTGACCACGACGATCAGGACCCCCCAGAGCCCGCGCACGACGCGGGCCGCGGCATCCGATGAGGATCGCCCGCCCCGCGAGCCCAAGCGCATCGGGTTCGGCTCGAGGATGAGCGCGTGGGACCTCAAGGTCGCCCCGTACCTCTACGTCTCGCCGTTCTTCCTCCTCTTCATCGTCACCGGCCTGTTCCCGATCGCGTACACCGCGGTGATCTCGTTCATGGACTGGGATCTCATCCGCGGCACGGGCACGTTCATCGGTTTCGACCAGTACGCGTACGTGCTGAACAACCCCAAGTTCTGGATCGCCCTGCGCAACACGTTCAGCATCTTCCTGCTGTCCACGGTTCCGCAGCTGCTGCTGGCCGTCTTCATCGCGGCCATGCTCGACCAGAACATCCGCGCCAAGACCTTCTGGCGCATGGGAGTCCTCCTCCCCTACGTGATGGCCCCCGTCGCCGTCGCCCTCATCTTCAGCAACATGTTCGGCGACCGCTACGGAATCATCAACACCTACCTCGGCTACATCGGCATCCCGGCCGTCCCCTGGCACTCGAACGCCTTCGCCAGCCACATCGCGATCGCCACGATGGTCAACTTCCGCTGGACGGGCTACAACACGCTCATCCTGCTGGCGGCCATGCAGGCGATCCCGCGCGACTACTACGAGGCTGCGGCGATCGACGGCGCGAACAAGTTCCGGCAGTTCCTGTCGATCACAGTCCCGAGCCTGCGTCCCACCCTGATCTTCGTCATCATCACCTCGACGATCGGCGGCCTGCAGATCTTCGACGAACCGCGCATGTACGACCAGACCGGCACGGGCGGCGCCAACTCGCAGTGGCTCACGATCACCCTGTGGCTCTACGACATCGGCTGGGGCGAGTGGAACTTCGGTCGCGCCGCGGCCCTCGCGTGGATCCTCTTCCTCATCATCATCGCGATCGGGTTGATCAACCTGCTCGTCACACGAGGACTGGTGCGCGACGACGGCGCACGCGGAGCCGTCTCGCGCCGTGATCAGCGCGCCGCCGCCCGCGCCGCCCGACGCCGCGTCCAAGCCGAATCACAGCAGCGAGAGAAGGGCCAGCGATGAGCGCCGTCGACAACGCACCGATCGTCATCCGAGACCGGGCGATCACGGAGCCCGCCCCACGCGGAGGTCGGCGCGCGAAGGCGCGACCCGTCCGGGGCTCGCGACCGGGGTGGTTCGTCTACGCCTGCCTGGGAGTGGTGCTCGCCGCCGCCCTCTTCCCGTTCTACTGGTCGTTCCTCATCGGCTCGGGCGACGCGTACACGATTCGCGACCCCAATATGTCGTGGCTGCCCGGTGGCAACTTCATCGAGAACGCCGCGAGAGTCATGAACGACCCGGCGGTGAACTTCTGGCAGGCGCTGTGGAACTCGATCTACAGCTCCGCCCTGATCGCCATCTCCGTGGTGTTCTTCTCCACACTCGCCGGGTGGGCGTTCGCCAAGCTGCGGTTCAAGGGCAGCAAGTGGATGCTGGTGTTCGTGGTCGCCACGATGGCCGTGCCCATGCAGCTCGGCGTCGTGCCGCTCTACATCCTGTTCAGCAACATCGGCTGGACCGGCCAGATCGGCGCGATCATCATCCCCGCCCTCACGAGCGCGTTCGGCGTCTTCTGGATGACGCAGTACATGCAGCAGGCTGTTCCCGACGAGCTGATCGAGGCAGCCCGGGTGGACGGGGCGAGCTCGTTCCGCACGTTCTGGACCATCGGTGTCACGGCCGCGCGGCCCGCGGCCGCCATGCTCGGCCTCTTCACCTTCGTCACCGCGTGGAACAACTTCTTCTGGCCGTTCATCGTGCTCGACCGGCAGAATCCGACCCTCCCGGTCGCTCTGTCGCTGCTGCAGTCGAACTACTTCGTGGACTATTCGATCGTGCTGGCCGGCGTGCTGCTGGCCACGATCCCGCTCCTGCTGCTGTTCGTCTTCGTGGGCAAGCAACTTGTGAGCGGTATCATGGCGGGCGCTGTGAAGGGATGACCATCACCTCGCCTTCGACCCGCAGCTTTTCCGAAAGGACCACCCCCGCCGTGGCATCCGCACCCCGAGAATTCCCGAACTCGTTCCTCTTCGGCGCGGCCACGGCCGCGTATCAGATCGAGGGCGCCGCGCACGAGGGCGGCCGCCGCGACTCGATCTGGGACGCGTTCAGCCGCGTACCGGGAGCGGTCATCAACGCCGACAACGGCGACGTCGCGTGCGACCACTACCACCGCTACGGCGATGATGTGGCGCTGATGAAGAGCATGGGCCTGCAGACGTACCGCTTCTCGACGTCGTGGTCGCGCGTGCGTCCCGACGGCGGGCCGGTCAACCCCGCAGGCGTGGACTTCTACAAGCGTCTCGTCGACGAACTGCTCGACGCCGACATCCTCCCGTGGCTGACGCTCTACCACTGGGACCTTCCGCAGGCCCTCGAGGAGCGCGGCGGCTGGACCGTGCGCGAGACGGCGGACCGCTTCACCGAGTACGCGCTCGACATGCACGACGCCCTGGGCGACCGTGTGAAGGTCTGGACGACGCTCAACGAGCCGTGGTGCTCGTCGTTCCTCTCCTACACCGCGGGGCTGCACGCACCCGGTCACTACAGCGAGGTCGAAGGGATGCTCGCGTCGCACCACCTCCTGCTCGGTCACGGGCAGGCGGTGCGAGAACTGCGCGCCCGCGACAGCTCGCTCGAGCTGGGCATCACCCTGAACCTCACCGTCGCCGACCCGGTCGACCCGGCGGATCCCGCCGACGTCGCCGCCGCGGCCAAGATCGACGGGCGCTTCAACAGATGGTTCCTCGGCCCCGTGTTCGACGGCGAGTACCCCGCCGATGTGCTCGACGACATCCGCCGGCTCAACCCGTCGGCCGCCGAGACCTTCGAGGCCGCGGTGCTCCCGGGCGACCTCCAGACCATCGCGACCCGCATCGACGCCCTCGGGGTGAACTACTACCACGGCGAGCTCGTCGGAGCCACGCCCGCCCCCACCGAGCCCCGCAGCGGTGACGCACCGACCGATCGCGTCGGCGGCTCTCCCTTCCCCGCCCTGGAGGACGTGTACTGGCACGACCGCGGTCTGCCGCAGACGTCGATGTTCTGGGACGTGCAACCCGAGGGTCTCACCCGTCTGCTGCGCCGGGTGTCGGAGGAGTACGCCGTGCCCGCGGGCACCTCGATCTTCGTGACCGAGAACGGCGCCGCCTACGACGACGTGCTCGTGCAGGAGGACGGCGAGCCGCGCGTCCACGACGCCGACCGCGCGGACTTCCTGCGCGTGCACCTCGGCGCGATCCTCGACGCGATCGACGCCGGCGTGGACGTCCGCGGCTACTTCTACTGGTCGCTCATGGACAACTTCGAGTGGGCGTGGGGGTACGAGAAGCGCTTCGGCATCGTCCGGGTCGACTACGACACGCAGGCGCGCACGCTCAAGGACAGCGGTCGCGCCTACCGTGACGTCATCTCCGCGCGCGCCCTCGACCTCGCCGCGACCCCGCAGTAGAGCCGCGGGACGGAAACGAGATGACGACCGACGCGGTGCGGACACCCGCCACCGGTCCGGCGACGATCGAAGAGGTCGCGGCGGCGGCGGGCGTCTCGCGGTCGACCGTGTCGCGCGTGGTGAACGGGTCGACGGCGGTCAGCCCGACCGCCCTCGATGCCGTGCGCAGGGCCATCGCCGATCTCAGCTACGTGCCCAACCGTGCTGCGCGCTCGCTCGCGAGCAGGCAGACGCACGCGATCGCGCTGATCGTGCCGGAAGACACCACCCGGTTCTTCGGAGACCCGTTCTTCGCGGCCATCGTCTCGGGCATCAACGCGCGGCTGTCACGGTCGGACTACGTGCTCAACCTCTTCATCGCCAGCGATGACGCGGGCGACAAGACGACGAGCTACGTGCGCGGCGGCAGCATCGACGGCGCGGTCATCGTCTCCCACCACACGAGCGACACCTTCATCGACCGCATCGCGCAGTCCGTGCCGGTGGTCTACGGCGGACGGCCCGTACGTGACCGCGAGGGTGCGTACTACGTCGACGTCGACAATGTGCAGGGCGGTCGGGATGCCACGGCTCATCTGATCGCGAAGGGCCACCGCCGCATCGCCATGATCTCGGGGCCCGAGACGATGCCCGCGGGCATCGACCGTCTCGAGGGCTACCGTGATGCGCTTGCGGCCGCGGGGCTCAGCCCCGTCACGGTCGAGGACGGCGAGTTCACGACGTCGGGGGGTTCCGCCGCGATGCGCCGCATCCTTGCGAGCGGCATCGAGCTGCCCGACGCGATCTTCGTGGCGAGCGACCTGATGGCCCGCGGCGTGCTGGAGGTCCTGCATGCCGCGCGCCTGAGGGTGCCCGATGACATCGCGATCATCGGCTTCGACGACTCCCCGGTGGCGACCTCCGTCACACCGGCGCTGACCACCGTCCGCCAGCCGTCGCACGAGCAGGGCGAGCAGATGGCGACGGTGCTGCTCGAACTGCTCGCCGGCGGCTCGCCGCCGCACGTCACCGAGCTCGCGACGACGCTCATCGAGCGCGATTCCTGCTGACCCGCGCCCGCACCCCGCGGATGCACGATCTGCGTGCGTCCCTAGGTCGGATCCCCGCCGAGCGGGCCGATGACCGGCAGCGGGCCGCCGTCGTCGGCGCCGGTTCGGCGCCACCGGGCGATCAGGTTGCCGAGGTGGTAGATGAGGAGGGCGGATGCTGCGCCGATGACGATCGCGCCGAGCTGGAAGTCGCCCCACTGCATCGTGAAGCCGGCGATGGCGATCACGAGCGCCACCGCCCCCGTGTACTGGTTGACCGGGCGGGAGAAATCGACGCGGTTGTCCACCCAGATCTTGATGCCGATGATGCCGATGAGTCCGTACAGGGCGGTGGTCACCCCTCCGAGGACGCCCATCGGGATGGTGTTGAACACGGCCCCGACCTTCGGCGACAGGCTCAGCAGCACCGCCGTGACGCCCGCGACCCAGTAGGCGGCCGTCGAGTAGACGCGGGTCGCGGCCATCACGCCGATGTTCTCGCCGTACGTCGTCGTCCCCGATCCGCCGAAACCACCGGCGAGGGTCGTCGCCACGCCGTCGGCGATGAGCGCGCGACCGGTCTGCGCGTTGACGGCCGTGCCGGTCATCGTCGCGACCCCCCGGACATGCCCCACGTTCTCGGCGATCAGCACGAGGACGACGGGCAGGAACATCGCGATGACGCCCCACGTGCCGGGGCTGGTGAGGTCGGCCACGTGGAACTCGGGGAGGCCCACCCACGAGGCATCCGCAACCGACGAGAAGTCGAGTTCGCCCACCATCGCGGCAAACGCGTACCCGACGATGACGCCCAGGAAGATCGAGATGCGACCGAGGAATCCTCGGAACAGCACGCTGAACAGGATGACGGCGCTCAGGGTGACGGTGCCGGTGAGCGGAGCCTCTCTGAAGTTCGACCAGGCGACCGGCGCGAGGTTGAACCCGATCAGGGCGACGATCGAGCCCGACACGACGGGCGGCATGAGCCTGTCGATCCAGCCGAGACCGGCGATCTGCACGATCACCCCGACGACCACGAGCAGCAGTCCCACCGCGACGATGCCCGCGAGGGCCGAACCCATCCCCGCGGTGGCGGTCGCCGCGGTCACCGGCGCGATGAATGCGAAGGACGAGCCGAGGTAGCTGGGCAGCTTGTTCTTCGTGATCACGAGGAACAGCAGTGTGCCGATCCCCGAGAAGAGCAGTGTGGTCGATACGGGGAAGCCGGTCAGCACCGGCACCAGAAAGGTCGCACCGAACATCGCGATGACGTGCTGCACGCCCACCGCGATCGTGGCCGGCCAGCTCAGGCGCTCGTCGGGGCCGACGACCTGGCCGGGCGCGACGGTGCGGCCGTTTCCGTGCAGGGTCCAGATGGGCATGGTGCTCCTTCGGTGGGGATGGCGCGGGCGCCGACTACGACGTGAGGCGCTCGAGGAGGGCGCGGTAGCGGTCCGCGGTCCGCTCCACGATCTCGGCCGGGAGCTCGGGCGGGGTGCCCTGTCTGTCCCAGTGCGCGGAGAGCCAGTCACGGACGATCTGCTTGTCGAAGCTCGCCATGCGCTCCTTCGCCGTCGCACCCGTGTCCCAGGCCTGGGCGTCCCAGTAGCGCGAGGAGTCGCTCGTGAGCACCTCGTCCGCGAGAGTGAGCACGCCGTCGGCATCCGACCCGAACTCGAACTTCGTGTCGGCGAGGATCAGGCCGCGCGACCGGGACAGAGCCGCTGCCCGCTCGTAGATCTCGAGCGACGTGTCGCGCAGCGCGGCAGCGGCGTCCGCCCCGACGATGTCGACGGTCTGCGCGTACGAGATGTTCTCGTCGTGCTCGCCCATCGGCGCCTTGTAGGCGGGGGTGAAGAGAGGTTCGGGCAGGCGGTCGCCGTCGGCGAGCCCGGCGGGGAGCGGGATGCCGCACACCGTGCCGCTCTGCTGGTACTCCACCCAGCCGCTGCCCGTGAGATAGCCGCGCACGACGCACTCCACCGGGTACATCTCCAGGCTCCGCACCAGCATCGCGCGGCCGACGACGCCGGCGGGGATCAGCTCGTGCACGCCGTCGGCGGTCAGCTCGTGATCGGCGACGAGATGGTTCGGGATGCCTCGCCCTCCGTCGCCGCCCGACAGCTGGTCGAACCACCACAGGCTGAGGGTGGTCAGCAGCACGCCCTTGTCGGGGATGCCCGGGGAGAGCACGACATCGAACGCGCTCACCCGGTCGCTGGCCACCACGAGCAGTCGGTCGGATGCCTCGGCGGCGCCTTCGGGGGCGTACAGGTCGCGCACCTTGCCCGAGTAGACGTGCTTCCAGCCGGGGAGGTCGAGGGGAGTGCTCACCCGCCCATTATCGCGGCCGGGCGTCACGCCCCGCGTCCGGGGGTGATCTCGTCGACGTAGGCGAAGGCCTCCGCGATGAGCGGGGCCCAGTGCTCTCTCTCGGCGCGGTCGACGAGAAGCCACTCGCGCATCTCCCGCTCGCGCATGACCATGCGCTCGGCGACCCCGGAGGCGACGATCTCATCGGCGCGCGCCGCGGGAACCTTGACCACGAGCGAGCTGAGGTACCCCACGAACGCGAAGATCTTGCCGCGGACGCGCAGCCCCTCGCTGCCGAACATCGGACCGATGTCGACGTCGGGACGCGTGAGGTACTCGGCCGCGATCGGGTCGAAGATCGCGTGGGCGCGAGCAGACCCCTCTTCGTCCTTCATGCGGCCACGGTAGCCCGCGGCGTGCCTTCCGGGAAGAGTCGGGCGGGCCCTCACGCCACCGCGCAGAGTGTATAGTCCATATGGACTAGTCGATACGGAGCACTGATGGGCGTTCTGCAGGCGAAACTCACCCCCCTCGGAGTGATGGTGCTGGCGTTGCTCCGCGAAGGCGATATGCATCCCTACGAGATGATGCGTCTGATGCGGCAGCGGCACGACGACCGTCTGGTGGCTCTGACCAACGGCACGTTCTACCACACGGTCGCGCGGCTCGAGCGGCTGGATCTCCTCGAAGAGGTCGGCGTCGACCGCGACGGCAACCGCCCCGAGCGGACGACATACACGCTGACGGCTGCAGGGCACGACGTCGTCACGGAGTGGGTGCGTGCGGAACTGCCGCGCATCGACCACCCCGCGGAGTTCCGCATCGCGCTCGCCGAAGCGCACAACCTGTCACGCGAAGAGACGATCGACCTGCTCGGCGTGCGGCTCGTCTCGCTCTCGGAAGAGCACCTGCTGCACGTCGGCGGCCTCGAGAAGGCTCGCGAACGCCCGGTGCCCGAGCAGTTCCTCCTCGAGATCGAGCGGCAGGAGGCGCTCCTCGCCGCCGAGCTCGGCTGGCTCCGCGCCCTGATCTCCCGTCTCGAGCGACGGGACTTCGCCTGGGGGGAAGCCGAGCTGGTCCCCCGATCCCACCAATACCTCTCCGACCGAATGGCTGCACAGCAATGACCGAACCGACCACCCGGGCCGCAGCATCCGCCGCCCGCAAGATCACCGCCGCACCGTCGGACGCCCCCGGACGAAACCCGTGGCCAGCCCTCTGGGCGCTCGTCATCGGCTTCTTCATGATCCTCGTGGACACGACGATCGTGTCGGTGGCCAACCCTGCGATCAAAGCGGCCCTCGACCCGACCACGAACAACCTCGACAACGTCGTCTGGGTCACCAGCGCGTATCTGCTGGCCTACGCGGTGCCGCTGCTGATCACCGGGCGTCTGGGCGACCGGTTCGGCCCCAAGAACCTCTACCTGACGGGTCTGGTGGTCTTCACGCTCGCCTCGCTCGGCTGCGGGCTCTCGAACAGCCTCGGGATGCTGATCGCCATGCGCGCCGTGCAAGGACTCGGCGCCGCGCTGCTGACCCCGCAGACGATGGCGATCATCACCCGCACCTTCCCGCCCGACAAGCGCGGAGCGGCCATGGGCCTGTGGGGAGCGACCTCGGGAGTCGCCATGCTGGTGGGGCCGCTCGCCGGAGGCCTGCTCGTGGACGGCCTCGGGTGGGAGTGGATCTTCTTCATCAACCTCCCGGTCGGCGTCATCGGCTTCGTGCTCGCCTGGATCCTCGTGCCGAAGCTCGAGACGCACCCGCACCGCTTCGACGTCCTCGGCGTCGTGCTCAGCGCCGTCGCCCTGTTCCTCATCGTGTTCGGGCTGCAGGAGGGCGAGAAGTTCGACTGGGGCGTCATCTGGGGACCGATCACGGTGTGGTCGATGATCATCGCCGGTGTCGTCGTGCTGGCCCTGTTCCTCTGGCAGCAGGCGAAGACGAAGAGCGAAGCGCTGGTGCCTCTCGCCCTCTTCCGCGACCGCAACTTCAGCGTCGCCAACATCGGAATCGCGACCGTGGGGTTCACCGTGACGAGCATGTCGCTTCCGCTCATGTTCTTCATCCAGCTCGCACGCGGCCTCACGCCCACCGAGTCGGCGCTGCTGCTGGTGCCGATGGCGGTCGCGGCCGGCGTGCTCTCGCCCTTCGCGGGGAAGCTGCTCGATCGCACCGACCCGCGCTTCCTTCTCGTGCCGGGGCTCGTTGCCGCGGCGGCAGCGCTGGTCTGGTACTCGAGCCTCATGAACGCCGACACTCCGATCTGGATGTTCCTGTTCCCGTCGGCCCTCATGGGCATCGCGAACGCCGGCATGTGGGGACCGCTGGCCACCACGGCGACGCGCAACCTGCCGATGCACCAGGCCGGCGCGGGCGCGGGCATCTACAACACCACGCGCGTGATCGGATCGGTGCTGGGTTCGGCCGCGATCGCCACGTTCATGCAGAGCCGGCTCGAGGCGAACCTGCCTGGTTCGGCCGATTCGTCGTCGGGCTTCGGCACCGGCCAGCTGCCCGCGATGGTCGTTCCCGGATTCTCGGCGGCGATGGCGCAGTCGATCCTGCTGCCGGCGGCCGTCATCCTCGTCGGCGCGGTCGCGGTGCTGTTCCTGCGGCGCCCGAAGGCCTCGAGCACGTCGGACTGGCACGCCGCGCAGGCGACACCCGGGGCACCCGCGGCGTCCGGTGCGTCTGACGCCCGCGACGCCTGACGACGCCCCGTCGCCGGAGGGCCCGCGTCAGTTCTCGTGCACTCCGGCGGCGATGTCGCCGCGGTGCTGCGAGCCCTCGAGCTCGATCCGCTCGACCGCGCGGTACACGCGTTCCGTCGCCTCGGCGAACGTCGTCCCCAGCGCGACCACGCTGAGCACCCGGCCGCCGGTCGCGATCAAGCCCTCATCGGTGACGGCCGTCGCGGCGTGGGCGATGTGCACGCCGGAGACGGATGCCGCGGCATCCAGTCCCTCGATGGGCCTGCCGGTCACGGGCGCCTCCGGGTACCCCTCGCTCGCGACGACCACCGTCACGGCGACCGCCTCAGCGAACGCGGGGGTCGCGTGGTCCTCGAGGGTTCCGGATGCCGCGGCCAGCAGCAGCTCCGACAGGGGGTCGAGCAGCCGAGGCAGCACGACCTGCGTCTCGGGGTCGCCGAAGCGCGCGTTGAATTCGATCACCTTGACGCCGGAGTCGGTGAGGATGAGTCCGGCGTACAGCAGGCCGATGAAGGGTGTCCCTTCGGCGTCCATCGCGCGCACGATGGGTTCCGCCACGTCGCGCGTGACGAGCTCCACGAACGCCGCTTCACCGCCGAACGTCTCGGTCAGCCACGGCAGCGGCGAGTACGCGCCCATGCCGCCGGTGTTCGGACCCGCGTCGCCGTCGCGGAGGCGCTTGTAGTCCTGCGCCGGGCTGAGGGGGAGGACATGGTCTCCGTCGCTCAGGAAGAACAGCGATACCTCGGGGCCCGACAGGAACTCCTCGACGAGCACCGGGCCGGTGGGGAGGTGGAGGTCGGCGTGGGCGAGTGCCGCCTCCCGGCTCCCCGTGACGATCACGCCTTTGCCCGCGGCGAGCCCGTCGGCCTTGACGACGTGCGGTGCGCCGAGCGCATCGAGCGCCGACTCCACCTCGGCACGCGTCCGCGCGCGGACGGCGCGCCCGGTCGGAACGCCGGCGGCCTCCATGATGCGCTTCGCGAACGATTTGGATCCCTCCAGCTGCGCGGCCGCCCTCCCCGGACCGAAGACGGGGATGCCGTGGGCGCGGAGCGCGTCGGCCACACCTGCGACCAGAGGCGCCTCGGGGCCGATCACGACGAGGTCGATGTCCTGGCCGTCGGCGTACTCCTTCACCGCGGCGGCGTCGCTCGGGTCGAGGGCGACCAGACACGCGACCTCCGCGATGCCCGCGTTCCCCGGAGCGGCGAACAGCTCGTGCGCGGCGTCCTCCGACGCCAGGGCGAGGGCGATGGCGTGCTCGCGCGCGCCCGAACCGAGGACCAGGATTCTCACCGGCCCAGCCTATCGGCGGGGGTTCCCGGGCGCAGTGGCGCACGTCGCCGCGCCCGGGCGTAGCGTGGTCGTGTGCCTCCCAAGATCACGACCGACGTCGGGCGCTCCGCGCTCGCCGCCGTGCGGACGGCGGCCGAGGCATCCGCTCCTCCCGCCCGCGCCGAGCTCGCGACCGCGGTGCGCTACCTGCTGCAGCTGCTCGCCGAGAAGGCGCCAGGGCATTCGGTCGAGGTGCGCGTGCCGCCGTTCGGGGCCGTCCAGGTGGTCGAGGGACCGCGTCACACGCGCGGGACGCCCCCGAACGTGGTCGAGACCGATGCCGCCACCTGGATCGCCCTCGCGACGGGGCAGGAGCAGTGGACGGATGCCGCGGCCGCCGGTCGGATCCTCGCCTCCGGCATCCGGGCCGACGTGTCGGACCTCCTGCCGCTTCGGCCCTGATCGAAACTCCTCCCGGAAGGTTCGCCGACGCCGACCCCCGGGGGCTGCAGAGGTGGGAGGATGTCGCTATGGCGGCCCACCGCTTCGGCGGAAATGTATACGGCAAACGCGAGTACCTGCTGGACGAGGAGCTACTCGACGTCTCGGTGCGGCGCGCCCCGCGCATCGGTCGCTTCCTCGGAATGGGCATCGTTCTCGGGCTGCTCGCCTCCACCGTGCTGACCGTGGCCTCGGGCATGAACGAGGCGGCGGGCGGCATCGTCTCGAGCGGTCCCTCCGGCGTCCTGCTCGTCTTCGGAGTGCTGTCCGCCGTCTGCATCGGCATCGGCCTGGTGATCTTCGGCGGGATGGCACTGGTGCTGGACCGTATGATGGCGCGGACACTCCGGCATTCCCTCGCGGAGCGCGCGACCACCCTCACCGACGACCTCGACACTCCGTCGAACGACGACCTGCCCAAGTGGGTCCGAGACCACGAAGAGCTCTCCTGACGGTTTCGCGCAGTTCCGGGAGAGCGCCTGTCGCCCCCTGATGCGGTGAGACAATGGAGCCATGCCAGATCAGGCGGACACACCGGAGTACGCGGCGCCGACACAGGATGTCGAGCCGCGCGTGGTCGTGCGCGACGAGGTCGTGACGGTCAGCGTCCGACGCGCGCCGAAATACACCGTCTTCGTCGTCCTCGGCGCCGGGCTCGGCATCCTCGTCGCGCTCATCCTGACGTTCACCTTCAACGGCTCGAACCAGGAGAGCGCCAACACGGGCATGGTCTACTCGCCGACGCAGGTCTTCGGATTCCTCGCCCTCGTCTGCGGCGTCGTCGGAGTGGTGGTGGGCGGTGTCGTCGCCCTCATCTTCGATCGGGTGCTCTCACGCCGCAGCCGCGAGGTCGCCGCCGACCGCGAAAGCGCGCACTTCGACGACTGAGGTCTGCCCGCTCCTGATCACGCCAGTTCGGCGATGATCGGGTGGATCGCGGTGTCGAACGCCACCACGTCGCCGCGCAGACCGTCGGTGACGGCGATCGTGAGCGAGCCGATCCACCACACGCCGCGCTGAGCGAGCGGCAGCACCTGCACGTTGAGCTCGAACGAATGCGCCCGCCGGCCGACCTGCCTTTCGTGCTCCGCGATCGCGCTCGCGTACGCCCGGTAGGAGACGCCCGGCTTGGCCGCGGCTTCTTTCGTGTACCGCTCATGCGCGTGCTTGGAGTACTCCAGCGCCTCGACGGCGTGGGGTGCGATCGCCGAGCGCAGTTCGGGCGATCCCCCCTCCGGCAGGGCGATGAGCGTGCCGAAACCGTCGACGAGATCGAGCGGGATCGGAGACGGGTGCGCCTGCGGCTCGACCGTCATGGCCCAGTACTCCCGCCACTGGCGCTCCAGAAGCGCCTGCGCCTGCTCGCTGCGGTCGTTCGCGTGCGGTGCGATTCCCCGCAGGTGCGGCAGTTCGTCGGGGGAGCGGATGCCGAGCACCTGCCGCAGGTAGAGCGCGAGCAGCACCGGCTGGCCCGCGTCCTCGCGAATCAGCCACTCAGGCGCCCCGGTCCCTCCCATGCGCCCATTGTAGGGCCGCCCGACTCCTCGGGATGGGGCCGGATGCCGCGGCCTGCAGCGGTCGCAGCGCCTCTCCACAGGCGTCGCACGGTCGACGCGGCATCCGGCCCCCGCACCCGCCGGTAGGCTGGCTCCGTGGCCTCCGCATCCACCGATCCCTATGCCGCAGCCGGCGTCGACACCGCTGCCGGCGACCTCGCCGTCGAACTCATGAAGTCGGCGGTCCGTCGCACCCACGGCCCTGAAGTGCTCGGCGGCGTCGGCGGCTTCGCAGGACTGTTCGACGCCAGTGCGCTGCGCGCCTACAGCCACCCGCTGCTGGCGACCAGCACCGACGGCGTCGGCACGAAGGTGGCCATCGCGCAGGCGATCGACAAGCACGACACGATCGGCATCGACCTGGTCGGCATGGTCGTCGACGACATCGTCGTCGTCGGTGCGAAGCCGCTCTTCATGACCGACTACATCGCGTGCGGCAAGGTCTTCCCCCACCGCATCGCCGAGATCGTCGCCGGCATCGCGCAGGGCTGCGCCGCGACCGGCACCGCCCTGGTCGGAGGAGAGACGGCCGAGCATCCCGGGCTGCTCGGGCTCAACGACTACGACGTCGCGGGTGCGGCGACGGGCGTGGTCGAGGCATCCGCGGTGCTCGAAGCCGGTCGGGTCCGGGACGGCGACGTCGTCCTCGCGCTGGCGTCGAGCGGCCTCCACTCCAACGGCTACTCGCTCGTGCGCCACATCTGCACGGGCGCGGGCATCTCCTACGGCGACAACGCCGCCGACTTCGGCACGACGTGGGGCGAGGCCCTCCTCGAGCCCACGCGCCTCTACACCTCGCCGCTGCTCCGCCTGCTGGCCGAGCCCGGCCTCGACGGCGCGGTCCACTCGCTGAGTCACGTCACGGGTGGGGGTATCGCGGCGAACCTCGCCCGCGTCCTGCCCGCGTCGGCCTGGGTGGAGGTCGACCGCTCGACCTGGTCGCCGCCGCCCGTCTTCCGCGTGCTCGCCGACCTCGGCGGGCTGGAGCTGACCGCCACCGAGGGCACCTGGAACCTGGGTATCGGGTTCCTCGCCGTGGTCGACGCCGGGAAGGCGGATGCCGCGGTCAGCGCCCTCGCCGGTGACGGCATCGCCGCCTGGCCGGTGGGCACGGTGCACACCGGCGCCCGACCCGACGGCTCCTTCGAGCAGGGCGCCAAGGGCGTCGACGGAGGAGCGGTGCGCCTCGTGGGCGCGTACACGGACGGCCCCTCGTCTGCCGCCGCTGAATCAGATGGAGCGAACTGACACCCCATGTGCGGAATCGTCGGCATGGTGGGCCGTGGGCCCGTCAACCAGGAGATCTACGATGCCCTCCTGCTCCTCCAGCATCGCGGTCAGGATTCCACCGGCATCGCCACCGCCGAGAAGAACGGCGTGTTCCACATCTCGAAGGCCCGCGGCCAGGTGCGCGAGGGCTTCCGCACCCGCGACATGCGCAACCTGCTCGGTGAGATCGGTCTCGGTCACGTGCGCTACGCCACGAAGGGCGCGGCGACGAACGAGGAAGAGGCGCAGCCCTTCTACGTGAATGCGCCGTACGGCATCGTGCTGGTGCACAACGGCAACCTCACGAACACGCGCGAGCTGACCGACGACCTGTTCCACAAGGATCGCCGGCACCTGAACACGACGTCCGACACCGAGCTGCTGGTGAACGTGCTCGGCAGCGAACTGCAGTCCGAGATCGCCGGTCTGGAGCTCGACCCCGAGCAGGTCTTCGGCGCCGTCGCCCGCGTGCACGAGAGGGTCGAAGGCTCGTACGCCACCATCGCGCTCATCGCCGGGTACGGCCTGCTGGCGTTCCGCGACCCGTTCGGGATCCGCCCGCTCATCATCGGCACGCGCGCGTCCGACGAGGGCGGATACGAGTGGGTCGTGGCCTCCGAATCGCTCGTGCTCGAGAACGCCGGGTTCGAGGTCGTCCGCGACGTGATGCCCGGCGAGGCCGTGTTCATCGACCTCGAGGGACGTCTGCACACCAAGCAGTGCGCCGCGAAGACCCAGCTCGCACCGTGCTCGTTCGAGTACGTCTACCTCGCGCGCCCCGACTCCGAGATGAACGGCATCTCGGTCTACGAGGCGCGTCTGCGCATGGGTGAACGCCTTGCAGACACGATCGCGAAGTACACGCCGACCGGATCGATCGACGTGGTGATGCCCATCCCCGATTCATCGCGACCTGCGGCGATGCAGGTCGCCCGCAAGCTGGGGCTCGAGTACCGCGAGGGCTTCTACAAGAACCGTTACGTCGGCCGCACGTTCATCATGCCCGGACAGGCGGTGCGCAAGAAAAGCGTGCGACAGAAGCTGAACGCGATGTCGAGCGAGTTCAAGGGCAAGAACGTGCTGCTGATCGACGACTCGATCGTGCGCGGCACGACGTCGAAAGAGATCATCCAGATGGCACGGGATGCCGGGGCCAAGTCGGTCACGTTCGCCAGCGCCGCCCCGCCCGTGCGTTTCCCGCACGTCTACGGGATCAACATGCCCTCGCGTCAGGAGCTCGTCGCGCACGGCCGGACGATCCCCGAGATCGCGACCGAGCTGGGCGCGGACTATCTCGTCTACCAGGAGGTCGAAGATCTCAAGGCCGCGATCATCGAGGGCTCCGACCTCGACGATCTCGACATGAGCTGCTTCGACGGCCGCTACGTCACCGGAACCGTGACCGAGGAGTATCTGGCCTGGGTCGAGGGCTCGCAGGAGAGCTGACGCCCTTCCTTTCGCGCCCTTCCCCGGCTGCCCTTCCTCGCCGACGGTGAGGGTTGCCGCCGCATCCGTTCGCCTGCTGTTCAGCTGCCGCACCCGCGGCGTTCCGACGACACGGGGCAGCGGTTCTTCCCGGCGGTGTTGCCTGAGGGAAGCGCCGCGACTTCGTGGTGCGCCGACCGCGAAGGACGACAATGACACTCAGCAGCACAACTTCACGGCGAGTGGCGGCCTGGCTGGCCGTCGCCGCCCTGGCGGCAGGCGGGATCGGCATGGCCGCTCCCGCGGTCGCCGCCGAGAGCGACGATGACCCCTCGATCACCGAGAACGGCGGCGCCGCGCGCCGCGATGGAGACCACACGCAGGCTCTGCGGGACTCCATCAAGGACACCCCCGCGAAGAACGTGATCCTGCTGATCGGCGACGGCATGGGCGATTCCGAGATCACGGTCGCGCGCAACTACGCCGAGGGCGCCGCGGGCGAATTCGCCGGCATCGATGCGCTGCCGCTGACAGGCAGCTACACGACCTATGCCGTGAACGATGACGGCACGATCAACTACGCGTCCGAGTCCGCATCGACGGCGAGCGGGTGGTCGACCGGCACGAAGACCGTCAACGGCAAGCTGAGCGTGGACTACCTGGACAACCCGCAGTCGACCCTGCTCGAGCTCGCCAAGGCGAACGGCAAGAAGACCGGCAACGTCTCGACCGCCGAGATCCAGGATGCGACGCCCGGTGCCGAGATCGCGCACATCTCTGCGCGCAGCTGCTACGGCCCCGTCGCCACGGCGCTGACCTGCCCGGACGAGACGGTCGAGGCAGGCGGCCTCGGGTCGATCAGCGAGCAGCTGCTCAACGTGCGTCCTGACGTCACCCTCGGCGGAGGCTCGAAGAGCTTCCTCGAGACGGCGACGGCCGGCCCGTGGGCGGGTCAATCGCTCTTCGCCCAGGCCGCCGACCGCGGCTACCAGGTCGTCGGCGACGCCGCCGGTCTTGACGCGGTGACCGCCGCCGACCAGACGCAGCCCGTGCTCGGACTGTTCAGCGAGGGCAACTTCCCCGTGCGCTGGGAGGGTCCCGCAGCGACCATCGGCGGCGGAGATCTGCCTGCGGCATCCTGCACCGAGAACCCCGCCCGCCTCGACACCGGCCTGTCGCTCGCCTCGCTCACGACGAAGGCGATCGAGCTGCTCGACAACGAGAACGGCTTCTTCCTGCAGGTCGAGGGCGCGAGCATCGACAAGCAGGACCACGCCGCCAACGCCTGTGGTCAGATCGGTGAGACGGTCGACCTCGACGAGGCCGTACAGGCCGCACTCGCGTTCGCCGAGCAGGACAAGAACACGCTCGTCGTCGTCACGGCCGACCACGCGCACACCAGCCAGATCGTCGGCGCGACGCCCCCGGGCGCGAGCGTCAACCTGCTGACCACCGAGGGCAACCCGATGATCGTGTCGTACGGCACGGCGCCGGTCGGCTCGTCGCAGCAGCACACGGGTTCCCAGGTGCGGATCGCGGCCTACGGCCCGGGCGCGGGCAACGTCGTGGGCCTGCTCGACCAGACCGACCTGTTCTTCATCTCGGCCGACGCGCTGGAGCTGAACCGCGATCTCGGCGCGCTGAGTGCGGGGGTCACCGTCACGGCCTCGCCCGCCGAAGTACTTCCGGGCGATGAGGTGACGATCACGGTCAGCGGCCTGGCGGGAGATCACCAGGTGACGGCGACGCTCGGGTCCGATCCGGTCGACCTGGGCCAGCGCGATCTCATCAGCGGCACCACCACCTACACGGTGACCGCGCCGGAAGAGGTCGGAACCTACGGCGTGACGGTCACGGGCGCGCAGACCGGCACGACGGCGCAGGCGACCTTCGCGGTCACCGAGACGCCGGCATCGCCGGCGCCGGCGCCCTCGACGTCGGAATCGCCCGCGGCAGCAGCCGGCGGCGTCTCCTCGGGCGGCATGCTCGGGAGCACCGGTGGCGGCATCCCCGCAATGGCCATCATGGCGGCGATCGCTCTCATCGCCACCGGTATGGTTCTGCGCGCACGCAAGCGTCAGCGGAGCATCGTCTGATCCGCAGGACCTGAGGGGAAGGGGGTGGGGTGCTGCGGCATCCCACCCCCTTCTGCCGTGACGCCCCTCGCGCTCCTCTAGGCTCGGGAGGTGAGTAACGCCCCCGCCCGTCCTGTGTGGCAGGGGCGAACCCTCGCCCTGGTGGGCATCGTCCTCTTCGCGTTCACCCTGCGCACCGCCGTCGCCTCGCTGTCGCCCCTCACCGGGTACATCGCCGAGGATTTCGACCTGCCCGCTGTGGCGATCGGTCTGATCGGGACGGCACCCCCCGTCTGCTACGCGATCTTCGGGATCCTCACCCCGCAGTTCGAGCGCCGCTTCGGGCTCGAGCGGCTCGTCGTCCTCGCGGCAGCGGTGGCGGCGGTGGGCATGGTCGCGCGTGCGCTGGCGAACGACGCGGTCACGCTCCTCCTCCTCACCGCACTGACGTTCGCCGCCGTGGGGGTGGGCAACATCCTGCTGCCGCCCCTGGTGAAGACGTACTTCCCCGACCGGGTCGGCCTCCTCACGACGGTGTACACGAGCACGATGGCGACCGCGACGTTCCTGCCGCCCCTGATCGCCGTGCCGGCGGCGGATGCTGTCGGCTGGCGCGTCTCGTTGGGGATGTGGGCCCTCTTCGCCGTGCTGGCCGCCCTCCCGTGGATCGCGCTGGTGGCGCGGGAGCGCGCCGCGGCCGAGGACGACGATGACGACGTCCTGGGGGAGATCGCCCCCGGAGTGTTCGGCAGGCTGTGGTCGCTGCCTCTGGCATGGGCACTCACCGCGACCATGGTGGTCTCGAGCACGGTCGCCTATACGTGTTTCGCCTGGCTGCCCACGATCCTCGTCGACATCGGCGGGGTGCAGCCCGCGACGGCGGGGCTGCTTCTCTCGCTCTTCGCGATGATCGGCCTCCCGTGCTCACTGGTGGTGCCGATCCTGGTGGCGCGACTGCAGATCGTCCGCACCCTCTTCGCGGTGGCGATCGTGTCGGGCCTCCTCGGGGTCGCGGGACTCGTCCTCGCTCCCGCAGCGGCGCCCTGGCTCTGGACCGCACTGCTCGGCGTCGCGCCGCTGCTGTTCCCGATGGTTCTCGTGCTGTTGAGCCTGCGCTCGCGCACACACGAAGGCGCGGTCGCCCTGAGCGGGTTCGTGCAGAGCGTGGGCTACGCGATCACGGCGACGATCCCGCTGCTCTTCGGCCTGCTGCACGACGCGACGGACGGCTGGACGCTGCCCCTCGGCCTGCTGGCGCTCGTCATCCTGATCGGGATCCCGGCGTCATTCATCGTCGCGCGCGGCGGCACCATCGAATCCGCATGGGAGCGGCGTCACGGTGCATGGTGATCGCCGAGGGCGGCGATCCGTGCATGGTAATCGCCGAGGGCGGCGATCCGTGCATGGTGATCGCCGAGGGCGGCGATCCGAGCGTGGAACAGACCTGGGTCAGGCCTTCTCCAGCTCGTCCTCGTCTTCGCCCTCGTATTCATCCGACCACTTGTCGACGTAGAGCTCGCTGTCGCCCGCGGGGTGCAGTTCGCGTTCGAGCGCACCGTAGTTCACCGTGGGGCTGTAGGACTTCAGCTCCCGGGCGATCTTGGTGTGCTTCGCCTTTTGACGGCCACGACCCATGCGAGACCCCCTCATATCTGAGATGCGAGCTGTGTGCGATGCCCGCCGCGTTCACGAAACCGGTAAGAGCCGGTAAGAGTAGCATTCAGAATAACACGGAGCATCCGGTCACCCGCGGCTCCGCCGACGATTCGGAAAGGGTCGTGACGAATATGTCGCAAGAGGCATCCGTTCCCGCAGATGAGACGGCGGCCGCTGCGCCGACCAACGCCGACGTTCAGGGGGCGGTCATCGTCGGGGTCATTCCCGGCCAGCCGAGCCGCGTGCTCAAAGAAGGAGCGCGCTACGCCCGGCTGATGAACGCCCCGCTGCTGGTCGTCTACGTGGACGTCACCCGATTCGTCACCTACGAGGACCCGGACGGCTACGTGCACTCCGCACCGATCGACATCAACATCGCCGCCGGCGACAGCGCGTTCGCCGAGGTGACGGCGACCGCCGCCGCGATGCTCGACGGTCACGACGTGCGCTGGAGCGCGCGCCAGCTGGTCGGCGATCCCGCGCTCGCGATCAAGCACCTGGCGGAGCAGGTTGACGCGAAGCTGCTCGTGATCGGCACCCGCCGCCGCGGCTTCGGAGAGTCGATCCGCGAGTTCTTCACCGGCGCGGTCGCGGCCCGGCTGGCTCATCGGCAGCACCGACCGATCCTGGTGGTGCCGCTCGGCGAGCCGGTGGCCGACGATCAGGACATCTGGCCGGAAGGCTGATCGGCCGGTCGAGAACGGCCGGTCGACGACGGTCGCCGGACGAGAGGAGGGCCCGGCGATCCGCCGGGCCCTCCTCTTGTCACCGGTCGCTCAGCTGCGCAGGGAGCGCGTCAACGCGCGTGCGGCGTCATCGAGACCCGAGACGAGCGCATCGACCACGTCGGCGGCCAGCGCACCTCCGCGTGCGACATGCGTGCGCAGGTCGGCACGGATCTGACCGCGGAACTCGTTGATCGCAGCATCCGCCCTCGCCAGCTGCTCGCGACTGGCGGCACGCGGCACGTCTTCGGGTGCGCTCCGGGTCGTGCGCGCGCGGTCCTCGTTCGCTGCCGCGGCGAGGTCGGCGCGAAGACTCCGCATGGCCTCGCGGACGCTGCCGCGCACCTCGTCGGCGATCAGACGCACGCTGTCGGCGAGTCCGGCCTCGATGCCCTCGAGGTCGCCCGCGCGGGAGGCGACTTCGGCGCGCCCGGCGTCGGTGATCTCGTACACGGACTTGCGCCCGTCGACGGACTTCGTGACGAGGCCCTCTTCTTCGAGCTTCGCCAGTCGTGGATAGACCGTCCCGGCGCTCGGAGTGTACGTGCCACCGGTGCGGTCCGACAGTGCCTGCATGATGTCGTACCCGTGGCGCGGGCCCTCGTCGAGCAGATTGAGGAGGTAGAGGCGAAGGTCGCCGTGGGAGAAGACGGGACTCATCACCACTCCTGTCCGGCGTCCGCCGACGTGCTGTCGTGCGGGGCGGTCTCGGGCTCGGCGAGGGAGGACGCGGGTTCGGATGCTGCGACCGCGGTCCTGCGCAGCACCGTGATGTCACCCGAGACGGAGTTGGCGCGGACGTCGACGAAGGACCCGCTCAGCTCGCCGGCGGAGCCGACGTAGTTCGTCGTCGGTCCGGTGCCCTTGCCCGATCGCTTGACGCCGTCCACCAGCACGCGTCCGCTGACGCTGCGAACGACGAAGTTGGCGGGCAGACTGTCGTCGATGCGGATCGTGCTCGCACCGCTCACCGTGTTGAGACCGACCTGGTGGATCGATCCGGTCGAGTCGACGAGCATCGCGCCCGACACGGTGTCGATCGTCGCCTTGCTGATCGACCCGGTGACGGCGACGTCGCCGGAGACGCTGTTCGCGCTGAGGGCACCGACGACCTCGCGTGCCTGCACGTCGCCCGAAACCGCGTTGACCGTCAGGTCGCCGGTCAGGCCGTCGACGATGATGTCACCCGAGACGGTGTTCAGACGGGCGTCGTTGACGATGCCCGACACCAGAGCGCTCGCCGAGACGACGCCGAGGGTGAGCGCTACGTCGCGGGGTACGGCCACGCTGATCTCGGCCTTGGGCCCGCCGGCTCCGAAGTTGCGGAACACTTCGAGGAAGTTGTCCCAGCGCAGCTGCGGGTGGTCGATCTCGACGGTGTCGCCGGTGGCCTCGATGCGGAGGTCCTTGATGGTGACGCCGTGCACCTCGATGCGAACGCCCGGCTCGTCGTGTCCGACCACGTCGATCTGTCCGCCGACGAGGCCCACTTTGAGCTTGCGGATGGACTCGATGTCGATGACGCGCGTCTCGCCCGGGTGGATGATCCACTTCTCGAGGGTCATGAGTGCTCCTGGTGATTCGGTGATGAAGACGCGATATATCGCGATAGGCGACAGTAACACGATATATCGCGTCTGGGCAACGTGCGGGGGCTGAGAGTTCGCCGAGCACGGTTGACCTTGACGTTGCGTCAATCCCTATGGTCGAAAGAGATCGAGAGAGGAGAAGGCGATGGACTGGTCGATCCAGCAGGTGGCCAAGCTCGCGGGCACGACGAGCCGCGCCCTCAGGCACTACGACGACATCGGGATCCTGCGCCCGACCCGCATCTCGGCAAACGGCTACCGGCACTACGACGAGCTCGCCCTCGTGCGCCTGCAGCGGATCCTGCTGCTGAGGGACCTCGGGCTCGGCCTGCCTGCGATCGCCGAAGTGCTCGACCGGAATCAGAGTCCCCGAGACGCCCTCACGGGGCACCTCGGATGGCTTCGGCAGGAGCAGGACAGGCTCGCCCGCCAGATCGCGGCGGTGCGATCGACGATCGAGACCCTGGAGGGAGGTGAACAACTGATGGCAGAGAACATGTTCGACGGGTTCGATCACACCGTGCACAAGGACGAGGTCACCGCGCGCTGGGGCGCCGACGCGTACGCCCAGGGCGACACCTGGTGGCGAACGAAGAGCGCCGAGGACCGGAGCGAATGGAAGCGACGTCTGTCCGACCTCACCCGCGACTGGGTGTCCGCTGCGGAGAGTGGCGTCGCGGCCGACTCCGCGGAGGCGCAGTCGCTGGCCGCCCGTCACGTCGAGTGGCTGGGTTCGGTTCCCGGAACGCCCATGGCGACGGGTGAGGCGAAGGCCTACGTGCAGGGGTTGGGTGAGATGTATGTGGCAGACCCTCGCTTCGGCGAGAACTACGCCACGTCGGCGGGCGGATCAGCCGGCGCGGAATTCGTGCGCGACGCTCTCCAGGTGTTCGCGGACACGCGCCTGTAGACGCCGACACCGGCCTCACGAACGAAACCCCCGGCCGTATCGGCCGGGGGTTTCGTCGAAGGGATGACCCTAGGTGCGGTTGCGTCCGCTGATGACGCGGAACAGGAACGCGATCAGGGCGATGACGCCTACGATCAGCGCGACCCACAGAAGCCACTGGAAGGCGGCGTTCAGTCCACCGACGATGGCCAGCACGATGGCGACCACGATGATGATGATGAGGGCGAGGTTCATGGAGGGTTCTCCTTCTGATAGTCCGGCGCGGTGGGGGTGCTCCGCGCTCGGGTGCCTCGAAAGGCACGGGGTGATGTTTCCATACCTGCGGATTCGCCCGGAAGGGGTTGACGACTCACATCGTCGGTGGTATCTCGAGCCAGCCGCGTGGGCGCCTTAGCGACACGGCCCGGCACTGTCAACCGCGCCCGGGTGCGCGCGGTGCCGTTCTATCGTCGGCGAAGAAGAGAGAGGGCGCGGATGCCTGAACGACGGTCACACGGATCTCGGGAGAATGCTCCCGTTCGGCGTCGGCCGACGCGGGAGCACTGATCGGATGCCTCGGCTCACGAGGGTCGTCCCCTTCATGGATCCCGGCTACACGCGCGTGCGGGTCGGCACGTCCCATCAGTTCGTCACGGCGCGCGGGCGCACCGCCGGGAAGAAGGATCAGGCGCGCATCCAGGCGATGGTCATCCCGCCGGCCTGGACCGACGTGTGGATCAGCACGCGACCCGACGGGCACATCCAGGTGGTGGGCACCGACGCCGCGGGTCGCAAGCAGTACATGTACCACCCGCAGTGGAGCGCCCGGCGCGACAAGGGCAAATTCGCCCGCGCCCTCGCTCTGGCGGAAGCGCTCCCGCGCGCTCGCGCCCGCGTGACCGCGGCGCTCCGGACCACGGGCATCACGCGGGAGCGCACACTCGCGGTGGCCTTCCGGCTGCTCGATCAGGCTGCGCCCCGCGTCGGATCGACCGCCTACCTCAAGGCCAACGGCAGCCGTGGTCTGTCGACGCTGCAGCGCCGCGACGCGACGGTCGCGGCATCCGTCGTCACCCTGTCCTTCCCCGCCAAGAGCGGCAAGCACGCGCTGCTCCGCATCGACGACGCCGACCTCGCGGCCGCAGTGACCGAGCTCAAGACCGGGCGACCCGGTGCGCCGCTGCTGGCTCCGCGCCGTGGGCGGAAGCGCGTCGCCCTCGGCGCGGGCGAAGTGAACCGCTACGTGCACGAGGTGACCGGGGGCGCGTTCACGGCGAAGGACTTCCGCACGCTCCGCGGCACGGTCGCCGCGGCGGAGGAGCTGGCCAGGATCGGCGTGGCGCACAGCGAGAAGGAGCGGAAGCGAGCCGAGCTCCAGGCGGTGCGGGCCACCGCCGACGCGCTGGGGAACACCCCCGCGGTGGCGCGCGGCAGCTACATCGACCCGCGCGTGTTCACGGAATACCGGAGGGGTCGTGTGATGACGCTGAGCGGTTCGCGGGACGCGGCGATCTGTGCACTGCTCAAGCGGGACCCTCCTCCGGGCCGGTAGGTCACGCGCCTAGGCTGACCGCATGAGTCCTGCGCCGATGATCGATGCGCGCACCCTCGGCCTCGTCGTCCTCGGGGGGGTCCTCGGCGTCGGATTGCGCGCGCTCATCCTGCTGCCGCTCGGCGCTCCCGTCGCGCCCCTGCTCGTGCCGGCCGTGACCCTCGTCGTCAATGTCGTCGGCTCGCTCCTGCTCGGCATCGTCGTCGGCACCCTCGACGACCGGCACCCACGTCTGCGCGCCTTCCTCGGCACCGGCGTCATGGGCGGTTTCACGACGTACAGCGCCTTCGCGGTGCAGACGGCCGAGCTGTCGGCGGCGCAGCCTCTCTTCGCCCTGGCCCTCGCTGCGCTGAGCGTCGTCGTCGGGGTGCTGGCCGGTGCCGCAGGGTTGGCGGTGGGGCGGGTGATCGCCCGTACGCGCGGCCACATCGAGGAACCGGAGGAGGCCGAATGAGCCCGCTGACCGTGGCGGCGACGCTCGCCGCCGGCGGGATCGGCGCAGGTCTGCGCTACCTCATCGACGCGCTCGTCATGCGCGGGCGAAAGGGGGGATTCCCCGCGGGAATCCTCGTGGTCAACATCTCGGGATCGCTACTGCTGGGCATCGTCACGGCGCTGTGGGCAGGCACGCCTGCCGTGACGATCCTCGGCCTCGGGCTGCTGGGCGGATACACGACATTCAGCACCGTGTCCGTCGAGTCGGCGCTCTTCAGCGAGCGCGGCCGCCGGCGGCGGGCGCTGCTGAACGCCGTGGGCACGCTCGTGGCGTGCGTGGCGGCGGCGGGTCTGGGGCTGTTTCTGGGAGCCTCGGCAACGGGCTGAATCCGGATGCCGCGTCCTCGGCGTCCCGCGGATGGCCCGGGATCCACGTGGGATACTGGAGTTTCGATACACCTCCGTATCCGCCGACGTGCCGCGGCAGCCCGCTGCGGCATTCGTGCCCGGGCGTGCCCGGGGACGCGGCATCCCGCACCATCTCCGATCGAAGGTCGACCGTGTCGAAACTCGCCGTCCTGAGCCTGCGCAACCGTGCGCTCATCGCACTCGTCACGATCGTCGTCGCGATCTTCGGCGGGATCGCGTTGACGAGCCTCAAGCAGGAGCTGATCCCGTCGATCGAGTTCCCGCAGCTCGCGATCGTCACGACCTACCCCGGCGCGTCGCCCGAGGTCGTCTCCAACGACGTGTCCACGCCGATCGAGACGGCGATCCAGGGGGTTCCGGGTCTCGAGACGAGTTCGGCCACCAGCACGACCAACGCCTCGATCGTGCAGGCGTCCTTCACCTACGGCACCGATCTGGCCACGGCCGAGCAGAAGATCACCCAGGCGATCAACCGCATCAAGAGCACACTCCCGGACGGTCTCGAGCCGAACGTCATCTCGGCCAACTTCGACGACTTCCCGGTCGTGCAGGTGGCGGTGACCGGCTACAGCGACCCCCAGGCGATCCAGGCCGAGCTCGAGGCATCCGTCATCCCCACGCTCGAGAAGGTCGACGGCGTCAATCAGGCGCAGGTCGTGGGCGGGCAGGGTCAGCGGATCACGATCACCCCCGACACCGCCGCGCTGAGCACCGAGGGCTTCTCGCAGCAGTCCATCCGGGACGCCCTCGATCAGAACGGCGTGCTCTTCCCGGGCGGCGACATCACCGAGAACGACCAGACGCTCACGGTGCAGACCGGCCTGAAGCTCACCAGCGTCGAGGACATATCGGCGCTGCCCCTCGTGCCGTCGGACGCGGCGCAGTTCCGCGAGGGGACCGTGACGATCGGGGACGTCGCGACCGTCGCGGAGGGGACCGATCCGATCACCACGATCTCGCGTGTCGACGGCGCCCCTGCGCTCACGATCGCGGTCACGAAGCTTCCGTCGGCCAACACGGTCGACGTCTCCCGCGGCATCCAGGCCGCGCTCCCCGACATCGAGTCCTCGCTCGACGGCGCCAGCTTCACCGTCGTCTTCGACCAGGCCCCCTACATCCAGCAGTCGATCGACTCGCTCGCGCAGGAGGGCCTGCTGGGCCTCTTCTTCGCCGTGATCATCATCCTGCTGTTCCTGATGTCGGTGCGCTCGACCCTCGTCACCGCCATCTCGATCCCCACCAGCGTGCTGATCACGTTCATCGGCATCCAGGCGTTCGGGTACTCGCTGAACATCCTCACCCTGGGTGCGCTGACGATCGCGATCGGGCGCGTCGTGGACGACTCCATCGTCGTGATCGAGAACATCAAGAGGCACTATGTCGGCGGCGCGGACAAGCTCGGCGCCATCACGCACGCGGTGAAGGAAGTGGCGACCGCCGTCACCGCATCGACCATCACGACCGTCGCGGTCTTCCTGCCGATCGCGTTCGTCGGCGACGTGACCGGGGAGCTCTTCCGGCCCTTCGCACTGACGGTCACGATCGCCATGGTCGCCTCGCTCCTGGTGTCGCTGACGATCGTCCCCGTGCTCGCCTACTGGTTCCTCCGCCCCGGCAAGCCGCTGCTCGATGAGAACGGCGCTCAGGTCGATCCCGAGTCTGCGGAGGCGCCGCCCACAAGGCTGCAGCGCGCCTACCTCCCGATCCTGCGGTGGACGCTCTCGCACTCACTGATCACGCTCGGCATCGCGGGCCTCGTGCTGGTGGGCACGGTCGTCGCGGCGCCGTTCATGAAGACGAACTTCCTCGGCGACTCGGGGCAGAACACGTTCACCATGACCCAGTCCATCGGCGCGGCGCCGAGCCTCGACGCCGAAGACCAGGCGTCCCAACAGGTCGAGCAGACGCTGCTCGGCATCGACGGGATCGACACGATCCAGGTGTCGATCGGCTCGAGCGGATCATCCCTGCGCGACGCGTTCAGCGGCGGCGGATCGGGTATCACCTACTCGATCACGACGTCCGCCGACGTCGACCAGGTGGCGCTGCGCGCCACCGTGCAGGACGCCGTCGACGCCCTCGGCTCGGACGCCGGCGAATTCACGATCGCGGGTTCGGGCGGCGGGTTCGGGTCGACGGACGTCGAGATCGACGTCGCGGCGCCCAGCCAGGGCGCCCTCCAGGATGCGACGGACGCCGTCGTGTCCACCTTGACGGGCAAGGACGGCATCGGCCAGGTCTCGAGCAACCTCTCGGCATCGCTGCCGTACATCGCGGTGCAGGTCGACCGCGACAAGGCCGCCGCCCTCGGGCTCTCGGAGGTCGCCGTGGGCGGGATCGTCTCGGGCACGATGCAGCCCCAGTCGATCGGCACCGTCGAGGTCGACGGCACGGGGCTGACCGTCTACCTGGCGGCGTCGCAGACGCCGGCGACCCTCGGCGAGCTCAGGCAGCTCGCGATCCCCTCGGCGACCGGCCCCGTCCCCCTGCAGGACATCGCCACCGTCGAGGAGAGCCAGGGGCCGACCTCGGTCACCACCCAGCGGGGGCAGCGCACATCGACCGTGACGGTGACCCCGTCGACCGACAACCTGACGACGGCGTCGGCGTCGGTCACGACCGCGTTGGAGGACGTCGAACTGCCCAGCGGAGCGACCGCCGAGATCGGGGGCGTCATCACCGATCAGCAATCGGCCTTCTCGCAGCTCGGGCTGGCTCTGCTGGCCGCGATCCTGATCGTCTACATCGTGATGGTCGCCACCTTCAAGTCGCTGCGTCAGCCGCTGCTGCTGCTCGTGTCGGTGCCGTTCGCGGCGACCGGGGCGATCCTTCTGCAGATCGCGACGGGCGTGCCGCTCGGGGTCGCCTCGCTGATCGGCGTGCTGATGCTGATCGGCATCGTGGTCACGAATGCGATCGTGCTGGTGGATCTCGTGAACCAGTACCGCGTCCGGGGCATGAGCACGCTGGAGGCCACGGTCGCGGGAGGCTCGCGTCGACTCCGCCCGATCCTGATGACCGCGCTGGCGACGATCTTCGCGCTCACCCCCATGGCCCTCGGCATCACCGGGCACGGCGGATTCATCTCGCAGCCGCTGGCGATCGTCGTGATCGGCGGGCTCATCTCCTCGACGGTGCTGACGCTCGTCGTGCTGCCGACCCTGTACAACCTGGTCGAGGGCGCGCGCGAACGGCGGGTCGCCCGCCGTGGTGGGGGAGCGGACGCGTCGTCATCCGTCGACTCCCGTGAGCCGGCCCTGGCGGGGGCTGCCGGCTCCGCGGTCGGCGGCGCCGCTCCCTACGAGACGCGTCGGGAACGGCGCGCGCGCGAAGTGACAGCGCACGAGGAGTCGTCACGCACCGAGATCCCGGATGCCGCGGCATCCGGTGCGTCGGATCGCATCGGTCGCGAGCAGGGCGCGGACGGCGACGTCGGGGGCGAGGTCGCGGGCGAGCAGGGGTCGGCGGATCCGGCGGGTCTGACCGAGGAGGGTGCCGCGGGTTCAGACGGTGACGAGAGCGGAATCGACGGGGACGCGCACCGTGGCAGCTGAACGGCGCGGGCCGCGCAGACGCACGGAGCGTGATTCGGCGGCGATGCCCGTGAGCGAGGCGGAGACGCGACCCCCGGTCGCCTCACGACCGGAGTGCGCGCCGGTGGAGACGACGCGGCGGCGGGCAGGAGCGGAGTGGCGGACGGCGGCCCGCGGGGTGAGGGTGACACGCGGAGCCGGCCGCAGCGCCGTCAGGGAGTCGTGCGTGCACGTCGTGGCGGCGATGGGCCTCTCGGGCTGCGCATCGAGGGCGACCGACGGGGCTTCGACGACCTGCAGCGCGCGTGCGCCGTGGGCGCGGAGCTCGGCCGTGAACAGGAGGATCCACGTGAACATCGCGGAGAAGGCCACGAGCTCGAACGCGGCCAGATTGATGTAACCGAGCGTCATCGCCGTGCCACCGGCCACGAGGAGGACGGTGACGGGAATGCTCGTCTTCCGCAGGTGCGTGCCGATTCCGCGCAGGACGATCGGGGCGCCGATGAGGACGGCGGCGAAGGAGAGCACCATCCCGGATGCGCCCTGCTCGTGGAGGGCTTTGAGGGTGTTGATCGGGACGAGGCCGACGATCGCGAGGTGGGCTCCGATGGAGATGAAGGCGCCGGCGAGGATGTGGGGCGCTTTGTGGTGCGACCGCGACCTCCCGACATGGGTGCGCAGATCGCGGTAGACGCGCACGGAGAAGGCGACGAAGAGGACACCGCAGAGCACCATGGTGCCGTTGAAGATCGCCGCCGAGAAGTCTCCGAGCGTTCCGAGCTGGCTGAAGTACAGGTGCCACCAGATGGGGTCGTTCGTGGTGACGATGGAGAACGCGATGCCGAGGACGAGGACCGCGACGATGCCGCCGAGCAGTTGACTCGTGGAGAGTGCGGGCAGCGCGATCGTCGGAACCGCCAGTCGCGGCATGCTCCACGGCCGGTCGCGACTGTGGATCGTCACGCTGCGGCGAAGCGTGTTCAGCGAAGGAAGGGAGATCAGGGAATCGGCGAGTGTCATTTTTTTCCACGCGGGGTCTACTGGTAGTCTCCCGACGCGGGTTCCCCAAACAACGTTGCCGCCGCCTTCTCCACCGCGGGTCGGGAGCGCTGATCGAATGCCGTCCCCAAAACGACTCCTTGCGGCGATCCTATCCTGTGTTCCTGATAGAACGTTACCCACGATTCAATGCGTGCCCGGCGTGTGCTGCAGCACCGACGATCAGGTCGTGATACCCCACCGCAGTGACCACGATTCTCCCGGCTGCAGCCACGTGAGGCCTGTACCCGAATTGAACGCGTCGGCCGGGGCCGTCATGGGCTCGACGGCCACCGCCAGCGGTCTCCCGGGATATCTGTCCGTCGTGTACACCTGCACGTAGTCGAAGCCGGCGCCCTGCCAGAGCGTCACCGACCGACCGTCCGGGGCGGTCAGCGTGGTCCGCGCCGTGCCCTCCGCATCCCGCGACAGCCGACCGTACGCCCGGTTCACGTCGATGTCGCCCAGCCGCGCACCCGACCGCAGGTCGGTCGCAGCATCCACCGGTACCTCCTCGACCGGCAGCAGGCGCTCGTCGAGGATGTCGTATGTGTCACCGGGCACGCGCAGAACGAGGTCGGCCGTGTCGACCGCGTCGAAGCACAGGTAGGGGTGCGTGCCGAGAGCCACCGGCGCGTCGTCGGCTCCCACGTTCGTCACGACGTGCTCGACGTCGATTCCGCGGTCGGTCAGCCGGTAGGTCACCGTCGTGTCGAGATGGAACGGGTAGCCGGTCTGCGGGAACACCGTGGCGGCAAGCGTGGCTTCCGTACCGTCCTCCGACTCCGTGACGAGGTAGTCCCGGAAGCGCAGGAGTCCGTGCGTGGCCGTGTTCGTCGAAAGCTCGGTCACCGGCAGCTGCCGTGTCTCCCCGCGCTGGGTCCACTTGCCGTCGCGGATGCGGTTCGGCCACGGCACCAGCACGATCCCGGATGCCCCGGGGGTCGTCGACCCGGCCGGGTAGGGCGGGACGAGCGCGACACCATCCACCGTGAGAGCGCGGAGGGATGCTCCGACCTGCGCGATCTGCGCGGTGACGCGTCCATCGGAACTCCGCAGCGCCACCTGGCGTCCGGTCGGATCGGCGGGTCGGAATGTCGTCATGTTCACCTCTGCAGCCACGGCCGCAGCAGCCGCGTGACCCAGGGTAGGACGAAGTAGGTCATCACGGGCGTCAGGAGCACCGTCGACACGAGCAGTCGCACCACGAGCGGCCACTCGGTGAAGCCGGGCACGTAGCCCAGCAACCAGGACGCGAGCAGATTCGTCGGGAAGAAGCCGAGCCAGATCGTCACGGCCTGCTTCCACCGGGGTGGCGCCGACGGGATCGGCTGCTGGATCGGGCCCGTCTGGGGTGAGGCATCCGTCTCGGTCTTCGACTCGATGTGCGTGGCGGCCACCGCATCGAACCACCCCTCGATACCCGTGCGGCGCTCGACCCGCACCTCGCTGGCGAAGGCGCGGCCCGACTCGAGCCACCATGCGCGCTGAGGCGAGTCCTCCCACGCCTCGAGGGTGGGGATGTCGCGGAAGCGGTAGAGCATGTACCAGACGTCGCTCCCTTCGCCGGCGCGCACCCAGCCCGAGCCCAAGAACCCGTCGAAGCCCGTGGCGAGGTCGGTGCCGGCCTGCATCCAGCTCGTGGCGATCGTCGCGCGCTCCGGGTCGATGCGGCGCTCGATGGCGACGGTGATCGATTGCTCTGCCATGCGTCCATTCCACCGCATCGGCGGAGCCTGGTCGGCCGATGCGTGCGCGAGGTCCACGTCTCGGGGCTCTCAGGGTCGCCGCGACCGGGTGCGCTACCATGAAGGGTCGGCTCTGGACACCGCGATGGTTCGCGGATGGGTTTGTGAGTCCAATGGGGCCGATGGTGGGAACGATCTGTTCCGACGACCATCCAGTGAATGGCCCCCGGCCGACAATGTCCGGGCAACTCCCCTTCGGCGGAGTCCGCGCAGCGCGGACTTCCGATCCTGCCGGAGGATGCCGCATGTGCGGCGGCGTCTCCGCGTGTGGCGGAGCGTTCTGGAGTGCTGTTCTCGTATCGAGACAACCCAGAAGGACCCCCTCATGGCACATCAGAAGAAGCCGTCCACCGGACGCCCGAATTTCGAGCCTCGCTACGGCCAGGCCAAGAACGGCGACAAGCGCACGTCGTTCCAAGACGCCAAGCGCCGCCCCGCGGCGGCCGGCGCCCCCAAGGCCGGCAGCCGGAGTGCGGGTCACCGCGGCCACCGTGCCGCGGAGGAGGGCGCTGCCGCTCCGAAGGCACGCTGGAGCGCGTCGCAGCGTGCCGGCCGCGACGAGTCCCGCGGAATCCGCGACCATGCGCCCCGCAACGACCGTCCGGCGCGTTCGAATGACGATCGTCCGGCGCGTTCGTTCGGCAATGACCGTCCGGCGCGGACGTATGACGATCGTCGTCCGGCACGGTCGAATGATGACCGTCCGGCGCGGACGTATGACGATCGTCGTCCGGCGCGGTCGAACGACGACCGTCCGGCGCGTTCGTTCGGCAATGATCGCCCGGCGCGTTCGTTCGGCAATGATCGTCCGGCGCGGACGTATGACGATCGTCGTCCGGCGCGTTCGAACGATGACCGTCCGGCGCGGACGTATGACGATCGTCGTCCGGCGCGGTCGAACGACGACCGTCCGGCGCGTTCGTTCGGCAATGACCGTCCGGCGCGGTCGAACGACGACCGTCCGGCGCGTTCGTTCGGCAATGACCGTCCGGCGCGTTCGTTCAACAGCGACCGTCCGGCGCGTTCGTTCGGCAATGACCGTCCGGCGCGCACGTACGACGATCGTCGTCCGGCGCGGTCGAACGACGACCGTCCCTCCCGCTCGTACGTCGAGCGTCCGCGCCACAGCGGTGCGGGTCGTGCCGTCGCCGGTGCGCACACGGCGAACCGTTCCGACTGGAACGCCGAGACGAAGGCCAAGCACCACGAGCAGCACGTCGACGTCGTGCACGAGCGTCTGCAGGCCGAAGCCGTTCAGGCGACCGAGGTCGGATCGATCTCGTGGGGCGACCTGGGTCTGGGTCAGAACATCGTGAACACCCTCATCGAGCTCGGCGCGCCGTCGCCGTTCCCGATCCAGGCGGCGACGATCCCCGAGGTGCTCGCGGGTCGTGACGTCCTCGCCCGCGGCCGCACCGGCTCGGGCAAGACCATCGCCTTCGGCGCCCCGCTCGTGGAGCGGGTGCTGAAGTCGCAGGCCGGCACGAAGCGCGAGTTCGCACGCGCTCCGCGCGCGCTCATCCTGGCTCCGACCCGTGAGCTGGCGCTGCAGATCGACCGCACCATCCAGCCCATCGCGCGCAGCGTCGGCCTGTTCACCACGCAGATCTACGGTGGCGTGCCGCAAGCCCGCCAGGTGGGTGCGCTCCGCAAGGGCGTCGACATCATCATCGGCACCCCCGGGCGCATCGAAGACCTCATCAATCAGCGCAAGCTCGATCTCTCCGAGGTCATGGTCGCCGTGATCGATGAGGCCGACCACATGAGTGAGCTCGGGTTCCTCGAGCCCGTGCAGCGGATCCTCCGCCAGACCGCCGAGGGCAGCCAGAAGCTGCTCTTCTCCGCCACGCTCGACCGCGAGGTCGCGGGAGTCGTCGACGAGTTCCTCGTCGAGCCCGCCGTCTACGAGGTCGCCGGCGAGACGCAGGAGACCGGAACGATCGAGCACCGCGTGCTCGTCATCGACCATCGCGACAAGGCCGAGATCCTCAGCCGCCTCGTGGACCGCGATGGCAAGACGCTCGTGTTCGCCCGGACGCGCGCATTCGCCGAGATGCTCGCCGAGCAGTTCGCCGACGAGGGCATCCCGGCCGTCGCGCTGCACGGAGACCTCAACCAGGCCAAGCGCACGCGCAACCTCGAGCGACTGACGTCGGGCAGGGTCAACGTCCTGGTCGCGACGGACGTCGCGGCTCGCGGCATCCATGTCGATGACATCGACCTGGTGATCCAGGCCGATCCGCCGGACGAGTTCAAGACCTACCTGCACCGCTCGGGCCGCACGGGCCGCGCCGGTGCGCAGGGTCGTGTCGTCACCCTGATCACGCGTCAGCGCCGTCGGAAGATGACCGAGATGCTCGAGCGTGCCGAGATCGACGCGCCCTTCGAAGACGCCCGCCCGGGCGATGACGTCATCGCCGAGCTCGTCGGCGCGCTGCCGACCAATGCGGAGCTGACCTCCGCGTAGTCGCACACTGCATGCGAACCGCCCGTTCGACCTCCCGGTCGGACGGGCGGTTCGGCGTGCGCGTCAGAACAGCCGGTCTCCCTCCGCGGCGCGGCCGCGGGAGGTCGTGACGATCTGCGTGCGCGCCGCGAGACCCGGCTGCGGCCGCCCACGCGGGTGTTCGTCTTCGTCGCGGCCGTCCAGCCCGTGGGCGCGCAGGAGCGGACGCATGCGCGTGGCGAGCCACGCCCGATAGGGCTTCGGCGCCATCGACGCGGCTCCCGGGTACAGGCCGAGGTACGAGGAGACGACTTCAGGATGCTGCGCCTCCAGCCACTGCATGAACCACGGCTTCACGCCCGGTCGGAGATGCAGTGCGCCGTAGATGACGGTGCCGGCACCGGCGGCACTGATGCGCGCGAGGGCGTCGTCGATCGCGGCGATCGAGTCGGTGAGGTGGGGGAGGATCGGCATGAGGAACACCGTGACCCGGAAACCCGCTTCGGTGGCCGCGCGCACGGTGTCCAGCCGCGCTGCGGCTGACGGCGTGCCGGGCTCGAGCAGCTTCTGGAGTTCGTCGCCGAAGACCGCGATCGACATCGCGAGGGTCACCTTCACCGATGCCGCGGCGTCCTTCAGGAGCGGGAGGTCTCTGCGCAGCAGTGTGCCCTTCGTGAGGATCGAGAAAGGCGTACCCGCCTCCGTCAGCGTGGTGATGATCTCGGGCATGAGCCGGTAGCGCCCCTCGGCGCGCTGGTACGGGTCGGTATTCGTGCCGAGCATCACGGGCTCGTGCTGCCAGGAACCACGGCGCAGTTCGCGCGACAGCACGTCGGCGACGTTCACCTTCACGATGATCTGCGAGTCGAAGTCCCGCCCGGCGTCGAGATCGAGGTACTCGTGCGTCCCGCGGGCGAAGCAGTAGGTACACGCGTGCGAGCAGCCTCGATAGGGATTGACCGTCCAATCGAAAGGCATCGCCGACGCGCCCGGCACGTGGTTGAGGGCGCTCTTGGCCATGACCTCATGGAAGGTGATTCCGGCGAACTCCGGCGTGGTGACCGACCGGACGAGCCCGTCGAGGTGTTCGAGACCGGGGAGGGCGGCGGCATCCGCGGTGCCCAGCTGCTGCCCCTGCCATCTCATACTTCATGGGAACAGAATGACGAAGGAAAGTCAATCGCTGAGGTTCGAGAGTAGAAGATCGGGTGCTCGAGCCGACGCGCCTGCGTGAGGGTGACCCGCGCGAAGCGCGCGAGGGGGACAGAATGGACGGTGTGACGGAACCCCGGCCGCACGGAACACCCGCGACTCGTCGCGCTGCTCGGCTGCAGCGCGAACGGGATGCGGGGCATGCCCAGACGGGCGGGACGGGCTGGTCGTCGCAGGCGGCGGGAGCGCATCCGCCGATCTTCCGGCCTCCTCCGCCGCCGGAACGGCACCGCACCACGCCGGTCGAGCCCCTCATCGGCGCGCATGCCGAGCCCGCGCCGGTGCGGCACGCGGCCCGCCGGCGGGCCGCGCACGTGCGGGCCGTCTACGGGTTGACCGCAGCCTGCGTGCTGCTTTTCGGCGGCGTGGTCGCCGTCTCGGCCGCCGTCGCCGGTCATGCGGTGTCGGACACCGCCGATGCCAGACTGTCGGCCCCCGAGCAGAAGATCGTGAGCGACAGCGTCGAGGCATCCATCCCCTCCACGGTCCCCGTGCCGGCCGAGTCCCTCCCGGCCCCGACCATCAGCGGCGCGCCCGCGACCGTCGATCTCTGCGCATCGGCCGACTTCACCGCCGCGCTGGCGTCCGGAGACGACGCCGCCACGATCGCGGCGGCGGGCGGCGCCGAGATGTTCCGCCAGTCGGTCGCCGCCGGCACGGCGCCGTGCGTGTCGCTCGCCGATCCCACCCGCACGTGGCTCGTCGTCAACAAGACCCGGCCGTACGATCCGACCGGATATGCGCCGAGCCCGCTGGCTCTTCCCGCGGGCGTGCAGAGCATCGTGGGAGGAGAGCTGCGAGCGGATGCGGCGGCCTCGCTCTCGACGATGGCCGCGGCCGCAGCGGCCGCCGGTGTCGGGGAGATCGCGCTCGAGAGCGGCTATCGGTCGTATCAGACCCAGGTCACCTCGTACGGCAACCAGGTCTCGCAGAACGGAGCCGCCGAGGCCGACCTCTCCAGCGCTCGGCCGGGGTACAGCGAGCATCAGTCTGGTCTGACCGGCGATCTGGTCGCCTGCGACGGAGGCGGGTGCGGGACGCTGGACGACCTCGCCGCGACCGCGCAGGGCCAGTGGCTCACCGCCAACGCGTGGCAGTACGGCTGGATCACCCGATACGAGGACGGCCGCACCGACATCACCGGGTACATGCCCGAGCCGTGGCATCTGCGCTACATCGGCGTCGACCTGGCCAAGGCCTACCACGACGGCGGCTGGCACACGCTGGAGGAGTTCTTCGGGCTCCCCGCGGCACCCACCTACGTGGGGTGACGCCGGTCCGAGCATCCGTTCCCGCTGCCGACGGGGTCGTCGTCGCAGCGAGGTGGAGGCATTCCACAACGCCGAAACCGGGTCTCAGCATTCAGGGAACGCAATCCCACAGGTGCTCAGCGTGCGCTGACGCGTGGGGCCTAGGATCGACGGCGGCGAGGGAGCCGAAAGCGCCTCGCATCGACGCGAACCGCCCACGGCGGACAGGAAGGACCGGCAATGGACCGCGATATCTACGACGAGGACCACGAAGCATTCCGCGACGTCGTCAAGGAGTTCATCAAGCGCTTCGCGAGCAGCGAGAAGATCGCGCAGTGGGACGAAGCCGGAGAGATCGATCGCGCGACGATGATCGCCGCGGGCGAGCAGGGTCTGATCGGACTGTCGGTCCCCGAGGAGTTCGGCGGTGCAGGGATGCTGCAGGACTACCGGTTCCGCACCATCGTCAACGAAGAGGTCATCGCCGCCGGTGCGGGTTCGCTGGCGGGCGCCTTCGGCATCCAGGACGACCTCGCGGTGCCCTACATCGTGCACATGGGCACCCAGGCCCAGAAGGAGAAGTGGCTGCCGCGGATGGCGACAGGTGAGATCCTGGGCGCCCTCGCGATGACCGAGCCGGGTGCGGGCAGCGATCTGCGCGGCATCAAGACGACCGCGAAGAAGGTGGACGGCGGGTACATCGTCAACGGTGCGAAGACCTTCATCTCCAGCGGCAAGACCGCCGACATCGTGGTGACGTTCGTCAAGACCGGTGAGGGCAACCGACCCGACGCATTCAGCCTCCTCATCCTCGAGAACGGGATGGAGGGCTTCGACCACGGCAAGACGCTCCACAAGATGGGCTCGCACGGACACGACACCGCCGAGCTGTCGTTCAGCGACGTCTTCGTGCCCGAGGAGAACCTCATCAGCGGCACGGAGGGCCAGGGCTTCATCCAGCTCATGATGAACCTTCCGCTCGAGCGGCTCTCCATCGGCATCGCCGCGGCGTCGGCGTCGCAGGCGGCCTACGCGTGGACCGTGGAGTACACCAAGAGCCGCGAGGCGTTCGGCGAGCGGATCATCGACTTCCAGAACACCCGGTTCAAACTCGCAGACATCGCCACGACGCTGGACGTCATGTGGGCCTACCTCGATCGCGCCCTGCTGGCCTACAAGGACGGGGCTCTCACGCCTGAGGAGGCCGCGAAGGTCAAGTTCTGGACGACCGACCGCGAGTGGGAGATCCTCGACACGTGCGTGCAGCTGCACGGCGGGTACGGGTACATCACCGAGTACCCGATCGCGACGGCGTTCCTCGACGCGCGCGTGCATCGCATCTACGGCGGCACGAACGAGATCATGCGCGAGATCGTCGGCCGCCAGATCGCCGGCAAGCGCTGAAGACCACGGATGCCGCGCTCTCACTCCTTGCGCGAGGGGCGGGGGCGCGGCATCCGTTCTCAGGGGAAGAAATACCAGAACACCACGGCGGACACGGCCCACGACGCCACCAGGAACACCAGGTCGCGGACGCGGAACGGCACGAGGTGCCTCTCGGTGCGGTCGGGGTATGCGCCGAATGCGCGGGCGTCCATCGCCAGGGCGACCCGCTCGGCGTGACGGATCGCCCCGGCCAGCAGCGGGACCAGGTAGCCCGCCCCCCGGGCGATCGAAGCGAACGGCCCGCGTCCGCCGTGCGCGCCACGTACGCGGTGCGCCTGCCGGATGACCTCCAGCTCGTACCCGAAGCGAGGGACGAACCGGAACGCCGCGAGCGCCGTGTATCCGATGCGGTACGGCACGCGCAGCTGCTGGACCATGGCGCGCACGACCTCGACCCCGCTCGAGCTCAGCCCGGCGAGGAGGCCGAGCGCGACGATGGCGGCGAGCCGCAGACCGGTCGCGAAACCGACCTCGAGTGCTCCGCCGTAGAGCGCCCACCCGCCGACCTGCAGCACCACGACGCTGCGGTCGACCCCCGCGGGATCGGCCCACACGGCGAAGCCGACGCCGACCACGACGACGGCGACGGGGATCGCGACGAACAGCAGCAGAGCGGTGCGCAGGGTGAACCGAACGCCGATCAGCAGGACGACATAGGTCAGCGCGAGGAAGGCGAGCGGAGTGGCGAGGTCGCGGACGAACGCGAGCACGATCATCGCCGGCACGGGCCCGGCGAGCGTGGCGAGCGGGTTGAGGCGGTAGAGGAAGCGCGGGGCGGAGCCCGCGACGACGGGAGCGTACGGATCGAAGGAGTCCCGGCCGGGGCGGGCGCCGACGTGCGCGGTCGCGTCGGCGCCCGCGTCCGGGATCACGCGTCGCCTCCGTCGGCCGCGGCCGCGACGAAGGGCAGGTCGCGGAGGCGTGCGAGGTCCGCGAGTCGCGGATGCCGTACCATCCTCTTCAGCGCGCGTCTGAGCGGCGGCGGCCGCAGTCCGGCTCGCACGATCCGGTCATCATCGGCGAACACCTCGGTGGTCGGCGCATCGGCGACGATGCGCCCGTCGGCGAGGATCACCGTGCGGTCGGCGTACTCGGTCACGAGCTGCATGTCGTGGGTCACGACGATGACCGTCGTCCCGTCGGCATTGAGCCGGCGCAGCAGACCGAGGAGTTCGTCGGCGCGGGCGCGGTCCTGTCCGAACGTCGGCTCATCCAGGACCAGCACCGGCGCGCCGGCGATGAGGGCGGTACCCACTGAGAGGCGCCGCTTCTGCCCGCCCGAGAGAAGGAACGGATGCACATCGGCCTTGTCGAGGAGACCGAACCGCACGAGCATCGCGTCGACACGCTCGGCGATCTCGTCGTCGGCGACGCGGGCCGATCGCAGTCCATGGGCGAGTTCGTCGAACACGGTATGGGCGATGAACTGGTGCTCGGGGTTCTGGAAGACGAACCCCACGCGCGACGCGAGTGTGCGCGCGGAGGCGCGTCCGACGTCGAGGTCGCCCACGTGGACGGTGCCGCGCGGCGGGGCGATCACGCCCGCGATCGCCTGGATGAGGGTCGTCTTCCCCGCGCCGTTCGCACCGATGACCGCGACGAACGCTCCCTCGGGGATGTCGAGGGCGACGTCATGCAGGACGGTGCTCGCGCCTCGGCGCACGGTCAGCCCGCGGACGCGGATGAGGGGCGGCGACGGCGGTGGGGCGCCACGAGAAGCCGTTCCGGGGTCGAGGCGCGGTGTATGGGCCCCCGACGGCGCGGGCGGGCCGGCGGGGGCGGGCTGGGCATCCAGCGCCGCGCGCAGCTCATCGGGGGTGAGGGGGAGGGGGTCGAAACGCCAGCCGGCCGTCCGCAGCCGCAGGGCCGCCATCGTCGAGGTGGGGAGCCACACCCCGAGACCGTGCAGCTCCTCGGCCCGACCGCGCAGGACGTCGTCGACCGGGCCGTCGGCGACCAGGTGCCCCGTGTGATCGAGCACCACCACGCGGTCGACGAGGCCCACCGCCGCATCGAGGTTGTGTTCGACCAGCAGGATCGCGCGATCCCCGGCGGCGACCAGATCGGCCAGCGCGGCGTAGACCTCCTCGATGCCCTGGGGGTCGAGGTTCGCTGTGGGCTCGTCCAGCACGAGCAGCGGCGAGCCCATGGCGAGCGCGCACGCGATCGCCAAGCGCTGCCTGCCCCCGCCCGACAGGCGGTCGGGGTTCTGATGACGACGCTCCCACAGCCCCACCCTTCGCAGCGACTCCTCGGCGCGCCGCAGCACCTCGGCGACCGGCATCCGCAGGTTCTCGGGACCGAAGGCGACCTCGTCGAGCAGGGTGCCCGTGACGATCTGCGCGTCGGGATCCTGGAAGACCATCGCGACCTGCGTGCTGAGGCGGGCGACCGTGCTGCCCGAGGTCTCATCGCCGCCCACCGACACCGACCCCCGCAGGATCGCCGGCAGGTCGTGCGGGATCAGGCCGTTCATCGCCAGCGTGAGCGTCGACTTGCCGGATCCGCTCGGTCCGAGGAGCAGGACCACCTCACCCGTCGCCACGTCGAACGACACGTCGGCGGGGGTCGCGGCATCCGCCCCCTCGTGCGTGATCCCGAGATCCCGTATCCGCAGAAGCGGCTCGGCTGGAGTCGTGCCCACCCCGTCGGCGCCGTTGTCGGATGCGGCCACAGCGAGAACCGTCAGCGTCGCCCGCGACGGGCGACGCCGGCCTGGCGCAGTGCAGTCCCCACGCCGAGGCCGGCGGCCGTCCAGCCGATCGGTCCGAGGAACGACAGGATCATGTAGACGAGCTGCGCCCAGACCGGGAGGGTCGCGAGGTTCGCGGCGACGCCGACGACGGCCGCGACGAGCACGCCGATCACGGCGGCCGAGACGAAGAAGCGCCAGGCGCCCCATGCGCGATAGCGCGTGAGTGCAGCGACGCCCTCCTGGATGCCGCCGAAGAGCAGGGCGGTGCCGAGGAACCGCCCGGCGAAGGGCAGCGCGAACGCGCTCGCGACCAGAGCCGCCATGACGTGGGTGATGAGGGCGACCCAGGGCAGGCGCAGGACTTGCTGGGCGATGATCCCCGGCAGCACATGGGCGCCGAGGACCAGGCCGTACAGGATCGGCACGCCGGCGATCACCAGCGGCGTGATCAGACCGGCGATGCCCCCCACGACGCCCGTGGCGACACCGATCGCGGCGCACGTGAGCAGCACGCTCGTCGAGATCCGGGATGCCGCTGCCACGCTCTCAGCTTAGCCTCGCCTAAGTGGAGTGCCCGGGCGAGATCCTCCGCTGTCGAAGGAGTTGGTGCGCCCCTCACACCCGCCGTCGACGGCGCGTGAGACGCACGCCGGGAAGCGGCGGAGCGGGCACGCGCTCGTCGGCGTGACCGACCACATGCCCGAAGCGGGCGGATGCCTCCTCCCACGCATCCCGTGCGTCCACGACCTCTTCGTGCGAGCGCGCGACGAAGTTCCACCACATCACGATCTCGTCGGGGAACGGTTCGCCCCCGATGAGGAACGCCGTGACATCCGCGTCGCCGGCCGCGACCACGATCTCCGACCGCTGCGTGCCGAGATAGAGCAGCTCGCGCACGTCGACACGGCTCGTCGCCACGTCGGGGGTGCCCGTCTCCGCCGAGACCGTTCCCGCGACACCGATGAGCGCGTACTCCCAGTCGGCCCGCAGCGGCACGCGGAGGCGTGAACCCGCACGTACCCGAAGCTCGGCGCCGACGATCGGCGTGTGCACGGTTGCGGGGGAGACGACATCGCCCAGTTCACCGAGTACGACCGTCGCCTCGCCCGGTGCTCCCGCTTCTCGTGCAGCAGGCTGCAGCGCGAGCGTCGGCAGGTCTTCGTGGCGTTCGAAGTCGGGCGCGCCGTGCCGGCGGGACTCGGGCAGGGCGACCCAGAGCTGCAGGGCGTCCAGAGGTGCGGCATCCTCTCCCATCGAGTACTCCGAGTGCGAGATGCCGGCACCGCTGGTCATGAGGTTGAGCGCACCGCGGCGCACGATGACGTCGCTGCCGACCGAATCCCGGTGGTGCACCTCACCGACCAGCGGCCATGTCACCGTCTGCAGGCCGATGTGGGGATGCGGCTCGACGCGCATGCGCGTCACCTGGGGTCCGAAGCGGTCGAGGAAGCACCACGCGCCCACCATCGGAAGGTCGCGCTGGGGGAGCGCCCTGTGCACTTCCATACCCCGGAGACCCCCGAGCGGCACGGCACGCGACTCCAGGAGAAGCGCGCGCGGTCCGTCGCAGGCCGGTGCCGCCTCCGCCACCTCCTCGGCGTCGACGTCGAGCCGGGTCATACGCCGCCGCCTCCCGAGGCGTGGCCACCGCCCGCCGCCGGACGTTCGCGTGGCCAGTCCACGACGAGTCCGTCGATATCGTGCTTCTGCAGGTACGCGGTGACGAACGGGCAGGTCGGGCGTACGGTCTCGCCGCGGGCCGCGGCATCCGTCAGCGCCGCCTTCACGAGGGTGCTGCCGAGACCCCGTCCGCCGAACGCGGGGTCGATCTCGGTATGCGGGAACACCACCCGGCCTTTGCGGTCGGTGAAGAACTCGCTGAACCCGCCCAGGACATCGCCCACCCGGATCTCGTACCGACCCGCCTCATCATTGCGCGTGACCGTCGTGTCGTCGTGGTCCTCGGTCATGGTCGTCCTCTCCTCGCCGGGTGCGTACTCCCCACAACGTACGGCGGAGCGCGCCATTCCGCCACGTGCGGTGCGAGGGCGTCGTCCGAATGCGGATTCGGCAGGATCGGGGGCAGACTCGGAGGATGCCCACGTCCCTCCTCGACCTCATCCCCCGCGGAGCCGGCGACGACGCCATCTACGAGGGATTCGTCGAGTGGGCGGAGGGACGCGGGCTCGGCCTGTATCCCGCCCAGGACGAAGCCGTCATAGAGATCGCGTCGGGGGCCCACGTCATCCTCTCCACGCCGACCGGCACCGGCAAGTCCCTCGTGGCCGTCGCGGCTCACGCGGCGGCGCTCGCCCGCGGCGGCAGGAGCTACTACACCGCGCCCATCAAGGCCCTCGTGAGCGAGAAGTTCTTCGCGCTCGTCGACATCTTCGGCCCCGAGAACGTCGGCATGGTGACGGGCGATTCGTCGGTCAACGGTGACGCGCCGATCATCTGCTGCACCGCGGAGATCCTCGCGAATCAGGCGCTCCGGCACGGTGCCGACACCGACGTCGATCAGGTCGTGATGGATGAATTCCACTACTACGGCGACCCCGATCGCGGCTGGGCCTGGCAGGTGCCGCTGCTGCTGCTTCCGCGCGCGCAGTTCGTTCTCATGTCGGCGACCCTCGGAGACGTCTCCGACATCGCCGCCGACCTCACGCGGCGGACGGGTCGCCCGACCGCCCGCATCACCGGCGTCGAACGGCCTGTTCCCCTGCACTTCTCCTACGTACGGGTGCCGGTGCACGAGACCGTCGAAGATCTGCTGAACACCGGCCAGGCGCCGATCTACATCGTTCACTTCTCCCAGGCCGCGGCGATGGAGCGGGCGCAGGCCCTCTCGTCGGTGCGGATCGTCTCGCGCGAGCAGCGCGACGAGATCGCCGATGCGATCGGCGGCTTCCGATTCACGACGGCTTTCGGCCGCACCCTCTCCCGCTACGTCCGCGCGGGCATCGGCGTGCACCACGCCGGCATGCTCCCCCGGTACCGGCGGCTCGTGGAGACCCTCGCCCAGCGCGGACTGCTCCGCGTCATCTGCGGCACCGACACCCTCGGCGTCGGCATCAATGTGCCGATCCGGACGGTGCTGCTGACGGCGCTCACCAAATTCGACGGACAGCGGATGCGGCAGCTCAGCGCCCGCGAGTTCCATCAGATCGCCGGCCGCGCGGGGCGCGCGGGCTATGACACGGCCGGGACCGTCGTGGTGATGGCGCCCGAGCACGAGATCGAGAACGCGGCCATGTTCGCGAAAGCGGCGGACGACCCCAAGAAGCTCCGCAAGATCGTCCGCAAGAAGGCGCCGCAGGGGTTCGTCAACTGGAGCGAGGCGTCCTTCGAGAGGCTGGAGACGGCCGAACCCGAGCCCCTCGTGCCGCAGCTGCAGCTCACGGCGGCGATGATGATCAACGTCATCGCCCGTGGCGGCGACGTGTTCGCCCACGTCCGGTCGCTCGTCTTCGACAACCACGAGCCCCGTGCGCGGCAGTACGAGCTGGCCCGGCGGGCGCTCGGGATCTTCCGGACGCTGGTGGCCGCGGGCGTGGTGGAGGTGGTCGATGCCGGAGCGGAAGCCCCGGGTATCCGCCTCACCGTCGATCTGCAGCCGAACTTCGCCCTCAATCAGCCGCTGTCGCCCTTCGCGCTCGCGGCCATCGAGCTGCTCGACCCCGAGGACGGACGCGATTCTGCGCAGAACTCCGCGAATCCGGGCCCGGCGTCCCCGGCTGGGGCGGAATCCGGCTCGATCTCGCCGGATGCGAGGAGTTCCACCCCTGGAGTCGGCACGGGCCACTACGCGCTCGACGTGGTCAGCGTCATCGAGTCGACGCTCGACGACCCGCGACCCGTGCTGTCCCAGCAGCAGTTCCAGGCCCGGGGCGAAGCCGTGGCGGCGATGAAGCGCGAGGGCATCGAATACGAAGAACGCATGGAGGCGCTCGAGGAGGTCACCTATCCCAAGCCGCTCGAGGCACTCCTGGCGCAGTCTTTCGAGGTCTTCGCGGCGAGCCAGCCGTGGGTGCGGGACTTCGAGCTGTCTCCGAAGTCGGTGGTCCGCGACATGTTCGAGCGGGCGCTGTCGTTCGCCGAGATGATCCAGGTGTATCAGCTCGCGCGGAGCGAGGGTCTCGTGCTGCGCTACCTGAGCGACGCGTTCCGGGCGATCCGGCAGACGGTTCCCACCGACGCCCAGACCGAAGAGCTGCTCGACATCATCGAATGGCTCGGCGAGCTCGTGCGCCAGGTCGACTCGAGTCTGGTCGACGAGTGGGAGAGCCTGATCAACCCGGCCGACGACCCCACCGCCCCGATCGTGCCGCCGGCGCCGCCGTCGGTGCTCACGAACCGGCGCGCGTTCCTGGTGCTGATCCGCAACGAGCTGTTTCGCCGGGTGCAGCTCGCGGCGCTCCAGCGCGACGACGCTCTCACCGAGCTCGACCCCGATGTCGACTGGCCGGCCGCCCTCGACGCCTACTACGACGAACACGACGAGCTGCTCACCGGCGGTGCCGCGCGGTCGCCGGCGCTCGTGAGCGTCGATGAGACGGATGCCGCGGCGTCCGGTCTCTGGAATGTCGAGCAGACCCTCGACGACCCCGACGGAAACCACGACTGGCGCATCCGTGCGGTCGTCGACCTCGCGGCCTCGGAGGAGGTCGGCACGGCCGTGGTGCGTGTGACCGAGGTGCTGCGGCTCTAGCGCGGATCGCAAGATGGGCAGTTCTGGTCATGCCACCGGTGTGCGGGACGACGACACTCGGTGTCGACCTCAGATCGGGGCCGGGAGCGAACGGAGTCGTCCAGATGTCTCACCACACGCCATCTCCAGCCCGCGATGCCGGGCCGACGCGCGGCATCCGCCGGGCTCGCGCCGTCGGACTGCTGATCGTCGCCGGCGCGGCGCTCGCCGCCTGTGCTCCGGGCGCCTCACCGGCCGCCGTGAGCACGGCGCATTCGTTGCACGACGCGTCCGCGGCGGCCGAGTCGGATCTGCAGGCGGCGCGCGCCGCGACGGCGGACTTCGCCGATCTCGAGCTCGCGCAGGCCGCCGGATACGCGAGCACGATCGACGATCTGGGCTGCTTCCAAGACGAGGACAAGGGCGGGATGGGGCTGCACTACCTGGATGCCGCGCAACTGGATGACGTGCTCGACGTCGAGCGCCCGGAAGCGCTGGTCTACGAGCTCGACCCCGCGGGCGCGCCAGCCGCGCTCGTGGGTCTGGAGTTCATCGTGCCGGTCGACGCGCGGACCTCGGACGAACCGCCGACCCTCTTCGGAAACGAGCTGCACCGGCATTCGGTCCTGCCTCTGTGGGTGATACACGCGTGGGTGCACCGCGAGAATCCTGACGGGGTCCTCAGCGACTACAACCCCGACGTCGCCCTGTGCCCCGACGGAGTGCCGATCTTCGGCGTCGACCTCCCCAAGAGCGGCTGACGGTCGTCCCGGCGGCCGGCCGACGTCCGGCCGGGGAGGTCGGAGGCCCCGGCTACCCTGGACGGATGACCTCCCCCTTCGCCGGCGACCCGTACGCCGACCTCGCGTGGGACCCCGATGAGCTCGCTCCGCCGCCCGACGACTCCTGGGCCCCGCCCGCGGACGATGGATGGATGCCGCCGCCCGAGCGCGCGGGTGCCGGCCGGAGCACATCGCCCTCCCCTGGCTCGTCGGCCGCGGCATCCGTCCCGCCCGCCATCGGCGTCACGCCCTCCCGATACGCGACACCGCTGGAGGCGCTGCACACCGTCTTCGGCTACGACAGCTTCCGCGGCGACCAGGCCGAGGCCATCGACGCGATCACGGCCGGTGGCGATGCGATCGTGCTCATGCCCACCGGCGGTGGCAAGAGCCTGATCTACCAGGTGCCGGCGCTCGTGCGAGAGGGGACGGGACTCGTCGTGAGTCCGCTGATCGCCCTCATGCACGATCAGGTCGACGCTCTTCGCGCCAACGGCGTGCGCGCCGCCTACCTCAACTCAACGCAGCAGGCGGGCGAACGTGCGGAGGTCGAGCGCGCCTACCTCGCCGGCGAGCTCGACCTCATCTACGTGGCCCCCGAGCGTCTCTCGAGCGCCGCCACCCTGCGCCTCCTCCAACGCGGCACCCTGAGCCTGATCGCGATCGACGAGGCGCATTGCGTGTCGCAATGGGGCCATGACTTCCGTCCCGACTACCTCGCGCTCGGCGGGCTGGCCGAGTCTTTCCCCGGAGTGCCGCGCGTCGCCCTGACGGCGACCGCCACCGAGGCGACGCACGCCGAGATCGGGGAACGGCTGCGGATGCCGCACGCGCGGCACTTCGTCGCCAGCTTCGACCGCCCGAACATCCAGTACCGCATCGCGCCCAAGGCCGAGGTGCGCCAGCAGCTTCTCGGCTTCATCCGCTCGCAGCCCGAGGGGTCGGCGGGCATCGTCTATGCGCTCAGCCGAAAGAGCGTCGAGCAGACGGCCGAATTCCTGCGGGGGAAGGGGCTCGACGCCCTGCCCTACCACGCGGGTCTCGACGCCGGCGTGCGCGCGGCCAACCAATCGAGGTTCCTCCGCGAGGACGGCGTGGTGATGGTCGCCACGATCGCCTTCGGCATGGGCATCGACAAGCCCGACGTGCGGTTCGTCGCGCACATCGACCTGCCGAAGTCGGTGGAGGGGTACTACCAGGAGACCGGTCGCGCCGGTCGCGACGGCGAACCGTCGATCGCCTGGATGGCCTACGGCCTCGGTGATGTGGTGCAGCAGCGCCGACTGATCGAGCGCGGCGACGGTGATCGGGCGCACCGCATCAGGCAGGGCCAGCACCTCGACGCGATGCTCGCGCTCTGTGAGACGACCGGATGCCGCCGCGTCGACCTGCTCGGCTACTTCGGGCAGCCCTCCACGCCCTGCGGCAATTGCGACACCTGCCTGGAAACGCCCGAGATCTGGGACGGCCTGATTCCCGCGCAGAAGCTGCTGTCGACGATCGTCCGTCTGAAGCGCGAGCGCAACCAGGCCTTCGGCGCCGGTCAGCTGATCGACATCCTCCGCGGCAACCGCACCGAGCGCGTCCTGCAGCAGGGGCACGACAAGGTGGCCACCTTCGGCATCGGCGCCGACCTCAGCGAGCAGGACTGGCGGAGCGTCATACGTCAGCTCCTCGCCCGCCGTCTTCTCGTCGCGCAGGGGGAGTACGGCACGCTGGGTCTGTCCGAGCAGAGCGCGGGAGTGCTGTCCGGCTCGACCGCCGTGCCGCTGCGACGCGACACGATCGGCCGCGGCGGGTCGTCGTCGGGGTCGCGCGCCCGCAGGTCCGAGGCATCCGCAACCCTCGATGCGGGTGATCGCTCGGTCTTCGACGCGCTGCGCGCGTGGCGCTCCGAGACGGCGAAGGCGCAGGGCGTTCCCGCCTACATCGTGTTCGGCGATGCGACGCTGCGGGCGCTGGCCGAGGTGCGGCCGTCCACGGCGGCGCAGCTCGCGGGCATCAGCGGCATCGGCGAGAAGAAGCGCGAGGCCTACGGTGAGGCCGTCCTCTCGGTGATCGCCTCCGCCTGACGCGGCCGGCGACCGTCGGGGCGCGACAGGCCTTCCGTCGGGTCTCCGGCGATGAGCCGGTTGCAGACGCGAGGTCGAGGCACGGCAGGATGGGGGGATGCCTCCTCCGCCGCCGCCGGGCCCGACGCCGCCGCCGCCGGGCCCGCCGGGTACGAAGGCGGTTCCCATCGTGGTGATGGGCGTCTCCGCAGCGGGGAAGACATCGGTCGCCAAGGCGATCGCGGCGGCGGGCGCCTTTCCGTTCGTCGATGCCGATGCCCTGCATCCCGCGGCGAACGTCGCGAAGATGGCGCGCGGTGAGGCGCTGGAGGACGTGGACCGGTGGCCGTGGCTCGACGACGTGGCGCACGTCCTCGCCGACGGCGCGGAGGCCGGGGGAATCGTGGTGGCCTGCTCGGCGCTGCGCCGCCGCTACCGGGATCGCCTCAGAGCGGGGGCGCCCGGCACGGTGTTCGTCCACCTGACCGGTGCCCCCGAGTTGCTGGCGCAGCGGGCGGCTGCCCGCACAGGCCACTTCATGCCGCCGGCGCTGCTGCGGTCCCAACTCGACACCCTCGAGAACCTCGGAGCGGATGAGGCGGGCGTCGCCGTCGATGTCACGCCCTCCGTCGCCGATGTCGCGGCCACGGCGGTGACCTGGTTGGCCGGTCACGCGGCCGAACTCGTCAAGGACGGCGCCTGATCCAGGGTCTACCCGCGGGATGACGCGGGGGTGATCGAGGCTCCGAGGGATTCTTGAGGAGTCGGGTCGGGCTGACCCGTTGCATCGCATGCCCTCCGACCGACCACATGTGGGGTGTGCACAACCTACCCGTCGGAGGCGGTCCGACCCTCTTGGAGGTATCGCCCAACCGGTTTCAGCGTTCGTTGTCGGACTCCTACCGTTGATGGTGTCTTCTTCTTTCTCTGACGAAAGGTCCCGACAATGGCCGACGCCGTCGTTCGCTCCCTCAAGCCCGCCATCAACCGGCGCACCCCCGCCGGTGGCGCCGCGCGCGCCCCGCATACCGCCGCCGAGGCATCCGACCCCCGCATCGACGTCGCGGACGTGACGGACCGTCTGCTCGGCACCTGGGCCGACACGCGACGCGAAGCGCGGGAGATGATCAAGGACCCCGCCTTCTGGCGCGTCGACGGCCAGAGCATGTCCGAGCACCGGGAGCGGGTGCTCAGCCAGATGCACCTGCTCGTCGAGCAGGGCGGCGTGCACCGCGCGTTCCCGAAGGAGTACGGCGGAGCAGGCAACAACGGCGCGAACATCGCCGGCTTCACCGAGCTCGTCGCCGCTGACCCGAGCCTGCAGATCAAGGCGGGCGTGCAGTGGGGGCTGTTCGGCTCGGCCGTCCTGCAGCTCGGAACGAAGGAGCACCACGACAAGTGGCTGCCCGGCATCATGAGCCTCGAGATCCCCGGTGCGTTCGCGATGACCGAGACGGGACACGGCTCGGATGTCGCGGCCGCCGGCACCACGGCGACCTACGACCCCGAGACCGAGGAGTTCGTGATCCACACCCCGTTCCGCGCGGCGTGGAAGGACTACCTCGGCAACGCCGCGCTCCACGGCATCGCGGCCACGGTGTTCGCGCAGCTCATCACGAACGGCGTGAACCACGGCGTGCACTGCTTCTACGTGCCGCTCCGCGACGAGAACGGCGATTTCCTGCCCGGAGTCGGCGGCGAGGACGATGGCCTCAAGGGCGGTCTGAACGGCATCGACAACGGCCGCCTGCACTTCGACCACGTGCGCATCCCCCGCACGAACCTGCTGAACAAGTACGGAGACGTCGCCCCCGACGGCACGTACTCGAGCGAGATCTCGAGCCCTGGCCGTCGCTTCTTCACGATGCTCGGAACGCTTGTGCAGGGCCGCGTGTCGCTCGACGGATCGGCAGCCTGGGCCTCGGCCCTGGGTCTCGACATCGCGATCACCTACGGCAACCAGCGACGGCAGTTCGACTCGGGTGCGGGCACGGACGAGGTCGTGCTGCTGGACTACGGCAAGCACCAGCGCCGGCTGCTGAGCCGCCTGGCCACCACGTACGCCACCATCTTCGCGCACGACGAGTTCCTCCAGAAGTTCGACGCGGTCTTCAGTGGCACGGCCGACACCGACCACGACCGTGAAGACCTCGAGACCCTCGCTGCCGCGCTCAAGCCGCTCTCGACCTGGCACGCGCTCGACACCCTCCAGGAGGCCCGCGAGGCCTGCGGCGGCTCGGGCTTCCTCGCCGAGAACCGCCTCGTCGGACTGCGCAGCGACCTCGACGTCTTCGTCACCTTCGAGGGGGACAACAACGTCCTGCTGCAGCTCGTCGGCAAGCGACTGCTGAGCGATTACGCCAAGCAGTTCCGGGGTGCGGACGCCGCGACCATCGCCAAGCTCGCCGTCGGCCAGACCGCGGGCAAGCTCTTCCACGGTGCCGGCCTCCGGCAGTTCGGGCAGTCCGTGTCGGACTTCGGTTCGACGGCGCGCTCGGTCGAACGCGGTCTGCGCGGCGACCAGCAGCACGAGCTGCTCGCCGGCCGGGTGCAGCAGATGGTGGCCGACATCGCGGGGCGTCTGCGTCCGGCGGCCAAGCTGTCGCCGGCCGAAGCGGCTGCGCTCTTCAATGCCAACCAGTCCGAGCTGATCGAGGCCGCGCGCGCCCATGGCGAACTGCTGCAGTGGGAAGCCTTCACGGATGCCGTCGCCAAAGTCACCGACGCGGGGACGAAGCATGTCCTCACCTGGCTCCGGGACCTCTTTGGTCTGGGCTTGATCGAGAAGCACCTCGCCTGGTACCTCATCAACGGACGGATGTCGGCGCAGCGCGCGGCCGCCGTGTCGAGCTACATCGATCGCCTCTGCTTGCGGCTGCGCCCGCACGCGCAGGACCTCGTGGACGCGTTCGGGTACGAGCCGGAGCATTTGCGCGCGGCCATCGCGTCGGGTGCCGAGCAGGCCCGTCAGGACGAGGCGCGCGCGTACTACGCCGCGCTGGTCGCCTCCGGCGAAGCCCCCGTCTCGGAGAAGTCGCTGAAGAAGAAGTAACGCGCTCTGCACGCGGGAACGCCGAGGCTAGGGTGAGCGGATGACCGTGAGCCGTGACATCCGACTCGGCGACGACGGCATCCCGCGCTGCGCATGGGTCGGCGACGACCCCGAGTATCGGCGCTACCACGACGAGGAGTGGGGCCACGCGCTGCACGGCGACAGCGCCCTCTTCGAGAAGATGAGCCTGGAGGGCTTCCAAGCAGGGCTGTCGTGGATCACGATCCTGCGCAAGCGCCCTCGGTTCCGCGAGGTGTTCGCCGGCTTCGACCCCGACACGGTCGCGATGTTCGGCGACGACGACGTCGAGCGGCTGATGGGCGACGCGGGTATCGTCCGCAACCGCGCGAAGATCACGGCGGCGATCTCGAACGCCCGTCTCGTCGCCGAGATGCCCGACGGCGCCCTCGACGCGCTGCTCTGGTCGTTCGCTCCGGATGCCCCGGGCCCGCGTCCTTCGTCGTTCGCGGATGTGCCTGCGACCACCGCGGAGTCGACGGCGATGAGCAAGACGCTCCGCAAGCGCGGCTTCCGGTTCGTCGGGCCCACGACGATGTACGCGCTGATGCAGTCCGCCGGCATGGTCGACGACCACGTCGAGGGATGCTGGCGCGCCGCGGCCGAGGTCTGACCGCGCCCGACGTCGGGCACGGAGCGCCGTGCGAGCGAACGTCGCGGCCGGCGGGTTAGCCTGAGCGAGCCTCGCCCCGTACGCGTGGTCTGCCGAGGAGTCACATGCCGTTCGCCGTCCGCGCCGCCCGCGCGCGTCGGATTCAGCTCGCGGCGTTCGCGGGCGTGGTCGGCGTGCTCGTTGCGGCGGTCGTGAGCCTGGATGCCGCCACGACGACGGCGCTCGACGAGGGGGCGGCGGCGATCGTCGCCGCCGCCGTCCCGCAGGCGCAGGGGGTCGCGCTGGACGCGCTGCTGGCGGCGGATCCGGATGCGCAGGATGCCGCGGTGACGGTCGCCGTCACCGAGGCGTTCGGGGCCGCATCCGTGACGGTGCGTCGAAGCGTCTGGGGAGAGGGTGTCACCGAGGACGGCGCTGCGGAGCGGCGGATGCTCGCCGATCCGCACGTCCCGGAGCTCTCGCGGCTGGTGGAGGGTGCGTGGCCGGGGACGGCGGACGAGGTCGCGGTGTCGGCCCGTGCAGCCGAACGCACGGGCGACGAGGTCGGGGGAGAGATCGTCCTCGACGGCGTGCCGGCGAAGATCTCGGGCATCTGGGAGCCCCTCGACCCCGCGGACCCCGCCTGGTTCGGAGAGCCGTCGGTGGGTTCCGGGCGAACCGGCGAAGCGATCGGTCCCGTGCTCGCCGCGGAGGAGCGGGTGGCGGCGCTCGGCCAGGTTCCCCGTGTTCGCTGGATGGTGACCCCGGCATCGCCGATCACGGCCGGGCTGCTGTCCGCCTACCAGGACGGCGCACAGCGGCTCGCGGGTGCTCGGGCCGCCCTCGACCCGGGGGGACGGCAGAGTCTGCGCATCGAGGGCGAGCTCGGCAGCACGATGGCGCGCGCCTCCGCGGCGGTGGCGGGCTCCCGGGCGATGCTCGCGGTCCCCCTCGCCGTTCTGCTCCTGGTGGGGGCGATCGTGCTCGGCGTGCTCGCCCGCACCCTCGCGCGCAGCCGCGACGACGAAAGACGCGTTCTGCTCGCGCGGGGTGCGTCGCCCGGTGCCCTCGTCGGCGTGATGATCGCGGAGACCTCGATCGTCAGCGTGGTCGGAGCGCTCGCCGGCGCGGCGATCGGCCTGGCTGTGGCGGCCGGAGCCACAGGCGTCCTGGAATCGACGCCCGCGACCGTTCCGGGGATCGCCGTCGCGATCGCCCTCGCTGCGGTCGCGGTCGCGACGGCGTCGGCTGCGCCGGGGGTCGCGGTCGCCCGGTCTGCGAGAGCGGATGCGGGTCGACGCAGTGCGCTCGCCCTGCTGCTGCCTCTCGTCGCCGCGGTGGCCGTTTCGCTCCTGGCGAGCGCGCAGTTGGCCAGCGGCGGCCTGATCAGCGCGGGACGGCCCGATCCGCTCGCCGCATCGGCACCCGCCGCCACACTTCTCGCCGCGAGCCTCCTCATCACCGTCGGTGCGCTGCCCGTTGCGACACTTGCCGAGCGGGCGGCGCGCCGCACTCGCGGGCTCGCGGGCGTGCTCGCGATGCGTCGACTCGCCCGACAGGCGGGCCCGCTCACGGCCGGCGTCCTCAGTCTCGCGCTGCTGGCGTCGTCGGGTGTCTTCGCCTCGGTTCTTTCGGCACGCGTCGCGGACGCGCAGCAGGGCGGGGTGACACGCCTGCTGGGTGCGGACGTGCGCGCCGTCTTCGACATCCCCACCACGATCGACGAGCGGCACGCCGGGGTCGCCGCCGACACGGTGGAAGGCCTCCCCGGCGTCGACTCCGCGTTCGCCGTGCTCACACGTCGGGCCACACTCGGATCGCTCGACGTCGCGCTGGTGGCGGCACCCGCGGCGTTGCTGGCGGCCTCGTCGACGACGGGCGGCGCTTTCGACGTCGGTGGGCTGATCGTCGGCACGACGCCGCCGCTCCGAGGCGGATCGCTGGCGGTGGACGTCGCGGCCCGAGGGTCCGTCCCGGGTACGACCGTGACGGTCGTCGCCTGGGTCACGGACGGCGACGGTGCCGTCCGACGCGTCGACCTCGGCGCCGTCGCGACCGCCGGCAGGGCGGCGACGGGCGCCGCCGCGCAGACGGTGACGGCGGACGTCGGTGAGGGTTCACGCCTGAGTGCACTCGAGGTGTCGGCGGTGTTCCCCGACGACGCCGCCGCCGGCAACGTCCCCGAGGCCCGGATGACCCTCGCTGCACGCGACGCCGAGGGCGAGCTGACGCTCCCCGAGGACGAGGTCACGCTGAACCGCAGGCAGCAGAGCTTTCGAATCCCGACCGTGACCGGGCTGCCGGAGGCCCTGCCCGTCGTGCTCACCTCCCAGCTGGCCGACCGACTCGCGGTGCAGGACGGCGCCGAGCTGGCTCTCCGGGTGGGCTCGATCACTCCGCCCATCGCCGTGGAGGTCGATGCGATCGTGCCCGCTCTCCCCGGGGTGGGAGGGGAGGACGGGATCGCCGTGGACCTCGCCGCCTTCGAGTCGCGCGCGATCGAGCTGGGCGGTTCGGTACTCACGGCGAACGAGCTGTGGATCGACAGCTCCGCCACAGACCTGGCCGCGGCATCCGTTCGGTCTGTGGCTGTCGACCCCGTCCGGCCCGAGACGGCCGCCTCCGTCGGCACCGCGGCTGTCACCGCGCCCACCATCGGGCTGCTCGCGGCCGGCGTCGGCGTGGTCGCGGTGCTCGCGGCCCTGGCGTTCAGCGTCGTGGCGGCGTCCGCGTCGCGGCGTCGGCGGGCGGAGTTCGTGCCCCTGAGGTCGTTCGGCTTCTCACCCGCGCTTCAGCGCAGGACGTCCGTCGTCGAGGCCGGGCTCGCGATCGGCTACGGGCTGATCGCCGGTGCGCTCGCCGGGGCAGTCGCCGCCGAGCTGCTGGTGCCGGCGCTCATCGCGGGACTGCCGGGGGCCGCATCATGACGGTGTCGCGTCGATTACGCCGGCAGTCCGCCCGCACCACGTCGGGCGCCGCGTTGGCGCTGGCCGCCGCCTCGACCGCACCGGCGATCTCGATGTTCATCGTGATCCTCGTCGCCCTCGTGTCCTACGCCGGCGCAGCCGGACCTCTGCTCCTCCAGGAGGCGAGGACCGGCACCGTGCGGGCGGCGATCGACGATGTCGCGCCTGCGGAACGCGACCTGACCGCCTCCACCCGGGGTATCGCGACACCGGGACCCGCCTCGGGAAGCGCCGAGTCCGTCCCGTCAGGCGCCGCGTCCGCGCCGCCCGAGGCCGCGTTCGACCTCCCGTCCGAGCTGGCGCCCGTCTGGGGGGCGCCGCTCGAGCAGCTCGCGCAGACGCGCGCCGCTCTTCCCGAAGACCTGCGGGGGGTGCTCGACCCGCCCCGCCTGGTCGTCGCACTCGACAACATCGCGGCGGTCCCGCCCGCGGGCGCAGCGCGCCCCGCGAACCGCGTGATGCTGACATTCGACCCCGACTCGCCACGCAGGACCCGGTTCGTCGAGGGCGTCGCCCCCGACACCACCGCGCCATCGATCACCCCCGACGAGACGGCGTCCGGCGTCGTCGACGCCTTCTCGATCGGTCTGTCCCGCGTGGCCGCAGCCGATCTCGCGTGGCCGGTGGGCGAGAGCCGCACGATGGGCTATCCCCGCGGTATCGCCTTCAAGGTCACGCTCAGCGGGATCTTCGAAGCGGCCGACCCGGACGACCGGGAATGGGACCATGTGCCGACGGGGCTGAATCCCGATGTCGTGTACGACGGTTCCGGCAGCGCAACGTACTACGCCACGGCGTACGCGTCACCCGGTCGGCTCTCGGACGCACTCGTGGTGCCGGACTCGGCGGCCAGCGTCGCCTGGCTCCCGCTCGCGGTCGACCGCGAGCAGGGAGCCACGGCCGCATCCGTCGCCGCGCAGCTGCGCGGGTTCGCAAGTACTCAGGTGCCGTTCGCGGTCGTCGTCGAGCGACAGCAGCCGACCGGACTGGCGTTCCGCAGCTCGTCGGCGAACGCGATCGACGCGGGCATCGGGCGGGCGGACGCGATGACCGCGGTCGTCTCCCTCGTCGCGGTAGGACCGGTCGCCGTGGCGATCGTGGCGCTCGCCCTCACGGGTCGCATGCTCTCCACGCGTCGCGTGGGGTCGGTGCGGCTGGCCCGCGCGCGCGGCGGCTCGATGCCCCGTCTGGCCGTGCTCCTGGCCATCGAGGGGCTGATCCTCGGCGGCATCGGAGCGACGATCGGATGCCTCGCGGCGGCGGTGGCGCCCGGCTGGGGCGGTGCCGCGTCTGTGGTGATCCCGTTGCTCGTCGCGCTCACCCCCGCGGTCGTCGTGCCCGTCCTCACGGTGCATGCCGCAGCGCAGACCGCCCGGTCCGACCTCGGCGTCCCCGCAACCGCCGATGCCCGACGACGACTGGTGGCCGAGGCATCCGTCCTCGTCGGCGCGGCGGTGGTCGTGTGGCTCGTGGCCACCCGCGCGACGTCGGATGGCGTCGATCCCGTCCTGACCATGCTGCCTCTCGCCCTGGCCGCTGCCGGTTGCGTCTTCGCGCTGCGTCTCGTGCCGCTCGTGCTGTCGGTCATCGAGCGGGGCGCGCCGTCGCGGAGCGGCCTCGTCGGCCTGCTCGGGCCCGCGCGGGCCCGACGCGACCCCGCCGTCCGCGCGGCGCCGGTGCTGGCCGTGGTGGTCGGGATCGCGATCGCGCTGTTCGCCGTGGCCTTCTCCGAGACGGTGCGCACGGGCATCCACACCTCGGCGCAGGCGCAGGTGGGCGCCGACGTCAGACTCACCGCGCCCTATCTGCCGCAGGACCAGCTCGAGCGCCTCGCGGGTCTCGACGGCGTGGAGGCGACCGCGCCGGTGTACTTCGATCAACGGGTGGACGGCGAGGTCGGCGGCCAGCGCGTGCCGCTGGTCGTCTACGTCATGGACGTCGAGCAGCTCGCCGCGGTGCAGGCGGGACTGCCCACCGCGATCGCACTGCCCGCGACGCTGCGCGATCGGGCGGGCGACGCGGTACCGGTCGTGGCGTCGCGAGCGCTCGCGAGCAGGATCGGGTCGTCGACGCTGGAGATCGACGGCACGGTCGTCGACGTCGTATCGGAGGCGCCGACGGTGTCTCCGTTCGGCGGCGCGGAGTCATGGGTGCTCGTCGACCGCGCGAACGCCGAGCGCCTCGTCCGTGACCGGTTCGCCCCGTCGGTGGTGCTGGTGGACGTCGCGACATCGGCCTCCGCAGAAGAAATCGCCGAGGCAGCCCGCGCCGTCGCCGGGCCGGAGGCGTCCACCACGACGCCGACCGATGTGCGGGACCGACTCCGCGACGACCCCGCCCTGATCGCCGTCGAGACGGGGCTCGTGGCATCCGTCATCGCGGTCGCCCTGCTGCTGGGCTTCGCGGTCGGCATGACCCTCGTGCTGGGGGCAGCTGCGCGTGGGCGGATGCTCGCGCTGCTGGGTGCGCTCGGGTACCCGCGTCGACGCGAGCTGCCGCTCGTCGCCTGGGAGGTCGGACCCGCCCTCCTCCTCGCGCTCCCCGTCGGGGTCGGGGTCGGGCTGGCGATGCCCTACCTCGTGCTGCCCTCGCTCGATCTGTCGCGCTTCATCGGCGCTGCGGAGCAGCCCGCGGTCCACATCGGCGGCTGGCTGTCGCCGGTCGTGATCGGGGCCTTCCTGATCGTGGCCGTGGTGGCGGTCGCGTTGGCGACCGCCGCGGCATCGCGGGTGTCGGCAGCGACCACGCTGCGCTCGATCGACGAGGAGGGTTCGCCGTGATCAGCACGTCGACCGAGAGGATGTCAGCATGACCATCGCGACCGAGAGCGATCCGGATGTGGAGTGCGAGGGACTCGTGCGCATCTTCACCGCGCAGGGTGTGGAGGTGCAGGCGCTGCAGGGGCTCGAGCTGACGATCGGGCGCGGCGAACTGGTCGCGCTGGTGGGCGCGTCAGGGTCGGGCAAGTCGACCCTGCTCGGCATCCTGGCCGGCCTGGACGTGCCGACCGCCGGCACCGCGAGGGTCGCGGGCCACGACCTCGTGACCATGAAGGGTCGGGAGCGGGTCGACTACCGGCGCCGCAGCGTCGGCTTCGTGTGGCAGCAGTCGGGCCGCAATCTCCTGCCCTACCTCAGCGCGCGGGAGAACATCGCGATGGCGCACGCGGTGGCGGGGGTCGTGCCGCGTCATCGCCGCGCCGCCCTCACCGGCGACCTCCTCGGCCAGCTCGATGTCGCGCACATCGCGGACAGGCGACCGGATCAGCTGTCGGGCGGGCAGAAGCAGCGCGTGGCGATCGCGGTGGCGCTCGCCAATGAACCCCGGGTGCTTCTGGCCGATGAGCCCACGGGAGAGCTTGATGAGGCGACGAGCGCAGAGGTGCTGGCCGCGCTCGAAGCGGCGAACCGGCAGCGCGGTGTCACCACCCTGATCGTCACTCACGACGCCGCCGTGACCGAGCACGTCGATCGCACAGTGCGCATCCGCGACGGGCGGACGGCCACCGAGACGTTCCGGAGCACGCAGACGGATGCCGCCGGTCGCAGCATCCGTGTCGCAGAGGAATTCGCGGTCCTCGATCGCTCCGGCCGGATGCAGCTGCCCGCGGACTTCGTCAGCGCGCTGTCGTTGCGCGAACGCGTGCGCCTGTCGCTCGAGTCCGACCGCATCGAGGTGCGTCCCGGGGCGGGCGCGGACCGTTCGAGGGACGACCGGGAACCCGGGCACGGGGACGGGCCTGCGCAGACGCCGGAGGGAAGTCGATGAGTGCTGCGCTGCGGGCCACGGGGGTATCACGGGTCTTCCGCACGCCGGCAGGGGACGTGACGGCGGTGCGCGAAGTGGATCTCGAGGTGCAGCCAGGCGAGCTCGTCGCCCTGCGGGGGCGTTCCGGATCGGGCAAGACGACACTGCTGACGATGCTGGGAGGGCTCGACGTCCCGACGACGGGACGCATCGAGGTGAGCGGTCACGACCTGTCGGATCCCCGCACGGATGTCGCGTCCCTGCTCGGTACCGAGGTCGCCTCCGTGTTCCAGGCGTTCGGGCTGATCCCCATCCTCTCCGCCGCGGAGAACGTCGAGGTCCCGCTGCGCATCCGGCGGCTGGACCCGCGGGAGCGCGCTCGCCGGGTCGCCGACGCACTCGACGCGGTGGGACTGACCGATCACGCCGCCCAGCGCCCCGGCGAACTCTCCGGCGGCCAGCAGCAGCGGGTCGGCATCGCGCGGGCGCTCGTCGCCGACCCTGCCGTGCTGCTGGCCGATGAGCCGACCGGCCAGCTCGACTCCGAGACCGGCGCGCAGATCATGGAGCTGATCGCGCGCGTCGCACACGAGCGCGGCACCGCGACCATCGTCGCGACGCACGACCCCGCCATGCTCGCCCGCGCCGACCGGGTGCTCGAGATGCACGACGGCCGCTTGGTGCCGGTCGCTTCCGTCTGACCGCGGGCCCCCCAGATGTCGGTGCCTTCGGGCACACTGGGGTGGACTACTCGGGAGGCCCGCATGACCGCTACCGACGCCGCGACGCCGGCCGCAGCATCCGTCCCCGCGACCGCTGACGCGCACGAGGTCATCCGCGTCGTCGGCGCGAGGGAGAACAACCTGAAGGACGTCAGCGTCGAGATCCCCAAGCGCCGGTTGACCGTCTTCACGGGAGTGAGCGGGTCGGGCAAGTCCTCGCTCGTCTTCGGCACGATCGCGGCCGAATCGCAGCGGCTGATCAACGAGACGTATCCCTCCTTCGTGCAGCAGTTCATGGGCACCCCGCAGCGGCCCGACGTCGATGCGCTCGAGAACATCAGCCCGGCGATCCTGGTCGACCAGGAGCGCATGGGTGCGAACGCGCGCTCGACCGTCGGAACGGCCACCGACGTGCACGCGATGCTGCGCATCCTCTTCAGTCGCCTGGGCACTCCGCATATCGGCTCGTCGCAGGCGTTCTCCTTCAACGTGCCGTCGGTGAGCGGCGCGGGCGCGATCACCAAGGCCGGCGGGGCGAAGGAACGGCGGGAGTTCAGCATCACGGGCGGTATGTGCCCGCGCTGCGAAGGACTCGGCGAAGCGAGCGATGTCGACCTCGACGAGCTCTTCGACAGCAGCAAGTCTCTCGCCGACGGGGCGCTCACGATTCCGGGGTACAACGTGGACGGGTGGATGGTGCGCGCGTTCACCGAGTCGGGGTTCCTCGACGCGCAGAAGCCGATCAAGGACTACACCCCGCAGGAGCGCGCCGACTTCCTCTACAAGGAGCCGACGAAGGTTCGCATCCAGAACATCAACATGACGTACGAGGGGCTGATCCCGAAGATCACGGCGAGCTTCCTCAAGAAGGACCGTGACGCGCTGCAGCCCCATGTCCGCGCATTCCTCGACCGCGCCGTCAAGTTCACTGCCTGCCCCGAGTGCGAGGGCACCAGGCTGAGCGCTCCGGCACGCTCGTCGAAGATCGGGGGAGTGAGCATCGCGGATGCCGCGGCCATGCAGATCTCCGATCTGGCGGTGTGGCTGCGCACGATAGACGACCCCTCGGTGGCTCCGCTCATGACCGGGCTGAGGGAGACCATCGACTCGTTCGTCGAGATCGGCCTCGGCTACCTCTCGCTGGACCGGGCGAGCGGAACCCTCTCGGGCGGGGAGGCGCAGCGCACCAAGATGATCCGCCACCTCGGATCGAGCCTGACCGACATCGCCTATGTGTTCGACGAGCCCACGGCGGGCCTGCATCCCCACGACATCCAGCGCATGAACGAGCTTCTCCGGCAGCTGCGCGACAAGGGCAACACCGTGCTCGTCGTCGAGCACAAGCCCGAGGTGATCGAGATCGCCGATCATGTCGTCGACCTCGGGCCGGGAGCGGGCAGAGCGGGAGGCGAGATCCAGTACACGGGGGATGTCGCGGGCCTGCGCGCCTCGGGCACGCTGACCGGCCGCCACCTCGACCATCGGGCCCGCCTCAAGCCCGCCACGCGCACAGCCACCGGGGCGCTCGAGATCCGCGGTGCCACGCAGCACAACCTCCAGAGCGTCGACGTCGACGTGCCGCTGGGGGTGCTGACGGTCGTCACGGGGGTCGCCGGCTCGGGCAAGTCGTCGCTCATCCACGGCAACGTTCCCTCCTTCGACGAGGTGGTGGTCGTCGACCAATCAGCGATCAAGGGGTCCAGACGCAGCAGTCCCGCGACCTACACGGGGCTCCTCGACGCGATCAGGGCGTCGTTCGCGAAGGCGAACGGCGTGAAGCCGTCGCTGTTCAGCGCGAACTCCGAGGGCGCGTGCCCGGCGTGCAAGGGGCTCGGCGTGATCATCACCGAGCTGGGGTTCGCCTCATCGGTCGAGACCCCGTGCGAGATGTGCGGCACCACCGGGTTCAGCGACGAGGTGCTGGAGCACCGACTGGCCGGGAAGAACATCGCCGAGGTGCTCGCGATGTCGGTGGCCGAGGCATCCGAGTTCTTCGCCTCCGTCAGTGCGAAGGGGCCGGCCCAGACCACCCTCGCGCGCATGATCGATGTCGGCATCGGCTACATCACCCTCGGGCAGGCGCTGAACACGCTGTCGGGGGGAGAGCGTCAGCGGCTGAAGCTCGCCATCTCGATGGCCAAGAAGGGCGCGATCTACGTCCTCGACGAGCCGACGACCGGCCTGCACCTCGCCGACGTCGACAATCTGCTGGGGATGCTCGACCGGCTCGTCGAGGCGGGCAACAGTGTGATCGTCATCGAGCACCATCAAGCCGTGATGGCGCACGCCGACTGGATCATCGACCTCGGCCCGGGGGCAGGGCGCGACGGCGGTCGGATCGTCTTCGAGGGGACGCCCGCCGACCTCGTCGAGAGCGGCGACACCCTCACGGCGACGCATCTGCGCGCGTACGTCGCTCAGTAGCCCCGCAGCCGGGTCAGGCGCGGTTCGCGTACGGGTAGTCCGACTCCCTGTTCTGGAACTGCAGGATCGCCTCGTTGCGGACATGCCCGTTGTCGATCTCGATCGCGCGGCGGATCGTGTCGGATTCGGCCCACGCCGTCGGCCCCTCCATCACGGTGCGCAGGAACGGCGTGAGAGCGCTGCTGATCTCCCATGTCGCGGAGTTCCACAGCACAGACGGGCTGTGATCGACCGCGTAGTAATTCGTGTTCTCGCCCACGGTGATCATGGGCTCGGCGAAGGAGGTCGGTCGCGCCCACTCGAACCCCATACCCTCGTCGATCGACACGTCGACGATCAGGCTGCCCGGACGGAAGGCCGAAAGGTCTTCGGTGCGCAGGTAGGTGAGGGGGGCATTCGGGTCCTGCAGGGTGCAGTTCACGACGATGTCGTGGGCGGCGAGGAACGGAGCCAGCGGCACAGGGCCATCCGCCGTGTTCACGGTGCTGTCGAACGGGGCGTCGGGATTGTGCTCGAACCGGATGATGTCGATCGAGGGGATCGGCGAGCCGACCGCGGCGGTGTCGCGGTTGGTCAGGACGCGCACGTCGTGGATGCCGTGCGCGTTCAGCAGCGTCACCGCACCGCGGGCGGTCGCGCCGAACCCGATGACCACGGCATTCAGGCGCCGTCCGTAGTCGCCGGTCGAGCCGCACAGCTGCAGGGCGTGCAGTACCGAGCAGTACCCGGCGATCTCGTTGTTCTTGTGGAAGACGTGCAGCCCGAAGCCGCCGTCGCTCTTCCAGTGGTTCATCGCCTCCCACGCGATCAGCGTGAGGTTCTTGTCGATCGCGTGCTGCGTCATCGCGCGGTCCTGCACGCAGTGCGGCCATCCCCACAGCACCTGCCCGTCGCGCAGATCGGCGAGGTCGGAGGCGAGCGGCTTCGGCAGCACCACGACGTCGGCCCCGGCGATGATCTCGTCCCGCGAGGCGACGGCGCCCACCCAGGGCGCAAGCTCGTCGTCCGTGAGGCCGAAGCGCAGCCCGTAGCCGGTCTCGAGCATGATGTTCGCGCGCAGATCCTCGTCGATGCCCTCGAAGTGCGCGGGGTGGATGGGCAGCCGCTTTTCGTCGGCCTTCCGGGAGGTCGCCATCACGCCGAGGCGCAGGAGCGGGGATGCAGTCGTGTTCACGGGGTCTCCATCGCTCAGCGGCCGGCGTCGTAGAGGTGACGGCCGCCGTGTCCGAGCACCTTGATCATGACGCCGCGGCGACGAAGCTCGGCGACCGTCCGCGTCTCCTCGTCGATGTCACGACCCAGGGCATGAACGTTCGCCACGACGAGCACATCGCCCGCGCGGAGCGTTCCGAACAGACGGGCCAGTCGCGTCTCCCAGTTCTCCATCGTCTCGGGCGCCGGATGCCGGAACCCGTCGATGGGGACGCCGAAACGCGTCAGCTCGGTGCGCTGCTGGGTGACGGACGGCATGTCATCGCGTGTGACGACCAGGCCGACCAGGCGTGATCCTGCCGGTCTGGCCAGCCACCAGTCGCGGTCACGCTGCAATTCGGTGAAGCACTCCGGGCACTCGGCGGCGGGGTGCACGACGGGGGTGGGGCTCGTCAGGTCGGTGACATCGGCCAACGGGCACCTCCTTCGTGTTCCGGGTGACTCCATTCTGCCCTGATCGCCGGACGCCGGGTGTCAGTCGTCCCCGCCGAGCCGTAGTCGCAGGCTGATCTCGTCGGCGTCGAGTTCGGCCAGAGCGTGGCGGAGGGCGGCCGTGCTGTAGATGCCGTCCGACGAGAGGTCGTTCAGGCGGGCCCGCATCGCGCCGAGCATGGCGAGACGCAGCTCCGACATGTCGGCGGCCAGCGTCGAGGTCTCGTCGTTCTCGGAACGGGTGAGCCGTTCCGCCACCCGCTCGATCAGCGCCGGGGGGAACTCCGAGCCGTCCCGCCGCGTCAGCTGGGCGCTGGCGAGAGCGGATGCCGCGGCCTCCTGCAGCTCGTCATCGAGGGCGTCCTCCTCCTCGTCCGACAGGCCCGTCTCGCCGGCGCCGACGAGTCCCACGCGTTTGGCCACCCCCGGCAGCGTGAACCCCTGGATCATCAGGCTTCCGACGGCGACCAGGAACGCGACGAACACCAGCAGGGGGCGCTCGGGCGTATCCCGGGGCAGCGTCTGCGCGGCGGCAAGGGTCACGACGCCGCGCATGCCGCCCCAGACGATGATCGTCCCGTGCCGCCAGCCCAGCGGCGACGCCTGGTAGTAGTCGATGTCCGCCAGCGAGCGGGTGATCCGCGTGCGCATGCGCGCCAGCCAGCGCTCGCGGCGCTCGGGTTCCCGGAGCAGGCGCCGGCGACCGCCGGTCATCATCCGACGTCGGCGGCGCACCATGCGGGCGCGCTCGCGTTCCGACAGCTCGCGGGTCGGCGGGGCCGGCCGGGGCGGCCGGGGCGCAGAAGACGGCGCTCCCGGCATCGCGTCCGCCCGTGTGATCCGCTCCTTGAACGCTTCGAGATTCTCCCGCTCCTTGTCGCGGGCGCGACGGCTCTGCAACCGGATCAGGACGGAGACGTACGCGGCCCGAACGAGCAGGATGATGCCGAGAGCCGCCGCCGCCAGCCACAGCGCGTGGCCGATGCCCTGATGATCTCGCTGGTTCTGGGTCACGATGTCTTCGAGCTCGAGCCCCATCAGCAGGAACACGGAGCCCTCGAGCACCAGCTCGACGGTGCGCCAGTTCAGCTCGTCCGACATGCGCTGCTCGGGCGTGAAGAACCGAGCCGCCCCCTGCCCCGTGACGATGCCCGCGACCACCGCGGCCACGAGCCCGGAGCCGCCGAGGGCTTCGGTGGGGAGATAGGCGACGAACGGCACCGCGAAGCTCAGCGCGGTGTTGGCTGCCGAATGCGACACCCAGAGACGCACGCGCAGGTTGAGGGCGCCGATGACCGCCCCGATGACGATCGCGATGACGATGCCCCAGACGAAGGAGCCGATGGCCTCGCCCCACGAGACCGAGCCGGCGACGAACGCGGCCACGGCCGTGCGCAGCAGGACGAGGGAGGTCGCGTCGTTCAGCAGGCTCTCGCCCTCGAGCATCGTGATGACGCGCCCGGACAGGCCGACACGTTTGGCGATGGACGTGGCCACGGCGTCGGTGGGGCTGAGGATCGCGCCCAGGCCGATCGCCAGCGGCAGGCCGAGGGTCGGGATCACGAGGTAGAAGAAGCCCCCCAGCACGACCGCGCTCACCAGCACGAGCAGCACGCTGAGCCCGGCGATGGGGCGGAAGTCGCGCCGGAACTCGATGGCCGGCAGCGATACCGCCGCCGAGTACAGCAGGGGAGGCAGGACTCCGACCAGGATGATCTCGGGATCGAGCTTCACTTCGGGGATGAACGGCAGCAGGCTCACGATCGCGCCGATGGCCACGAGCATGAGCGGACCCGCGATCCCGAGCCGGGGGGCGATCGCGCTCGTCAGAGCGACGACGATCACCCCCAGGATGACGACGATCAGCGGGTCGAGCATGTCAGAGCAGCCCGAGCTCGCGAACGGCGTCGCGCTCGGCGGCCAGTTCCGCGACCGATGCGTCGATGCGGGCGCGGGCCCGGGCGTCGACGTCGAGGCCCTCGACGATGCGGTAGGCGCCGTCCTCCGCCGTCACGGGGAACGAGCACACCAGCCCCTCCGGCACGCCGTACTCTCCGCGCGAGATCAGCGCGGCCGACGTCCAGCCGGTCCCGGTGCCGAGAATCCAGTCGTGCACGTGCTCGATCGCCGCGTTCGCAGCCGATGCGACCGACGACGAGCCGCGCACCTCGATGATCTCCGCCCCGCGCCGGGCGACCCTCGGGATGAACGTGCCGTCGAGCCAGGCGGCGACGGCCGCCGCGGAGCCGAAACGCTCGGCGAGGGCATCCGCCACCGGACGCCCGGCGACCGTCGCGTGGGTGACGTCCGGAAACTGCGACGCTGAATGGTTGCCCCAGATCGTGACGCCGGCGAGGTCTCGGACGGGCGCCTCGAGGGCGGAGGCCAGCTGTCCGAGCGCGCGATTGTGGTCGAGGCGCGTCAGCGCGGTGAATCGATCCGGCGCGATGTCAGGGGCGGATGCTGCGGCGATGAGCGCGTTCGTGTTCGCAGGGTTGCCCACCACGACGATGCGCACGTCTGCGGCCGCGTTCTCTCCGATCGCGGCGCCCTGGGGTCCGAAGATCCCTGCGTTGGCGGCGAGCAGATCGGCACGCTCCATCCCCGGCCCGCGTGGCCGAGCCCCCACCAGCAGACCGATGTGGCAGGCCTCGAACGCGGTCGCAGGGTCGGTCGTGACCTCGACATCGCGCAGCAGGGGGAACGCGCCGTCCTGCAGTTCGAGGGCTGCGCCCTCGGCCGAGCGCACGCCCTGCTCGATCTCGAGCAGCCGCAGACGCACGGGCCGGTCGGCCCCCAGCATCCCCCCGGCGGCGATGCGGAACATGAGGGCGTAGCCGATCTGTCCGCCGGCTCCGGTGATGGTCACGGTCGTGGCACGCGGTTCCATGCCCCGAGCCTATTGCCGGGCCGTCGGCGGCGCTGGCCCGCTCAGGGCGTGCATCGCTCCGCCCGAGCGCATCCCCAGTACGGTGTCCACATGACCTTCAACGACAACGCAAAGGTCGGCCGCACCACTGCGCGTCGTCGGGGCCGCGGTGTCGCCATCGCGGGCGGCGGCATCGCGGGCGTCGGCGCCATCGCGGTGCTGCTCATCAGCCTGTTCACCGGGCAGGACCTCAGCGGTCTCCTCGGCGGCGGCGCCGCGCAGCCCGCGGGCGGTGACAGCGGCAGCGAGATCGCGAACTGCGAGACGGGCGCCCAGGCCAACACGAACGACGACTGTCGTCTGGTGTTCGCCGCGACCGTCATCGACGAGTACTGGGAGACGAACGTCGAGGGCTACCGGCCGCCGCAGCTGATCATCGTCGACGGGTCGACCTCGACGCAGTGCGGCACCGCCTCCAACGCGACGGGACCGTTCTACTGCCCGCCGGAGGAGACGGTGTACGTCGACCCGACCTTCTTCGGCCTGCTGCGTTCGCAGTTCGATGCGACGGCGGGCCCACTCGCCCAGCTGTACGTGCTGGCGCACGAGTACGGCCACCACGTACAGCAGATCACGGGCGTCATGAACGACCACCCCGACAACGGCACCGGCCCCGACAGCAACGGGGTGCGCACCGAACTGCAGGCCGACTGCTTCGCCGGCGCCTGGGTGGCGTACGCCCCCGACATCGTCGACGACAGCGGCACGCCGTTCCTGCAGACGCCGACGCCCCCGCAGATCGATGACGCGCTCAATGCCGCGGCATCCGTCGGCGACGACCACATCCAGCAGGAATCGGGCGGAGCGGTCAACCCCGAGAGCTGGACGCACGGATCGAGCGAGCAGCGCCAGCGCTGGTTCACGACGGGCTTCGACGGCGGCCCGAACGCCTGCGACACCTTCAGCGTCCCGGCGAGCGGACTGTGATGCAGGTGTCGGGACTCGATTCGCTCTACCCGCCCATCGAGCCGTACGAGACCGGCGAGCTGCTGGTGGGCGACGGCAACCGGATGTACTGGGAGCAGAGCGGCAACCCCCAAGGCAAGCCGGTCGTCTTCCTCCACGGCGGGCCCGGATCGGGCTCGTCCCCGTGGCATCGCCGCTTCTTCGACCCCGAGCGCTACCGGATCGTGATGCTCGACCAGCGCGGATGCGGGCGGAGCACCCCGCACGTGAGCGCTGCCGACGCCGACCTGCGCTTCAACACGACGTGGCATCTCGTCGCCGACATCGAACTGCTGCGCCGCAACCTCGGCATCGACCGATGGCAGGTCTTCGGCGGCTCGTGGGGGAGCGCCCTCGCGCTCGCGTACGCCCAGACGCACCCCGGCGCGGTGTCGGAGCTCGTGCTGCGGGGCATCTTCACCCTCCGGCGGCACGAGCTCGAGTGGTTCTACGAGGGTGGGGCATCGTCGATCTTCCCCGATCTGTGGGAGCAGTTCACCGCTCCGATCCCGGTGCTCGAGCGGTCCCACCTCATCGAGGCCTACCACCGCCGGCTGATCGACCCAGACCCCGCGGTGCATGGTCCAGCCGCGATGGCCTGGACGACGTGGGAGGCCTCGACCCTGACCCTGCGACCCGACCCGAACCTCGTGGCGTCGATGACGGATCCCGACGCCGCCACCGCGTTCGCCCGCATCGAGAACCACTACTTCATGCACGAGGGCTGGTTCACCGAGGGGCAGCTGATCGCGAACGTCGGCATCATCCGCGACATTCCGGCCGTGATCGTGCAGGGGCGGTACGACGCCTGCACGCCCATCATGACCGCGTGGGACCTGCATCGGGCGTGGCCCGAGGCCGACCTCGTGGTGGTGCCGGATGCCGGGCATTCGGCCTCGGAGCCGGGAATCGCCGCCGCCCTTCGCGCCGCGACCGATCGGTTCGCCGGGGCCTGAGCAGCCGCGGGTCACCTCGACGAGCTACGACCACGGAGCAGGTCGGCGGCGACCTCCCCGATCACGATCGCCGGCGCGTTGGTGTGGCCGCGGATGAGGTTCGGCATGACCGACGCGTCCGCGACGCGCAGTCCGCTGACGCCACGCACGCGCAGTGCGGGGTCGACGACGGACGAGGAATCCGTTCCCATCCGGGCCGTGCCGACCGGGTGGTACAGGGTGTGGGAGTAACGGCGCATGGCCAGTTCGGCCCGCTCGACGGGCGTCATGTGCTCGCCGCCGGCGGGCTGTATCCACCCTCCGGTGGTCACGGTGCGCATCGCGTCGGTGTCGATGAGCTCCTCGCACGCCGCGAGCCCCGCGCGCAGCGTCTCGGCATCGATGCCGTCGGCGTCGCTCAGGTAGCCGGGATCGATGAGGGGTTTGTCGCGCGGGTCGGTCGAGGCGAGCCTGATGGTGCCGCGACTGCGCGGGCGCAGGAGGATGGCGCCGACGGTCAACCCCTCGGCGGGAAGCGGGACGAGACCCTCGCCGACGTAGGGCGCGGACGCGAAGATGATCTCGATGTCGGGGAGGTCGGCCGCCATGCCGATCCGGTCCGCGACCGCGGTGCGGACGAACCCGTATGCCTCGGCGACGTTGGAGGTCAGCATCCCGCGACGCCGCAGCAGATAGTTCGCGAGCTCGGCGGGCTTCTCGGCCGCGTACAGCGTGCCGCCCCGCGCAGCCGGTGCGAGCCCCGCGACGAGGTGGTCGCGGAGACCCTCGCCGACCTCGGGGGAGTGGGCGACGATCCGGATGCCCCGCTCTCCGAGGTGCTCCGCCGGACCGATGCCGCTCAGCAGGAGCAGCTGCGGCGTGTTGACGGCGCCTCCGCAGAGGATCACCTCGCGGCGGGCGCGGGCATGACGGGTGATGCCGTCGATCTCGAGATAGACGCCGGTGGCTCCCGGCACGGCGGGATCGTCCCGCCCGGCCTCGAAGGTGACACGGCGCACCAGCGCGCCGGTGACGACGCGGAGGTTCGGGCGGCCTTTCGCGGGGCGGAGGTAGGCGTCGGCGGTCGAGGAGCGCGACCCCCGATGCTGCGACACCATCGTGCGGGAGAACCCCTGGCCGGCCGGGAGGTTGGCCGCCGTGACCCGGTGGCCGGCCTCGCGCGCCGCGTCGAGGAATGCCGCGGTCTGCGGACGCGGATCGCGCTGATGTTCGATCGGCTGCGCGCCCGCGGCGCCCTGGGTCGGGTCGGCGGGGTCCTCCGTGCGCTCCACCCGCCGGAAGTAGGGCACGAGGGCTTCCCACGACCACGCGGGACCCGCGGCATCCGCCCACTCGTCGTAATCGGCGGCGAACCCCCGCACCCACATCATCGCGTTGAGGGACGACGAGCCCCCGAGGGTCTTGCCGCGCGGCCAGTACACCGTGCGGTCCTCGAGTGCCGGCTGCGGAACGGTGTCGTAGTTCCAGTCGAAGGGTCCGCGGAAGAGCTTCGAGAACGCCGCGGGGACGTGCAGCTCGAGCGCCGTGTCGGGCGCACCGGCCTCGAGCAGCAGCACGGTGACATCCGGATCCTCGGTCAGACGCGCAGCGAGGGCGGCGCCGGCCGAGCCGGCGCCCACCACGATGTAGTCGGCCTCGTCGACGCGGGCCGCCGCAGATCTGCCACTCACGCCCGGAACGCCTGCACGAGCGTCGCCGCCAGGCGCGGCAGGTTGCCGTCGACCTTGAAGCGCGTGAAGCCCTCGCTGACCGCGGCACCCGTCCGCGAGGTGACGAACCACGGCGGCTTGGGAAGCACGCTGAACGTGCCCGGGCGCCCGATGGCGCCGGCCGAACGCGGGAACGGCCGGAAGGGTCCGCGCACGACCGATCGCTCGACGCGGTCGAGCAGATAGCCGTTGTGCACGATGCCGATCCCGCTCTGCACGTCATCGGCGGTGCCGCCGGGAAACGCCCCCCACGTCACGGTGGGGGTGAGGAACGCGAACGCCGTCCACGTGTTGATCGCGATCGCGCCGTAGCGCAGATCGGCGATCGCGCGCTCGAAGCCGTCACCCAGCGCCGCGAGCGTCGTCGGGTCGATGAGCACATTGGCGCCGAGCGTGCCGGTGAGCTTCTGGTTGGCGTGCGCGACCGCCGCGTCGAGGAACTCCTGGCCGTTGCCCGGCAGAGAGACCACGCCGAGGACCGGGGCGAAGTATTCGGTCGTCTCGAGCGCCGTCGCGTCGGCGTCGGCGTCCAGCTCGACGAGTGCACGAGTGCGGTCGGCGTTCCAGATCGCGGAGGGATACGCGGATGCCGCGGCCTGCAGCTTCTCGTCGGCCTTCGGGTACCAGACCGACCTGGCCGGCGCGGCGTCATAGGCCGTGGCGAGCGCCATGAGGAAGGCCTCGCGCTGCGGCCAGTCCGCGCTCACGATGACGACCTGGCCGGCGATGCAGTTATGCCCGCTGTTCTGCAGACGCATGGTCGCGACGTGCTCGGCGTGGAAGCGCAGATCGGCGTCGCTCCAGGCGCCCGGCACGATGATGACCGGAGAGACGCCCCCGAGCTCGGCGGTGATCGGCTTGTGGAGGGCGGGCCGGTTGTCGCGCCGGTTCTGCTCACCGGTCTCGCCCGGTCCCCAGACGATCGTGTCGAATGTGGTCGCCGCGCCCGTGATGTGCACGTGCGCGATCCCGGGATGCCCCGTCAGGTGAGCGCCCACGTCTCCCGCGCCGCGGACGATCCGCAGGAAGCCCGGCTCGATGAGCGGCGCGAGCGCCCGCTCGTAGATCGGCACCAGCGCGTCCTGGGTGGGGTTGACCTTCAGGATCACCGTGCGGTTGTGGGCGAGCAGCTCGTAGAAGACGTCGAGCACGGGGATCGACGTGACGTTGCCGGCGCCGAGGACGAGCCCGACTCCGCCGCTCGCGGTCGGTCGACGTTGCCCGAGCCCCGCCGAGCCCACCGCCTCTTCGGCGGTCACGCCGGGCTGAAGCCACACTTCACCGGTGTAGCCCGAGAGCAGGAGCCCGTCGATGGCACGGGAGGGGAACGTGTGCGCGCGGATGCGTCCGCCGGGCGCAGCATCCGTCCGGACTCCCTCGAGCGGGCTCCGACCCGACGCGAGCGCGCGCAGCGACACGAGGTACGCGTCCAGCGACACCAGGACCGCGTAGGGGCCGGCGAGCCACTCCTCGCCGCGGAGCGGATGCCCCGGCGCGAGGTCCTTCGAGAGCGACGCGGTGTCGGCCCACTCCTCGGCCACGGCGCCGACCGCGGCCCGCACCCGCTCGAACAGACGCGCGCGCTGACCCAGCGTGAGCCGGGACCACGTGCGGGCGCCGGTTGCGAGCTGTGCGATCGCATCGTCGACGACCGTGAAGCGCGGGTCGTCGGACGGGCGCGGGGAGCTCGGGCTGGCGGTCTCGGTGCGGGACCCGTTCGCGATGGAAGACACGGCGCTCTCCTTTGTGCGGTGCGTCCAGCCTACGACTGCGCGGCCGGGGTCGCGGTGGCGTCGGACGGCCGCTCGACGCGCGCCGGTAGTCTGTGGAGAGACGGGGGGATGCATGGGCGAGACGACGAACGATCCCCGCGACTGGGTGCGGCACGTCATCTGGTGGCATGTGTATCCGCTCGGTTTCACAGGCGCGTACCCCGATCCGGAAGACGGCGGGGACCACGGCCTCGACCGCATCGTCCCGTGGCTCGATCACCTCGTCGAGCTGGGTCTCTCCGGGCTCGCGCTCGGACCGATCTTCGCCTCCGCCACGCACGGCTACGACACACTCGACTTCGATGTGGTCGATGCGCGTCTGGGTGGGGATGAGGCGTTCGACAGGCTGGTCGCGGAATGCCGGCGGCGCGGCATCCGGATCCTGCTCGACGGGGTGTTCAACCATGTCGCGCCCGCCTTCGCCCATCAGGGGTGGATCCGCCGGGGCGCCGACGGCGAGCCCGAGACGTTCGAGGGGCACGGCGGTCTGCTCGAGCTCGACCACGACGACCCCGACGTCGCGGACGCGGTGGTCGAGGTGATGAGCCGGTGGCTCGAGCGCGGGGCGGACGGCTGGCGACTCGATGCCGCGTACGCCGTCGATCCGCGATTCTGGGCGCGCGTGCTGCCGCGGGTGCGGGAGCGCCATCCGTCCGCGTGGTTCACGGGTGAGGTCATCCACGGGGACTTCGGCGCGTTCGTGACCGCCGCGACCGTCGATTCCGTGACGCAGTACGAGCTCTGGCAAGGCATCTGGCACGCGATCTCCGACCGCAACCTGTTCGAGTTGGCGCACGCCATCGAACGTGACAACGCGATGCTCGACGTGTTCGTCCCGACGACGTTCCTCGGCAACCACGATGTGACCCGGCTGTCTTCGGCGATCGGCGCGGATTTCGTGCCGCACGCGGTCGCACTGCTGTGCACCCTGGCCGGCACGCCGATGATCTACGCGGGCGATGAGGACGGCCTCACCGGAGTCAAGGAGGAGCGCTTCGGCGGCGATGACGCCGTGCGTCCCGCTTTCGCCGACGCTGCACCCGCCGCCGATGCCTTGAGCCCGGCCGCCCGGGCGCTGCGGACGGTGCATCACGACCTCCTCTCGCTGCGACGGCAGCACGCCTGGCTGCACAGCGCCCGCACCGATGTCATCGACGTGACGAACACGTCCATCGTCCTGCGCACGGCGACGGCCGACGACGGGGTGGTCACCGCGCTCAATCTGGCGGACGGACAGGTCGAGCTTCCCGCGGCCGATGCGATGCGGGTCCTGGCCGGTGAAGCCACGGTCGCGGACAGCATGGTGCGCCTGCCCCCCCGCGGCTGGGCGGTCCTGTCCACCCGCCCGTCCGGCGACTGACCGGGCGACGGACTCGCCCGGTCCGGCGCCGCGGCGGCAGCGCTGCGGCAGATGTGCGACGCTGGCAGGGTGCAGCGGGCGGTGGTGATCGGGGCGGGCAGCGCCGGATGCGTCGTCGCGTCGAGGCTCGCCGATCGTTACGACGTCGTCCTGATCGAGGCGGGGCGTCCCGCGGATGCCGGTGCCGTGGGCGACGCACACGACGCGGTCGCCCATCCGCAGACGTGGGCGTTACCGGGTCAGCTGACCGCGGACCGTCGGTGGACGGCGATGCCCGGTCGCGTCGTCGGAGGCTCGTCGGTGGTCAACGGGGGGTACTTCGTCGCGCCGGGGGAGTCCGATCTGCGCGACTGGCACGAGGCAGGGGGAGACGCCTGGGAGCCGAGCAGGGTCGCCGCTCAGCTCGATGAAATCACGACGCGGTGGGGCGTGCCGCTGGCCCCCCAGACGCACCCGATCGCTGTCGCCTTCACCGCCGCCGCTGAGGCCTCCGGCCTTGACCGCGGTCTGCTGGCCCTGCGCACCACGGTCGCCGACGGCGTGCCCCGCAACATCGCCGACGAGCTCACCCCGCGAGGGTCGCTCACCGTGCGCAGCAACTGTCGGGTCCTGCGCATCGAGGTCGATGATGGCCGTGCGGTGGCCGTCGACATCGCCGACGCCGAGGGGGAGCGCGAACTGATCACCGCCGACGAGATCGTCGTGTGCGCGGGAGGCTTCGGCACCCCGCGTCTGCTGCTCGCCTCGGGCATCGGCCCTGCCGATCAGCTGCGCGCCGCCGGTGTCCACCCGGTGGCCGACCTGCCCGGTGTCGGCGCTGCTTTCAGCGATCACCCCACCGTATGGGTCGAGTGGATGCCCACGCCCGAGTTCGCCGCGACGTCGGCGCGGCCGGAGGATGCGTATGGTGCGTTCCCCGTGGCGCTGCAGCTCAGCGCCGACGGCGGACCGGGCGAGGACCTCGAGATCCTCGCGTGCACGCAGCCCCCCGACCTCGAGGCGCGGGCGGAGACGCGCGATTCCCCGTTCGGTGTGATCGTGGGGTTGCAGCGTCCCCGCACGCGCGGCACGGTGGCCGTGGCATCCGCCCGTCTGCTCGCAGCGCCGCGGATCGACTACCGCTACCTCGAGGACGCCCGCGATCGCGCGGCGCTGCGTACGGGTGTGCGTGCCGCGGCGGGGATGCTGCGATCCGCGCCGTTCGCCGGGCTCGTGGCGGGTCTCGTCGACCTGGACGACCTGACGCTGCGCGACGACGACCTGCTCGACGGGTGGATCCGCGAGCGGCTGGGAAGCGCCGCCCACACGTGCGGGTCGGCGCCGATGGGCGTCGACGACCTGGCGGTGGTCGACGGTGCGGGTCGCGTGCGCGGCATCGCGGGGCTGCGCGTGGCCGACGCGTCGGTGCTGCCCCGCGTGCCGTCGCGGGCTCCCGCGGCGGCGGCCATGCTGGTGGGCGCGATCGTCGCAGACCAGATGTGACGCGTCTGCGGGGTCAGCTCCGCGCGGCGCCCTCGATGATCTCGGCGACGGCCCCGGGCTGAGAGAGGAACGGGGAATGGCTGGTGTCGAGTCGGTGCACCTGCGATCCGGAGCGTGCCGCCAAGGCCTCCTGGGCGAAGACGGGGAAGATCACGTCCTGTTCCGTGACGATGTACGTCGTCGGTCGATCGCGCCACGCGACGGTCGTCAGCGTGTCGGTGAATGCGCGAAGGCTCTGCGGTCGCAGCTTCGCGGTGTACGCGTCGGCCGCCGCCGGGTCGACGTCGCCGTAGAAGAGCGTCTGGGGTGGCTGGGCGTCGTCGCCCGCGGTGGCGAGCGCGCCGTCGATGTGCCACCAGTCCGGCGCGACACCGCCCACCGAGGCAAGAAGCGATTCGCCCTCATCGAGCACGAATGCCGCGATGTACACGATGTGGCGCACGCGCGGATCGGTCGCCGCCTGAGTAGTGGGCACCCCGCCGTAGGAGTGTGCGACGACCGTGACGGGGCCGTCGATCCCCGCGATCGCGGTGGCGACGGCGTCGGCGTCGTCGGCCAGCGCGAGGTCGGCTTTGTCGTCGGCGTGCACCGTGGGCAGGTCTACCGTGTGGACATCCCATCCCCGAGCGCGGAGGATGTCTGCGGTCGGTTCCCAGCACCACGACCCGTGCCAGGCCCCGTGCACGAGGAGGATCGTCGAGTCATCGGCCATGGTGGCTCCTTCGTTGGTGGATCGTCGGTGATCCGGAGTTCAGGATAGGGCGCCGACCCGCTCGGTGCGAACACCGAGCGGGTAGCATGCGAGACGTGGCCAGATTCGTCCTCACCCTCGTCGGAGCCGACCGCTCCGGTCTCGTCGCCGCGGTCGCGGAGCGCGTGCGAACGCACAGCGGCAACTGGGAGAGCAGTCAGCTGGCGGAGATCGCGGGAGTGTTCGCCGGCGTCGTCCAGATCACCGTTCCCGACGCGCAGGCGGCTGATCTGCTCGACGCGCTCGGCGCGATGGATGGTCTCGCCATCACCACCCACGAGGGCTCGGACGATCCGCCGGCGCGGGTCGACGATCGCGTGGTGGCGCTCACGGTTCTGGGCAACGACAGGCCGGGCATCATCGGCGAGGTGACGGCGGTGCTCGGCACCCACCGTGTGAACATCGACCGGATGACGACCGAAGTGCGCGATGCCTCGATGTCGGGGGGCAGCCTGTTCGAGGCATCCGTCACCGCACATGTTCCCGCCGCCGTCGACGTCGAGGCGCTGCGCGACGATCTGGAACGCATCGCCAGTGAGGTCCAGGTCGACATCGCCTTCGCTGCTCCGGCTTAGCGCCTCAGCGGGGCAGGAAGTGGCGGCGGGCGAGCGGCGCGATCTCGAGCTGTTCGGCATCCGATCCGGTGACCCAGCGCAGCTCGGCGATCTCGGCGGCGGCCACCGGCACGCTCTCGCCGATCTCGACGGCGAACACGTCGGCGACGACGACGAACCCCGGTTCGTTCGCGGCGTCCTCGCGGAACGTGCCGAGGGGACGCAGGTCGTCGAGGCGGGGGCGGATGCCGATCTCCTCGTCCAGCTCGCGCACGAGCGTCTCCGCCGGGGACTCGCCCGGGTCGGGCTTACCCCCGGGCTGCATGAAGGCGGTCGTCCCCTGCTTGCGGACGACGAGGAGGCGCCCTTCGCGGTCGGTGATGACGGCCGCCGAGACACGGATCTCTCGCGTCGGTTCGGCGTCGGCATCGGCGTCGACGTCGTGCAGTCGTCGGAGTGCAGCGACGACGTCCGCGTGCCAGCGCCGGGCCGCGGCGAGAACGCCGGTGAAGATCGACACGTCGTGTGTGACGCCGAGATATCGGACCACACTCGCCTCGACGCCCGCCCGACGCAGGGCCGCACCATAGGCGGCGCCGTCGCCGCGGAGCGGGTCGTATTCGGCGGTGAGGATGACGGCGGGTGGGAGGCCCGCATGGGATGCCGCGCGCAGGGGTGAGGCGAGGGGGTCGCGTGCGTCGGCGGGATCGGGCAGATACGTGCGGGCGACGGAGCGCATCTCGCGGATCGCGATGAAGCTCGGGATGCCGAGTGCCCACGTCGCGCGCAGGTCGACGTGCGCTCCGGTGAGGTCGACGACCGGGACTTCGAGCACTTGCAGGCGTAGCGGCACGTTCGCCCTGTCCCGGTTGGCGAGGGTGACGGCCGCCGCGATCCCTCCACCCGCGGAGGTGCCGCCGATCCCGATGCGATCGGGATCGATGCCGTGGTGGCCGGCGTTCTCGCGGAGCCACGTCAGGGCGGCGTATCCCTGTTCGACCGGCGTCGGGAAGCGGTGTTCGGGCGCGAGGGCGTAGTCGACTGCGACGATCGCGACACCGGCGTCGATTGCGCGGCGTCGGTAGGCCGCATCCGTCGTCGGATAGTCGATGCCCCCGATGCGGAACGCGCCGCCGAAGAACATGAGCATCGCCGGTATCGCCGCGTCGTCGGCGGGCGGGCGATAGATGCGCACCCGCACGTCGGGGTAGCCACTCACGGGGATCGTGTGTTCCGAGATCGGCAGGTCGGGTCCGGCCGTGCCGACGTTCTTGAGCTCGTCGCGGTCCCAGGCGAGCGCCTTGCGACGATTCTTCGCGCGAGCGACGGCGGAGGGCGACTTCTTCGCGGCGGCCGGGCGAGCGGCCGGCTCCGGTGCAGATGTGGACGGGGCGGGAGACGCGACGGCCGGGAGGCGGCGGCCGCCGCCCAGACCGGGGAAACGTCCTCTCAGCTCTGCCATTCGTTCCGTGACGCGGGTGAGGCGGCCCTTCAGCTGGGCGCGCACCTGCGTGAGCGCCTTCGACAGGAGGTAGCGGCGGTGGACGCGGAGGCGTTCCGCGAAGAACGGGTCGAGCGGCATGGTCGGCCGTCCTTTCGCGTGCGAGTGTGTCCCGCGAGGGTATCGCGCGGCCACCCCCGACTCCGACCCCGCCCGGACCCGGACGCCCGTCATGGCCGTGGCGCTCATGACACTCACGTCGCCCACGGCGCTCACGTCGCCCACGGCGCTCACGTCGCCCACGGCGCTCACGTCACCCACGGCGCTCACGTCACCCGCGGCGCTCACGTCACCCGCGGCGCTCACGTCGCCCGTAGCGCTCACGATGCGAGGTCGTAGCGGGCTCTCCCGCCCAGCCGCGGCGTGCGGTGCACGTCTATCCACGGGGGTGGGATGAACCACACGTTCATGCGCGTTCCGGGCCCATCGACGCGGATCTCCCATCCGTCGTCGTGAATGCGATGGTGACATGTCGTGCACAGAAGGATTCCGTTGGCGAGATCGGTCGGACCGGAGTCTCTGCGCCACCACCGGATGTGGTGGGCCGCCGTCATGCCGGGCGGAAGCCCGCAGAAGGCGCACCCGCCGTCTCGCTCGGCCAACGCGAGCTTCTGGGCGGGGGTGAAAAGCCGCTTCGCCCGGCCCCAGTCGAGGATCTCGCTCGCACCGCCGAGGATGCACGGGATCACCTGCGCGTCTCCCGCCATCCGGCGGGCCGTTCCGATCGACACCGGCCGGCCGATGCCATCGATCGTCGCCACCCCGTGGCCCGAGTCCAGATCATCGAGCGACATGCGCACGACCACGGTGGTCGACGGCGCCGTGGGCACCTGGTCGCATCCGAGAGCGTGGCGACACAGGTCGACGAGGGCGTCGGCGCGCATCTGCTTCACGGAGCGCTGATCGGCGATCGCCTCTGTCGCCCCTCCGCCGCTGCCCGCCGCATCATCCAGATCACGGCGACGAAGCATGCCGGATACCAGGCCCTCGACCGCCGCCTTCACCGGAGCACCCGACTCCGGGTCGAGCACGCCCTCGACGCGGATCATGCCCCAGCGATCCTCGACGATCGAGAGGCCGCGCTTGCCGCGCAGGTCTTTGTCACGCGGCTCGAGCCCATCGGGATCGAGATGAGCCTCGGCGCGGGCGATGAGCTTCTGCAGCTGATCGGCGGCGAGGCCGTGGCACTGCTCCACGAGCGCACGTTCCATCTGATCGACGGCAAGGCGATCAGCCCGCATCTCGACCCTCTCGAGCATGGCGCAGATGGCTGACGCCGCATTGACGCCGAGGACGCCGGTCTGGAGCGCCGCGGCCACGTGCCGCCGTCGCGCGGGTGCTTTCTCGCCGCTCAACGTCATCCGTGCAGCCGTGGCCTCGCCCACGGCGACGATGCGGATGGCATCCCCCACGGTCGCGCCGGTGGTCGCTGAGATCAGGGAGGCGGGGGTGCGGAACCCTTGGCGCCGCGCCAGGGAGTCTCTGCCCAGCTCTGCGCGCGACTGTCGGGCGATCTCGGCGGCAATGGGCGCGTAGGCCGCGTCGAGGAGTCGCCGGGCGACGCCGAATGACTCGTTGACCGCCATCAGCTCGGCAGGAGTGAGCGCCCCCGGGGCGCGATCGCCGCCGACCGAACGCAGCGCGTCCAGCGCTGCGGCGAGATCATCGAGTGGTGCGGTCATGGAGCAAATCTACCGCACCCCACCGACATAGTTTAGAAGATAGTTACTATCTGTGGGCTGATCGACGACAGAACCAGCGGGAGGTATCTGGGGAGGAGGAGTTCCGACAGTTTCTGCGAGATGAGAACATATGGACTACTCGCCGAGGTCCAGGAGCTTTTCGTCTCGCCGCGCCCGCTTGCTCGGCGACCCGCAAGACTTAGGCTTCACCACGCACCACGCACCACGCACCACGTCACCGACAACGGAGCCGCCCATGTCCTCTCCCGAGCGCCGGGCCACCGCCGCCACCCTCGCGATCCGAGAGGCGCGCGACTTCCTGTTCGCGCACGCCACCGATTACGACCGTGCGGTCGCGGGGTTCGCCTGGCCCGAACCCGAGGAGTTCAACTTCGCCCTCGAGTGGTTCGACGTCGTCGCCGCCGAGCACCCGCATCGACCTGCCGTGACGATCGTGTCGGCCGACCTCGCGGCGCAGTCGTGGTCGTACGGCGACCTGTCGCTCCGGTCCGACCGGGTGGCCAATTGGCTCCTCGGCCTCGGCATCACCCGGGGCGATCGGGTCATCGTCATGCTCGGCAACACGATCGAGATCTGGGAGGTCATGCTCGCCCTCACGAAGATCGGCGCCGTGTCGGTGCCCACGTCGACCCTGCTGACCGCGCACGACCTGGCCTATCGCGTCGAGCACGGTCAGGCCCGCGCGGTGATCGCCCCGACCGCCCTCGCCGATCGCACCTCTCTGCTCGACGAATCGGTGATCCGCATCGGCGTGGGCACCGATACCCCCGCCGGCTGGGTGAACACGGATGCCGCGGCCGGGGCATCCGTTCCTTTCGAGCCCGATGCCCCCACCCCCGCCTCGGACCTCAGCCTGCTCTACTTCACATCGGGGACGACGTCCCGTCCGAAGCTCGTCGAGCACACGCACATCTCGTATCCGATCGGTCACCTGTCGACGATGTACTGGCTCGGCGTCCGGCCCGGCGACGTGCACCTCAACATCTCGTCGCCCGGCTGGGGCAAGCACGCGTGGAGCAGCTTCTTCGCGCCCTTCCTCGCGCAGGCGACGGTGTTCGTCTTCAACTACGCGCGCTTCGACGCGGTCGAGCTCATGAACGTCATGCAGGCGCACCAGGTCACCACGTTCTGCGCACCGCCCACGGTCTGGCGCATGCTGATCCAGGCCGACCTGACGCAGCTGACGCACCTCCCACGGGAGCTGCTCGGCGCGGGAGAACCATTGAACCCGGAGGTCATCAGTCGGGTGCGGGATGCCTGGGGTTCCACGATCCGCGACGGATTCGGTCAGACCGAGATGACCTGCGCGGTCGGCAACTCTCCCGGACAGCCGGTGAAGGACGGGTCGATGGGTCGCCCGCTGCCCGGCTACCCGGTCGTGCTGCTGGACCCCGCGACCGGCGACGTGGTCGCCGACGAGGGGGAGATCGGGCTGGATCTCTCCGGTCGGATCGTCGGCCTGATGGCCGGCTACCACGACGCGCCCGAGGCGACGGCGATCGCGTGCCGCGACGGGTTCTTCCACACCGGCGACATCGCGTCCCGCGACGCCGACGGCTACCTGACGTACGTCGGACGGGCCGACGACGTGTTCAAGGCGTCGGACTACAAGATCTCGCCGTTCGAACTCGAGTCCATCCTGCTCGAGCATCCGCTCGTCATCGAGGCGGCCGTGGTGCCCAGCCCCGACCCCGTGCGCCTCGCCGTGCCGAAGGCGTACATCTGCCTGACGGCGGCGGGGGAGGCTGAGCTCGAAGCGAGCGCCCGCGACATCTTCGCCCACGCCACCGCGCGGCTCTCGGGGTACCAGCGGATCCGCGTGGTCGAGTTCGTCCCAGAGCTCCCGAAGACGATCTCGGGCAAGATCCGTCGCGTCGAGCTGCGCGAGCGCGAAGCACGGCGCATCGCGGGCGCGGCGTCCGATGAGGATGCGAACGGCATCCAGTTCCACGACCGCGACTTCCGCTGAGTCGCGTCGATCCGTGCCGTCGGTGCCACCTGCGCCGACGGGGGCGGCCGACCTAGGCTGGGGGCGTGAGCAGCGACACCCCCGCGACCGATGGTGATTCCGCGACCGATCTCGGCCCCCTCGCCGAGCGCGTCGGGCAGCCCGGTGAGCCCGCGCAGCCGCAGCACCCGCTGATCGCCCGATGGCGGAACGCGGCCCCCGCCGACATCGATGCGATCCATGCCGTGGTGGCCGCCGCCGACCGTGTCGACCACCCGACCTGGGTGACGCCCCGAGAAGACGTCGCCGACACCTTCGACCTGCCGCACATCGACCACGGCTGCGACACGATCCTCGCCGAGACGGCAGACGGCGTGGTCGTCGCCGTCGGCTCATCCATGCGGCACTCCTCGACCGAGACGCGCATCCAGGTCGACCTCGACGGCGCCGTCCACCCCGAGTGGCGCCGGCGGGGCATCGGGACCGCGGTGATCGGCTGGCAGTACGCGAGGGCGCTGCAGCAGCTCGCCGAGTCCGACACGAGCCTGCCCGCCGTGATCGAGGTCTACGCCCACGAGGGCGACGACGGGCTCGTCGCTCTCGCCGAACAGCTCGGGCTGCGGACCGAGCGATGGTTCACCACCATGGAGCGCGACATGGCACTCCCGGTGCCCGAGATCAGCGGGACGGAGGGCATCCGCTTCGTGCCCTACACGGCCGATCGCGCCGAAGACGCGCGTCAGGCGCGCAACGACGCGTTCCGCGACCACTGGGGGAGCCTCACCTCGTCGCCCGAGCGGTGGCAGAAGTTCGTCGAGGGTCCGTTCCTGCGCCCCGACCTCAGCACCCTGGCCCTGGACGGCGATCGGGTCGTCGCCTTCGTGCTCGCGTCGGTCAACGAAGACGACTGGGAGTCCCTCGGCGCGACGAACTCCTATATCGACCTCATCGGAGTCGTGCGCGACCACCGCGGCCGCGGTCTCGCGCCCCGCGCGATCGCGCGCACTCTGCGGGCGATCGCCGATGCGGGTCTCGAGCGCGCCGTCCTCGACGTGGACACCGCGAGCCCGACGGGCGCGAACACGCTGTACGAGCGCCTCGGATTCCGCGCGACGGACCGCGAGCGGGCTCTCGTCCGACGCTTCTGAACGACGGATGCCGCGGCATCCGTCGCCCGGCGGCCCGGGCGCCGTCGATCACGGACACGACACCCCGCATCCCGTCCGGCGGTGGCGGCGTCTCCCGTCCGTCAACGGTCTCGACACCGGTCGTTCATCGATGTCTGGTTGAACGGAGCCGATGAGCCGCAGCATCCGCCACCCCGCCGTCATCGCCCTCGCTGCGCTCGGCGCGCTCCTCGCGGGCGCGGGCGTCGGGTCGACCATGCTGCTGCGGCGGCAGGCGGCTCTCGCCCGACAGCGCATCGGCAAGCCGCACGGCGAGGTGCCCGACGCCGACCGCACGTACAAGCCCGCGCGCGGCAATCCGATCGAACTGCTCGTCCTGGGCGACTCGATCGCCGCGAGTCTCGGGGTCGCCACTCCGAACGAGACATTCGGCGCGCGTCTGGCGAAAGGCATCAGCCGCAGCACCCGGCGCGCCGTCACGCTCCGGACGGCGGCCGTCGTCGGCGCCGAGTCCTCCATGCTGGCCGCCCAGCTCGCGTCACTGCCCGCGGACTACCGAGCGGATGTCGCGGTCATCGTCGTGGGCGGCAACGACGTCACCCACCGCGTACCCGTCGACACCTCGGTGCGACACCTGTCCGCCGCCGTCCGCGCCCTGCACGATCGCGGCAGCGCGGTCGTGGTGGGCACGTGTCCCAACCTCGGCGCGCTCCGCCCGGTGCCGCAGCCCCTGCGCGCCCTCGGCGGCAGGGCCTCCCGACAGCTCGCTGTCGCGCAGCGCGCCGCCACCCTCGGCCTGGGCGCGTACGCCGTCGAGCTGGCGGCCGTCGTGGGTCCGTTCTTCATCACGAACCCGGACGAGATGTTCAGCCTCGACCGCTTCCATCCCTCAGCCCTCGGCTACCGGCGCACCGCTGCGGCCGTGCTCCCCTCGGTGCTGGTGGCCCTCGGCGGCGCCGAGCGGCTCCCGTTCGGCCATCATGCGCCCGAGAACGGTCTCACCCGACCGCCCGTCGGATCAGCTCGGTAAGCGTCTTCTTCGTCGCCGGCGTGAGCTTCGCGAGGGCGTAGGACGTCGGCCAGATATCGCCGTCATCGAGCTGGGCGGGGTCGCTGAAGCCCAGCGTGGAGTAGCGGGTCTTGAATTTCGCCGCCGGCTGGAAGAAGAACACCACCTTCCCCTCGGCGTTCGCGTAGGCCGGGAATCCGTACCAGGTCTTGGGCATGAGCTGCGGCGCCTCCTTCGAGGCGATCTCGTGCAGGCCCTCGGCCAGCACCTGCTCGTCGGCCTCCATCTCGGAGATCGCTTTCAGCAGCAGTGCCTCGCCGGCCGCGCGGTCCTTGCCCGCCTTCGCCTCCGCGCGCAGCTCCTTCGCGCGGTTCTTGACGGCATCGCGCTCCTCCTGCGACAGCCCGTCCGATGTCGTGGCCATGGGTGCTCCTTCGTTCGTGCGGTGCCGGATGGCGTTCCTCACCTCGACGCTACGGGCGGGGACGTCGGCACGCTTCTCCGATCCTGCTCGATGCCGGACCGGTGCGCCAGGTCGGGCCGGCTCCGACTCGCAACGAGCCGGTTCAGCGCGGCGAGAGCCCCGGAGTCAGCGCTTCGCGCTCGTCGAAGACGAAGCAGTCGCCCGTGAAGTGCGCACCGCCGACCTGCTCGAAGTACGTGAGGATGCCTCCATCGAGCTGCAGGACGTTCGGATGGCCTTCCTCGCGCAAGTGGATGGCCGCCTTCTCGCAGCGGATCCCACCCGTGCAGAAACTCACGACGGTCTTCCCCGCGAGATCCGCGCGATGGGATGCCGCGGCATCCGGGAACTCGGTGAACTTCTCGAGGCGCCAGTCGAGAGAGCCCTCGAACGTGCCGTAGTCCACTTCGAAGGCATTGCGGGTGTCGAGCATGACCACTTCCCGCCCGGCATCGTCGTGGCCCTGGTCGAGCCAGCGACGGAGGGTCGCGGCGTCGACCGCCGGCGCTCTGCGCTCGGACGGGCGGATGGCCGGGTGATCCATGCGGATGATCTCGCGCTTGACCTTCACGAGCATCCGGCGGAACGGCTGCGTGCGCGACCAGCTCTCCTTCGGGGCGAGGTCGGCGAAGCGGTCGTCTCCACGCAGTTCGTCGACGAGGCCGCGGACGTCGTCCGGCTGCCCGGCCAGGAAGAGGTTGATCCCCTCCTCGGCGAGCAGAATCGTGCCACGCAGCGCCCGCGCTCGCGTGGACGCCGCCAGCTCGTCGCGGAGGGTCGGGAGTTCGCCCTCCCCGGTGAGCGGGGTGAACAGGTAGGCGGAGATGTTGAGCACGCGATCCATCGGCCCGGAGTCTACTGCGGCGCGACGACTTAGACTGGAGTGTCCCCGTCTCTCCTCTGGAACCATCGTGATGTCAGCCACTCCCGCCCGCACCTTCGACGTACGGCACCTGCAGATCGCCCGCGCGATCTTCGCGGCGATCGCGGCCATCATGATCACGTTCTCGCCCGATCACTCCGCGGCGGTGGGACTCTCGGTCTTCAGCGGCTTCGCGATCGCGACCGGTCTGGTCTTCCTCCTGGCGGCATGGCTGGTGTATCCGGCAGGCGCGCGGTGGCCGTCGGGGACGATGGGCGCGCTGTCGATCGTCGCCGGCATGATCGCGGGCATCGTCGGCATCCGCTCCACCACCCTCTTCTTCTCGGTCGTGATCTCCTGGGCGCTCGTGATGGGTCTCGTCGAGACCGTTTCCTGCGTCCGCGAGCGCAGCGCCGCCTTCGCCCGAGGCGATGCGGTGGCCCGGAACGCCGCGCGCGACGGCCTCACGGTCGGCATCATCACGATCGTCGTCGGCGTCGCGCTGCTGTTCGTCCCGGCCCAGTACGCGCTGCAGTACTACATCGACGACGCGAACCAGTACTTCACCCTCACCGGGATCACGATCGGGGTCGGCATCTTCGGGGGGTATGCCGCGATCATCGCCGTGTACCTCGCGATCGCGGGCCTCTCGCCCCGGACCCGCCCCGACGAGGCATCCGAAGCATCACAGGACCGCGTGGCCGCGCAGCCCGCCGACGAGGCGCCCGGAGGCACCGCATGACCGATCCGACACCCAAGCCCACGACCCGTCGCGACCTGATGAAGCCGGTGCAGCTGCTCGCCTTCGCCTTCGGAGCGGCTCTTTTCGCGGGCGTCGTGACGCTCATCTCGATGGGGTTCTTCCAGCAGCGCGAAGCCGGTCAGTCCGAACGGGCGCTGGTGGTCGGCGCAATCGTGTTCGGTGTGACGTTCATCGTCGTCCTGGTCGGTCTCGCGCTGATGCTGCTGGCCGTCGACCCCGCCCAGGTCACGAAGGGGCTCGACCGCCCGGTGCTGCTGGACAAGACCGGTGACCGCAATGCGCCGGATACCTCGCCCTCCGGTGAGACCAAGCCTCGAGGCTGACACCACGTATCGTGTGCGATGGCGCGCATGAGCGTGCCTCTCGATCGCCAGGAGACACGATGCCCGCACCGATCCGCCCCGAGGGGATGCACACGATCTCGGAGGGGACCACCTCCACCGTCGACGAGGTGCTCGAATACGCCCGCCGTCGTGCCCTCTACGCGGGGGTGCCGCTCGACAAGCCGATGACCCCGAGAGACCTCCAGCGCCTCGCCTCGGGATCCATCACCGCCGAGGGCATCGGCTCGCGGCGCGCGATCGCCATGTTCGAGAACGTGCTGGCGCCCGCCTGCCTCTCGACCGACCACCCCGGATACCTGTCGTTCATCCCCTCGGCGCCGAGCAAGGCCGCGCTGGCATTCGACCTCGTCGTGTCGGCGTCGTCGATCTACGGGGGCTCGTGGGTCGAGGGTTCGGGTGCGGTGTTCGCCGAGAACGAGGTGCTGCACTGGCTCGCTGCGGAGTTCGGCCTGCCGGCCGATGCCGGCGGCGTGTTCGTGCAGGGCGGCACGATCGGCAACCTGTCGGCGCTGGTGACGGCGCGCGATGTGGCTCGACGCCGCAATCGTGAGTCCGGACGACCCGACCCCGCCCGCTGGGTCATCGTCTGCAGCGCCGAGGCGCACTCGTCCATCGCGTCGGCCGCCGCCGTCATGGACGTCGACGTCGTCGCCGCCGCCCCCGGCGCCGACGGGCGCCTGCGCGGTGACGCGGTCGCGGCGGTGCTCGCGGAGCACGGCGACGCGGTCTTCGCCGTGGTCGCCACGGGCGGCACGACGAACTTCGGCATCGTCGACGACATCGCGTCGATCGCCTCCGCGACCAAGGGGGCGCCCGGCCGGGAGATCTGGCTGCACGTCGACGGCGCCTACGGCATCGCCGCCATGCTCGTCGAGGAGATGCGGCCCGCATTCGCGGGAGTCGAGCACGCCGACTCGGTCATCGTCGACCCGCACAAGTGGCTCTTCGCGCCGTTCGACGCGTGCGCGCTGCTCTACCGGAAGCCGGCCCTCGCCCTCGGCGCGCACACGCAGAAGGCCGAATACCTCGACACCCTCACCGAGAAAGCGGACTGGAACCCCTCCGACCTGGCCGTGCAGCTCACGCGCCGCGCACGCGGACTGCCGCTGTGGTTCTCCCTCGCCACCCACGGGACGCAGCAGTATCGCGAGACGATCGGCCACAGCATCCGACTCGCCCGTCGCATCGCCGACGAGATCACCGCGCGCAACGGTCTGTCGCTCGTGCGCGATCCGCAGCTCTCGGTCGTGGTGTTCCGCCGCGAAGGGTGGAAATCGGCCGACTACCAGGCCTGGTCGGACCGTCTGCTCGAGGAGCAGCACGCGTTCGTCGTGCCGAGTTCGCACCATGGCGAGCCCGTGCTGCGCTTCGCGATCATCAGCCCGATGACGTCGTACGAGCTGCTCACCGGAATCCTCGACACGCTCGCCTGACGACAGGACGCCCCGGCCGCTACGGGCGCTCGACCAGCTCCGAGGCGAGGCCGACGTAGCTCGCCGGCGTCAGCGCGAGGAGTCGCTCTTTGGCGGCCTCGCCGATGTCGAGGCCGCGCACGAACTCGGCGAGATCGGCGGCTCCGACACGGCGACCCCGGGTGAGGTCCTTCAGCAGCGCATAGGGGTCGGTGATCTTCGAGCGGCCGGCGGTGATCTCCGCGCGGACGACGGTCTGGATCGCCTCGGCGAGCACTTCCCAGTTGGCGTCGAGGTCGGCCAGGAGCACGTCTTCTGCCAGTGAGATCTCGCCGAGACCGCGCTGCAGGTTGTCGAGCGCGAGCAGCGAGTGCCCCAGGGCGACGCCGATGTTGCGCTGGGTGGTCGAGTCCGTCAGGTCGCGCTGCAACCTGCTCGTGACCAGCGTCTGCCCGAGGGTCGCCAGCAGTCCGCCCGCGATCTCGAGGTTGGCTTCGGCGTTCTCGAAGCGGATGGGATTGATCTTGTGCGGCATCGTCGAGGATCCGGTGGCGCCCTCGACGGGGATCTGCGCGAAGTATCCGAGCGAGATGTAGGTCCAGACATCCGTCGCCAGATTGTGCAGGATGCCGCCGGCATGACGCACCCGGTCGTAGAGCTCCACCTGCCAGTCGTGCGATTCGATCTGCGTCGTGAGCGGGTTGAACCCGATGCCGAGGCTGTCGATGAACGCCCCGCACAGCTCGATCCAGTCGACGTCGGGCTCGGCCGCACTGTGCGCGGACCACGTGCCGGTCGCGCCGGAGAATTTCGCCAGGTACTCGGATGCCGCGACCTGCGCCGCGACGCGCTCGAGACGCCAGGCGAACACGGCGAGCTCCTTGCCCATCGTGGTGGGGGTCGCGGGCTGACCGTGGGTGCGCGCCAGCATCGGCGCATCCCGGTGCCGGATCGACAGGGCGCGGATCGTGTCGATGACGCTCACCAGCTTGGGCAGCCACACCTCCACCACCGCCCGCTGGACGGTCAGCGCGTACGACGCGGAGTTGATGTCTTCACTGGTCGCGGCGAAGTGGGTGAGCTCGGCGATGGCGTCGAGCCCGAGCGTCGAGAGGCGGTCGCGAACGAGGTACTCGACGGCCTTGACGTCATGACGGGTGACGGCCTCCTTCGCGGCGAGCCAGTCGATCTCGCTCTGCCCGAAATCGACGTAGAGCGCGCGCAGGCGCTCCTTGTCGGCGTCGGAGAGCGGTGCGGTCCCGAACAGCGAGCGGTCGGTCAGCACGATCAGCCATTCCACCTCCACTTCGGTCCTCGCACGGTTCAGACCCGCCTCCGAGAGATGGTCGGCGAGCTCGGCGACGACGGCCCGGTAGCGGCCGTCGAGCGGGCTGAGGGGCTGAGGGGGAAGTGAAGGCACGGTGCTCCCGTCGGGATGCGGCGCGCTGCCCGCGGTCAGGTCGCGGGGCGGATCGCAGGTTCGAGCTGCCGGAAGAGCGACCGGCTGGCGCTTTCGATCATAGCGAGCACCTCGTCGAACATTCCGGTGCCGGCATAGTACGGGTCGGGCACGTCCAAGGTCGAGGCGCGGGCGTCGAACGACATCAGGAGGGCCACTTTGTCGACGTCGGACTCGTCGCGTGCCCACGTGTGCAGGATGCGCTCGTGGCTCCGGTCGAGGGCGACGATGAGGTCGCTGCGCGAGAAGTCCGCGGGGGTGAACTGCTTCGCCCGGTGGTGGGTGCCGTCGTAGCCTCGACGTTCGAGCGCCTGGATCGTGCGCTGGTCCGCGCGCTCGCCGACGTGCCAGTCGCCGGTGCCGGCACTGGTGGAGACCACGCGATCACCGAGGCCCGCGGCATCCGCGAACCATCGGAAGACGACCTCGGCCATCGGGGACCGGCAGATGTTGCCCGTGCAGACGAAGACGACCCGGAAGGGCTCGTCGGCGCTGGCAGTCATCCCCCCATTCTGGCCCCGATCCCCTCCTGCACAGGAGCCGATTCGCCCCTTTCCTCCCCGGATGCGTCGACACCGCCGATCGACCGGTGATCGCGAGCGGATGCTGGGACCATGGCGATCGACGACTCCTGCGGCGGCGGCGCATTCACCGCAGACACGCTGCGACGGGTGGGGCGGCAGCTCTCCGAGGCGTCGCACCGGCTGGGCCTGGTCGCGCACTCCTCGGCCCACCTCGCGGCGGCGACCGATTGGCAGACCACGGCGGCCCGGCGCTTCCACGATGCGGTCGCAGTGTGGCGCACCGAGGGAGCGGCATTGGTCGGCGGAGTGAATGACATCGCGGAGCGGGTGGAGTGGGCGCAGCTTCGCGCCTCCCTGCGGGACGGCGGGTGGTGCCGATGACAGGTGCGGCGGGTGCGACGGACGGTGGGGGCATCGACATCCGAGGCGGGGGCGTCGTCGCGGTCGACACGACGACGCTGCGCGAGGTGGCCGCCCGCTTCGCCGATTTGGCTGACGAGCTGCGGCAGATCGGCGTCCTCGTCGGATCGGCCGGCGGGCAGCTGTTCGCGCTCGGGAACGAGGGCTGGGACCTCGCGAACGAGGTCGAGCAGCTGCGGCGACGGGTGCAGCAGGCAGACGACGCCGCGTCGGACTTCGACATCGAGCTGCGCAGCGCGGCCGCCACGTACGAGACCATCGAGCTGCGCGCCGAGCGTGCGGTGGCAGCGGCCGCCGGAGACGTCGACGGTGTCGTCGCCCTCGACGCCCGCGCGGCCCTCATCGCCGGCGAGTTCCCCGGAGCGGCGGAGGCCGCCTCCGCCCAGCTGAACGGGCGGGGGATGCTGTGGCCGAGGGGTCTCGCGGAGCAGGCGTCGGCCGCGCAGCCGTGGTGGCTCCCCGGCGTCGGCCCGGTGGCCGGGCTCGCCACGGCGGGGTTCTGGCAGGGCGTCCGCGCGGCCGGGGAGGGAACGGTCCCCTCCGGTGCGCTCCTGCGGCCGACCGGCGCGACCGCAGCCGTCACGGTGCTGCACCGCTCGCGGACGGAAGCGGCCCCGACATCGCTCGCCGGCGCCGCGGCGCGGATCCCCGGTGGTGCGGGCCAGGAGCGGGTGCGCGTGGAGAAGTACACGATGCCCGACGGCTCCCGGCAGTTCGCCGTCTACGTGGCCGGAACGCGGTCGGTCGACGCGCGCGGCGGTCGCGACGCCTTCGACATGACCTCGAACCTCCAGCTGTACGGTGGGGCGCGCTCGTCGTCATACGAAGCGACCGTCGAGGCGCTGCGACTCTCGGGCGCGCGACCCGGTGACACCGTGCACGAATTCGGGCATTCGCAGGGGGCGATGATCGCGGCCCACGTGGCGCTCGAAGGCGGATACGACACGAAGACCCTCGTCTCGTTCGGTTCGCCCGTCGAGGCCGACGTCGGCGCGGGCACTCTCAGCGTCAGCCTGCGCCACACCGACGACCCGGTCGCCGGTCTCGAAGGTGGCGGCCATGCCGAGGCGGTGGGAGCGCCGGGCAGCTTCGTCGCCGAGCGTCTCGCCGACCCCGCGACGGGCTGGCGCGACGTGAAACTGGCCGCTCACGGGATCGACGGCTACACCGCGACGGCGGAGATGCTGGACGTCTCGCCCGACCCGCGCATGGCGCCCGTTCGTGCGCTGTTCGCCGAACTCGGCACAGCCACATCGGTCGAGACCGTCCAGTACGCCGCGGAGCGTCCCCAGGCCGTCCCGCATCCACAGCCGGGGGGACTCCCCTGATGACGCGGGCGGGCTCAGTCGCGGCGGCGCGACTCGCGCTGCTGCGGACGCAGGAACAGGCCGAGCACCCAGTTGATCAGCGAGATGACGAGCGCGGCCACCACGCCCCACCAGAAGTCCTCGACGCGGAGACCCCACGTCCACCATTGGGTGAGCCATGCCGTCAGCCACAGCAGGAAGCCGTTGATCAGCAGCGAGATCAGGCCGAGGGTGAGGATGTACAGCGGAAAAGCGAGCACCTTGATGACGGTGCCGATGATCGTGTTCACGATCGCGAAGACCGCGGCCACGATGAGCAGGGTCAGGATCATCTGCAGCGTCTCGCCCGGGGCGAACGGAATGATCGTGACCATCAGGGCGGGCATCAGGGTGACGACCCAGATGGCGAAGGCGTTGATGACGACGCGGATGAGGAAGCCCATAATGCGCCCAGTCTGGCACGCGGGTCGCGCCCTTCCCAGAGCACCGCCCGCGCATCGGCGCTTCTAGACTCGGACCGTGACCACAGCTGCTGATTCCCCGACCGACGCAGGTGCTCCGCACGGCGCCAGCGAGAGTGCGGCGTCGAGTGTGCCCGCGGATGCGGTTCCCACCGCTCCGGCACCCGGTGCCGCTCCCGTGCGCATCCGTCCGGAGATCGCCGCGCTCGCGCCCTATCGTCAGGGCAAGCAGGCCGGTGCGGACGCCTTCAAGCTGTCGAGTAACGAGAACCCTTTCGATCCGCTCCCCAGCGTGGTCGCCGCGCTGCACAGTGTGATCGGAGTGAATCGCTACCCGGATGCCTCGGCCGCGCGCCTCCGCCACCGTCTGGCCGACCGCTTCGGGGTCGCTCCCGACGAGGTGCACGTCGCAGCCGGCAGCGTCTCGATCCTCGCGCAGCTGCTCCTGGCGGCCGCGTCGCCGGGCGACGAAGTCGTCTACGCCTGGCGGTCCTTCGAGGCCTACCCCGGCCTTGCGCTGATCGCCGGAGCCACACCCATCGAGGTGCCGCTCACCGCCGACTCCCGCCACGACCTCCCGGCGATGGCCGCCGCCGTCACCGACCGCACGCGCGCGATCATCGTGTGCAGTCCGAACAATCCCACGGGCCCGATCGTGACCCACGACGAGTTCGAGTCGTTCCTGCGGTCGGTGCCCGATGACGTGCTCGTCATCCTCGATGAGGCGTATGCGGAGTTCGTCACCGACCCTGCCGCGGTCGACGGCATGCGCGTGCTCGGCCTCGCCGGTCATGCGAACGTCGTCGCGCTGCGGACGTTCTCGAAGGCCTTCGGACTCGCGGGCCTGCGCGTCGGTTACGCGATCGGCCACCCGCGCATCCTTGACGCCGCCCGCAGCACCAGCATCCCGCTGTCCGTCACTGCTCAGGCGGAGGAGGCGGCTCTCGCAAGCCTCGACGCCGAGGTGGAGCTGCTCGAGCGAGTGGCCCACATCGCGAATCGGCGCGATCGCCTCGTCGCCGGTCTCCGAGACGCCGGGTGGCGCATCCCCGACGCGCAGGGCAACTTCCTGTGGCTCGCGACGGGCGAGGACACGGTCCGCGTGGCGACGGCCTTCGAAGAGGGCGGTCTGATGGTGCGTCCGTTCGCGGGGGAGGGCGTGCGCATCTCCGTGGGAGAGGAGGACGCTGTCGAGAAGATCCTACGGATCGCAGCATCCGTTGTGGGCACCCTCCCAGAAGGGCACTCGGCGCGGGGGTAGCGTTAGGACCGTGAGCCTGCCTGAAGATCCTGCACTCGTCCGGGTGCTGGCCGCCGACGGGTCGCTGGCCCCGACCGCCGCGGCCGAGCGCTACCTGCCCCTGATCGACGCACTCGGCGATGCGGAGCTCGAGGGCTTCTATCGCGACATGACGATGATCCGCGCGTTCGACCGCGAGGCGACCAACCTGCAGCGCCAGGGCCAGCTCGCCCTCTGGCCGCCGAGCTTCGGGCAGGAGGCCGCGCAGGTGGGCTCGGCCCGCGCCGCCCGACCGCAGGACCACTTGTTCCCCTCCTACCGGGAGCACGTGGTCTGCATGATCCGCGGCGTCGACCTGGTCGACATCATCCGCGTCATGCGTGGACTCACGCACGGCGGGTGGAACCCGTTCGATCCGAAGAACGGCAACACGCACATCTACACCCTCGTGCTCGGCGCCCACACGCTGCACGCGACGGGACTCGCGATGGGCATGGTGTTCGACGGCAAGACGGGGACAGGCGACCCCGAGCGCGACGAAGCGGTCATCGTCTACTACGGCGACGGCGCCTCCAGCGAGGGCGACATCCACGAGGCGATGGTGTTCGCGGCGAGTTATCAGACCCCCGAGGTCTTCTTCCTGCAGAACAACCAGTGGGCGATCTCGGTGCCGGTCGCCACCCAGTCGCGCACCCCCCTGTTCCGCCGCGGCGAAGGCGCCGGCATCCCAAGCGTGCAGGTCGACGGCAACGACGTTCTGGCCAGCTACGCCGTGACGAAGCTCGCCCTCGACGAGGCGCGCGCCGGGGGCGGTCCCCGGGCGATCGAGGCACTCACGTACCGGATGGGCGCGCACACCACGAGCGACGACCCCACGAAATACCGCACCTCGGACGAGGAGCTGTCGTGGGCGCGGCGCGATCCGATCGAGCGGATGCGCACGTTCCTCCGCGGCCGCGGGGCGTCGGACGCCTTCTTCGCCGACGTCGACGGAGAGGCGCGGGCCCTCGCCGATGACGTGCGCGCGCGCACGATGAGCCTCGAGACGATCCCGGTGAACATGATCTTCGACAACGTCTACAGCGAGCAGCATCCGCTCGTCGAGTCCGAGCGCACGTGGCTCGCCGGCTATGAGGAATCGTACGAGGGGGGCGCATGAGCAACGCGATCAGCGGCGAGGTCACGCAGGCCGCGCCCGATGAAGTGGCGTCACCCGTGACAACGATGCCCTTCAGCCGCGCGCTCAACGCCGGCCTTCGACGAGCCATGGCCGCGTCCGACCGCGTGCTCATGATGGGTGAGGACATCGGCCGGCTCGGCGGGGTGTTCCGCGTGACCGAAGGTCTGCAGGCGGAGTTCGGCGAACGGCGCGTCCTCGACACGCCGCTGGCGGAGTCCGCGATCGTCGGCACCGCGATCGGCCTGGCGATGGGCGGCTTCCGTCCGGTCTGCGAGATCCAGTTCGACGGTTTCGTCTTCCCCGCCTTCGACCAGATCACCGCCCAGCTGGCCAAGCTCACTTATCGGCACGAGGGCGCACTGCAGATGCCCGTCGTGATCCGCATTCCGTACGGGGGGCACATCGGGGCGGTCGAGCACCACCAGGAGAGCCCCGAGACGTACTTCACGCACACGCCAGGACTGCGGGTCGTGTCGCCCTCGACGCCGAACGACGCCTACTGGATGATCCAGGATGCGATCACCTCCCCCGACCCGGTGATCTTCCTCGAGCCGAAGAGCCGTTACTGGCAGAAGGGCGAGGTGGATGCCTCGGCCCGCGCGCTCCCGCTGCACGCGAGCCGCATCGTCCGGCGGGGTACCGACGTCACGATCGTCGCGCACGGCGCCATGGTCGCGACCGCGCTGCAGGCTGCCGCGCTCGCCGAGTCGGAGGGGACCAGTGCCGAAGTGATCGACCTGCGGTCGCTCTCGCCCGTCGACTACGGGCCGATCCTGGACTCGGTGCGACGCACCGGCCGGATGATCTATGCGCAGGAGGCGCCGGGGTTCGTCTCGCTCGGCAGCGAGATCGCGGCGACCGTGATGGAGCGCGCGTTCTACTCCCTCGAGGCGCCGGTGCTGAGGGTATCGGGCTTCGACACCCCGTTCCCGCCGGCCAAGCTCGAGGGGATCTACCTGCCCGACGCCGATCGCATCCTCGAGGCCGTCGACCGCGCTCTGGCGTACTGATCGCCCGCCCCCGACCTCCGTCCCCGCCCGCCCAGCCCCGCCCGCCCACCATGACCGCGATACCCTTCCGGCGCATCAAGACCCTCTCTGAGCGAGGGTCTCGACACGGCGCCGGGGTCTCGCCGGTATCGAAGGGAAACCGCATGAGCACGCAGACGTTCCACCTCCCCGATGTGGGCGAGGGCCTGACCGAAGCCGAGATCGTCTCGTGGCGGGTCGCCCCCGGTGACACCATCGCCGTGAACGACGTGGTCGTCGAGATCGAGACCGCGAAATCGCTGGTCGAGCTGCCCTCGCCGTTCGAGGGCGTCGTCGGCGAGCTGCTGGCGGGCGAAGGCGACACCGTCGAGGTCGGAGCGGCGATCATCACGATCTCGGGGGCGAGCGAGAGCGCGATCGCGGATGTGCCCGAGGCGGCCGAGCCGGAGTCCGACGGCAGCGGTTCGGTGCTCGTCGGATACGGGAACGCCGGTCACGTCCAGTCGCGACGCCGCAGACCTGCAGAACGGCCGGTCGTCTCGTCTGTGGGTGTGATCGCGAAGCCGCCCATCCGCAAGCTTGCCCGCGATCTCGACGTCGATCTGGCCGATGTCGTCGCCAGTGGACCGGCGGGCGAGGTCACGCGGGAGGACGTGGTCAAGCACGCGTCGCAGGCCAGCGTGTTCCGCAACATCGAGACACCGGAGTGGAACGCGGTGCGCGAGGAGACCATCCCCGTGGCCGGCCGGCAGCCCGAGGCGGCCCGGGTGGTCTCGCCCGAACCCGTGACCGTCGCGGCGCCGCCGGCCGACGCCGCCGGGCGCGAGGAGTCGATTCCGGTGCGGGGCGTCCGCAAGGCGACCGCATCGGCGATGACCAGCAGCGCCTACACGGCTCCGCATGTGTCGGTCTGGACCGACGTCGACGCCAGCCGCACGATGGAGCTCGTGAAGCGCCTGAAGGCATCGCCCGATTTCGCCGACACCAAGGTGTCGCCACTGCTGATCATGGCCCGCGCCGTGATCTGGGCGTCGCGTCGGACGCCGATGGTGAATGCCGCCTGGATCGACGACGCCGAGGGCGGCGGTGCGCAGATCCGCGTGCGCCACTACGTGAATCTCGGAATCGCGGCCGCGACACCTCGAGGCCTCCTGGTCCCCAACATCAAGGACGCGCAGGACCTGAACATGCGCGGGCTCGCCCAGGCGCTCGAGAAGCTGACGCTGACGGCCCGTGAGGGCAAGACGACGCCCGCCGACCAGCAGGGCGGCACGATCACGATCACGAACATCGGCGTGTTCGGGATGGATGCCGGAACCCCGATCATCAACCCCGGCGAGGTCGGCATCGTCGCCCTCGGCACGATCCGGCAGAAGCCGTGGGTCGTGGACGGCGAGGTGCGGCCACGCTGGGTGACGACCGTGTCGGGGTCGTTCGATCACCGCGTGGTGGACGGCGACGGCGTCTCGCGGTTCATCGCCGACATCGCCTCCATCCTGGAGGAGCCGGCGCTTCTCCTCGATTGAGAGGCCTGTGCCCCTTCACGCGCGGTCGTGGAGTGTGATGAGGTAGCCGTCGGGATCGGCGAAGGTGAAGGCCCAGCCGAACGGACCCTCGGTCAGCTCGGACGCGATCGTCACACCGTCGGCCACCAGCGCCTCGTGGATCTTCCGCGACTCCGGGGCGTGCATCCACACCCCGATCCCGCGGCCCAGTGCGCCGGCGTCGAGATCGAGGCCCGGGAGCGGCGAGCGCACGGCGAAGGCAGCGGGCTTCGTGTCGAAAACCACGGCATGCGGCGGCCCGGGCTGGCGCCTGAGGCCGAGGTACTGCTCGTAGAACGCCGCCGAGCGCGCGATGTCGCGCACCTGCAGAGAGACGAAGTCGGGACCGGAAACAGTCATGGTGAGCTCCTTCTTTGTGTCAGTTATCTGACATAGCCACCGTATGTCAGAATACTGACATGAGTCAAGACGACCGCAGGATCGAGCTCGTGACATCCCCGGGCTACCTGCTGAAGGTGGCCTCGAGCGCGCTGCGCGCGGCCATGGAGGACGTGCTCCGCCCGCTGGGCATGACGGTCACTCATTACTCCTGCCTCGAACTCCTCGCCCAGCGTCCGGGGTCGTCGAATTCCGACCTCGCCCGTGGCGCATTCGTCACCCGACAATCGATGAACGTCCTGCTCCGGACGCTTCAGCGCGACGGCCTCGTCACCCGATCCGACCAGGCGACCTCCGGCCGCGCCCTTCCGACCGAGCTGACCGATGCGGGACGCCGTCAGCTCGCCGCAGCGAGCGCGGCGGTGCGCGACGTGGAAGACCGCATGACCGCCGATCTGCAACCCGGCGACCGCGAGAGACTCGTGACCCTGCTGCGCAGGTGCGCGGATTCCCTCACCGATGGCTGAGCCCAGGCAGCCCGAGCACCCGAGGTCCGCCCGCCACGGGAGTCAGGTGCGGCGTTCGTGCCGGCGCGGCTTCAGGCGTGCCGGGGCATCCGTCGCGGGTGACCACTCGCACTCGAAGCTGCCGCGGTAGCCGAACAGGAAGCCGAAACGGTGATTGCGCACCTCGAGGTCGACGTGGAAGCGCTGATCGGCGTCGTCGAAGTATTCGTGCAGCCGCGCGCGACCGCTGAAGAGCAGGGGGAATCGGAAGGCGACCGGACCTTCGTTGAACCGCTGGGCGTCAGAGGTGAGGATGAGCCCGCCCCGGTCGTCGACCTGCAGGTCGAGGTCGACCGCGAGGTGCTGGTGGGTGCCGAGATAGTCGACGATCCGACCCTGCTCGAGGATCATCGTCGCGTCGAAACGTCGGTGGTGGGCGCCGACGGTGTACTCCCGGACGAAGGTGACCGTCTCGCGCCCCAGCGGGTCGCGGTAGGGGTAGTTCTCGACCGTGAACGGCACATCGACGCCGATGTCGGGGATCAGGATGCTGCGCAGTCGGCCGATCTGCAGGAACGGAACGGTCCACCACGGTCCGCGGCGGATCGTGGTCATCACGCCGCGGCCGGTGCAGGCCTCGGCCGAGTCCAGCCCGACGCCGAACCGACGGCGCATCATGGGGTGCAGGCGGGCGAAATCGTCGCCGAGGGCGCGCTCGAAGATGGAGGTCATGCGGGGATGCCCGGATCCGGGAGCGCGGCCAGCGTTGCGGGGGCATCCTGCAGCTGATCGCCGCGCCGCGACCCCGACGCGGGCGCCCGCCGGCAGCGGCCCGCGCGTGGCCGGTCGGCACGCCACCACCACAGCGCGCTCCAGAGCGGCCAGCGTTCCGGGGGCACACCGGTCTCCAGCCAGATGCGCAGGCGGTCGAAGCTCCACGCCGTCGCCCAGCCGAGCACGGGCCGGACCACCACGTCCAGGACGCCCCACCCCGGCGCGTAGTCGTAGCCGGTGAGGAACAGCGTGCCTCCGTCGGTCGGCACGTAGCGCCAGTAGCCGCGGCCCGCCCGGATCGGGGAGAGGCGGTCGGCGGTGTGGAACCGCAGCGCCGATGTGCGGGCGCCGCCTGAACCGCGTCTCTCACCCACGCTGACGCCCGTGCCGTGGACGACGTGGAACGGCACACGCCGTTCGTACGTGAAAGCCGTCGCCCCGGCATCCGTCACGGCCATCGGGGTGATCCGCGTGAACCTGACGTCCCAGCGCACGTGCTCGGCGGGTGTCTGGCTGGCGTCCCACACCGCGTCGAGGTCGGCCGCGATCCGCGCTTCCACGTAGATCCCGTTGCGTCCCACACCCCGACGCTACGACACGCCGCGCGGGACGGGCGGGCGACGTTCCGAAGACGATCGCGCTATTTCGTGTAGCGCGTGCGTCCGCCCACGATGGTCTGCATCACGTGGGCCTGCAGCAGTGCGCCGGGCCCGGCGGTGAAGGGGTCGATGTCGAGGATCGCGATGTCCGCGGCGAATCCGACGGCGATGCGTCCGCGTCGGTCGCCTTCTCCGACGGATGCCGCGGCATCCCGTGTCGCGTGACCGATGGCCCGCTCGAGCGGAAGCGCATAGCCCGGGTGCACGGCCGTTACCGCTGGATCGAGCGCCGAGGCCCGCGTCGCCGCGACGTACATGTTCGCCAGCGAGTGGTGCGGCGCGGTCGGCGCGTCGGTCGAGAACGCCAGGAGCGCGCCCGCGTCTTCGTACTCGGGCCAGGCGAAAGCGCGGTCGACACGATCGTCGCCCAGCATCTCGGCCCAGTTCGCGAAGATCGCGGGGTCGGCATGCACAGGCTGCATGGATGCCGTCACCCCCAGTGTCGCCATGCGCTCGGCCGTGCCGGGAGCGGCGTACTCCAGGTGCTCGATACGGTGCAGCCGGGGTCGATCTCCGTTCTGGGCGATGGCGTGCTCGATCGCATCCAGCGCGATCTCGCTCGCGTAGTCGCCGATCGCATGCTGGGCGATCTGCAGCCCCGCCGCATCCGCCGCCGTCACGACCGGCCGCAACCGCTCGAGCGGCCAGATCGGATCGGCGTTCGAACCGTCCGAATACGGATGCCGCATCGCGGCGGTGCAGGCATCGATGACACCGTCCAGGACGAGCTTGATGCCGACCACGCGCAGCCAGGGCGTGGACGTGGATGCCGCCAGTTCGACGGCGCGGTCGACCTGCGCGAGGTTGGCCGCGTCGTCGCCGGTGTTCGTGATCAGCCAGTGCGCCGCGACGCGGAGGGGGAGCTCACCCCCGTGGCGTTCCCACGCTCGTCGCAGCGCGGCCAGACCGAACTCGTCGAACGCCATGTCGACCACGCCCGTCACTCCCGACTCGAGGTAGGCGGCGAAGGCGCGCTCCACGTCGTCGTCGCGGTCCGCATCGGTGGTGGCGATGTCACGGTGCGCCCAGGCGTACCGGCTGGCCGCCGTTTCCAGCAGCAGACCGGTCGGCTCGCCCGCGGCATCCCGCACGATCCTTCCTCCGATCGGATCGGCGGTCTCGCGCGTGATGCCGAGCTCGGCGAGGGCCGCGCTGTTGACCCAGCACGAGTGATAGTCGTTCGCGTCGAGGTAGACGGGGATGTCGGCGACAGCGTCGTCGATCATCGCTGCGGTGGGCTTGCCTTCGGGGATGGAGTCGAACAGCCAGCCCTTGCCCCAGAGCGCGGGGGCATCGGGCGCGGCCGCGCGCGCGTCGCGCAGGCGCGCCTGTACGTCTTCGATCGATCGCGCGTCGGTGAGCGGCACCTGACCGAGAGCAGCGCCCATCATGAGGAGGTGCATGTGGGCGTCGGTGAAGCCCGGCAGCACGAGACGGCCGGCGAGATCGACGACCCGCTCGGCGCTCGGCGCCCCATCACCGTCGCCGACGTAGGAGATCGTGTCGTCGTCGATCGCGAAAGCCGCAGCCCACGCGGCTGTGGGATCGGGGTCGCCGGTGAAGATGCGGCCGTTGATATAGAGGTCGGTCACGGCTGGCCGTCCTTTCCGAGAGGTGTCCGCTGCAGGACGGCGTAGAGCCCCCCGGCGACGATCATGCCGACGGGGACGGACAGGTCCACGAAACCGGTCGCCTGCGCGATCGGCCCGGTCCAGACATCCGTTGCCAGGCAGACCGCGGTCGCGATGCCACCGCAGACCAGTGCGGTGATGCCGGGGAGGCCCCACCCTCCCGAGTACCAGTAGCGTCCGCCCGGGTGGTCGTCGAACAGCTGCTCGCCGTCGTACGAGCAGCGCCGCAGCAGGACGTCGACGACGAAGATCGCCATGGCGGGTGCGGACACGATCACCAGGAACTGCAGCATGAGGTTTGCCGCCTCGAGGAGGCTCGATGAGAGGACGAGGTAGATCGTGAGGGCGGTGCCGACGACCCCGACGATGATGGCGGCGGGGATGCGGCGGAGCCGAAAGCCGATCGCCTGCAGCGCCATGCTCGAGCTGTAGGCGGTCATCGCGTTGAGCGCGATCGTGTTGACGACCACTCCGATCACCAGGACCGGACCGAGCCACAGGGGGAGGAGGTCGAACAGGGCGCGGTCGAGGCCCATCGCGAAGGCGTCCGCGCTGAGCCCGGTGGCCAGCAGCGCGCCGACGATCGTGAACACGATGAAGGGGAGGGCGCCTCCGAGCGCCGTCGCCGCGGCGATGTGCGACGGCTTCGTGGAACGAGGGAGATAACGGGCGAGGTCGGGACTGTTGATGAATGACAGCGGCGTGGACGCGAGAATCGTGAACCCGATGGACACCGCCGACCACAGCGCCGTGCCGCTGAGTCGCTCCGGCGCCGCGTATCCCCAGTCGACGGTCGGCAGGATGAAGGCGGCGACCAGCAGGAAGATGACGAACAGGGTGATCGCCATGATCGGGTACAGGCGAAGGATCAGCGCGTGACCGAAGATCGCGACGATGATCGTGACCGCGGACACGACGAGCGTCACGCCGATCGGAACCCAGACCGGGTCCTCCAGTCCCGCACGGCGCAGCAGGTCGGCGCCCATGAACGAGGACGCCAGCCACGTCAGCGACAGGAAGACCGCACCGATGAACCAGCCCACGACGGCGACGAAGAGCTTGTTGCCGAGGATGCCGTACATCGCTCGGGTCACGACCGATCCCGACGTGCCCGACGCTGGTCCGCTCGCCGCGATGACGCCGGGGAACACCCACAGCAGCGACGCCGCCAGGATCGCCGCGACGGCCTGCCAGATCTCCAGGCCCAGCAGGATGAGCGTGGCGCCGATGGTCAGATTCAGGATGCTGACGCTCGGCGCCGCCCAGATGAAGAACAGCTCGCGCGCACGGCCATGCCGCTCGGTGTCACCGATGAGTTCGATCCCACGGGTCTCGGGTCGGGCGGCCGATTCCGGCGAGGTGTCATGTGGAGCTCGAGCAGTGGTCATCGTCATCCTGACTCGAAAGGATCTATTGGTCAGGCAACCAATAGACTATTGGTCACATATTCAATAACATGACGGGCATGGCGTCAAGCAGTAATCCGGTGCGGTCGCGCAAGCGGCCGGAGGAGCGGCGCGAGGAGATCTTGTCGGCCGCGGCCTCGATCGCTCTCGATGAGGGGCTCGAACGGATCACCCTGCGAGCGGTGGCCGATCGACTGGGTGTGCGCCCGGGCCTGATCACCCATTACTTCCCCGCCGTCGAAGACCTGGTGGTCGAGGCATTCGCGCGGGCTGCGGAGCGCGAGCGCGAGCAGTTCTTCCCTGCCGGCGGCACGCCCATGCAGCGCCTCAGGCATTTCATCGACTACCTCGACGCCGGCGCTTCGATGCCCCTCGCCCGACTGTGGCTAAACGCACGCCACCTGTCGCGGTTCAGTTCGCCTCTGGAGGCGATGCTCGAGCAACAGGATGATCTCGATCAGGCGCGGCTGATCGCGCTGATCGAGGAGGGTGTCCGCGGGGGAGACTTCGCCGACGTGGATGCCGCGGGCGCCAGCATCCGCATCTTCCTGGCCATCGACGGCGGAGGCTCGTATGTGAACAGCCGTACGGCACACAGGAATCCCGTGCACAGGCATTTCGCGGCCGATGTCGCCGAGTGGACCCTCGGTCTCGCGCGCGGCACGCTGCGCCCGCGCGCGCTGGACGCCGACCCCGCCGCCCGCTCCGCCCGCTCCTGAGCCGCGCGGCGCCCCGTTCACGCGCGCGCACGGTTCCCGCCGAGCTCATAGCCGGCGTGCGCACCGAGCTCGTGCGTTCGGCGCCACGGCGTGCGTTCGGCGCAGCTTCTGCGCGCGGACGGGTCGGACGAGCGCACCCGCTGTCTGCGCGGCGCATGGTCGTCCGCTCGACGCTAGGCCGGGGGTCGGAGCTGACCGAGCAGTTCGGCGTCCCCCGTTCCGGAGTGCTCCGTGAAGCGTCCGCCGACCACGCGATACATTGCGTACTCGGCCACATTCGCGTGGCGTCGGGTCGCCGCGATGCCGCGGAACGCGCCCAGGTGCGTGCCGCTGGCGCGGAGGTGCACGGCGAGACGGTCGTCTTCGACGATCAGCTGGATGCGGCGCCATCGCCAGTCGGGGAAGGCGTCGAACAGGTCGGCCATGTCCTCGACCCACGCGTCCGCCCCGCCGGGTAGGTGCGCGCGCTTGGCTGACGGAGCGACGAAGCTTCGGATCGCTTCCAGATCGTGCCGATTGCACGCGTCGAGGTAGTCGGCGTACCACTCGCGTATCTCCCAGGGCTCCACCTCCCCATTATCCGCGGCCACCCCGCCCCGACTCGCCTCGTCGCTCCTCGCCGCGTCGGCCGCCGCCCCGCGCGTCGAACGGTCGCGACACGCCGTTACCGCGGGCGCGGCGCGCGGCCGCGCGGCGTGTCGCGACCGCTCGCGTGACCCATCCCACACTCCCGCACCTCGACTTGAGAACGATTATCAATAGCCATAGTGTGGAGGCATGACCAATTCGCAGCGCTCCCTCCGACGTCTGATCCCGGTCGTGGCGACGGCCGCAGCATCCGCTCTGCTGCTCGCGGGATGCGCGAGCGGCGCCGCGGGCTCCGGCGCCGCGTCGGACGACGGCAAGATCCGCGTCGTCGCCTCGACCGACGTCTACGGCCAGATCGCAGAGGCGATCGGCGGCGACCATGTGGACGTGACCTCGGTCATCGCGTCGGCCAGCCAGGACCCGCACGAGTTCGAGGCCACCGCCAGCGACCAGCTCGCGGTGCAGCGGGCGCAGTTGCTGATCGAGAACGGCGGCGGCTACGACAGCTTCATGGACACCCTCGTCGAGGGTTCCGGATCGACAGCGCCGCTCATCACGGCAGCGGAGCTCTCGCCGGCATGGCCGAGCGACAGCGAAGACCACGCGCACACCGAAGGCGCCGATGACGATCACGGTCATATCGAAGGCTTCAACGAGCACGTCTGGTACGACCCGACCACGATCTCGGCGGTCGCAGACGCCATCGCGAGCGAGCTGACGACCCTCGTCCCCGAGGCGGCGGCTGACATCACCGCCAATGTGGCGACCTTCCAGAGCGGGCTCGACGGCATCGAGGGCGAGGTCGCGGCGCTGAAGAGCGCTCACGGCGACACGGAGGTCTTCGCGACCGAGCCGGTGCCGATGTACCTGGCCGCTGCGGCGGGCATGACGAGCGTCACCCCCGGCGCTTTCAGCGAGGCGGTGGAGGAGGGGCAGGATGTCGCGCCCGCCGTCCTGCTCGAGTCGCTGAACGTCATCAAGGCCGGCGGCCTCGTCGCGGTGCTCGCGAACGCGCAGACCGGCGGACCCGAGACCCAGCAGGTGATCGCACAGGCCGACGGACAGGGCATCCCGGTGCTCGAGTTCACCGAAACCCTCCCCGAGGACACGACGTATATTCAGTGGATGACCGACAACGTGGCGCTGCTCGCCTCCGCGCTCGACGGATGACCGCACCCGCCATCCTCGAGATCGCGGGCGCCTCGCTGCGCCGCGCCGGCCGAGAGCTCTGGACCGGGCTCGACCTGCGGGTCGAGCCCGGCGAGCTGATCGCGGTGCTCGGGCCGAGCGGGTCGGGCAAGACCACGCTGCTGCGCGCCATCCTGGGTCTCGAAGCCCTCAGCGGTGGCAGCATCCGCGTCGACGGCGACGCCATCTCGGGTCGGGGCGATCGCCGCATCGGCTACGTCCCGCAGCAACGTCCGCTGCCGCCGGACACATCGATGCGCGGGCGCGACCTGATCGCGCTCGGCGTCAGCGGACACCGCTTCGGATTTCCTCTCCCGCGCCGTGCCGATCGCGCACGGGTCGAGGAGCTGATCGACGCGGTCGACGCCCGCAGCTTCGCCCAGCGTCCCGTGGGCCTGCTCTCGGGCGGCGAGCAGCAACGCCTGCGGGTCGGTCAGGCGCTCGCCGACCACCCGCGCCTGCTGCTCTGCGACGAGCCGCTCACGAGTCTCGACCTCGCGAATCAGCGCGACGTCGTGCGACTGATCGACGATTATCGACGGGATGCCGAGGCCGCGGTGCTGCTCGTCACGCACGACATCAACCCGGTGATGAACGCGGTCGACCGCATCCTCTACATCGCGAACGGCCGCTTCACGCTGGGCAGGCCCGACGAGGTGCTGGATTCGAAGGTGTTGAGCGATCTGTACGGCGCACCGGTGTTCGTCCTGCGGGCAGGCGGCCGGCTGGTGGTCGTCGGAGCCCCCGATGCCGACGAGGCCCACCACCACCACGACGAGGACGGGCACGCGTGAACTGGTCGGATGTCTGGGACGCCATGTTCGGAGGGCTGGCGGACTACGGCGACATCCTCGCCCTGGTGTCGAACTCCGTCATCGCGGGCGCGATCCTCGGGCTCGTCGGCGGGCTGATCGGGGTGTTCGTGATCCAACGCGACATGGCGTTCGCCGTCCACGGCATCAGCGAGCTCTCCTTCGCCGGGGCCGCGGCCGCCCTTCTGTTCGGCATCGACGTCGTCACCGGATCGATCGTCGGTTCCCTGATCGCGGCGGTCCTCATCGGGGTGCTCGGTGCGCGCTCGCGCGACCGCAACTCGATCATCGGCGTGCTCATGCCGTTCGGTCTGGGCCTGGGCATTCTGTGCCTGTCGCTCTACAGCGGTCGTTCGGCCAACCGCTTCGGCCTGCTGACCGGCCAGATCGTCTCGGTCCAGAACTCGCAGCTCGGCGCCCTGATGCTGATCAGCGCGATCTGCCTGGTGGGGCTCATGATCATCTGGCGCCCGCTGCGGTTCGACTCGCTCGACCCGCAGTCCGCGGCGGCACGCGGCGTGCCGACGCGCGCCGTGTCGCTCGGGTTCATGGTGCTCCTCGGCCTCATGGTGGCCGTCAGCGTGCACATCATCGGCGCGCTCCTCGTGCTCGCGCTGCTGGTCACGCCCGCCGCCGCCGCCACGCGCATCAGCACCGGTCCCGTCGCGGTGCCTCTCCTGGCCGCCCTCTTCGGTTTCGTCTCCGCGGTCGGCGGCATCCTGCTCGCGATCGCCGGAACGCTCCCCGTGAGCCCCTACATCACGACGATCTCGTTCCTCATCTACATCGTCTGCCGGGTCGTGGGTGGCAGGCAGGGCCGCGTGCTTCGCGACAGCGGCGGCCGTGCCGACCGGAGCGCGGTCGCTCTCGGGTGATCCCGAGACTGCCCTCGTAGACTTCTCCCATGGTTCAGCGCAATACGTGGCAGCGCGAGCGTGTACGCGAGGCGCTGGCCGACGCCCGCGGCTTCGTCAGCGCGCAGAACCTGCACGCGTCGCTGCGCGACGACAACACCGGCATCGGCCTGGCGACCGTCTACCGTGCGCTGGCCGGTCTCGCCGCCGACGGCTCGGCCGATTCGCTGCAGAGTCCCGACGGCGAGAACCTCTTCCGCGCCTGCGTCACCCCCGGTCACCACCACCACCTGATCTGCCGCTCGTGCGGTCTCACCGTCGAGATCGAGGCGACGGATGTCGAGCAGTGGGCTCAGCGCACGGCGGCGCAGAACGGCTTCAGTGCCGCCGAGCACGTGGTCGACATCTTCGGGCTGTGCGGCCCCTGCACCCAGGCACTGGCTGTCGAGCGTGACCCGGCTTAGTCCGGTCGCCTCGGCCTCGCCCCCACGCTCGCCGCGCTCGCGGGTGGGTGTGGCGCTCGCCGTGGGCGCTGCCGTGGTCGCGGGGCTTTTCCTGATCGATGCGCTGGCCCCGGCGTTGTACTCCGCCTCGCTGCCCACCCGCGTGCAGGACGGCCTGACGCTCTCGATCAGCGTCCTCATCGAGTCCATGCCCTTCGTCGCGCTCGGCGTCGTCCTGTCGATCGCCGTGCAGGTGTGGATCCCGCCGGGGATGATCGAACGATGGATGCCGCGCCGCGCGTGGGCCCGGCGTGCGGTGCTCTCCCTCCTCGGAATGGTGGTGCCCGTCTGCGAGTGCGGGAATGTGCCGTTCGCCCGCGGCCTCATGATGCGCGGGTTCACGGTGCCCGAGACGCTCACGTTCCTCATCGCGGCACCGATCGTCAACCCCATCGTCATCATCACGACCCACCAGGCCTTCGGGTTCTCGGACGGCATCCTCATCGCCCGACTCGTGGGCGGCTACCTCATCGCGAATCTGATCGGGTGGCTGTACAGCCGGCACCCCGATCCGGATGGGCTGCTCACGGACCGCTTCCGCGAGACGTGCGAACTCGTCACACACGAGCAGGGCGGCCGCGGGCGTCGCAGCCTCGCGCAGTTCATCGTCGAACTGCGCTCGGTCATGCCCGCGCTCGTGATCGGATCGGCTCTGGCCGGTGCCGTGCAGGTGCTGATCCCTCGATCGGCGCTGCTCGCCATCGGATCCAACCCGGCGCTGTCGATCGTGGCGATGGTCGCGCTCGCGATGATCGTGTCGATCTGCTCGAATGTCGACGCGTTCTTCGCGCTGTCGTTCGCGTCGACGTTCACTCCGGGCTCGATCGTGGCCTTCCTGCTCGTCGGGCCGCTCGTCGACGTGAAGATGCTCGCACTGCTCAGGACGACCTTCACGACCCGCGTCCTCTTCGGTCTCGTGGTCGTGGTGGTGCTCGCAGGCTTCGCCATCGGGGCGGGGGTGAACCTCCTTGCGTGACGTCGGCTTCCTCGGTACCCGCTGGCTCGGGGTCGGCCTCGCTGCCTGCCTGTCGGTCGTCACGATCAGCCTGGCGCTGACGGGCCAGCTCGGGCTCTACATCAACCCCGATTCGGCGTGGTTCGCGGTGGGCATGGCGGTGCTCGTACTGATCGGCACGATCCTCAGCTTCGCCCTCCCGCTCGGCGCGGAGGCCGATCACGGACACGATCACGATGAGCCGGCCGCACCCCGCGCGCCGCAGGACGAAGCGACACACGCCCACGACCACGCCCACCGTCCCGCCCGCCCGAGCGCCGGCACGCTGGTCGCCGTGACCGGTGGGGTCGCAGCATCCGCCGTCGTCGCCTGCATCGTCCTGCTTCCCCCGGCCTCGCTCTCGGCCGAGCTGGCCATGTCGCGCGACGTCGGCGCCGCGCCGCTCTTCGCCGGGCAGGATGCCGTCACACTCGCATCGACCGGCGACACGTCGTCGTTCGGGGTGGGGGACTGGGCTACGGTCTTCGCGACGGCCACGAACCCCGACGCCTTCGACGGCGACGCGATCACCCTGACGGGCTTCGCGACTCCGGTGGACGGTGGCGACGGCTTCCAGCTGACGCGCCTGGTCATCACGCACTGCGTGATCGACGCGCAGCCGGCGAGCGTCCCGATCGTCTCCGGCGCCGCGACGCCCGAGACGGGCCAGTGGATCACCATCACGGGCACGGTGCGCGCCACCTCCGAGGGCGGTCTGGAGATCGACGCCCAGTCGATCGACGCGGTCGAGGAGCCGAAAGACCCCTATGAGTACTGACCGCTCGACGCGCAGCTCCCGTCGCCGGCTCCGTCAGTCCCGCGCATTCATCGGAGCATTCGCGATCGTCGTCGCCGTCCTCGCGGGTGCAGCTCTCGCCGGGGCGGCCGCCACCACGGCGCAGGGCCCGCGGGTGACCGACGTGCAGGTGGATCCGGCCGCGGCGGTCGCGGCATCCGGCTCGCGGATGATCATCACCACCACGCAGTCGCTGCAGACCGTCGACGCGGGTCAGGTCACCGTCACGCCGGCGACGCCCTTCACCGTCGACACCTCCGGCCGGAGCGTCGGGGTGCGCTTCACGCTGCCGCTGCACGACGAGACCGCCTACACGGTGACGGTCGCCGGTCTCGAGGGGCTCGGTGGGGGACCCGCCGCCGAGATCTCGCAGTCATTCACGACGTCGGGCATCGACGTGTACCTGCTGCGGCGCGGTCAGGACGGGGACACGATCTTCCGCACCGATCTCGCGGGCGAGACCGCGGACGCCGTCTTCACGCACGAGCACATCGAGGACTTCCGTGCGACCTCTTCGCACCTCGTCGTGTCGGTGCGATCGGGCGAGGGTACCGGCACGAACGGCGATGGCGAAGCGGAGCTGATCGTCACCGATCTGGACGGCTCGAACGCGCGCGACCTGACACTGCCGGGGGACGGATACGTGTCGAATCTGCAGAGCGCCGATCGTGGTGAGCTGATCGGCTACACGTTCTCGGACGCCAACCTGTCGGCGACGACGGGGAGGGAGAGCGCGCTGTTCACCGCGTCGCTCAAAGACGATGCCGCGGATGCCGAGCCCACGCAGATCGCGGTCGCAGGCGACGATCAGAGGGTCGCGGAGTGGCGCTTCGTGCCCGATACCGACAGCATCCTGCTCCTCGCCTTCAGCGGGAGCCTGCTGCTCACCTCCGCGACCGGCTCCGATCCGGTCGCACTCGGCAACGCGGTCTCGATCGACGGGATCGCACGAGGGTCTTCGCACGCCGTTGTCGAACGCGCCGACGCGCGCTACGCGATCGACCTGACCGACGGCACCGAGCAGCCCCTCGTCGACGCCGCGGGCGAAGAAGGGCTGCCCGGCCCCGTCACCCCGATGCCGGGCGAGGGCGGTGGCACGCTGCGCACGTTCGCAGAGGTGGAGAACAACACCACGCTGATCAGCACGACGGTCTCGGTCGTCCGAGACGACGGCATTGCGACGCCGGTGTTCACCGCACCCGCGACCGACGGGGTACTCCAGACGTGCGTGTCACCGAGCGGTCGGTACGCCGCGGTGCTGGTCGCTCCCGACATCGTCGACAACCGCTACGACGCCTACCTGCTGCCGATGACGTCGCGGCCCGAGACCCACATCATCGACCTGTCCGCCACTTCCGACGATCGCGAGGTCTCGATCCTGTCGGGGTTCGACGCGTCGTGGTGCCAGGTCCCGCCCCGATGACGACCTCGTCGCCGCCGAGGGTCCGACCCGCCACCCGCCGGGATCTCGAAGGGCTGGCGGCCGACGTCGCTCCGAGCCTGCTCGGGGCCCACCTGACGGTCACGAGTGCCACCGACGCCGAGGAACACGCCGAGACCGTCACGATCCGCCTCACCGAGGTGGAGGCCTATCACGGGCTCGGCACGGGACCGACGGCCGACCCGGGATCGCACGCGCGCATGGGTCCCACCCCGCGCAACGCCACGATGTGGGGCGACCCGGGTCACCTGTACGTCTATCTCAGCCACGGCATCCACTCGTGCGTGAACATCGTGTGCGGCCCGGCGGGGGTAGCCGGCGGGGTGCTGCTGCGCGGAGCCGAGGTGATCGAGGGGGCGGATGCCGCGACCCGGCGACGACCGGCGGCGATCCGCCCGCGCGACCTGGCGCGAGGGCCGGGCAGGCTCGGGACGGCCATCGGCCTGAAGCATCCGCTGCACGACGGGATCGACGCGATCACGGGCGAGTCTTGGCAGGGGGCTTCGGCGCGGCTCGAACTGCTGTCCGAGCCGCTGACCCGGTTCGCCTCCGGCCCGAGGGTGGGAGTCGCCGGCGCGGCGGGGACCGCGAAATTTCCGTGGCGGTTCTGGGTGCCTGATGATCCGACGGTCTCCGCCTTCCGATGGGGGCGGGGCGCGGCATCCGCGTGATCGGCGCGTTCGCGCGGGGCGGCCTCAGCGCAACGACACCACCGCGGTGAAGGCCGATCGGATCGCGCGCATCTGCTTCTCGTAACGGGCGGCCACCACGATGAGCACGGCGCCGCCGATACCGAGCCAGAGCCACCAGGGAACGGCGACGTACGACTGCGAGATCCACGGCCACAGCTGCGCGCCGGCATGCACCAGTAGCACCGCCGAGCCGAGTACGAGAGGTGCCTGCAATCGGCCCAAGGCACCGGTGAGCACCATCGCGATCGCGACGACACCCAGCGCGACCACCCGCCATAGTTCGCCCGGACCGACGTCGAGCGCGAGCGAGGGGAGCGTGAGGAGGGCGAGGCCCGGACCGAGCGTCGGCCAGGTGCGCGCGGTCGCGTCGCTGCGCAGTCGCCGGATCCCGAGCACGATGAGGCCCAGGGCGGGTGGTGCGGTCACGGCCTCGATCGGATCGACGCCGTGGAGGGCGAGCGCGCTCACCGCGAACAAGACCAGAGCGACCGCCGAGGCGACGGGGAGGGCGATGCCGAGCCGATCCCTGGGCATGACTCCGAAGGCCCCCGCGGCGGTCAGCGCCGACGTCAGGACGAAGGCTCTGATGCCGTCGACGAGAGGATCTGCGCCGAGGAGCAGCGTGCCGGCCAGCGCCCACAGCACCACGGTGACGGCGAACACGGCGCCTGCGGCGAGATCCACTCGGTGATCGCGCGTGGATCGGATCGCGGCGACGCCGATGGCGGCGACCACCCCCGCACCGGCGAGTGCCCAGAGATCGGGTTCGATGCCGACCGGGGCCAGATCGGCGACCGCCACGAAGCGGAGCCCTGCCGCGATGGTCGCCCCGAGAAGCCCTCCGAGGGCCGTGACCGCCGCCAGACCCCGCCAGCGGGGAAGACGAAGGAGTGCCGCGCCGGCGACGCCTGCGACCGCCGCGACGAGGACCGTGATCGCGGTCCGAGGCAGGTCATCGTCGGCGGAGCCGCTCGCACGCGCGGCCTGCACCACGGTGGTCGCGACGAGCAGCGCGGCCCCGGCGCCGGCCAGCACCGTCGATGCGATGGGGGGTCGGTCGTCGTCGGTCATCCACACCGAGACTGCGGCGACGAGCACGGCGCCCGCGCCGGCGACCAGGGCCGCCGCGTCTCCCCAGGGAAGCGCATCGGCGTCGGACGCGAAGAGTGCGCGCGCGCCCATCAGAAGGGAGCCGGCGGTCAGGATCATCGCCGACGGCGACGCGAGGCGGAAGGTGCGCGACGCCGGCGCGACGGCGCACCCGACGGCAGCCAGCAGCGCACCCACGATCACCAGCCACACCCGTACCGGTTCGACGGCAGAGGTGGTGCTCGGCAGCAGCGCCAGGCCGAGGCCCCCGAGCCAGACCGCGCGCTCGCTCGCGGTTCCCGGGCGGCGCCAGAGCACGAGCGCTGCACCCGCCATGACGGCGAGCGCGAGCGGGATCGTGACGGCCTCCACCGTGGTCACGGTGCCCACGCCGAATCCGACCCCCGCGAGAACGAGTGCGGCGCCGAAGGCGGTCCACCGCGTGATGGTGCCCAGTGGCCGCCGATCGCGAGCGGCGGCCGCGAGATGGAGTGTAAGGGCGAGCCCGATCGAGATGGTCAGGACGAGGGGATGCCGCGCCTGGCCGATCAGCGACATCGTGGCAAGCCCCACCGCGAGCGGAGGGACGACCAGCGCGAACGCCGCCTCGGGCGAGGCATCCGCTCGTCCTCGCCGGCCGGCGATGAACCCGAAGGCCGCCGCGTAGGCGAGGAGGACGAAGCCCGCCGCCCACCACCCCTGCAGCGCCGCGCCGACGATCGTGCGCTCGAGTGCCACCAGGGCCGACACGACGAGAGCGGAGGTCGCTGTGGCGACGGCGGTGCCGCGGGTCCGCCGGAGCGGCGTCCACGACACGACGAGAGTCAGGGTGGTGGCGACGGCGGCGACGACGCCTCCGCGGACGTCGGACCCCGACCAGCTCGCCAGTGCGGGCATCGCGAGTCCGATCGTCACCCCGAGCACCGCGGCGACGGTCGCCTCGGCCCGGCGTCGCAGCCATGTCATCAGGACCGCCAGGACGATCAGCCCGATCGACGGCGGCAGTGCATACGCCTCGATGGTCGGCGCGTCCCCTGCGAGGTTCGCTGCGAAGGGTGCGAGCCACAGCCACAGCCCGATCGTCGCGAAGCCGATCGACGGCCAGATCAGCAGCCGCCGTGGGGCCGCCGACACGGTGGCGCCGGGGGCGGTGGTCGAGAACACGCCGGGTAGGGATGCCGCTTGCGGAGCCGCCCACCCCCGGCACACGGATGCTCCGGCGAAGCCCGCTGCCGCGATCACGCTCACCGCCCACCATCGATCGGACGCGGCCGACATCGCCACGGCGGCCGCGGTCGCGAGCGCCCCGCCGTCGACGAGCGCGCGCACGCGCCGACGCTCGGGCGTGGGAGTCGCACGCGTGCCGACGATCGCGGCCGCCCAGGTCGTGGCCGCCGCCGAGCCCACGATCGCCGGCGCGGAGTCGGCGGCCAGCCCGGCGGCGTCGAGGACGGCGAAGACGCCGGTTCCCACGAGGGGGGCGACCAGCAGGGCTCCTGCGCGGGCGGCCGCCCCGGTGATGGGCGTTCTCCCCACGGCCACGATCGTGAGGAGCGCGACGAGTGCGGCGGAACGGATGATCCCGGCGACGGGTTCTCCCAGCAGGCCCGGCCCGGCATCGTCGGGCGACAAGGGAAGGAGCGGCGCGACGAGGCGTGCGAACGACACGACGATGAGCGTCAGCGCGCTCACGGTGAGCGCCGATCGGGTGGACCGGTCGGGTGCCGCCGCGGCCGCGAGCACGAGTGCGGCGAGCGCGATCCACGAGAGGAGGATGAACGGCACCTCGGTGGCGGAGACGACGGATCCGGATGCCGCGGCCATCGCGGCCGGCGCGACGAAGGCCGAGATCGCGGCGACCATGACAGCGGAGACGGTCAGTCGCACGGCGAGCGCGCCGCGTGCCGCCGCGACGACATGAAGGCAGATCGGCACCGCCAGTGCCACACCCACGCCGACGAGCCAGAGCGCCGGCGCGGTCGTGCCCGCCAAATAGGCGACGGTCGCCGAGAGGAACGCGGCGATCCACCACCCGCGCGCGGCCTGTGCGTGGCGTGCGACGGCGGCGACGGCGACCGTGGCGACCGCTGCTCCCACGCCCACCACGACGGCGGGGATCGCGGACAGGACACCGGCGCCGAGGAGGAGCGCCACGGCGACCACCACCCGCGCGTCGCGCCACCCCGGGCGTCGCAGAGTGGGAGCGACGAGGAGCAGCGCCGCGACCGCCACGGCTCCGAGCCCACTCCACAGCGCCGCGTCGACGCCGGTCGTCAGGAGCGGCGATCGCGCGAACGTCGGTGTCTGCCACGGCGTCCACGCGACGATCAGGTCATGGGATGCGCGCGCGGCCCACATGATCACGCCGATCACGAGACTGGTGCCGCCGATGAGCGTCGCGCCGATGGAAGCGACCCGCAGTTCGCGGCGTGGCCGTTCGCGACCTCGAAGCCGATCGATCAGGGCGGCGACCGCGACGGCGATCACCGGCCCGAGGAAGAACGTCTGCAGATCCAGCTCGCCGCGCACCGCCACCTGCCAGCCGAGCATCCCGGCGACGACGGCGCCGAGCGTCGTGACGGCCGCGAGGAGCACTCCGCGCCACGGCAGCTCGTCCGCGCCGTCGACGGGCGCGGCATCCGAGGCCCCACCTTCCGGTGAGGCCTCCGTCTCGACCTTTGCCGCGAGATCGTCGGCGTCGGCGTCGGACAGCATGCCGTCGGCGGCCGCCGGGGCGTCGGTGCGTGCGCGCAACAGGAAGGCGTGGGTCGCGCTGAGCCCGACGATCGCCACGGTCGACCAGAGCGGCAGGACGATGCTGTCGGGTGACGAGACGGCCGCGACCGCTGCCGCGCCGACCAGCGAGATCACCCCGACCACGGCGAGGGTGACGCGTTCGGGCACCGCGTCAGCACGAGCTCGTGCCGCCGACCACGGCGGAGGCAGGGTGTGCGCCATGCCGCCCACGCTCGCGCCCAGCAGTCCCGCGACGATCGCGGCGTTCGACTCGAGGCCGCTCAGACCGCCGACGAGCAGGCCCAGCCCCGTCGGCAGAGCCAGCACCGCGACGAGGTCGGGTGCACGCAATCGCGAGAGGCGAGCCCAGACCCGCAGCAGCACCCCGACGACCAGCGCGGCCACGCCCGCGTAGACCGCGGGTCGCGTCGCTCCCGCGCCGAAGAGGTCGTTGGCGCGCACGGCCCACGCGTCCAGCGCCAACAGGATGACGCCGAGTACCGCGATCCCCTCGGCCGTCGCGGTGAGCTCGCGGCGCCTCAGGAAGGATGCCGTCGCTATGGTGGCGGCGGTGACGCCGGCGATGATGAGCGCGCGGACGGCGATGCCCGCGACGAACCAGGCCAGCAGCAGGAAGAAGACGGCGGCGACGCCCACAAGGGAGACGCCGACGATCAGCAGCAGCACCGGCACGCTCAAGCGCCGCCGAGGCCGGCGGGGCGGAGCAGCGGGCGGTTCGATCGCGACGACGGGCTCCGCGGTGGCCCCGGGCGCCACTGCCGGACGCAGATCGTCGATGTGGGGCGGGGGCAGCTCTCCCCACGCGTTCACGGGGACAGGCGTCGCGACGGCAGGTATGGCGGGGGCAGGCGTGGCGGGGGCAGGCGTGGCGGGGGCAGGCATCGCGCGGACAGGCGCGGCCGGCGGGGCGACCGGCGCCGCGGGAGCCGCTGCGTGCGCACGACGTATCTCGGCGATCACCGCTCGCCGCTCATGATCGATGTCGACCGCCCGGCGCCCCAGCTCCACCAGGCGCGCTGCGCGAGGGTCGCCCAGCACCAGGCCGCACTGACGGCAGGTCATCTCGGTGATCGGCGTGAAACACGCCGGGCACAGGTGCGTGTCGATCAGATCTGTCGCCGATGACGGCCACACCGTGTCTTCGTCCTGCGGATTCGTCATGAGTCCCCCGGATGCTGAGACCCCCATGCTGGCACCACCTCGATGCGTTCCGCCGCATATGCGCGGGAGCGGGGGAACGCGGAGCTCCCACCCGTCGTGGGGAGGAATCGCTGCGTGCTAAACTCGACGTTTGTCCGCGTGCACTCCTGCACGTGGTTCGCTCCCCCTCTTCATACGGGCCCATCGGCCTGTGTGCGGCGTGGGTGCAGACAAGGGATCTTGGGTGGGGCCGTCCGGCCTCACGGTATTGAAGGAGAAGAAACCATGGCAGCAGTGTGCCAGGTGACTGGAGCGGTTCCCGGCTTCGGTCACAGCATCTCGCACTCGCACCGCCGGACGAAGCGTCGCTTCGACCCGAACGTGCAGAAGAAGACCTATTACGTCCCGTCGCTCGGTCGCAACATCAAGCTGAACGTCTCGGCGAAAGGCATCAAGGTCATTGACGCGCGCGGCATCGAGTCCGTCGTCAAGGACATCCTCGCGAAGGGTGTGAAGCTCTAATGGCCAAGAAGGCTCAGGACGTTCGTCCGATCATCAAGCTGCGTTCGACCGCCGGCACGGGCTACACCTACGTGACGCGCAAGAACCGCCGCAACAACCCCGACCGCATCGTGCTGAAGAAGTACGACCCGGTGATCCGCAAGCACGTCGACTTCCGAGAGGAGCGCTAAGCCATGGCCAAGAAGAGCAAGATCGCGCGCAACGAGCAGCGCAAGGTGATCGTCGCCCGCTACGCGACCAAGCGCCTCGAACTGAAGAAGGCGCTCGTGTCGCCGACCTCGACCGACGAAGAGCGCGAAGCCGCACGCATCGGGCTGCAGAAGCTGCCCCGCAACGCATCGCCGGTGCGCGTGCGCAGCCGCGACGTCATCGACGGTCGTCCCCGAGGCAACCTCACGAAGTTCGGCATCTCGCGTGTCCGGTTCCGTGACATGGCACACCGTGGCGAGCTGCCCGGCGTGACCAAGTCGAGCTGGTAACCACCCGCAGCGCCAGACAGACGCAGCATCCGGAAGGCCCGGCGATCCACGGATCGCCGGGCCTTCCGTCGTTCCCTCCTCCTCACGACGCCGACCGCACCCGCCGTCACATGGGCCACAGGAGTCACACGAAACCGGCCGACACGCCGCCAATATGACGTCGGATGCCTCGAAATCCGCGTGATTCCGCGGAAAGTCGGTATATTCGAGCCCGGTCGATCCGACCAGCCGAGGGCATGTGTCCTTCGGTCCGAGTAACGAAAGGCGGCAAGTGCGCCGCCTTGGAGGACACCCACATGGCTGACAAGTCCATCACCAAGACCGAACTCGTTGCGAGCATCGCCAGCGCCACCGGCCAGAGCCAGGCCGCCGTTTCGGGCGTGCTCGACTCCCTCTTCTCGACCGTCTCCGACGCTGTCGCCAAGGGCAGCAAGGTGTCGATCCCGGGGTGGATCGCGTTCGAGCAGGTCGAGACCTCGGCTCGCACCGGCCGCAACCCGCAGACCGGCGCCGAGATCGCCATCCCGGCCGGCAAGCGCGTCAAGGTCACCGCCGGTTCGAAGCTGAAGGCCGCCGTCAAGTAGACGAGCTCCACACGCAGCACGCCCCGCACGCGGGACGTCACGAGGGGGGATGCCGCGGCATCCCCCCTCTCGCGCGTCCGGGGTCCACGGATCGGCGCTCCCGACCCGTCCTGCGACCTAGGCTTGAGGGGTGATCCCCACGGCCGCTCCACCCGTCGCCGACGCGACGAACGGGGCACCCCCACGCCTGGGCGCCCCCCGCCTGATGCGGCTGGCCGGGCCGGCGATCCTCGTCGTGGTCGCCCTCGTCGCACTGGTGCTGGGCCTGGCGTACGGCGGCGGCGCAGCACCGCTCCTGATCGGCGATCCCGGGCCGATCGTCCGCTGGGGACTTCCGGCGGCGACGCTGCTGGTCAACCTGTCGGCCGCGGGGTTGGTCGGCAGCCTGGTCGTGGGCCTGTTCGCGCTGAAGGCGGGCGAGCGCGAATTCGATGCCGCGCTGGATACGGCATCCATCTCGGCCTCCGTCTTCACGATCGCGGCCGGCGTCACCGGGTTCCTCACCTTCCTGAACGTCATCCCCGCGGCCGTCAGCGCCGACGCCGCGTTCGGCCAGCAGCTCGGCCGCTTCCTGGTCGAGACCGAAGCCGGTCGCGGCTGGCTGATCACCACGATCGCCGGCGCGGGCCTCACGGTGCTCACCTTCGCGGTGCGCTCCTGGACGGCGACGCTCGTCATCGCGATCCTGGCGATCGCCGCGATGGTGCCGATGGGCACCCTCGGACACTCCGGCGAAGAGGCCAATCACAACATCGCCGTGACGGCCCTCGTCCTGCACATCGTGGCGGCAGCGGTGTGGCTGGGCGGCCTCATCCTCATGATCGTCGTGCGTCCACTCATGTCGCGCGAGAAGATGGCCGCGGCACTGGTGCGGTACTCCAGCATCGCTCTGGTCGCCTTCATCGTGGTGGCGATCTCGGGCACGGTGCGCGCGGCGATCAGCGTGGTCACCTGGGAGGGGCTCCTCTCGCCCTACGGCGCCCTCGTGATCGTCAAGGTCGTCGCCCTCGTCGCGCTGGGCGTGCTCGGCGCGTGGTACCGCCGGCGCCTCATCGGCAGAGTGCGGGAGGATGCCGCGTCCCGCGTCTTCTGGTGGCTGATCGGCGTCGAACTCGCGTTCATGGGGGTGGCGAGCGGCGCCGCCGCGGCCCTGGCGCGTACGCCTCCGCCCGTCGACACCCTCCTCGCCGAACAGACGCCCGCGGTGATCCTGACGGGTGCGACGCTGCCGCCGGAGCTCACCCTGGAGCGCTGGTTCACCTCGTGGAGCATCGACCTGCTGTGGGCGTTCGCGGTGGCCTTCGGGCTGTTCTTCTACCTCGCCGGCGTCTGGCGCATGCACCGCCGCGGCGACCGCTGGGCGCCCTATCGCACCGTCTTCTGGGTGCTCGGGATGCTGCTGCTCCTCTGGGTGACGGGCGGCCCGGTGAACGCGTACCAGGACTATCTGTTCAGCGTCCACATGGTCGGCCACATGCTGCTGACGATGGCGATCCCGCTGCTGCTCGTGGCCGGCGCGCCCGTCACGCTGGCCGCCCGCGCGATCCGCAAACGGGATGACGGAACCCGCGGCGGACGCGAGTGGATCCTCTGGGCCGTTCATTCGCCGGTCGCCCGCGTCCTGACGAACCCGTTCGTGGCGGCGGCCCTGTTCGTCGGATCCCTCTGGGTGTTCTACTACACCGACCTGTTCCGCTGGTCGCTGTACGACCACCTCGGCCACGAATGGATGGTCGCGCACTTCCTCATCACGGGCTATCTGTTCGTGCTGACCCTGATCGGCATCGATCCGGTTCCGTTCCGGCTCCCGTACGCGGGGCGGCTGCTGCTGCTCATCGGCGTGATGGCGACCCACGCCTTTTTCGGCATCGCGATCATGATGCAGTCGGGGCTCATGGTCTCGGAGTGGTTCGGAGCAATGGGGCGCACGTGGGGCGCGACGCCGATGGAGGACCAGTACGTCGGCGGCGGCGTCGCGTGGTCGGTGGGCGAGATCCCGACCCTCATCCTCGCGATCACGGTGGCGATCCAGTGGAGCCGCAGCGACGACCGAGCGCAGAAGCGCCGCGACCGTGCGGTGGATCGCGCGGGAGACCTCGAGCTCGACGCCTACAACGAGCAGCTCGCCGCCCTCGCTGAGCGCGACGCCCGCGCCTCCCGCTGAGCGTTGAGGGATGAGCGGATGCCGCAGCATCCGTCACCTCATCGTTCGTCGGTGCTCGTCACCGAGATCGAGGCCGTGCCGTCGGCGAGGATGTCGATCGACCCGCGGAGCGCGAACGGGACGTCTTCGGACACGCGCGTGATGCGGCCGTCGTAGAGCGAGCGGATGTCGACGTCGATGTGCGCGACCGCCTCGGTGCGCTCGATCTTCCAGTCGGCGCCGTCAGGTGTCACCGTGACGGTCGGCTGGGTGACGATTGACCAGGTCGGCGGGGAGACGATGCGGTCCTGCACCGGGTACCCGAACGGGCACGCGGTCGGCTGCAGCACCTGCTGGGTCGCGCATCCGGTGAGGAAGTTCTGCACCTGCTCCTCCACGACGGCGACGAACTGCGCCGTCGGCTGCGCCTGCAGGTCGACGGGGATCGATACGAGCGGCGAGTCCGAGACCACCGCGGTGCCGGCGGCGGTGGCCACCGGGGTGTCGACCGTGACCGAGTAGAGGCCGGGGGAGAAGACGAGCAGCGGCACCGCGGCAAGCGGGTCGGCGTCCGCGAGGTCGGGTGAGATCTGTCGCTTGTCGATCGTGAATCCGTTCACGCTGAAGCTCATGGAGCCGCGCACCGTGAGGTCGATGACGGCCAGCGGGCTCGTCGCGAACCTCCAGCGCGGCGTGATCCCGATCCACCCGTCGGAGGTCACGTCGAAGGTCGTGCTGCCGGCGTAGTCGCCCGCGCGGTACGACATCGTGACGCGCGTGAGGCCGCCGTCGGCGGTCTCGGACACCGCCTGGATGTCGGTCAGGCTTGCGAGCGCATCCCGCCGCAGCAGCGCCTCGGAGCTGACTTCGGGCATGCCCGCCGCGCGCAGAGCGGCCGACTCGATCGCCACCCCGGGCAGCGTCAGCGCATCGGCGGCGCGGCCCTCCGACAGCAGCGTGAGGTAGCGCTCGACGAAGGCGGTCGGGCTGTAGAGCTGCCGGTACAGGCTGAGCGCCCCCGCCCCGATCGCGGCGACGAGCAGGACGCCGACGATGGCCAGCAACGTCAGGTCCACGGCCAGAGACGAGCGGCGAGCGGATGCCGCGCCCGCCGTCGCCGAGGCATCCGGGGTCTGCTCCGCATCTCCCCGAAGCGTCACCCCCGCCCCGTGATCCACGAGGCCAGTCTAGGAAACCCCGCCCGGGAGTGAGCCGAACGCGTCATCCACCGAGATGTCCTCGGATACGCCGGACGAAGCCGCCGCTGGCTAACATGAGGCGGTGACCACGCCTCCTCTGTCCACCGAGCTCTCGGCGGAGCAGGAGGCGCTCTTCCGGCTCATCGAGGACACGCGCGACCATGTGTTCGTCACCGGACGGGCCGGCACCGGCAAGTCGACTCTGCTGCAGTACCTCGCGTGGAACACATCGAAGCAGATCGCGGTGTGCGCACCGACCGGCGTTGCGGCGCTCAATGTCGAGGGGCAGACCATCCACTCGTTGTTCCGCCTGCCGATCGGGTTGATCGCGGGGGGCGAGCTCGATCAGTCCGATGCGACGCGGAAGATCCTCAACGCGCTGGACACGCTCGTCATCGACGAGATCTCCATGGTCAACGCCGATCTGATGGACGGCATCGACCGTTCTCTGCGGCAGGCGCGCGGACGCAAGGCCGAACCGTTCGGCGGGGCGCAGATCGTCATGTTCGGCGACCCGTACCAGCTGGCTCCGGTGCCGCCGCGGGGCGACGAGCTCCGCTACATCCAGGATCACTACCGGTCGTTCTGGTTCTTCGACGCGAAGGTCTGGGCCGGTGAGGTCGCCTCCGACGGGCTCGTCGATCTCGGTCGTCACGGCGCCGAACTGCACATCCGCGAGCTGCGCGACATCCACCGGCAGTCCGATCCCGCCTTCAAGGCCATGCTCAATGCGGTGCGCTACGGGCACGTGACCGCCGATATCGCGCAGGTGTTGAACGACACCGGAGCACGGCGACCCCCGGAGCCCACCGACGGCGAGACCCCGATCATCACCCTCGCGACCCGCAACGACATCGTGAATTCGATCAACCGCCGTCACCTCGAGGCGCTGCCGGGCAGGGCGCAGACCGCTGCCGCCGAGATCAGCGGTGACTTCGGCCGGGGGGAAGCGGGCTACCCGGCCGACTCGGAGCTGCAGCTCAAGGTGGGTGCACAGGTGATGTTCCTGCGCAACGACACGTCGTCGTACGGCGATCCGGCACGGTGGGTGAACGGCACCATCGGGACCGTCACGCGGATCGCGGGCGGCACGGTGCGGGTCGACGTCGACGGGGACGAGTTCGACGTCGAGCCGGCCGTCTGGGAGAGGTTCCGCTACGCGTACGACCCGGGGGCGAAGTCCCTCTCGCGCGAGATCGTCGCGGAGTTCACCCAGTTCCCGCTGCGGCTGGCGTGGGCGGTGACGATCCACAAGTCCCAGGGCAAGACCTACGACCGCGCGATCGTCGACCTGGGGTCGGGGGCGTTCGCCCCCGGGCAGACGTACGTCGCCCTGTCGCGCCTCACGTCGCTCGACGGCCTGTACCTTTCGCGACCGCTCCGGCCGAGCGACATCCGCGTCGACCCCGACGTGCAGCGGTTCATGGCGTCGGTGCGGGCCGCGGCATCCTGAGCAGGTCCGTCCGTCCGCCGAGCGCGACGGGGGACGCGGGTCAGGCGACCGCCGACGCCTTCGCGGCGGCGAGGTCCACGAAGAGGTCGGTGTTGAAGCGGTACGCCACCAGAACCTCGTCGATGACGCGCTCCTGCTCGGCGGCGTCCCAGGGCGCGGCATCCAGCTGCTCGCGGTAGAAGTCCTTGAACTCCTTCGGATCGGCGATGTCGCCGAAGATGTAGAAGCCGATCCCGTTCGTCTCGAACCCGAATCGACGCGCCATGAGCCGTCCGATGAAGAGCCCGCCCGAGAGGTCGCCGAGGTAGCGCGTGTAGTGGTGGGCGACGAAGCCCCCCGGCCAGGTCGCTCCCACCCGCTCGATGCGGTCGACGTAGCGCTGCGTGGTGGGCAGCGGCGTGATGCGCTCGCGCCAATCGGGGCCGATCAAGAACTCGAGGTCCGCTGCGAGCGCGGGAAGACGCGTCAGCTTCTCGCTGATGAAGACGGATGCCACGGGATCGCGTCGCATGCGATCGGCTGCGGCCTCGAGGGCGGAGTAGATGAACCAGTGCTGCGCGACGAGCGCGACGTAGTCATCGCGCGTGCCCTTGCCCTGCATCAGGTCGGACATGAAGCCGGCGTGCTCGCTGCCGGAGTGCGCGCTGCTGGAACGTTCGCGGAGGGCTGCGGAGAAGGGGATCACGGAGTCCATGACCTTCATGGTAGCTCAAGGTAAGGACGTCCTAAGTTACGAATGTGCTACGAGTGCGGACGCGGCTCGACGCCGAGGCGGGCACAGGCCGCGTCGTAGAGCGAGACGATCTCGCGCCGCACCTCGCGACGTTCGGTGATGGCTCCCCCGGGCCAGGGGACCCGGAGGTCACGGACCGCGCCGCCGGCGGTCGTGACACTCCACACGCCGCCGTCACCGTCGAAGCCCGTCATGGTCGATGCGGCCAGCGTCCGGTCGCCGAATGCCCGCACGATCAGCAGGTTGTCGTCGGAGTGATCGTCGTTCATGTGTGCGAGCACGCCCTCGACCGCGGCGTTATCGAATCGATGCGTCATGGCCCGAGCCTACGAGCGGAACCTGACGGGGATCGTCGCGGTGGTGTGTTTGAATCGAGAGTCGGACGACCCGGGGGTGAACATGCGAGCCGCAGGCTGGGGCCGTCGTGCCGCCGCGACGGCAGCGGGGGCACTCGCCATCATGCTGACGCTGGCCGGATGCTCCGCCAACGGTGCGGTCACGCTGGACGTGCCTACCCAGGTGGACGCGCAACTTCCGGCTGAGACCGTGCAGCAGATGCAGGATGCGGTGACCTCCGCCATGGTCGCGACCGGTTCGTCCGGGGCGATCGTGGGCGTCTGGGCGCCCTGGAGCGGCACATGGGTCACGGGCCTCGGTACGGAGTCGGCCACCGACCCCACGCCCGTGGGCGTGGACGACGGGTTCCGGGTCAGCCGAGTCACACGCGCGATGACGTGCGATGCGCTCTACAGCATGGTCGGCGAGGGCAAGCTCGCCCTCGAGGACTCGGTGACGAAGTACGTGTCGGGGGTGCCCGACCTGGAGAACATCACCCTGGGTCAGCTGTGCGACAGCACCTCGGGGATCGGCAGCTACAAGCCGCGTCTCTTCGGCATGTGGCTGGCCAACCCCGACCGCGACTGGAACCCCCGGGAGCTCGTGAGCTACGGGCTCGGTCAGCCTCTGACCGGCACGCCCGGCACGGCCTTCGTCGATTCGGATGCGGGATACGCGCTGCTCGGACTCGCCCTCGAACGCGCCGCGGGGATGAGCGCGTCCGACGTGCTGGAGACGTACGTGTTCAGCCGGCTCGAGCTGGGCTCCACCAGCCTTCCCGGGGGGACGGCCGCGCCGCCGGCGGTGGCGGGAAGCTCGCTCCTCGGTCACCACTCGATAGCGGGTGCCGACGGCGTGATGAACTGCACCGAGCCCCTCGACATCACGACGTTCTCGTCCAGTACCGGCTACACCGATTCAGGGGCCGTCTCGACCATCGCCGATCTCGGACGTTACAGTCAGTCCCTCGCCACCGGCGCCCTCGAGCCGAGCGGCATCGATCGCCTGGCCGAGCCGCTCGTGATCGCCGGCGCACCGTCGTGGCTCACGACGCGGGGTGGCGTCATCCAGGCCGCGTCGCTCGTGGGCCAGTTCGGCTCGGTGCCCGGCTACATGTCGGCGGCGTTCAGCGACACCAACACCGGCCTCACCGTGGCCGTGGTGCTCAACAACTCCGGCGCGGCGGACACCCTCGGGGCGTACCTCGCGTGGGAGCTCGCGGCGATCGCGTCCAAGGCGCCCGCGGCGGGCGGACAGTCGGCGCCCGATGCCGGGTTGCCGTGGACCGCTCAGCAGTTCCACGACACCATTGCGGCCAACGCGATCTGCGCCGCTCCCGCTCCGTGACGCGCGCCTCGCGCGCTTCCGGTCCCGCACGATGAACCCGCGCTCCGGGCCGGGGTCGGCGGTGCTGCTCGTCGTCGTCGGCCTCGCCTGCCAGGAAGTGGGTGCGGCGCTGGCGGTGCTGCTCTTCCCCTCGGTGGGCCCGCTCGGCATGGTGATGCTCAGACTCGTGTTCTCGGCGGTCCTGCTTCTCCTGATCACCCGGCCGAGCCTGCGCGGCCACAGCGCGCACGGTTGGCGCTCGGTCGTCCTGTTCGGCCTGGTGCTCGCGCTCATGAACGGTCTGTTCTACCTGGCCCTGGAGAGACTGCCGCTCGGCATCACCGTCACGATCGAAGTGCTCGGGCCGCTCATCCTGTCGATCGTCGCCAGCCGTCGACGATCGGCCTGGCTGTGGGCGTTACTCGCCCTCGCCGGCGTCATCGCGCTGGGCGGCGGCGGGTGGGAGCGCCTGGACCCGCTGGGCGTGGCGTTCGCGCTCGGTGCCGCCGCGAGCTGGGCGTTCTACATCCTCGCCTCGGCCCGGGTGGGCCGGGAGTTCCCGAAGCTCGACGGGCTGGCGCTCGCGATGACGATCGGCGCGCTCGTGTCGCTGCCGTTCGGCATCCTGTCGGCCGGTCCCGCGCTCCTGCACCTGAATCTGCTCGCCCTGGGCGCGGCCGTCGCCGTCCTGTCCTCGACCATCCCGTACGCGCTCGAGCTCGTCGCCCTGCGCCGGCTCCCGGCCGCCGCGTTCGCGATCCTGATGAGCGTCTCACCCGCGATCGCGACGCTGGCCGGATTCCTCCTCCTCGGGCAGCAGATCACGTGGCTCGAGGGTGCGGGCATCGCGCTCGTGATCGCGGCGAGCATCGGCGCGGTGCGGGCGTCGTCACGTGCGGCCGGGCGGGCCAGGCGGCAGGCGACGGATGCCGCGGCCCCGGCATCCGCATCGTCAGCGTCGTCCACGACGGATGAGCCGTTCGCCGAACCCGTCGGCTGAACCCGGCGGTCCGCGCTCCCGTCCGAGCTCGCCGGCAGCACTCCGGCCGTCACACCCCGAGCAGCGTCGACACGAGATGCGGGGCGATCGGGTCGTCCACACGCAGCACCACGCGCACGCGGGCACCCTCGTGGTCGCGCGGTCCGATGCGCTGCCCGCGCAGGTCGGCGATCGTCTGCCCCCTCCCGGGCCCGTCGGTCGTGTCGACGCGGACCGGCACACGCGGGGCGACGTCGATGCGCGCACCGCCCGCGGCGATCACGGCGGCGAGCGGGTCGTGGAGCGAACTCGTGCGGTGCCCGTAGATCGGCAGGTAGAAGTCGAAGTAGTGGTCGAGGATCTCGCCGAGCGCCTGCACGAACGGGTTCGTGGAGGCGAGGAGTGCGGCGCGGTCGTCCTCCGACAGCGTGTGCTCCATCGTCACGTCCAGCGGCACCAGGGTGACGTCCCAGTCGGCGCTGAGCGCGGCATCCGCCGCTTCCGGGTCGTTGAAGACGTTCGCCTCGGCGACAGGACTGATATTGCCGGGTACGAGTGCGGCGCCTCCCATGGCAGTGACGCCCGCGATGCGGCCGGGGAGCGTCGGGTCGGCCTCGAGAGCGAGCGCGATATTGGTCATCGGGCCGATCGTGACGATGTGCAGACGACCCTCGTACAGGTGCGAGAGGGCGATCAGCAGGTCGACCGCCGACTGCTCTTCGGGCACCCGCGTCGCCGGCGGGAGCTGCACGCCCCCGATGCCGTTGTCGCCGTGCACGTGCGGCGCACCGCCGTCGTACGGATGGCTGAGGTGGTCGTGAGCGCCGACGGCGACCGGGATGTCGTCGCGGCCCGCGAGTGCGAGCAGGTCGAGCGTGTTGCGCGCGGCCTGCGCGGCGCTCGTGTTCCCGCTGACCGTGCCGACGCCGACGAGGTCGATCGCGGGGCTCGCGAGCAGGTAGCCGAGCGCGACGGCGTCATCGACACCGGTGTCGCAGTCGAGGTAGACGGGGGTGGTCATGGTGCTCCTGAGGATGGGGATGAGGGAGGGGACCACGCTGTGCCGCCGTCATACGGTTATACCCGACCGGCCCGCGGCGCCGTGGTGGAATGACCCCATGACCTCTTCACCTCTCGGCGCCCTCGCGGTGGTCGGCAGCATCAACGTCGACCTCACGGCCTCCGTCGATCGTCTTCCGGCCGCAGGCGAGACCGTGCTCGGCGGCACACTGCAGCGCCACCCCGGCGGCAAGGGTGCGAACCAGGCGGCCGCGGCCGCTCGGCTCGGGGGGACGGTGCGCATGATCGGCGCCGTGGGCGACGACAGCGACGGGCAGTGGATGCTGCAGACCCTGCGCGACGTGGGCGTGGACACGTCGGGGGTCTGGCTGGGGGAGCAGGCGACCGGGACCGCGCTGATCACGGTGGATGCCAGGGGCGAGAATCAGATCGTCGTCTGCCCCGGCGCCAATGCCGACGCGGTCATCGACGGGGTGACATTCACCGAGGGCGAGGCGGTGCTGGCGCAGCTCGAGATTCCGACGGACGTGGTGGCGGCCCTTGCCGAGGCGGTGCCCGGGTTCCTCGCGATCAATGCGGCGCCGGCACGTCCGCTGCCCGACGCGCTGATCCGCCGCGCAGACCTGATCATCGTCAACGAGACCGAATTCATCCTGCTGCCCGAGGTCGATGCGGCGACGCTGGTGGCCGTGACGTATGGCGGCGAGGGGGCGGCGCTGCGTGCGGGTGGTCGCGAGATCGCGCGCGTTCCGAGCCCGAGCGTGCAGGTGGTCAGCTCAGTCGGTGCCGGCGATGCCTTCTGCGCCGGCCTCACGCTCGCGCTGCACGCGGGGTGGGGTCACGAGGACGCTCTGCGCGCCGCCTGTGCGGTGGGCGCGGATGCCGTCACCTACCCCGATGCGCAGCCGCCGCTGCGGCGGTTGGCCCAGTACCTCTGACGGGCGAAGGAACAGCGCGGCACCGCCTTCAGCGACGGTCGGCGTTCGCTCAAGAACACCTCAGGTGCGCAGTCCTCCGGACCTCATCTCGACGCGAATCTCAAGAATGGCTCAGGTTCCGGTGAAGTGGGCTGTCCCCCGTTCGGGGGACAGTTAGTCTCGTGTTGTCGGCAGGTGAGAGGCTGGGGAGCTTCTGGGGAGTTGACTCCACCTGACGGCACAGAGAGACATTCTGGGGATGTGAGGAGACGCGGTCTGGGGCCGCGTCTCCTTCTCTCTGACACCGTCGTCCGCGTGCACTGGGGGCTCGCGACGTAGACGTGCTCGGCGTTACCAGAGCTGAGACGCGGCGGGTCGATTCGGCACTGTGCGGGCCGCCGGATCGGCCCGCCGTTCCGTTTCCGGTCGAGGGCACGACCTGAGGCCGCGTGTCGGAGCGATGGAGGGGATGACGGGAATCGAACCCGCGCTATCAGCTTGGGAAGCTGAAGTTCTGCCATTGAACTACATCCCCGGGCAGAGCCTTGCGGCGCCTCGTAAGCATAACAAACGCGGATGCCTCGGCCGCGGCATCCGCTCGTCTGCGCGTTCTCGGTCTCCGCGATGCGCCCGCAGGTCGACCCGGCGCAGATGAGTCGCCGCCCCATTCGCAGGCACCCGCGCGGCTAGGCTGAGCGGGTGCTGCTGAGCGACCGCGATATCCGTGCCGAGATCGATGCGAAGCGCATCGGCCTCGATCCCTGGGACTCCTCGATGGTCCAGCCGTCGAGCGTCGATGTGCGCCTCGATCGCTACTTCCGGCTGTTCGACAACCACAAGTACCCCTTCATCGACCCGGCCGAGGATCAGCCCGACCTCACACATCTGATCGAGGTGCGTCCCGATGAGGCGTTCATCCTGCATCCGGGCGAGTTCGCACTGGGCGCCACCTTCGAGCAGATCACCCTGCCCGACGATGTCGCCGCACGACTCGAGGGCAAGTCGTCGCTCGGCAGGCTGGGCCTGCTGACGCACTCCACCGCGGGTTTCATCGACCCCGGCTTCTCGGGGCACGTGACCCTCGAGCTCTCCAACGTCGCGACGCTTCCGATCAAGCTGTGGCCGGGTATGAAGATCGGGCAGCTCTGCTTCTTCCGGCTGTCTTCGGCCGCGGAATCGCCCTACGGCTCGGGCCCGTACGGCAACAGGTATCAGGGGCAGCGCGGGCCGACGGCATCCCGTTCGTCCCAGAACTTCCACGTCACCGATGTCGGCGTGACCGATCTCGGATCGCACGGTGAGTGACCGCCGAGTCACCTACCACCGGGCGGTCGTTCGCGACATCGCGCCCGAGACCCTCTACCGCCTGCTCTGGCTGCGGGTCGCGGTGTTCGTGGTCGAGCAGCAGGCGGCCTACGCCGAACTCGACGGCCGCGACATCGAGCCCGACACCGAGCTCTTCTGGGTCGAGCTCGACGGCGTTCCGGCGGCGACGCTCCGGCTGCTTCGCGACAGTGAGGGGAAAGAAGACGGCGGCACCGCTCGGATCGGCCGGGTGGCGACGGCCGTCGATGCGCGGGGTCGCGGCCTCGCCGCCGAGCTGATGACCCGAGCCGTCGCGCGGGCGGAGACGCGGTGGCCGGGCTCCGGGATCGCGCTGGACGCGCAGGAGCACCTCGCGGCGTGGTACGCACGGTTCGGCTTCACGGTGAGCGGACCGGTCTACGAGGAGGACGGCATCCCGCACGTCCCGATGACGCGCGCGGGCTGAAACACGATGTCGGACGGATGCTGCGGCATCCGTCCGACCGCTCTTGACGTGTCTGCCAGACCCACTAGCCTTGTCCAGCGAGAACGCGGGGGCGTCGCGGAGAGGGTGATGAGGTGACGGACAATCCACTGGTGGCGGAGAGCATCGACACCGCCACTCCGTTCAGCGGCACCGGCCTCCTCGACGACGGCACGCAATTGGCTCATGCGATCGAGTCGGGCGATTGGATCGAGGGAGGACTGGCGGTCTTCGCGGGTGCGCTCGACACCGTCGCCGCGGTCTCCGACCCGCTCGGTTCGCTCATCGCCGCGGGACTCGGCTGGCTGATCGACCACTTCGAACCGCTCAAGGGCTGGTTCAACGACCTCACGGGAGATGCCGGCGAGGTCGCCGGCTTCGCGCAGACATGGAGCAACGTGTCGCAGGCCCTGCACGCCTCGGGGGACGAGCTGACGCGCATCCTCGCGGACGTGGCTGACCTGCACGGCGAGGCGATGGATGCCTACCGGCGCTTCCAGGCGGATGCCGCGCAGCACATCCACGGCGCGGGTGACTGGGCGGGTGCCATGAGTACCGGGCTGTCGATCGCGTCGACCATCGTGCAGGTCGTGCACGACCTCGCGCGGGACGTGATCTCGCAGCTCGTCGGCTCCGCGATCTCGTGGGCGGCGGAAGCAGTCTTCACCCTGGGTCTGGCCACCCCGTGGATCATCGAGCAGGTCTCGACGCGTGTGGCGTCGCTGGCGGGCAAGGTGGGCACGCAGGTGACGAAGCTCCTCGCGGCGTGCAAGAGGCTGGCGACTCTGCTCGACGAGCTGAAGACCCTGCTGTCGAAGGCGGGGACGCTGCTGGAAAGCGTGCTGCGCCGTGGCGGGTCGGCCGGACGCGACCTCCCGGTCAGCGCCGGGCGGGATCTTCCGGGCGGCACGACGCTGCGCGACTTCGAGTTGCCGACGCATCTGAGTCCCGACGCGCAACGTGCCCTCGACGACATGGTGAACGAAGTGCCGCCACGGTTGACGAGGCTCGAGAACGGCGACTATCAGCTCGCCGACGGCGTCGACGTCGACAGCTTCACCCGCCAGCAGCCGCATCACGACATGGACGAGTTCAATCGGCAGGTCGAACTCCAGCGGAACGGACTGAACGACCTGTCCGTCGCCGAGTGGCGGCACAATGTCGAGCACTACCGTGAGCACGGGCGCATGGGTGAAGATCTGCAGGCTCTCGAGCGGGCAGAACGCGGGGGCGTGCCGGGTGACGGTCAGGCCGTTCTCCACGGCCCCGATCAGGTCGCGGGTGGTCGACCGGAGAGATTCGACGGATTGGGCGACGCCGGGATCAACTCGTCGCTGGGATCGCAGTGGAAGAATCGAGTGAATGACCTTTGGGACGATGTGGATGAGTCGGTCGCCGACATTCCGCGCGACCTCTGGCCGTACATTCGCCTGAATGTGCACCTCGGTCTCGATGATGTGAGCGGATGACCCGCTCGGGAGAGGAACCATGTCCCCCTTGTCCGACGAGGTGACCGGCCTCTTCTCCGCGGCTGCCGGCGTCGATGCCGCACAGTGGGGACAGGCGATCGAGACGCACCGCGCCATCCGCGCGCCCTACCGCGCGGCCCGCAAAGCGTCGAAGCCGTCCGCCTCCGAACTGGCGGCCGTGCAGAAGTCGCTGCTGGCTACCCTGCGTCCGCATGCCGATCGCATCCGCGAAGCGGGAGAGGGCGCCTTCATGGACGTGACGCTGCTGGTCGAGAACGGCGCGTACGCGATGCTGAAGCGATCGTCGCTGACGGAGGATGATTTCGAGACGCTGGTCGCGCCGCTGCGTGCGGCGGGAATCTCGTCGGCCGTGCTGGATGCCACGTCGGCATGAGCGTCTTCACGCAGGTCACGCCTCTGGCCCCGATCGCCGCGTCGACGATCGATGCGCGTGTGGGGCGCGTTCCCGACGAGATCATCGAGGCCTGGCGCGAGCACGGCGCCGGCTACCTCGGTGACGACGGCTTCGTGCGGCTGATCGACCCGGATCGGGCCGACACCATGCTCGAAGGCGTGATCGGGTTCCCGGAGGGGGCGACCGTCGTGTTCGCCACCGGGCTGGGCGACCTCATCGCCTACGTCGCGGGACGCTGGTGGGTCGTGCTGTTCCGCTGGGGCACGATCGACGTCACCGAGGTGGATGTCACCGACGCCTTCCTGTCGATGATCCAGTCGGACGCCGGGCAGGATCGGGTCCTCGAACGACAGCCCTATCCGGCCGCGGCCATGAGGGAGCACATCCCCGGAGTGGACCAGTGCTTCGGTTTCGTTCCGCTGCTCGCGCTGGGTGGGCCGCCGACCGCCGATCACCTGCAGCTCGGCGGCCTGTGGGAGCACATCGCACTCATCGTGCAGCTCGCGGGCCCGCCGCAGCCGCGGGGACAGCTCGCACTGTAGGGGCTGAGTTCTGACGAATGCCGCGGCATCCGTCCGACTGCCTGCGCTCGCGTGATGCTCGGCGGCTCTTGTGTTACTCCACAGCACCGCTGTAGGTGGTCGATTTCGAGGTTATCCACCGGTTTGCGATTCGGCCGCTGATCTGGTTGTTTTTGGCGGTTCGGTGTCGGTGGTCGCCGGCAGAATGGGGGGTATGGAAGCACTCGCTGACACGCTGCGACAGGTCGAGTTGATGCTCGGTGCGGTGGTGGGTCGGGTGTATCGGTCGGGCGAGCTGCGGGGCATGGATGACGAGGTCGTGCTGGCGCTTGTGCGGGGGGCGTCGGTGATTGCCCGGCAGGCCGAGGCGTTCCTGGTGGGCGTGGTTGCGGAGTTGGAGGAGCGGGGGGATGTCGCGCCGTATCCGGAGCGGCCCACGACCCGGTTCGGGTGCCGGTCGGTGAAGGAGCTGGTGCAACGCACGACGCTGGGGTCGGGTCGGACGGCGGGTGACATCGTGAAGGCAGCGCGAGCCCTGCAGCAGCCCGTAGCGGTGTCGCCGGGTGAGGTTCTCCCCGCCGCGTATCCGGCGCTTCGTGAGGCAGCGGCGGATGGGGTCGTGGGGCTGGAGGCCCTGGCCGCGGTCGTCGGAACGCTGACTGCGGCGCAGTGCGACCGGGGGGCACGGTTGATCGCGGACGCAGAGCTCGCGGCATCGGCTCGCGGGGTGGGGGTGGACGGTGGCCCGTGTCCGGGGGTCGATGATCTGCGGTTGCAGGCGCAGGTGTGGGCGGCGTATCTGGATCAGGACGGTGCCGAACCGCGCGAGACCCGTGCGCTGCGGAAGAGGGCGTTCACCATCGGCGTGTGCCGGGATGGGATGGTGCCGTGCCGCGGGACCCTGCTGCCGGAAGTCGCCGCCCAGCTGCAACGCTTGTTCGACAGCATCCTCAACCCCAAGACGGACGGACCCGACGTTCCACCAGGTCCCAGATTCATCGACAGTGGTGACGTGGCTCTTGGCGACGTGGCTCTTGGCGGCGCTGCTCCCGACGACGTCGCTGATCCCCGTTCGCGGGTGATGCGGCAGCATGACGCGTTGGCGATGGTCCTGGCGGTCGCGGCGAAATCGGGCGCGGTGCCGTCGATCGGGGGCGCGGCCCCGACCCTCGTCGTGTCCGTTGCGGCTGAGGATCTCGTGTCGGGTCGGGGTCACGCTCACCTCGACGGGTGCGACGAACCGGTCTCCCTCGCCGTGGCCCGGCAGGTCGCGTGCACGGGCGGAGTGCAACGGGTGACATCCGATGCGGGCGGCCGGATCGTGGGGATCGGCATCATCGACCGGGTGTTCGCGGCCTATCAGCGCCGGGCGATCACCCTCCGCGACGGGGGATGCCTCATCCCCGGCTGCCACGTCCCTCCCGCATGGTGCGAAATCCACCACGTCACCGAACACTCCCGGGGCGGACCCACCCACACCGACAACGGTGTCCTGCTCTGCTGGTGGCACCACCGCACCCTCGATTCGAACGGGTGGAAAGTGCGCATGCGGGGCGGCATCCCCGAAATACGCGGCCCATCCGCATGGGACCCCGGAAGGCAGTGGAGACCCGTCACCACATCACCCACCCGCCTGAGCCGGGCACTACGCGCCCGAAGCCCCGGCTAAGCGGGATCGCGCCTGCAACAGGCGTACGCACAGCGATGTCCGACGCTGACGCCGACGACTGCGGTCGTCGGCTAGGCAGACCGCTGACCCTCGTTGGTGCTGTCGAGAATGAGTCGAGTCGCTTCATCCGGTACGTCCCATTGCGGAAAGTGCCCGCACCGCTCGAACCAGTGCAGCACGGCGTCGGGGAACAGTTCCGTAGCGCGAGCGGCCTGTCTGGGCAACGTCACCAAGTCGCGCCGCCCCCACCCGATCGTGACCCGGCCGGGGACTCTGCCGGCCGGAGCGCCTTGTTGCTTGGGGCCCTTGGTGAGGGCGTTCATGGCGGCGCCGGTCGCGGGGGAATCGGCCAGTCCGCGCACGTCCGGAAGCACGGTCTCCTGCGAGAGCGCCCAGGGTCGCGCCGACAACTGCGCCAGCAGCAGAGTCCTTGAGACAGGGTTGCCGAGCAGGGATGGCAGCCTGCCTCGCAGCGCTCGGACCAGAGCGATCGACGGCCGCAGCGTGGCGCCGAAGACGACGAGCTCGCGGTGGCTCCAGAAACCGCCCGGGTCCAACGCCACCGTGTCGCCGCCGACTCCCCGCCGTGCGAGCTCGAGCACCATTCGGCCGCCCATTGACTGGCCGACGGTCGAGACTCCGTCCAGCCCCTGCTCGCGGATGAAGTCTGCGACGGAGTCGGTCAGCGTGGCGATCGAGACCTCGCCGGTCAACGGGGGTGTCTCACCGAATCCGGGGAGGTCGACGGCGATGACCTCACGACGCTCAGCCAGTTCGTCGAGGATCGGGGCCCAGGATCGCCACCCTGCGCCCAGACCGTGTACGAGCAGCAGTGGGCTGCCCCTTCCGCGTCGAACATGGTTCAGCGTCATCCCCGCAACGCTAACCCACACGGATCTCGGCAGGGCCGGTCACCGCGAGTGAGACGACCGAAGCCGTTGCCACTCCTCCCGACCGTTTTATCGGCATGGTCGCGGAGTTCGAATCCGGTCGCAGCCGAGCCCGCATCGGAACGGTTCACTGGTCGCCAAGGCGGGAGGCTGTCTTCGCGGCGTGACAGCCGAGCTCCCCGAGCTGTTCGACGTCGCCCGCTCGACCATCCACCGAACAGTCGAACGACAGCAAAGAGCTACCACGGGCCGACGATCGTAAGGGATCCGCCGAGGGGCCTGCTGCCTTGTGCAGTGGCGAGCAGGGTTGCTCAACCACGCGCCGAGATGAGTGCGGCCGTCATCAGTGTGTAGTCGTCGGCGCTCATGGTCTGAGCCCAGAACTGCCGTGGTTCGAGCGGTAGTCGACTGAGCTGGACGGGCACCGTGTTGAGATCCAATCGGAGTGCGACCGCGATGCGATGGTTGCCGTCGAGCGTGGCGAATCTTTCGTTGAAGCGGAGCTCGAGAGGTACCAGGATTCCTCGTTGACCAATGTCGGCGGTGAGCGCGTCGAGGTGCGCCGGAGTGTCGACGACCTCCGGTGGCGCCCAGATCTCTTCGCGGTCAACGGCTCGATAACGAGCCACGAGCGCAGTCGGCAACATAAGGAAGGACACGACGAGACGGTACCAACCATCGGCTATCGTCCGACGACGAACGTCCCCTGGTGAAAGCGCATCTGCAGCCGTCCTCGGTCAAGCGCCCATATCGAGGAGTGACGGCTGTCTCGATCGGCGGTACGGATGACATAGGTGACCAGGGCGAGGTCGTGTACCAGCTCGACGAACTCCCACTCGTCGGTCACGACGGGATCGCGATCACCCTCGCCGGCGAGAGCATCGACGATCTCGTCACGGTGCCAACGGCGTCCGGAACGACCGATCTCGACGAAGGCAGGATGGAGGAGTTCGCGCACGCGCGACTTGTCGCGGCGAGTAGCCGAGCTGAGCAGCTCCTCTTCCGCAGCGCGGACGGCGTGTTGGTCCATGAGTCCAGCCTGTCAGCTGTGCGCGCGGGGATCCGCCCGCGGTCACGACGAGGACACGCCGGTCAGGGTATGGTTCCCGCGTGGGATAGGGCTGCGTCGCTCAGTCACGACGGATCCGCGGACTCGTATCGGTGATGCCGTCGCGTCTGAACCCAGATCCATCTGCGGCGCCGGCAACAGCGTCCACGGAACGGGCCGGGTCTCAGGCGAAGGTGCGAACGATCTGGTCTGCGAGAGAGCCGGCGGTGTTCATGGCAATCGAGATCACCACAGCCGCGACCGCACCGAAGACCATGATGCGTCCGAGGCCGCTGCGGCGGATGATCGCGGCGGCCAGCACGCCCACGGCGGTAAGCACTGCGATCGTCTGTCCGGCGACCACAGCGAAGGCGACGTAAACGAACGTTTCGGTGCCGGGTTCGAAGCCTCGAGGGGAGAGCAGCGCGATGAGCGCGGGGACAACCACGATTCCTGCAACAAGGAAGATGCCGGGGGGCAACTCTCGCTTGCCGTGGGCGCTCTGTGCAGCTTCCTGGGTGGCGCTCATGTCGACACGGTATCGCGTGGTGATAAGACAATCACATTGTGCACAATGGGATTGTGTGCAACCATAAAGGCTCGAACGATAGGAGACTCAGCATGGATGCGATCTACACCGCGGAGGCGCTCGCGACCGGCGACGGCCGCAACGGGCATGTCCGTACGACGGATGGACTCATCGACACCGACGTGCGCGTGCCGAAGGAGATGGGCGGAGCCGGGGGAGAACCGAACCCCGAACTGCTCTTCGCCGCCGGATACGCAGCGTGCTTCCACAGCGCACTGCAGGCGGTCGCCCGTGCGCAGAAGGTCGCCATCCACGACACGAGCGTCGGCTCGCAGGTGAGTGTGGGCAGCAACGGCAACGGCGGCTTCCAGCTCGCCGTCGTTCTCGAAGTCGTCATCCCGGACGTTCCGCACGAGCAGGCACAGGCCCTCGCGGATGCTGCGCACCAGGTGTGCCCGTACTCCAACGCGACGCGCGGCAACATCGATGTGACGGTCACCGTCGTCGACGACTGACCACCGAAGCGTTCCCGCACGACGAGAAGCCCTCACCCGATCCGGGTGAGGGCTTCTCTCGATTCGTGCGCTTTACTCAGTCGGCGGAACCGGCCGGAGCGGCCGGTGCGGTGAGGCGTGTCGCCGCGGCGATACCAGCCTCGAAGCCCCGCTCGAACGAGTGCTCCGACCTGCGTCGCCCGCCCTCGCGGGAGCCGTGCCCACGGCGACCGTGCGCGTGCGGGCCGTGTCCGCATGCGTCGCCGTCCCGACCGCCGCCGCGCGGGCCGAAGCCCTCGCGGGGGTGCTCGCCGGGGCCGAAACCGGCGCGCTCGGCGAACTCGCCGCGCCCACCGAAGCCGCCCGGGAAGCCCTGGCCGAACCCGCGCCGTCCGTGACCGAAGCCACGGCCGTGCCCGAAACCGCGACCGCGCGGCATTCGCTCGTCTTCGTTCCAGCCGAACTCACGAGCGATCTTCTCGAGCGATGCGACGGTCGTCGCATAATCCTCGGGCGAGACGGCGCCGGCGACCCGCTCGCGGATCGTGTCGACCCGTGTGCTGAACGTGTCGCGTTGAGCGCGGCCCTCGTCGGTCAGCGTCGGTCAGCGTGAAGACGCCGTCGGTCTCTGTGACCCAGCCGCGCTCGATGAGCCTCGCCATCACCCGGCCACCGCGCTTGGCGGCGAACCGTGCGATGCGGGCGAGGCGCGCGTCGTCGGCGTCGCCGGCCAGCATGTTCAGGAGCATCCATTCGCGACGGTCGAAACCGTCGGCGGCGAACTCCGTGGCGAAGGCCTCGGTGAGCTGCCGGTCGACCAGCCGCAGCCAGAAGCCGATCGGTCGGTTGTCATTCTGTGTGTTGTCGTTGCTTTCCATGGGAAATCCTCTCGTGGGCCGGGGCAGTGGCTCGACCGGCCGGTTGATGCATGTCAAGTGGCATGTATATGTAGTGTGACATACGATCTCGATGCATGTCAAGTCGCATGTACCTTTGATTCGTGACGACTTCGGATGCTTCTTCTCCCGACCCCGCGGAGACGATCGCCGCCGCGCTCGCTCAGCTGCGCGGACGCCGCGGGCCGCGGCCGCCGTGGGCGGGCGGCGAAGACGGCGACGCACCGGGCCGCCCCCCGTGGGGCCCGGGCGGGCGCGGATTCGGCGGGCACCACGCACACCACGGCGGCCGGGGTGCAGATCCGCGCGGGGGAGGGTGGCCCGAGGCGATGCAGGCGCGATTCGGCGGTCCGGCCCGGCTTCGACTGCTGGAGGCACTGGTCGCCGCATCTGGTCCACTGTCCGTCAGCGAGATCGGCGAGGCCATCGGGGTCGATCAACCGAGGGCATCGCGGCTCGTGCAGCAGTCCGTCGACATCGGGCTCGTGCGCCGCGAGGCCGATCCCGACGATGCGCGCCGCACCCGCATCGTCCTCACCGACGAGGGCTCGGCGATCGTGCGCAGCTTCCGCGGCGATCGGCGTGAGGCCGTGGATCGCGCGCTGGCCGGCTTCAGCGACGAAGAGCGGGCCGACCTCGCGCGCCTGCTCGCGAAATTCGCCGCGGCCTGGCCGCGCTGAGCGCTGAGCGCTGACCGCGGGGCGGCGTCAGTCGATCACGGCCTGCTTCGCCTTGACCGGCAGCATCAGCAGAAGTCCCGCCAGCAGGACGATGACGATACCGAGGATGCCGAGGCGGGTATCGCCGGAGAGCCCGACGAAGAGCGCGAACAGTCCGGGTGCGAGGAACGACACCGCGCGACCGGTCGTGGCGTACAGGCCGAAGATCTCGCCCTCGCGGCCGGCAGGGGTGATGCGGGCCAGGAAGGAGCGACTCGCCGCCTGGATGGGGCCCACGAAGGCGCAGAGCACCAGGCCGGCGATCCAGAAACCGATCGCCGCGGTGCCGATGAAAAGGACGGCCGTGCCCGCGACGACCAGGCCGATCAGCGAGGCGAGGATGACGTTCTTGGCTCCGAGACGGTCATCGAGCCGTCCCGCGAGGATCGTGAACACACCGGCGACGACGTTGGCGGCGACGGCGAAATAGAGGACTTCGCTCGAGCTGAAGCCGAACACCTGCGCGGCGATGATCGCGCCGAAGGTGAAGACTCCGGCGAGGCCGTCTCGGAAGACGGCGCTCGCGAGAAGGAACATGAGCACCTGCCGGTTGCCGTGCCACAGCTTCGTCAGCGTGCCCCACAGCACACCGTAGGAACGGAAGAAGCCGACGTGCACCTGGCGCTCGCGCGGCGGGATCTCGGGTACCCGCAGGAGGACGGGTATCGCGAAGATCGCGAACCAGATCGCGGAGGCCACGACGGCGAGCCGGATGTGCAGGCCGCCCTCGGTGCTGATGCCGAGAAGGCCGGCCCGGCCCTCGGCCCCGAAACCCTGAATGAACAGCGCGAGCAGCAGGATGAGCAGCACGATGCCGCCGACGTATCCCATGCCCCATCCGAAGCCCGAGACGCGCCCGATGTTCTTGCGCGTGGACACCTGGACGAGCATCGCGTTGTAGTTGACGCCCGCGAACTCGAAGAACACGTTGCCGACGGCCAGCAGAGTCGCCCCGAGCACGAGGTAGCCGGGCGCGCCTTCGACGAAGAACATCGCGATCATCGCGACGACCACGACGGCGGTGTTGATGCCCAGCCAGAGCTTGCGGCGGCCCGTGCCGTCCGTGCGCTGTCCGAGCACCGGCGCGAGGACGGCGATCAGGATGCCGGCGATCATGAGAGCGACGCCGACCAGGCTCGCGTTGCCGGCGAGGGCCTGCACGAGCGCCGGATCTTTCGCGTCGTCTCCCGCCGCCGCCACGATCTGCGGGTCGACGAACAGGGAGCTCGCGAGATATGTGCTGAAGACGAACGTCGTCACCACGGCGTTGAAAGCCGCCGACCCCCAGTCCCACAGCGCCCACGAGACCACCTGTGCGCGCGGAGCTGCGACTCCCGGATCGGGATTCTCGGCCGCTCTGCCGATCGGACCGATCGCGCCGGTGTTGACCGTCGGCGGTGGCGCATTGACAGAAGGCTTGAAGATCGGCTTCTGCGGCTGCGGATCGGGTTCCATGTCGACACGCTAAGGCCCTTCGGTGAACGCGCAAAGTTGAGCCAATTCATATCAAGTTCATTTGACACGTCGATCGCGTCCCGCTAGCCTTGAGTCATCGCGGCTCAACCTCGAGCGGCGACCCAGACTTTCCGCCAGACCCCGGACGGCAGCATCCGCTCTCGTCCCCTTCGTAAAAGGAGAATCACATGCCCCGTGCTGTTGGAATCGACCTCGGTACGACCAACTCCGTCGTCTCGGTGCTCGAGGGTGGCGAGCCGAAGGTCATCGCGAACGCCGAAGGTTTCCGCACGACCCCCTCGGTCGTCGCCTTCACAAAGGACGGCGAGGTGCTCGTCGGCGAGACCGCGAAGCGCCAGGCCGTCACGAACGTCGATCGCACCATCGCGAGCGTCAAGCGCCACATGGGCACGAACTGGACGTTCGACGTCGACAGCAAGAAGTACACGCCGCAGGAGATCTCGGCGCGCATCCTCGGCAAGCTGAAGCACGACGCCGAGGAGTACCTCGGCGACTCCGTCTCGGACGCCGTCATCACGGTTCCCGCCTACTTCAACGACGCCGAGCGTCAGGCCACGAAGGAGGCCGGGGAGGTCGCAGGCCTGAACGTGCTGCGCATCATCAACGAGCCCACCGCCGCGGCCCTCGCGTACGGCCTCGACAAGGGCAAGGAAGACGAGCTCATCCTCGTGTTCGACCTCGGTGGCGGAACGTTCGACGTCTCGCTGCTCGAGGTGGGCAAGGACGATGACTTCTCGACGATTCAGGTGCGCTCGACCGCGGGCGACAACCGCCTCGGCGGCGACGACTGGGATCAGCGCGTCGTGGACTACCTGATCAAGCAGTTCAAGGCCACGTCGGGCGTTGACGTCTCAGGCGACAAGATCGCGCTCCAGCGCCTCAAGGAGGCCGCGGAGCAGGCGAAGAAGGAGCTCTCCAGCTCCGCCTCGACCAGCGTGAACCTGCCCTACCTGTCGCTCACCGAGAGCGGACCCGTGTCGCTCTCCGAGACCATCACGCGGGCGAAGTTCGAGGACCTCACCAAGGATCTGCTGGACCGCACGAAGAAGCCGTTCGCCGATGTCATCCGCGAGGCCGGCATCAAGGTGGCCGACATCGATCACGTGGTGCTCGTGGGTGGATCCACCCGCATGCCCGCCGTGAGCGAGCTCGTCAAGAGCGAGACCGGCAAGGAGCCCAACAAGGGCGTCAACCCGGACGAGGTCGTCGCTGTCGGCGCCGCACTGCAGGCCGGTGTGCTCCGCGGTGAGCGCAAGGACGTGCTGCTGATCGACGTCACCCCCCTGAGCCTCGGCATCGAGACCAAGGGCGGCATCATGACCAAGCTCATCGAGCGCAACACGGCCATCCCGACCAAGCGCAGCGAGACCTTCACGACCGCCGACGACAACCAGCCGTCGGTCGCGATCCAGGTCTTCCAGGGCGAGCGCGACTTCACGCGTGACAACAAGCCGCTCGGCACCTTCGAGCTGACCGGCATCGCCCCGGCGCCCCGCGGTCTTCCGCAGGTCGAGGTCACCTTCGACATCGACGCGAACGGCATCGTGCACGTGTCCGCCAAGGACAAGGGCACGGGCAAGGAGCAGTCGATGACGATCACCGGCGGGTCGTCGCTGCCGAAGGACGACATCGAGCGCATGGTGCGCGAGGCCGAAGAGCACGCCGCCGAGGACAAGAAGCGTCGTGAGTCCGCCGAGACCCGCAACCAGGCCGAGACCCTGTCCTACTCGATCGACAAGCTGATCAAGGACAACGACGACAAGCTGCCCGCCGAGGTCAAGACCGAGGTGCAGGGAGATGTCGACGCGCTCAAGACGGCGCTCGCCGGTGACGACGACGATGCGGTGAAGGCCGCGTTCGACAAGCTCAACGCGAGCCAGGGCAAGCTGGGCGAAGCGATCTACGCATCGTCGCAGGCCGCGGGCGAGACGCCCGACCCGGCGGCGACCGACCCGGGCAACGGCGAGGTGCCGAACCCCGAGGAGGACGTCATCGACGCCGAGGTGGTCGAAGACGACGACGAGAGCAAGAAGTAGGGATCATGACGGACAAGAACTTCGACAACGACGAAGTTCGTCCGGACGACGAGGGGTCGGAAGCTCAGGCTTCCGACCCTCAGTCGCAGGATGAGCTGACGGTCGACGACATCCTCGGAGCGGAGCAGTCCGACGAGGCCGCGGTTGCGGAGGCCGACGACAAGGACGCCTCCCTGCTGCTGGACCTCAAGCGTCTGACCGCCGAGTACGCCAACTACCGCCGACGCACCGAAGAGCAGCGTCAGCTGGAGGTCGAGCGCGCCCAGGGGCGCGCGGCGACGTCCCTGCTGCCGGTGCTCGACGACCTCGATCGCGCGGAGAAGCACGGTGACCTCGAAGAGGGCACGCCCTTCGCGGCGATCGCCGTCAAGATGCGTGCGGCTGCCGAGAAGCTCGGCATCACGTCCTACGGCGCTGCGGGCGAGGTCTTCGATCCGCAGCAGCACGAGGCGATCTTCCAGGTGCCCACGCCGGGCGCGACCGAGTCGACCGTGCTGGAGGTCGTCGAGACCGGGTACCGTCTCGGTTCCGTCGAACTGCGGCCCGCGAAGGTCGTCGTCGCGGTGCCGGCCGAATAGCCCCGGAGGGAGCATTCATGGCCAGTCAGGACTGGTTCGACAAGGACTTCTACGCGGTGCTCGGCGTGCCGAAGGAGATCACCGAGGCCGACCTCAAGAAGGCCTATCGCAAGCTGGCGCGCAAGTATCACCCTGATTCCAATCAGGGGGATGCCGCGGCCGAGGCCAAGTTCAAGGAGATCAGTGAGGCGTACTCGGTGCTCTCCGATACGGAGCAGCGACAGGAGTACGACCAGATCCGGGCGATGGGCTCGGGCGCGCGCTTCACGGCGAGCGGCCAGGGCGCCGGCGGGTTCGAGGACGTCTTCAGCCGCTTCGGTCAGGGGCGCGGCGGTACCCGCACGCAGAATCCGCAGGAGTTCGAAGACATCTTCTCGATGTTCAACCAGGGCGGCGGCTTCGGCTCGGGTGGCTTCGGTCAGACCAGCGGGGGCTACCGCGGCTTCGGCGGACCCACGCGGGGGGCCGATGTCACGGCCCGCACGACGATCGATTTCCTCACGGCGACCAAGGGCGAGACCATCACGCTGCAGGGCGAGGACGGCAAGCCGTTCAAGGTGAAGATCCCCGCGGGGGTGTCGGACGGGCAGAAGATCCGTTTGCGCGGTCGCGGACGTCCTTCGCCGGACGGCGGCGAGACGGGTGACATCGTCGTGCAGGTCGCGGTGCGGCCGCATCCGGTGTTCACCCGCGACAATTTGAATCTGCGCGTCACCGTGCCGGTCACCTTCACCGAGGCGGCCCTCGGCGCCACGATCGAGGTGCCCACGCTCGGCGGCGACCCCGTCAAGCTGCGCGTCGCCCCGGGCACCCCGTCGGGGCGTGTGCTGCGCGTCAAAGGTCGTGGCGTGCAGACGTCGAAGGGTATCGGCGATCTCCTCGCGGAAGTGCAGGTCGCCGTGCCGTCGCACCTCGACGACGCCGCTCGCGAGGCGCTCGCGAAGTTCCAGGAGCTGGAGCCGAAGGAGAACCCTCGCGCCGACCTCATGACGAAGGCGCGCGGCTAGGCGCCCGGCGATCCCATGACACGACTCCGGTGCGATGGACGCCCGCTGCGGTGGTGGCGGCGCGCACGCGCCTCTTCCGAAGTCGTGTCGCACGAGGGCAGGACGCGAAGGGACGGACGGGAGGTGAGCACCGATGGATGACGATCTCGACGAGAACTCCCCGATCTTCGCGATCGCGGCGGCTGCGGAGCTTGCGAACATGCACCCGCAGACGCTCCGGCAGTACGACCGGCTGGGGCTGGTCGTGCCCGAGCGCACCCAGGGGGGCTCGCGGCGTTACTCGTTGCGCCATGTGCAGCAGTTGCGCGAGGTCGGTCGCCTGTCGGGTGACGGCATGAGCCTGCCGGCGATCGCGCGCATCATCGAGCTCGAAGAGCGGGTTCGGGAGTTGCATCACCGTGTGCGCGATCTCGAATCGCAGATGGTCGCCGAACGGCAGAACCGGCCGGGCGCACGCGTGTTCGCCGCCGAGATCAGCGGATCCGTCGTCTCCGTACGGCACGGGACACGCTTTCGCCGGTCGCGCGAGGTGATGCTGTGGCAGCCACGACGCCCCCTGCCGCCCGGCACCGACGAGGACGCGGCTCTCCCGCCCGAGTGAGTCCGGGCTGGCGGACGCGGGGGGATGGCGGGAGGATATCGCCTATGCCGACCCTCGACGACGTCCGCGCGCTCGCCCTCGCGATGCCCGACACGGTCGAGAAGGTCGAAGGTCACGGCGGCGGCGCGAGCTGGCGCGTCCACGACCGGATGTTCGTCTGGGAGCGTGGGCCCAGTGCGACCGACGAGCGCCAGCTGGCCGAGCTCGGACGCACATGGCCCGACGGCACCGTGGTCGGAGCTCGCACGGAGAGCGTCGAGATGAGGGATGCGCTCATCGGCAGCTCCCCGCAGCACTTCTTCACCATCCCGCACTTCGACGGGTACCCCGCGGTGCTGGTCCGACTCTCCGCGATCCCTCGGGGCGTGCTCGCAGAAGTCATCACCGACGCGTGGCTCGCCCGCGCCCCCGTCCGGGCGGCGAAGGCGTGGCTCGCCGACCACCCCCCACGTTGACGACCCGCCCGCCCTCGCACGTCATCGACGTCGATGCAACCCCTCCGATCGCGTCGGAGGCCCCTCCTATCGTGAGGACATGCCCGAACCCGTCGACCAGTACAGCTTCGACAACCCGCTCACACGGTATGACCGCGTCGAGCCGCCGATCCAGCATCAGCCTGAGCCGGGGGTGCAGTCGCGCATGACGCCGGTGCCCGACCTCGGGGAGAAGACCTACCGTGGCACGGGCAGGCTGCAGGGGCGCCGAGCGCTCATCACCGGCGGCGACTCGGGCATCGGCGGCGCGACCGCGATCGCCTTCGCTCGGGAAGGCGCCGACGTCGCCATCGTCCACTTGCCCGACGAGGAGGGCGATGCCGAGCACATCGTCGAGCTGATCCGCGAGGCCGGCCGCGTCGGGGTCGCCATCGTCGCCGACATCACCGACGCCGCGCGCTGCCGCGAGATCGTGCGGGACGCCGTCGCAGCCCTCGGCGGCCTCGACATCCTTGTCAACAACGCCGGGAAGCAGGTCGCGGTCGACCGGGTCGAAGACCTCGCAGACGAGCAGTTCGAGTCGACCTTCCGCACGAACGTGTTCGCGCCGTTCTGGCTCGTGAAGGCCGCGCTGCCGCACCTGCAGCCAGGCTCGACGATCATCAACACCGCCTCGCTCGAGGCGTACCAACCCGCCCCCGACAGACTCGACTATGCCGCCACGAAGGCGGCGATCAACAACCTGTCGAAGGGGCTCGCCCAGCAGCTCGCTCCGCGCGGCATCCGTGTGAACGTCGTGGCCCCCGGCCCCACCTGGACGGCGCTGCAGGTGTCGGGCGGGGTATCCGACGACCAGATGGCGGACTTCGATGAGGAGAGCACCTACAAGCGGGCCGGGCAACCGGCCGAGATCGCGCCGGCGTTCGTCTTCCTCGCATCCGCCGAATCGAGCTACGTCTCGGGTGAAACGCTGAACGTCAACGGTGGGATGGTGACGCCCTGAACGCCGCGCCCACGCTCTACGCGCTGCACGCGCTGGGATCGAGTGCCCGCGAGTTCGACGGTCTGTCGGCGCGGCTGCAGTCTCGCCTGCGCGTGGTCGGGATCGAGCTGCCCGGCTTCGGGGATGAGCCCGTCACCGACGACCTGTCGGTCGCGGGCTTGGCCGACCACGTGATCGCGCGCATCGTCCGTGACGGAGCGCAGCGCTGGATGCTGGCCGGGCACAGCATGGGCGGCAAAGTGGCGTCCGTCGTCGCCGCGCGGGTGCTGAACGGCACCGCGAACCTCTTCGGACTGACGGGTGTCGTGCTCCTGGCCGCCTCGCCGCCGACTCCCGAGCCGATGGCTGAAGAGCGGCGTGCGCAGATGCTGTCGTGGGTGCAGGGCGGCCCTCTCGGCACGGCGGAGGCCCGCACGTTCATCGACATGAACATCGGCTCGCCGCTCGACTCCACCGATGATGCCGTCGCGGAGTCGGATCTGCGTCGGGGGTCTCCCGTCGCGTGGCGGCACTGGTTGGAGTCGGGAAGCCGCGAAGACGTCTCGGACGCCGTCGGCGTGCTCGACCTTCCCGCGGTGGTGCTCGGCGGCGACGACGACGAGGATCTGGGCGCGAAGGCCCAGCCCGATCTGCACGGTCGGTTCTACCCCCGTGCGCGGTTCGTCACCCTGCCCGGTGCCGGCCACCTGCTGCCGTACGAACGCACCGATGCGGTCGCGGATGCCGCGCTCGCGCTGTGGGACGAGATCGAGCGATCCGCGCCCGCGGTGCCCGCCCAGTGGAGCGCGCTGATCGCCTCGTCGCGCACGGATCAGCGCGTCCGGGCCACGCTCGCGCGGCGCGCGATCGCCGACGATCCCGAATACGCGCCCCAGGTGCTGACGCCCGCGGCAATGAGCGCTCTGCGGGCGCTCGCCGACGTCGTCGTGCCGCAGCCGGACGGTCCGAGGATCGACCTCGCCGCCCGCGTGGACGCGCAACTGCATCGCGGCGAAGGCGACGGGTGGCGCGTCGCCGACATGCCGCCCGATCCCGAGGCCTACCGATCGGGACTGGACGCGATCGCCTCAGCCATGGAGGGGGACATGGGCAAACGGCGGGCGGCCGTGCGCAGCATCCTGGACGAGTCCTTCACGCCGCCGAAGGGATGGACCGGGCAGCAGCTGAGCGCCTGGTTCGAAGACGCGCGCGTCGACCTCGTGCGGCAGTGGATGGCGCATCCCGCGACGATGGCGCACATCGGCTACGACGGCTTCGCCACCGGCGGAACGGTGCTGCCGTTGCGGGGCTTCTCCGACCTCCGGCAGGGCGCCCGCGACGCCTGGGAGCCGACCGAGCTGGGAGAGGAGCGCTCGGTATGAACCTGACGACGATGCAGCGTTTCGCCGACGACGACGTGGTCGATGCCGTCGTGATCGGAACCGGTGCGGGTGGTGCGCCGCTGCTGGCCGCCCTCGCGGCACGCGGCCTTCGTGTGGTGGCCCTCGAGGCCGGGCCCAACTTCGATCTCGAAGACCTCACGCCCGACGAGAACGACGCCGTGCAGATCAACTGGATGTCGGAACGCCTGAGCGGTGGCGAGACCCCCACCGCGTTCGGTCCGAACAACAGCGGGCGCGGCGTCGGGGGGTCGACCCTGCACTGGGGTGCCTTCACGCCCCGCCCCGATCCGAGGGACCTGCGCCTGGCCACCGAGAGCGGGCAGGGGCGGGACTGGCCGATCGAACACGCCGACCTGACGCGGTACTTGGAACGCGTCGAGGCGACGATCGGGGTGTCCGGGCCGGCCGAATATCCCTGGGACCCGTCCCGTCGGTACGCCTACCCGCCCGCCGCCCGCAACGCGTCGGCCGATCTCGTGGCGCGCGGCTGCGAGGCACTCGGCCTGCGTGCGACCGATGCGCCCGCGGCCGTCCTCACCCGCGGCGTCGACCAGCCGCATGCCGGTCACCGCAACGCCTGCATCAACTGCGGCGCGTGCCACCAAGGATGCCGATTCGCGGCGAAGACCAGCATGGACACGACCTACCTCCCGGCGGCGGTCGCGGCAGGTGCCGAGATCCGCCCCGACAGCACTGTGCACACCGTCGAACTCGACGGGCGCGGTGACGTGACCGCGGTCGTCTATCGGCGCGACGGCGTCGACCGGCGCCAGCGTTGCGCCGCCCTGTTCCTCTGCGCGGGCGGAGTGGAGACGCCACGCCTGCTGCTGAACAACGACCTCGCGAACAGCAGCGGGCAGGTGGGACGCAACTTCCTCGCCCATGGCGCGGTGCAGGTGTGGGGACGCTTCGACGATCCGGTGCGCAGCTACCGCGGCTACCCGTCGTCCCTCATCTCGGAGGACATGGTGCGCCCCGCCGACGCCGATTTCGTGGGCGGTTATCTTCTGCAGAGCCTTGGCGTCATGCCCCTGACGCTCGCCACGACATTCGTCCGCGGCGGCGGGCTCTGGGGCGAGGATCTCGTGCGGATGATCGAGGGATACCGCTACTACGCCGGTGTCGGCATCAACGCCGAGTGCCTGCCCTCCGAGCGGAACCGTCTGGAGCTGAGCGACGAGCTGGACGAGTTCGGCATCCCGCGCGCGCGGATCTCGTTCTCGGCCGGCGAGAACGAGGAGGCGATCGATCGGCACGCCACCGCTCTGATGACCCGCATCCTCGAGAGAGCCGGGGCGACGGACACGATGGTGCTCGCGCGCACGGCGCACACCCTCGGAACGTGCCGCATGAGCACGGATGCCGAGACCGGCGTCGTCGACGGATACGGCCGGAGTTTCGACATCCCGAATCTCTGGATCTGCGACAACTCGATCTTCCCCAGCGCCCTGAGCGCCAATCCCGCGCTGGCGACGATGGCGCTGTCCCTGCGGACCGCCGAGCGGTTCCTCGCCCCCGCGTGAGGATGCGGTCGACGCGGCGAGCGGCATCCGCGAGACTGGCGGCGTGCCCGGCGTCGACCCCTCGCGGAACCGGACACCGCACCCGCGGTGTCCCGCTGCCGAAGGAAGCCTGAGATGACTCGTATCCGCATGGACCTGTTCGCTTCGCTCGACGGCTTCACCGCGGCGCCGGGCAACGTCGGGGAGAACCCCATGGGCGAGGATTGGGGGGCCCTGACGGCGGCCTACGCAGCAACCCGCACCTTCCGGGCGAAGGTGTTCGCCGACACCAGCGGCGCTGGAACCACGGGTGTCGATGACGCCTACGCGACCGCATTCTTCACAGGCGTGGGCGCGGAGATCATGGGTGCCGGCATGTTCGGCGTGCACGCCCACCCCGACGATCCGGATTGGAAAGGCTGGTGGGGCGAAGATCCGCCCTTCGGCTTCCCTGTGTACGTCCTCACGCACTCGGCACCGCGACCCTCGTTACGCTTCGGTGGCGGGACCGCATTCCACTTCCGGACCGGACCCATCGAGGGAGTGCTCGACGAGGCGATCGCCGCGGCGGGCAGCCTCGACGTGAGGATCGGGGGCGGAATCAGCACGGCACGCGAGTTCCTCAGCGCAGGGTTGGTCGACGACCTGCACGTCGGAATCGCGCCCATCGTGCTCGGCCGAGGCAACGGCGTCTGGGAGAACCTCCGCGGACTCGAGCTCTCGCACGCCGTGTCGACGGAAGTCGCCGAGAGCGGCACGATCCACGTCACCTTCACCCGCTAGTCTCCACACCGTCCCCATGTCGTCGCCTGTCGCCTCTGCCTACGCGGACCGGGCCGGTGAGTACGTCGCGAAGCTCGGTGCGATCTCGTCCGCCCATCCGTCCGACCTGCAGCTGATCACCTCGTGGGCGTCGCGCATCGACGGTCCGATCCTCGATGCGGGGTGCGGCCCGGGACACTGGACTGCACATCTCGTGCAGCAGGGCCACGACGTGCGCGGCGTGGACCAGGTGCCCGAGTTCATCGACCATGCTCGCCATACCTACCCCGGCGTGCCTTTCACCGTCGGCAGCTTCGACCGGCTCCCTGATGCCGACGGCAGTGTGGACGGCATCTTGGCCTGGTACTCCCTGATTCATCACGACCCGAGCGCGGTACGCGCCACACTCGAAGAGTTCGGACGGATGCTACGACCAGGCGGCGCGCTTCTGATCGGCTTCTTCGTCGGTCCCCTCGTCGAGCCGTTCGATCATGCAGTGATCACCGCCTACCGGTGGCGGCCGGAGGCGCTCGCGAACGAGCTGAGCGCCGCGGGCTTCCACGTCATCGAAACCCATACGCGAACCGGACGGCATCCGAAGCCCCGCCCCCACGGAGCGATCGTCGCCGAGCTCGCAATGGCGGACTGAGCGCTGCGGGTCGGTGGCTAGCCTGGGCGCATGGAAGCGGAATGGATCGAATATCAAGGCCCGGAAGACAGATCATGGCGGTGACGGCGGATCGACTTCGGCCGACATCGGGACGACCGGATCCATGGCGGTGATCTCCGTTGACCTGAGCTACCCGTTCGAGGGTCGGTGGCGAGTGCAGAACAGTCCCGCTGACCGGGTGCCCAGTCACGGCACCACCGCGTTCGCGTCGTCGTATGCGATCGACTTCGTCCCCGTCGATCTCCGGGGGCGCACCGCGCCCATCCGGGTGGGCACTCTCGTGCGGCCCGAACCACCGGAACGGTTCCGCGGCTTCGGGCTGATCCTGCGTGCTCCGGTGGATGGGATCGTCGTTCTGACGCACGACTCGGAACCGGACCATCCTGCGTATCGTGGTCTCCCCTCCGTCGGATACGCCCTGACGCAGCGGCGGCGAGCGCAGGCAGGGTGGGTGGCCCTCGCCGGGAATCATGTGCTCATCGAGACCGACGGCATCGTGGTCGCGCTCTGTCATCTCCAGCAGGGCAGCATCGAGGTGCAACCGGGTGAGCGAGTGGATGTGGGCGACGCGCTCGGTCGATGTGGGAACTCGGGGAACAGCACCGAGCCGCACGTGCACGTCCAAGTAGTCGACAACATCGACATCGATCAGGCCCGCGCGGTGCGGATGACATTCGATGGGTCGATGCCCCGGAACGGCGACATCGTCATCGCAGCCGCCACCTGAGCGTCATCGCGGCCTAGTGTCGACGCATGACTTCTCCACTGCGGAAGGCGACAGCGTGAATCATCGCGGAGCGCCTCGTGCTGCTGCCGCGATTCTCACCGCGGCGGTTCTCATGGTGGCGGTGACCGGCTGCACTTCGGCCTCTTCCGGGAGTCGCGCGGCCTTGTACGAGAGCATCGATGATCTCGCACGGGACAGCACGGCGATCGTCGTGGGAACGGTGACGGCGCAACGGCAGAGCGACGACGCGATGGTCTCGACGTTCCAGGTGTCGAACGCGCCGACCAACCCGCAGCTCGGTGGTGATCTCGACAGCGCCGACGTTCCACCTGTTGCGGGTGACATCGTCGAAGTCCGCCAGATGGACAGTGCGGGATCCTCGCTCGCTGCGCCGCTCCTGGAACCGACCCGGGAGTACCTCCTCTTCCTCACGCCGAGCATGTTGGGTGGCGACGCCGCCACGCAGTACTACGTGACGGGTGGCGAGGCCGGCCTGTACATCCGCGAGGGAGACGAGTTCCGACGCATGGTGACGGACAGCGGCGACACCCTTCCGGAGACGATCACCATGACCGGGGACGAAGGAGGCCCGTGATCGCCACGCGCGGACGGCACGTGCGAGGTATGGTCACAGCTGACCCGATCGCTCGGCCGAAGAGACGGCGGCAGCCCGCGTCGGTGCGCCGAGCTTGGTCAGGATGTTTGCGACGTGTCGGTGCACGGTGTGCGGGCTGACCCCGAGATTCTCGGAGATCTGCGTGTTCGTCATCCCGTCGGCGACAAGGCGCAACACCTCCCTCTCGCGGGAGCTCAATTGGTCGGCGCGACCGTCGAGCGGGCGGAGTCGATCCGTGCGATGGGTTGTCGTTCTCCCTACGACGCCGAGATTCGCGAGCACTCGTTCCGCGATGTCGGACTGCGCCTGCGCCTCGGGGTGCGCAGGGGGAAGCGACGAAGCGAGCCCCAGCCGTGCTTCCGCCTCATCGAATGGGAGTCCCGCATCGTGGAACAAGCGGACGGCGCGACGCCATGACGCCGCGGCGAGGTCAGGACTCGCGACGATGGCCGCGGCCTCCGCGGCATGCGCTGCGAGCGACGGTGTCGCCACGCTTCCGGCGATCACGGCGATCACGGCGAGCTCACGAGCTGCGGTGGCGGCGCGTTCCGTGTCACCGGACGCGTTCGCACATCGGGTTGCGGCCCGGAGGACGCGTGCTCTGACCAGCGTGTCGCTCTCGTCGATTCGAGACAGGAGAGCATCTACCTGCGCCCACGCCAAGGGGGCTTGTCCGCGGTCCATGAGGATCAGCGCGCGACCCAGGATCGCGCGGACATCGAACTCCGCACGCGCGAAGAGATTCTCGGCCTCGTCGAGTCGCCCCTGCCGCCGGCGCAGTTCACCGAGCGCGATGACGGCGTCCACACGGGATCCGCGACGAGAGGTCTGCATCCGATCCAAGACGGCCAGGAGCTGGTGCTCGGCATCTACCCACTCACCGCTGTCGAGCTGAACGGACGCGTACATGATGCGGCAGACATCGAAAAGCGGCATGAGCCCCCTCTCGCGGCAGACGCGCTCGACTCGGGCGCACCATTCCAGGGCCCGGGAGAGGTCCTGAGTCTCGTAGCACGCCGCGACGAGCCAACAGCAGATCTTCCCCATCCACATCGGATCCGAGACCTCGCCGGCAAGAGCTGCGGCCACCGACTCGTTCAAGACGCGGAGGCCGTCGGCTGGCTCACCACGACGAACCACAGCCAACCCCGCGAGTGCGTGACCGACGAATTCGAGATCGACCACGCCGAGCTGCGCCCCGATCTCGGCCGCACGTGTCCCCGCTTCCACCGCGATATCCGGCTGATGCGTGACATTCAGTGCGAGCTCCGCCTCACGGGCGGCCAGCCACCCGTGCTCAGGCACGGTGTCAGTCTGCGAGCGGAGAAGCTCTCGGGCTCGGGAGAGCCACCCCTGCGCGACGGAAACGCCCTCACCGAACAACGCAGCGTCGTATCCCAGGGCGACCGCCGCCCGAGCGGCCCCGCGATCATCCCCGGCCGCCCGGTATAGCCGATAGGCCCGCTCTCGGGCGGAGAGGCAGCCGGCGGCATCATCGAGCCACCACTTGGCCTGGGCGATGTCCTCCGACGCGGCGGCGTCACCCACGGGATCACCGGCGTCACGCACGGGATCATCGGTCATCAGCCCGGCGCCCCGGCCGGATACCGGTGCGGCGGGTGTCGCCACGAAAGACGCCCCACTCGAGTGCTCCCGCAGACCCGGGTGGGCCGCTCGACGACCGCGCATCGGGGTGCCACGTAGTCAGGATGGCACCCCATGCGCGGATCGGCTAGGCGGCGACGCCCGCAGCCAGCGCCTTCACGTCCGCGGTCGTCAGTGCGTTGCCGGCGATCCCCCAGTCGCCACTCTGCACCTCCTCCACGATGCACCACGTCACGGGGCGCATGTTCTCGCCTTCGATGGCGACCATCGCATCCGTGAGATCGCGAACGATCTGCTGCTTCTGCTCGCGGCTGAAGACGTCTTCGATGATCTTGACCTGAATCAACGGCATGATTTCCTCCTTCGGATGCCCAGCCGCTGCCGGGCACCCTCAGGATCTCCCGGCGACGGGGGAGCCGGCATCACCGGTATGGGCCACCTTCGTCCCGCGCGACTGATGGCCCGGACGGGCCACCGGACGATGCCGGCCCCGACTCACCGTGACGCAGCAGCGATGAAGCCCGCGAGGATTGCGCAGACCGCGAGGGATGTCGTGATCACTCGGATCAGGAAGAACTTCTCCCACCGGCTCCGTGTCTGCTGCCAGTCTTGCGGCGGAGTCGACGGCTCCCAGCGAGCCATTGCTCGATTGATCGGCAGATCGCCGCGCACGGTCGCCATCAGCGTGATGACGAGGGCGCTCAGCGCGACAGCGGTCGCGACGACTGTCACTGCTCCTCCGCCGGCGAGGGCGACCACGACACTGACGGCGGTGGAGAGCAGACTGACGAGCATCAGCGGCTTTGCGAGTCTCGGGGCATCGCGATCGATGAGACGTTTCATCGTGAGATAGGGCTCGTATTCGAGCTCCCGCAGTGGCGGGTTCAGGATGAACTGTCCCGTGAGATGCACTCCGGCGAGGAGGCTGACCAGCGCGAGCGACACACCGAGCGACACAGCGAGCACATCTGACCCTTCTCGTCCGGCCGAGATGATCGGGCCGACGCCGGATCATCTCGAGGGAGGAGTTCTCATTCTGCTCCGCCGCTGCGCGCAGGTGAAGGTCGGCACGGATTTCGTCTCTGGTGGCCGGCGCCTCCGCGATCATGGACGGGGCGCCGCGGCGTCAGGACGAACGGGCGAGCACCCAAGCGGCGTCAGCGTCGGTGGCGTCGATGATGCTCAACTGCACCGGGCCGGCGTAGCCGCCGCTTTCGATGATGGTCGACAGTGCCCCGCTGCACAGCATGGTGCCCTCGTACAGCGGCCGTTGGTCCTCGCCGGTGGCAGCCGTGGTCAGGCGAAATCTGACCCGCTCGCCGTCGCACCGTCCTTCGAGGAGAACTTGCCCACCACGCAGCACGTCCACCGAGGTCGAAGTGGATTCCGGGACTCCACCCGCGCCGACGGCGTCGAACGTCGCGCGTGCGATTTCATCGGCCGCCGTGGGCGGCGGTGTGAGCGGCAGCGGGGTCGTGGTCGTCGTGATTGTGGGGCTCGGTTCCCACGAGCTCTGCGAGGAGGGTGTGACCGGGGCCTGTCCGTCGCTCAAGCCGGGGGCCGCGCACGCGCTCAGCGATGCGATGAGCACGATCGAGGCGCCGCCCACGAATGAATTCTTCTTTCGAAGGCGTGCTGTCGTTCGGTCCGAGCGAGTGGATTCGATGTCATCCATCACTCCACGCTGGCACCATCGCACTCGGAAGGACGGCATTCCCACGGCATTGCCAGACACCCGGCTGCCGGTCGCTTAGGGCAGTCTGTGACGATGAGTCATTCGCCGGTCGTCCATATCGTGCTCGTCCGCTGGAAGCGGGAAGTCAGCTCAGCGGTGCTGGATGAGCTCACGGAAGGGGCGCACGCGCTCGCGGACGCGGTCCCCGGGGTCCTCGATGTCGCGTGCGGACCGAACACCAGCCCGGAAGGTCTTGCGGGCGGGTTCGATTGGGCGCTCGTCGTCGATTTCGTCAGCAGCGCTGCTCGCGACGACTACCTGCCTCACCCGGCGCACCGACCCGTCGCGGAGCTCATCACGCAGTGGGCGGAACAGGTCGTCGTCTTCGACGTCGCTGCATCATCAGGTGACCGCTGACCATCGACCGAGGACTCAGTGGGGATGGCCTTCGATCGAATAACGGCGTTCGATCCCCGTCGTCACTCGACCCCATTCGCTGCCGGTGACTCGCTTCCGATGCTCCTCGAAGGCGGATTCGTCGTCGAACCGTTCCTCGACCGTCCACGTCATGGGGTCGTCCGTCGCAGTGACGGTGAAAGACCGGCAGCCAGGCTCATCACGAGTGAGCGCGATGTGCTCCGGCAGGTGGAGACGGACGACGCGCGCCTGCTCCTCGGTCGTGCAGATCAGCTGTCCCCTGACGCGCACCTCGCTCATCCACCCACCGTAGGGGAGGGCGCCAGGGCGTCGCTGACGGTCGCGGAGGATCGCCCTTCTCTCAGAGCCGCTTCCTCAGGAGGAGCGAGTCGCCGTGCACTTCGTCATCCTCCTGCTCACCCGTGTCGACGAACCCCAGTTTGTCGAGGACTCGCAGCGACGCCGTGTTCCACGCACGTACGGTCGACACGAGGTGCGTGTAACCGAGCATCCGCGCCTCTTCGACGATTGCGCCCCCTGCCTCAGTCGCATACCCGAGATTCCAGAACGCCCGCAGGAACTCGAAGGCGAGCTCAGGTTCTCCAGGGCGGCCGACGGAGCTGTCTATGAGCCCGCAGTACCCCAGGGGGGTCTCGGAACCTCTGCGCTGCACGACGAGCAGACCGGGCGCCGGTACCTGCGTGTAGCCACGCAGCCGAGCCTCCAGCTCAACAACGCGGGGATGTCCATCACGAGTGAGGCGACGATGAGCGGGGACGCGGGGGTCACGTTCCGCCCAAAGCTGTCGGTGAAATGCGGCGTCGTCGATCCGCCACGTCCGCAACACCAGGCGCTCGGTCTCGACAGTCCCCGTCGGTGCTGCCCTGTCGTCGCCCCGCATGACGTGATTATGGCAGCCCGACACTCGTGAGACGGGCGCCGCAGTTCCGTCTGCGCATCCGCCGTCCCGTGCGTCACTCGGCACGCGCGCTTCGCCGGCACGCGCGAGGCGTGTCGGGCCCCGCGCCCGCGGAGTACTCGCGACGTACACCTTTCCGGCGGATGCGCAACCCCTGCGGCGAAGCGAGGGGAGCCGTGTCAGGGTGAAGTCCCTCAACTGACAGGACGGCACTATGTCGGCTCGAAACACCCTTGTTCGCGGAATGCACGACGTCGGCCTCGCGGCCTGGTTCGGCGGCACCCTCATGGGCGCCGTGGGCCTCAACGGCGGAACGGCGAAGGCCGCGAACCCCCAAGAACGGCTGCGGCTTTCGTCCATCGGCTGGGCGAAGTGGGCCCCCGTGCAGCTGGGCGCCATCATCATCCACGGCATCGGCGGGGTCGGACTCATCCTCGGCAACAAGGAACGCCTCAAGAACCAGTCCGAGGCGCGCACCAACACGGGTATCAAGCTCGTCGTCACGATCGCGGCCGGCGTCGCCAGCCTCTACGCCGGACTGCTCGGAGCGAAGATCGCCAAGCACGCCGATGAGGGTGGCGCGGGCGTCACCGAGCCCGATGCCTCCGCGTCGAAGGAGCTCGCGTCGGTGCAGCAGCAGCAGCGCGTCGTCCAGTGGGTCATCCCTGCGCTCACGGCGGTCCTGATCGTTCTCGGAGCGCAGCAAGGCGAGCAGCAGCGCCCCATCGCCGGATTCCTCGACCGCTTCACCCACTGATCAGGAGCGCACCATGCAGATGGACGAACACGACAAAGCAGGCACGTCGGATGCCGCGGCCGACGGTTCCACCGTCGCATCCTCGTCGGAGCCCGACGAGAACCTGCCCGACACCACGGACGAGAAGGACACGCCGGTCGAGAACCCGTCAGGCTGACCCTCATCCACCCGGCGTCCGCGCCCCGGCGACCTCCGTCGCCGGGGCGCGCCCTTGTCCTCCCGCGTGGAGTGCCTGAGCCGGCTCGTCGTACGGACGCGGGCGGCGGTGCGCGGCGGATCAGGACGGATGCTTCGCGAGCAGTTTCGACACGGCGATCATGGCACCCCCGAGCACGGCGGGTATCCCGCCACCGGGATGAACGGACGCCCCCACACGCCAGAGCCACGGCGTCCCCGGGTCTCGATATGCCGGTCGGTGGAGCGGACCGCTCATCCACAGCGGCCGCGCGGCGCCGTACAGGGCGCCGTGCGGTTCGCCGAATGACCCGTAGTACTGCGGATCGAGCACCACCTTCGCGCCCAGGCCGGCGGTCAGCGGAGCATCGAGACCCATGATCGTCGAGATGCGCTCGACCTCACGGCGCACGAAAGGGTGCTCGAGCGTGTACTTCCCGCCGTCGGCCGGCCCGGTCAGCAGGATGCCCAGGGTGCTCCGGTCGTTCGGATAGATCTCACCGGCCCGGTAGTGGTTGACGAACACCATCGTGTCGGCGGGCTCGTCGCCCGCAGCGAGGCTGCGATGCAGCGCGGCAGGCCTGGTCGGAAGGATGACGCTGTGGGCGGCGATCTCGTCGGGCAGGGCGTGGTCCAGCACTCCGTAGATCGCGATCGCCGAGCAGGAGAGCGTACGGGGTCGGCGCGAGCCAGATCGGCCCCGCAGCGCGTCCAGGCGGTCGGCGTCGAGCGCACTGACGACCAGATCGGCGGGATACGCCGTGCGGGTGGTCGTGACCCGACCGCGTTCGACACGTGTCACCGTTTCGCCTGTGCGCACCTCGACGCCTGCGGCATCCGCCAGCCTCTGCAGAGCGAGCACGATCTCGTAGACGCCTCCGCGCGGCACCCACACCCCGGTCTCAGCCATGATCGCGGGCATGCTCGCATAGAGCGCCGGTGTGCGCGCCGGCGAAACACCGGCGTTGAGGGTATGGATGGCGATGATCTCGCGCAGGCCGTCCGGCAGCCACGTGAGGCCGTCCAGATAGGCGCGCGTCGTGAGTCGGGAGCCGTAGACACCGAGCAGTCGCCGCAGCGCAGGCAACGACGCGCGGTCGAGCGGATCGGCGAGCAGCAGCGCGGTCACGTCATCGGCCAGAGGTGCGTGCAGAGCGCTGAACCGCTGCCAGGCCGGGTACCAGGGGTGGCCCGGCGGCACGGGCAGCGAGACGACCTCCCCGTCGTAGTAGTAGCGGCCGACCTCGGGCAGGCGCACCAGTTCGAGCGCGCCGACGTCCGCGATCGGCCGGCGTCCCGCATCCAGCCGGCGCAGCAGCTCGTCCCATACGCCGGGGAAGGTGACGAGGGACGGCCCCGTGTCCACCCGTTCTCCGTCGAGTTCGAACCGTCGGCTCTTGCCGCCCACGGTCGTCGAGGATTCCAGCAGGGTGACGCGGTGACCCGACCGGGCGAGCAGCGCGGATGCCGCGAGGCCGCCCAGCCCGCCTCCGACGACCACGATGCGACTCATGACGTCACGCCTTGCGCGCTGATCAGCACGGTCACGGGTAGGTCCCGAAGAAGATGGCGGCGAGGAGCAGCGCACTCGCCACGGAGCCGGCGATGTACGGGAACGCCACGGACAGGGGATAGAGGAGTCGACCGGTCGCCGGCGTGGGGCGCCGCATCAGGCGGACGATCAGGATGCCCGCGATCACGATGTTGACAGCCGCCACGGGCAGGCTGACGACGGCGAAGAGCGCCGTGGCCACCACCCACCACGCCGCACTCCAGACGGCGGTCCCGCGCGGTCCGAGCCGGACGGCCGTCGTCGTGATGCCCGACGCGCGATCCTCTTCGATGTCCTGCACGGCGTCGAAGGCATGCTTTGCCACGCTCCACGCGAGCAGACCGGCCACCGCCGGCCACACCGGCGGCGCACCCAGCGCGACGGGAACGATCAGCAGGGGCAGCGCGTACGCGGCGTTGCTCAGGGAGTCCAGGAACGGGCGCGTCTTGAAGCGCAGGGGTGGCGCGGAATAGAAGACGAACACGCCCGTGTAGAGCAGGATCAGGGCGACCGCCGCGAGCGGGAGCGCGAGGACGAAGTAGACGAGGAAGGGGAGGTTCAGGGCCGCGACCGCCCACGCGATCAGCCGTACCTCCCGCGGCTCGATGCGCGCACCCTCGATGGAGCCCTTGCGCGCGTTGAGCGCATCGGTGTCCTGGTCGAAGATGTCGTTGACGCCGTAGATCAGAAGATTGAAGGGCAGCGTCAACCACAGGATGATCGGAAGAGCCTGCAGGTCGAAGAGCTGGCCGGTCAGCCACATGCCGACGACACCGGTGCCGATGGCGTTGATCCACAGGACCGGGCGCGAGATGTGGATCAGCCGCGTGACGTTCGACCATGCCCCGGACGATCGGGTCCGGGGTGCCACCCCGGGCCGGTCAGCGACGGTGACTCCCACCGGTCGAACGCCCTACCGGCGCGCTGTGATCGTCGATGGCAGTACTCCTCGAGCTGTCGGTCAGCGGCGCGTCCGGTGATACGTACTCGCGATTTTAGCCGGGGTTCCCGGGCTCGGGGTCGGGCGGCGCGGACGCCCGCAACACGCCGTCCGTACGCGGCGCAGCGCGTCCGCGCGCGGCGTGTCGCGGCCGCGCGGCGGAGTCCGGTCATCCGGCGCTCGGTCAGGCGGCGGATGACTCCGCGGCCAGTCGCGCGACCAGGCCGTGAGCGGTCTGTTCGTCGAGGATCAGATGCGTGACGACTCCTGCGCGGAGCGCCGCCAGGAGCGGCACGATCTTGTTGTCCCCGGCGACGGCGCACACGCGGCGGGGAATGCGACGCAACTGCGCCGGCGTGGGACCGGTTGCACGTTCGTTCAGAGTGAGGTCCTCGTACGTCCCGTCCGCACGCAGGAACACGGTGCAGACATCGCCGACGACGCCCTCCCGGTCGAGCATCCGGATATCGGCGGGTTCGAGGTAGCCAGCGGAGTACACATGGCTCGGTACCTGGCCGGTCACCGCCCCGATGGAGAACAGCGCGATGTCCGCCCGCTCCTGGAGGTCCAGAACGCGGGCCACCGATCGCTCCCGCCACATCGCCTGCCGCGTCGCGGCGTAATCGAAAAAGGCGGGTACCGGGAAGAACTGCACGCGGGCGTCGTAGGCCTCTCCGAAGCGGGCGACGAGATTGCCCACGTAGTCCGATCCGGTCACGCGATTGTTGGCGCCGCCGTTGAGCTGCACGATGACGCTTCCGCGCGTCGGCTTCTGGGGCAGGTGCTGAGCGACCGCTGCAAGGGTCGTGCCCCACGCCACGCCGAGAATCATGTCGGAGTCGAACCAGTTCGAGACGACACGCGCGGTGGCCGTCGCGACCTGGTCGAGCCGTTCGTGGGTCGAGGCCGAATCGCTGACCGGGACGACATGCGCCTCGACGCCGAAGGTGCGCGCGATGCGCTGCGCGACCTCGGGAGCATGAGAAGGCGTCGGGCGGAGGGTGACACTGACAAGTCCGGAGGAGCGAGCCTCCTTCAACAGCCGCGACACCGTCGAGCGCGACATGTGCAGCCTGCTGGCGATGGTCTCCATGGTCACGTCTTGCAGGTAATACATGGACGCAGCCGTCAGGATCGTCTCTTCCTTGTTCATTTCCCCCCTTTTGCACATACGTGCAGGTTGCCTGCGCGCTTTGCCATCGGCGTCGTCGAGCGTAATACGCTTCTGGCCGGCGGCGGATGCACCGGCGCCGTCGCGGAGGAACGGACGAGACCATGCCCGATGATCGGCTGAGCACTGCGACCCGCGAACGCGCCCTCGCGCGGCTCGTCTCCAGCGCTGACGCAGGCGGCGAACTCGATGTCCTCGTGATCGGCGGCGGGATCACCGGGGCGGGAATCGCCCTTGATGCGGCGAGCCGCGGCCTGGACACCGCGGTCGTCGAGGCGCAGGACTGGGGATCGGGAACCTCGTCCCGGTCGAGCAAGCTCGTGCACGGGGGGCTGCGCTACCTGCAGATGCTGGATTTCAAGCTGGTCGTCGAGGCGCTCGCCGAGCGAGACCTTCTCCTGACCCGCGTCGCGCCGCACCTCGTGCGGCCCGTCCCGTTCCTCTACCCCCTGCGCCACCGTGTCTGGGAGCGTGCGTTCGTCGGAGCCGGCATCGCCCTGTACGACGCGCTCGCAAGCCTTCGAAGAGGGAAGCGGGCACTGCCGTGGCATCGTCACCTGTCGAGAGCGCAGGTGGCCGAGGTGTTCCCGGATCTCTCCGCCTCCGCTGCCGTCGGAGCGATCGAGTACTGGGATGCGACCGTCGATGACGCGCGATACGTGGCCACCCTCGTGCGCACGGCCGTGGGTCGCGGCGCGCACGCGGCGGCCCGGACGCAAGTGGTCGAGCTCACCAAGAACGACCGCGGAATGGTCGACGGAGCAGTGCTGCGCGACCTCGAGACCGGTGACGTCTTCCCTGTCAAGGCACGTCACGTCATCAGTTCGACGGGGGTGTGGACGGAGCGATCGCAGGCCCTGGCGGGCGAGACGGGAGGCCTGCGGGTCCTGGCCTCGAAGGGCATACACATCGTCGTCCCCCGCGATCGCGTGCGGGGTGATGCCGGACTGATCCTGCAGACCAAGACGAGCGTGCTCTTCGTCATCCCGTGGTCGCGCTACTGGGTGATCGGTACGACCGACACCCCGTGGAACGAGGACCTCGTGAGTCCGACCGCTCATGCCCGCGACATCGATTACGTCCTGAATGAAGCGAACGCGGTCCTGGAGCACGCCCTCACGCGCGACGACATCGTCGGAACCTGGGCGGGACTGCGCCCGCTGCTGCAGCCGGGGACGAAAGAGGGAACGTCATCCGAGAAGGTCTCGCGCGAGCACACCGTCGCGTCTCCCGTCCCCGGTCTGACGGTGATAGCCGGAGGGAAGCTGACCACGTATCGGGTGATGGCACGCGACGCCGTCGACTTCGCGCTCGGAGAGGAGCAGGCATCCGTGCGGCCCTCCCTGACGAAGTCCATTCCGCTGACGGGCGTCGGCACCCTCGGCCAGATGGAGCGCGACAAGCGAGCGATCGGGCGCCAGTTCGGGTGGGATGGGGCCATGATCGACCACCTGACGCACCGCTACGGCGCGAACATCGGTGACATCGCTCAGATCTGCGACGCACAGGCCGACATGGCCGTCCCCCTGCGACATGCCCCCGCCTACCTGCGGGCGGAGATCGTCTACGCGCTCACGCACGAAGGCGCACTCCACCTGGAGGACGTCATGCATCGCAGAACGCGCATGGTCTACGAATACCCCGGCGAGGCACGAGCGGCCGTGCGCGAGGTGGCCGAGATCGCGGCCGGCGAACTGGGATGGACGGCCGAGCAGCGGGACTCCGAAGTGAGGGCCTACCTCGCCGACGCCGACGCGGTGGCCGCGGCTGCCCTCGAGCCCGATGACGCCGCCGCCGCCCGCGCACGGGCAGCGGCACCGGGGATCCTGCGGATGGCGTAGCCGCCCCGACCCGGATCACCAGGCCGACCATGTCCCATCTCAACGGAGAGAACCACTGAACGTGACTCGCTATGTACTCTCGATCGACCAAGGCACGACGAGCTCCCGCGCCATCGTCTTCGATCACGCCGCGACGGTGGTCGCGAGCGGCCAATTAGAACACCGGCAGCACTTCCCACGCGCCGGGTGGGTCGAGCATGACGCCGTCGAGATCTGGAACAACGTCCGGGAGGCCGTGGGCCTGGCGCTCACGCGGGCGAACCTCACCCATAGCGACATCATCGCGGTCGGCCTCACGAACCAGCGCGAGACCACGGTCGTGTGGAATCGACACACGGGGGTGCCGGTCTATCGGGCGATCGTGTGGCAGGACACGCGCACGCAGCGCATCGTCGAAGACCTCGCCCGGGAACAGGGGGTCGACCGCTACAAGGATGTCGTGGGACTGCCGCTGGCGACCTACTTCGCCGGACCGAAGGTCGCATGGATCCTCGACAACGTCGAGGGCGCCAGAGCAGGAGCGGAGCGCGGCGACCTGCTCTTCGGGACGATGGACACCTGGATCCTGTGGAACCTGACGGGAGGCGTCGACGGCGGCCTGCACATCACGGATGTCACGAATGCGTCGCGCACCATGCTGATGGATCTGGACACCCTCGCCTGGGATGAGCAGATCGCCTCCGATATGCGCATACCGATGGGGATGCTTCCCGAGATCAGGTCCTCGTCAGAGGTCTACGGCGTCGGTCGATCCCACGGCATGCTCCCCGGAGTGCCGATCGCCGGTGTTCTCGGGGACCAGCAGGCTGCGACGTTCGGACAGGCGTGCTTCAGCGAGGGCATGGCCAAGAACACCTACGGCACGGGGAACTTCCTCCTTCTGAACACGGGTGAGAAGCGCGTTCGCTCGCAGAACGGCCTGCTCACCACCGTCTGCTACAAGATCGGCGAGGCTCCCGCGGTGTACGCGCTGGAGGGATCGATCGCGGTGACCGGATCTCTGGTGCAGTGGCTGCGCGACAACCTGGGGATGCTCGCAGACGCCGCCGACGTGGAAACCCTCGCCCGGCAGGTCGAGGACAACGGCGGCGCCTACTTCGTCCCCGCGTTCTCCGGACTCTTCGCACCGTACTGGCGCCCCGACGCGCGCGGGGCCCTCCTCGGATTGACGCGCTACATCACGAAGAACCATCTCGCTCGGGCAGCCCTGGAGGCCACCGCCTTCCAGACCCGCGAAGTGGTCGAGGCGATGAACGCGGATTCCGGCATCCCCCTCACTGAGCTGCGGGTGGACGGTGGGATGGTGGCGAATGAGCTGCTCATGCAGTTCCAAGCCGATCAACTCGGTGTCGACGTCCTCCGACCCGAGGTCGTCGAGACCACCGCGCTCGGGGCGGCGTACGCCGCCGGCATCGCGGTGGGGTTCTGGGAAGGGCCGGACGCGGTCACTCGGAACTGGCGCGAATCCCGGCGGTGGACACCCCGGATGCCCCTCCTGGAGAAGGAGCGGATGTTCCGCAACTGGAAGAAGGCGGTCACGCGCACCATGAACTGGGTCGACGGCGACGTCGACACCTGATGTGCCGCGCGGTCGCCCCCCACCTCACCTCACCCCCACAGACTCGTCACCCGTTCACTCGTCACCCCCACACAAAGGAGTAGGGACCACATGAAAACCACCTTCCTCAGACGCAATCCGTTCTGGCTCGCGCTGTCACTCGTGCTGATGCTCGTGTCCGCCATCGTCGCATCGGCCGTCCAGACCAATGCCGGCTCCGTCGCGATCAAGGACATGCGCTGGGAGACGCCCTCCGGGCAGATGATCAGCGCCCTGCTGTTCACACCCGACGGCGTTTCGGCCGACGCGAAGGCGCCGGCGATCGTCGTGTCGCACGGGTGGTGGAACAACCGCGAGATGCAGGACGCGAACTACGTCGAGCTCGCGCGCCGCGGATTCGTCGTCGTCTCCATCGACATGTACGGCCACGGCAACTCGTCGCCCTTGATCAACGATCAGCTCGAGCTCGGCGGCACCGGCATGTACGACGTCGTCAAGCTGGTCGCCGACCTGCCGTACGTCGATCCCGAGAAGATCGGCGTCTCAGGCCACTCCAACGGCGCCCGCGCGGCCAACTTCTCCGTCGTCCTCGACGACGCCGCAGACGAGCAGCTCATCGACGCGGTGTTCCTCGTCGACAACGACCCGATCTACATCGACGCGGACGGCGCCTACACGAATGTCTACGGCACTCGGGATGTCGGTCTCGTCGCCGACCAGTACGACGAGTTCTTCTTCCGCAGCTACAGCGCGGAGGGAACCCCGCTCACGCCTCCGCGCGACTACATCACGACCCCGAACGCCCAGTCATTCCTCAACTTCGGCGCCGACCCGTCCGGAGCGGAGCAGCGCTCGGCAGGTGAGTTCTATGCGGAGGACTCGGCCGAGCGTGTCGTGTACACGCCGGCGGAGACACACCCCTGGGGAACGATCTCCCAGACGACCGTGGCCTCCCAGCTCGAGTTCTGGGAGAAGACGTTCGGTGCTCCCACGCCGATCGAGGCGGGCGCGCAGGTATGGCAGGTGAAGGAGACGGCCACGGCGTTCGGACTCGTCGGGTTCGGCATCTTCCTCGTCGCCTTCACGCGCGCGCTTCTGGGCACACGCGCCTTCGCCGGACTGAAGCTGACCGAGGAGCGACAGCTCGCCGCCTCGACCCGCACCGGGTTGGCGTGGTTCTGGGGCGGGCTCCTGGTCTCTGCGCTCTTCTCCGGCTGGAGCTATGTGTGGCTCAGTCAGCAGCCGGTGATGCAAGGGATCGCCTTCAACGCGGTGCCGAGCATCTTCACCCAGGGTGCGGTCTTCTTCATCGCCGTGTGGGCGGCCATCAACGGCATCGTCGGTCTGATCATCATGGTCGTGTCGTACTTCGCGTTCGGTCGCCGCAACAGCGTCGATCTGCGTGCTCGCGGTGTGCTGCCCGGGTGGAAGAAGTTCTTCCACGGCATCGGGCTGGGCGCCGTCACGGTCGCCGCGGCCTTCACGATCGTCTTCGTACTCGACTACTTCTTCAAGACCGACTTCCGGTTCTGGGTCGTCGCCGTCAAAGCGTTCGACGCCGACAAGCTGTGGATCGCCCTGCTGTACGTCCCGTTCTTCCTGGTCTACTTCCTCGCCAACTCGGTGGCCATCAACGGGTTCAACCGCTTCACGCTCCGCGGAAAGGAATGGCTCAACACCCTGGTGCTCGCCGTCGCCAACTCGCTCGCCCCGATCGTCCTCGTCGTTGTGCAGTACGTGACGTTCTTCGTCACCGGCGAGACGATTCCCGGGTTCGGAGGCATCTTCAGCATCTGGCTGTTCCCGGTGATCCTGATCCTCGCGGTGTCGGCGGTCATCTCTCGCAAGATCTACCGTGCGACCGGCAACCCGTACATCGGCGGGTTCATCAACGCCGCGGTGGTGACGATCATGTCGGTGACCAACACCCTCACGGTGACCTACTGATCGGCTGACCGCGGGGAGGTGCACGTCGGCGACGACGGGCACCTCACCGCGAACGGTCGCGACACGCCGTCCGTACGGCGCGCAGCGCGTCCGCGCGCGGCGTGTCGCGACCGTTCGGGAGAGTCCGGTCATCCGGCTCGGTGACAGAGTCCGGTCATCCGGCTCGGTGACCCGTCAGCTCGTGCGCACCCACGTGGCGCCGTTCCAGCGGATCGCACCCGCGGCGGCGAAGCTGTCGAGCCAGCCAGACATCGGCCATCGCCCCCAGATCCCGGCGAAGATCGCACCGTTGCGCAGGATGTCGTCGAGGTGCTGCCACGGCGGCGACGACGTCGGGTGCCACTGGTGGTACGCGTGCGCACCCCCGACCCAGCGGAGGGCGACACCGCGCTCACGGGACCGCCAGGCGAAGTCGGTGTCCTCCGCGCCGTAGCCCTCGAATACCGGCGAAAACTCTCCGATCGCCTGCCAGGTCGTCGACGTGAGAGCGAAGGACAGCGACCAGAACAGGTCGTACTCGCGCGGGTCGGCACGGCGCACCTCGCCGTCGTCGGGCATCGGACGGGCGGGATGGGGGCGGGTCAGCTCGAGCATGTCGGCGAACGTCGACGGCCGCACGCCCTCAGCCAGGTAGGTCACCGGCCCGCAGAGGAGCGAGTCCGGATGCTGCGCCGCCGCGCGCTCGTAGCGCCCGAGCAGCTCGGGGCCCGCGAGGCAGTCGGCATCGAGGAACACGAGCACCTCTGCACCCGCGTCGATCGCGGCCCGCGCTGCGGCGTTTCGTCCGGCGGCCACGCGCAGCCCCTGCACGCCGGGTGGGACGTGCACGGCGATCGCCTCTGCGCCGTCGGTCGGGGAGGCGGGCGCCTCCTCGTCGAGCCAGCCGACCACGCGGATGAGCGGGTCGGTGCGATCCAGCCGGTCCAGGAACTCCTGCTGACGCTGGAGATGGGCTGCACGGGACTGCGAGGCGACCGTGATCACGGCCACGCGGGCCGTCATCGCGCGGCTCCGAGGATGTCCGCGGCGGCACGGGCGGCGGCTCCGCCGATGCCCCACCGGTCCCACGCCGGAGACAGCGAGCGAGCCCTGTCGAGGAGGGCGGGCAACCGGTCGGCCGACGGCCAGGAGTCCGCCACGACCGCGAGTCCGGCGTCGTCGAGCACCCGCGCGGTGGCCCCCTGCTCGTCGAACGGGCGCGGTGAGGCGATGACGAGCGCACGCGCCTCCGCGGCCGCGAGGTCGGCCACACTGTTCTGGCCCGCGGCGCTGATGACCACCTCGCTCGCGCACAGGGCATCCCAGGGATCGGCCTGCCATGAGCCCGAGGAGGCTCCCGCGACCGTCATGGTCCAGCCGTGGGCCGCAGCATCCGTCGCTGCTCGGTGCAGCACGTCGGTGCCGGCGACCTGTCCCAGCACCAGCACGTGCCGGGCGAGCGGATGCTGCGACCGCGCGCGCCCGTCGAACCGCGTGATTCCGCCGACCCAGGACACCTTCTCGCCCACGACCTCGAGCGCCGCGGACGGGGTCATGCCGCGCGCCCACGGCGCGATGATGCGATCCGCCACGCTGTACGCCAGCCGGTGGGGTGCGTCGGTGCGCTCGCCCGGCTGGGTGAAGACGACCGTCGGCACGCCGAGCAGGCGCACCCAGACTGTCACCTCGACCGAGACGTCGACCACGAAGACGTCGAACGGATCGCGCTCGCACTCGTCGGCGATCGTGGTCAGCCGGCGCCGATGGCCCGGATGGCCGCGGGGAGCCCAGTGCAGTGCACCGCCCGCGGTCGGGTCGTCGGCGAGCGGATCGTGCGGAACGCCCGCCGCGTCGAATCGCGGATCGTCGTCGCGGGGGAGCACCACCCACTCGGTGCCGTCGGGCAGATCGGCGGGCTGCTCGAGGCTGGAGAACACGGTCACATCGGCGTCGAGGTGTGGTCGCACCGCCAGGAAGCGCGTGAGATGACCGTGCCCGTGGTGGTGCACGTACCACCCGGCACGTGTCACGCGACCGCCGAACGCTCGTCGAGGGTGGAGGTCAGCGCGAGGAGGATGTCTTCGAGCTCGTCGTGCCGGCGCTCCAGCGAATGACGGATCACGGCGTCCGCGCGCACGCGCTGACGGAAGCCCTGGTCCACGACGCTCCGCTGGATCAGCAGCTCGACCGCGCCGGCGAGGGCCTCGACGTCTCCGCGGGGTACCGCGAGGGCGCCCTCGGATCCGCCGGTCACCTCGGTCACGCCCCCCGCGTCGAAGGCGGCGACGGGCGTTCCGGTCGACATCGCCTCGGCGATCACGAGGCCGAACGGCTCGTCCCACATCGGTGTGACCAGTGCCACGGCACTGCGGCCGACGACGCGGGCGAGGGCTTGCTGGCGCAGCGGCCCGACGTACCTGACGTCGGGGCCGAGACGGGGGAGGATCTCGCGCTCGAAGTACAGCGGATCGCCCACGCGACCGGCCAGCACGAGCCGGCGACCGACGAGACGGGCGGCGTCGATCGCCAGGTGGGGCGCCTTCTCGGGCACGATCCGCCCGAACCAGACGAGGCCCCTCCCCCCGGTCCCGGCTGACCAGCGACGGGTGTCGACCGCGTTCGGGAAGACCGTCGACTCGACGCCGGCGTGGAGCCACTCCCGCATCGTGTGCGTGCTCACGGCGAGGTAGCGGTGTTGAGCGCCCTCGACGCTGCGGTGCGCCGCGAGGATCTCGGGCAGGGGAGGCGTGTGCAGCGTGGTGATCATCGGCATGGGCAGCCGATCCGTCCAGGCGATCGGCACGCCGTGCAGGCTGTGGTTGTCCACCACGTCGAAGCGCTCGGGCCCGTGGGCGATGTACGCCATGGCCCGGTGCATCGCGAGGGCGACTTCGCGTCGGTGCCCGCGCGGGTACGCGACGTCCGACACCGGAGCGCCGTCGGGCCACCGCAGCCGGGGGAGAGTCAGTTCGGGGGCGTCGCCGAGGAAGTCCGAGCCCGCAGGACCGCAGAGCACGACCTCGTGGCCGTGCTCGCGAAGTCCGCGGACGCGCTCCCACACGGCGCTCTCGAGGCCGCCCGCGTGCGGCTCGTGGAGCGCGTGACGCGAGGGGGCGATGACCGCGATCTTCAGGGCCCTCGTGAACGGATTCATCCGATGTCCCCTCGTTCGGTCACTCGTGCGTACAGGTCGGTGTGCCTGCGACGGATCTCGGCCAGATCCGTCAGCCGCGACATCCGGCGCTCGGCCATGACGTGCGTGCGTTCATCGCTCCCCGGGCGTGAACCGGCGGCGGCGCTACGGTCGATCGCCGTGGCCAGGGCGGCGGGATCGCCGATGTCGAAGTACTCGTACGACCGCGGATGCTGCTGACCGAGGTATCCGACATGCGGTCCCGCGACCGGCACGCCCAGGTCGTGGCAGAGCTCGACCCACCCGGAGTGGGTTCCATGACGATAGGGCAGCACGCACACATCGAGGCCCGCGATCTCGGCCCAGAGCTGCGCATCGGAGGCGCGCGGCCGGCGCTCGAGACTGAGTCGGGGGGTCGCGTCGACGATGGCGGCGAGATCGGCCACGACGGCCTCGTCGCGCACGTCCTCGTTCAGATAGACGACGCCCGCGACATCGTGTCGGCGTTCCCGTTCGACCGCGAGCGCGCGTGCGAGGGTCCCGACGGCGCCCACGGCGTCGATGTTCGGCCGGAGGTCGCGCAGGTGCATCCCCGCGGTGACGGGGCCACGGGGGAGCCCGGCCGGTGCCACGTCGATCGGCAGCAGAGGCGGATGCGGGATCACCTCGACGTCTCTTCCCCAACGCCGTGTGATCTCGCGCGCGGCACCGGGGGTGAGCGTCACCAGTGCGCTCGCCGCGGGGATCAGCTCGTCGAGAATGCGCAGGTGGCCGGACTGATCGCTGAGCTGGGGGTTCTCCAGGTCGTGCACGGTGTACACGACCGGGCGTCCGTGCCGCTTCGCCGTGGCGATCGCGGCGGCTACATGGGCGGCTGCGTACGACTCGGCGCCGAAGTGCACGTGCAGCACATCGAACCGCTGCGCGTTCCGGTCGAGCCACGCGGCGTCCAGCATCTGGGGCGGCCACCATCGACCCTCCGGTGCTCCGGGCGGCAGCGGATCGGGGAGGAGCTCGATGAACCGGGGGTCGCTGACCGCACGCACGTAGGGGTGCTGAGAGGGGATGGCGGCGACTCTGAGTCGCGGCGGGGCAATGACGGTAACGGCGCCACCCTTCGAGGTGAGGAGGAGAGGGGAATCAGCGTGTCAGGGGGTCCTGAAGGGGTCGACGTAGCGCACAGAGCGCGGGAGGGGAAGTCGGGCAAAATGTCCTGGACACGGACGTACAGTTCTCACTATGCGATCGCGACGGTCTTCTGATGGGGCCCTTGCGGGCGAGGAGAAGTGATGATAGCGACCGAAGACGTCGATCCCCGCACACGGCACTACCGCGAGTTCTACGGTCTCTCGGAGCATGCGCTCGAGGCGGGCCTCGTGATCGGCAACTGCCAGGCCGAATCGCTGCGACTCGTCATCGACGCCGCCGACACCCCCACCGTGCGCGTTCCGCCGGTGCACGAGCTGGAGCCCTCGGACATGCCGCACTTCGAGCGGCTGCTGCGAGGCGCCTCGTTCGTCGTGACCCAGCCCATCCGTGACGACTATCGGGGACTGCCCGTGGGGATGTCTCAGGTGCGCGCGCTCCTGAAGGACCACGCCCGGTTCGCTGTCGTCCCCGTCCTGCGGTTCACCGGGCTGCATCCCTTCCAGCTGATCATCCGCATGGGCGGGCGTGTGGAGGATCCCCCGCTGGTGCCGTACCACGACGTGCGCGCACTGATGCGTGCGGCGGGGCTGACACCACGGCAGGGACTCAGCGCCGATTCGGTGCGGGCCACCGCCGCGGCTTCCGTCGCCGAACTGGCGCGTCGAGAGCAGAGGAGCGGCGCCCTGCCCATCTCGGATGTCTTCGCGGCGCCCGAGTTCGACATGATGCGCACGATCAACCACCCGGGCAACCCCGTCTTCCTGACGCTCGGCGCGCGGGTGCTCGAAGCGTTCGGCGCCCCGCACCCGCCGGTGGACCCGGGTCGCCCGCTCCTCGCGAGCGTCCAGGCTCCGCGCGAGGAGTGGGTCGCGGAGGCGTGGGGGCTGACGGATGCGACGCGGGAGGGGTGGATCGTCGACGGTGCGGCCGTCGGGGCCGAGGTCGTCGCCGAGGCGCACGCCCGGTGGTACGAAGAACGGCCGGAGTTCGTTCGGGAGGCACTGACCGTCGAAGCCGACGCGGTGCAGGCGTGGGCGGCGTGAGCCACCCGCGGATGGTGCTGCACGATGACCCGCAGCACGGGGTCGCGCTGTACGCCGACCAGCTCACCGGCGCGATCGGACTTCCCGGACTCGGGATCCTGCTCGACAGGCTCGGCGACCTACCCGCGGGGACGCCTCTGCACCTGCACTTCACCGACCGCCTGTGGGCGGACTCGCCGGAGGCGGCGGCCGAACGGATCGTCGGACTCGCGGGGCGGCATCCGTTCACCGTCACGCTGCACGATCTGCCGCAGCCTTCGGACGGTGAGCGCAACCTGCCGCGGCGGTCCGCCTGCTACCGCGCCGTCGCGCGCGCTGCCGGCCGCGTCGTCTGCAACAGTGCCCACGAGGCTGCCCTGCTGCGGGAGTACACCGACTCGGGAGTGGATGCCGTCGTGATCCCTCTCCCCGTGCAGCGGCAGCCCTCCGGCGCGATCGAGGCGCCGGACGGCAGCGTCGGCGTGCTCGGCTTCTTCTACCCGGGCAAGGGTCACGACCAGGCCCTCGCCGCGATGGCCGATGCCGGTGCGACGACCATGAGCATCCTCGGCCGGGCGTCGCCCGGGCATGAGCAGGAGCTCGACGCCTTCGTGGCGCGCGCAGCGACGGTCGGGGTGCACGTCGAGGTGAGTGGGCACGTGGACGACGCCGAACTCGTGCGGCGCAGTCGCCGTGTCTCGGTTCCGGTCGTCGCCCACCGGCATGTGTCGGCTTCGGGTTCGCTGGGCAGTTGGATCTCCGCCGGCCGTCGGCCGATCGCGACGGCCAACCGCTACACGACCGAGATGGCGGCGCTGCGACCGCGTACCCTGACGATCGCCGACCCGGACGAGCTGGGCGCCGCGATCGCCGCCGCCTTCGCCGACCCCGCCACGACATGGCTTCCGAGCGACCTCGACGTCCCGCTCGGGCGCGCCGAGGTGGCCGCCGCCTATGTCGCCGCGTGGGAGGGGGTGCAGTGGTGACACGGCCCCCGTTCGGCGGGTGGGTGCCGGGCAACCGGTGGGACCTGCTCGACGGTGTGCATCCCGATCCGCTGCCCACCGTGTCGGTGGTGATCGCGCATTTCGAGCAGCCTCGCGAGCTCGCGCGCACTCTGCGCGCTCTCGACCGGCAGACGTACCCGGGCGCCCTCGTCGAGGTGATCGTCGCCGACGACGGCTCCGCTCTCGAGCCCGCCGTCGGGCCCGGCGTGCGGCTCGTCCGGCAGGAGGATCGGGGCTTCCGGCTCTCGGCCGTGCGCAATATCGGCGTGCAGGAAGCGTCGGGCGACATCCTGTGCTTCCTCGACGCCGACACCGCCCCCGAACCGGACTACCTCCGACGGTTGACCCGACTGCCCGCCCTGCTGCCCGAGACCGTGACCGTCGGGCGCCGCCGGCACGCCGACCTCGCGGACGTGCCGATCGACGTGCCCGTGGAGGAGGTGGCGCCCTCACGCGCACTGGAGGACCCGGCCTGGCTTGCCGACGCGTACCGGTGGTCCCGCGATCTGCGCGACGCCGACGAGCGGTCCTACCGGCATGTGATCGGGGCGACTCTCGCGTGCACCCGGTGGCTCTTCGACGAGGTCGGCGGTTTCGACGAGACCTTCACCGACTACGGCGGCGAGGATTGGGAGTGGGTGCATCGCGCGTACTCCGCCGGTGCGCTGCTCGCGCACGAGCCGACGGCGATCGTGTGGCACGACGGCCCGGACTGGGCCGGGCGCGACGATACGGCGGCCGCCGAGCGGCACAACGACGAGGTGCTGCGCATGACCACCCGCATCCCGGTGGCGGGGTCGCGCGGGCATGCCGTGCGTGCCCGCGTCCCCGACGTGGTCGTCCGGCTGCATGATCCCGCCGGCGGGGAAGCGACGGATGCCGCGACCTTCGTCTGCGTCGACACGGTGCTGAGCGCCCTGCCGCATGCCCGCGTCCTTCTCGACGAGGGGCGTTCCCTGGCGCTGTTCGCCTCCGACCCCCGCGTCGGCATCGCCCGGCCGGAGGATGCATCGCCTCATCGGGCGAGGGTGCACTTCGACCTCCCTCGTCCCGTGGCGTTCCACGGCGATGCTGCGGCCGGCGAGCTGTCGACGGCGATCGGGCTTCTCTCCAGCGCCGAGCACGGCGACCTGCGTCTGCGCGACCGCGACGGGACCCTCGTCGGGCGGGCGGTGAGCGGACGAGCCGCGCAGCGACGAGCGCGGTGGGACGTGGACGAGGTCGTCGCCATCGAGGACGTGCGGCTGGACGGCGCGATCGTGCTGCGCGCACAGCCCGATGTCGAGGCCTACCTCGGGGGGTGGGCGGCGGAACGCCACCTGCGGTGACGCGGGGCCGTCCGTCTACCGCGCGCCGGGCTGGGCCTCGAGATAGGACTCGTAGTCGGCTCGGGAGATGTCCGCGTAGTCGTATGCCCATTCGAGAATGGATTCCGCGACGACTCGGCCGTTGCCGATGTAGCCGGCGATGAGCGCGGCGGTGCTGGACTGCACGTGGGCGCGCGCGAGCGTCGTCGCGCACGTGTCGGCGTACCGGCGGAACGGGGCGTCCTCCAGCGTCTCCATCTCGATGCCCCCCTTCATGTCGTGGAACTGGCGCACGTAGAAGTCGTTTCCGTTCTCCTCCACCCGCAGGTGCCCGAGGAACGGGTCGGACACGGCCTGCAGGATGCGCTGCATCGCCACGACCCTGCCGCCCTCGCCGAACTGTTCGACGTGGTCACGGACGGCCTGCGGCTGGACGATCCCGCCGAACTCCTCGAGCACGCTGCGCCCTGCCTGCTTCGCCTGCAGCAGAAGGGCATGACCGGAGCCGTCCTGCATCAGCACGAGGAAGCAGCGCGTCCCCACGCTGCCCACACCCACCACGCGGCGCGCGACGTCGCTGACCACGTAGTGCTGGAAGAGCATCCGGATGTCGACCTTCGTGCTCGCGACGTAGTCCAGGGTGAACGCGTGCAGTCGCTCTTCCAGCTCGGGCGCGGTGTGCGTCATCGTCGGGGGCGACTCGATGAAGCGCAGACGGCCGTTCTCCGCCCGCTCGGTGATCCGGCGGGTGGCGCGTTCACCCGTCCGCTTCTGCGCATCGCGCATCGCGGCTCGCATCGTCCGCCGCGACGCGGGATCCGTGCCGCTCAGCCGCGAGTGGGCGTCGAAATGCTCGTAGTAGCGCTCGAGAGGACTCAGGCGGACGCCCGCCGCCATGGCCCGGGCGTAGGTGCGGACCGCGCTGAGTGCCGCATTGCGCACGACCCGTTCATCGCGCGACGTCGACTGCCCGGCGATCACGATACTCGTGACGAGCCGCTTGAGGTCCCACTCCCACGGGGCCCAGCCCGCCTCGTCGAAGTCGTTGAGGTCGAACACGAGCGTGCGCTGCGGCGAGGCGTAGAAGCCGAAGTTGGCCACGTGCGCGTCGCCGCACGACGCCACCTGGATTCCGCTGTGCGGATCGCGCGCGAGATCGACCGCCATGATCGCGGCCGTACCGCGGTAGAAGGCGAACGGGCTGGCCGACATCCGCTCCGCACGCATCGGGAGCAGGTCCTGCACCCGCGTCGCGTTCTGCGCGTCCAGGATGCCGAGCGGGTCGCGGCCGGCGGTGTCGCGCCGCGACAGCGTGCTGCGGGGGACTTTCGAGCGGATGCTGCGGCCGATGTCGAACTGCGCGCTGAGTGTCGGCGGCGACACCCACGTCGCATCCAGGGGTTTGGGCGAGGTCATGTGCTGATCATGGCACCGACCCGCGGGCCGGTGAGGGGTGCGTCTATATAGTGCAGGTGTGACAGCCGAGGCGGATCGCGCGAGGAGCAGGGGCGAGAACGATCGCACCCGTCGCTGGGGCGAGCTCATGTACTGGCCGCTGACCCTGGCGGCGCTGCTGTTCCTGATCACGTACACAGTGCACGTCATCGGCGACGTCAGCGGCATCACCCGCGGCTTCACCCTGAGCACGATCGGCGTGATCTACATCGTCTTCGCGGCGGACTACGTCATCACGCTGATCCTGTCGCACCCTCGTCGACGGTGGTTCCGCACGCATCTGTTCGATCTCGCCGTCGTCCTGGTGCCGGCGCTCCGACCGATCCGGCTGCTCGGCGCGCTGACCAGGATCGCGTCGATGCGTGGGACGGCCGGCACATCGATCAGGGCGCGGCTGCTCATCTACGGGTCGGGTACGGCGCTGCTGCTCATCTGGTACATCTCGCTCGTCGTCCTGGAGGCCGAGCGCGGAGCGCCGGGAGCGACCATCCGCACGTTCGGCGACGCGGTGTGGTGGGCGTTCTGCACCGTCACGACCGTCGGCTACGGCGACTACGTGCCGGTGACGGTCGTGGGCCGCGTCGCGGCCGTGTTCCTGATGGTCGGAGGCGTAGTGCTGGTCGGCATGATCGTGGCGACGTTCGCGTCATGGGTGGGCGAGCGTGCCTCGCGCGGGCACGATGAGGTGCGGCCGGCGAGCCGCGCCGACGTGCAGGAGCTGACGAAGGCTCTGCAGGAGGCGAGCGACCGCGTGGCGGCCGAGCGCCGGTCACGCGGCGCGTAGAGCCCTTCCGCTCACGGCGTAGGAGCCCGCTGGTGGGTGTCGGAGGTTGGTCGTACGCTGAAAGCGTGCTCGGAAAACTCCTCGTCCGCTATCTGATGCCCTACCGCTGGCTCTTGGCGGTGCTCCTCGTGTTCCAGCTCATCTCCGCGATCGCGACGCTGTATCTTCCGCGTCTGAATGCCGACATCATCGATCAGGGCGTGTCGAAGGGCGACACCGCCTACATCTGGTCCACGGGCTCGTTCATGCTCATCATCTCCCTCGGGCAGATCGTGGCCGCGATCGTCGCCACGTACTTCGCGGCGCGCGCCTCCATGGCCGCGGGGCGAGACATGCGCAACGACATCTACGAGAAGGTGAGCGGGTTCTCCGAGCGCGAGGTCTCGGCATTCGGTCCGGGCTCGCTCATCACCCGCAACACGAACGACGTCCAGCAGGTGCAGATGCTCGCGATGATGGGCGCGACGATGCTGGTCACGGCACCGCTGCTGGCGATCGGCGGCATCATCATGGCGCTCCGGCAGGACGTCGGGCTCAGCTGGCTCATCGCCGTCGCGGTGCCGCTGCTCCTGGTCATGGTCGTCCTGATCGTCAGCCGCATGGTGCCGCTCTTCCGTCAGTTCCAGAAGAAGCTCGACGCCGTCAACCGCATCATGCGCGAGCAGCTCACAGGCGTGCGCGTCGTGCGCGCCTTCGTTCGCGAAGACATCGAAGAGGAGCGGTTCGGCGTCGCCAACACCGACATCATGGTGGTCGGGCGCAAGGTCGGGTCGCTCTTCGTCCTGCTGTTCCCGCTCGCGATGCTGGTCCTCAACGTGACGATCGTCGGAGTGATCTGGTTCGGCGGCATCGAGGTCGATGACGGCAGCATCCAGATCGGCACGCTGTTCGCGTTCATGCAGTACATCGCGCAGATCCTGATGGGTGTGCTGATGGCGAGCTTCATGACGATCATGATCCCGCGCGCCGCCGTCTCGGCGGAGCGCATCGCAGAAGTGCTCGCGAGCGAGTCCACCCTGGTCCGTGCCGAGAATCCCGTGCGGGACTTCCCCGACCGGGGCGCGGTGCGCTTCGACGCCGTGGAGTTCACCTACCCGGGCGCGGAGTCGCCCGTGCTGCACGGCATCACCTTCGAGGCCCAACCGGGAGAGACGCTCGCGATCGTCGGCTCCACCGGCGCGGGCAAGACGACGCTCGTGTCGCTGATCCCGCGGCTCTTCGACGTCACCGGCGGGTCTGCGCGCGTGGGCGGCGTCGACGTGCGCGAGGCCGACCTCGATCTCCTGTGGCGGGGCATCGGTCTCGTGCCGCAGCGTCCATTCCTCTTCTCCGGCACGATCGCCTCGAACCTCCGATTCGGACGCGAGGATGCGACCGACGACGAGCTCTGGGCGGCGCTGGAGATCGCACAGGGCCGTGACTTCGTCGAAGAGATGGAAGGCAAGCTCGAGGCCCGCATCGCGCAGGGGGGCACGAACGTCTCGGGCGGACAGCGGCAGCGGCTCGCGATCGCACGCGCCATCGTGCATCAGCCCGACATCCTCGTGTTCGACGACTCGTTCTCGGCGCTCGACCTGACCACCGACGCCCGCCTGCGGCAGGCGCTGTGGCGCGAGCTGCCGCACGTCACCAAGATCGTCGTCGCCCAGCGGGTGTCGACGATCACCGAAGCAGATCGGATCGTCGTGCTGGAAGACGGACGCATGGTCGGTGTCGGAACGCACCAGGAGCTGCTGGAGACCAGCAGCACCTACCGAGAGATCGTCGACTCCCAGCTGGCGGTGCAGGCATGAGCACTCCCGACGTCATGACGGAAGAAGAGCGGGCCGAACTCGAGCTCGCCGAGCAGGCACGACAGAATTCCGGCGACTGGGATTCGGTCAAGCCCGGCAAGGCCGACAACTTCGGCCAGAGCTTCAGCCGCATGATCGGCCTGCTCCGACCGCACGCCGTCGCCTTCACCTTCGTCTCGATCCTCGGCGCGATCGGCGTCGTCCTGTCGGTCATCGCCCCGAAGATCCTGGGCGAGGCGACCAACCTCATCTTCGAGGGCTCCGTCTCCCGCGCGCTCGCCGAGCAGTTCCCCGCCGGCACGTCGCAGGCCGACGTCGTCGATGCGCTGCGGAGCGCGGGCCAGACCGATTTCGCCAACATCATCGGCGGCTTCAGCAACTTCACCGTCGGCGCGGGCGTCGACTTCGACGCCCTGCGCATGGTCGTCGTCGGAGTGCTGGCGATCTACGTCGCATCCGCGTTCCTGGGCTGGATCCAGGGCTATGTCATCAACATCATCATGGTGCGGACGATGTGGCGTCTCCGCGAGTCCGTCGAGGCGAAGATCAACCGCCTGCCGCTGTCGTACTTCGACAGGGTGAAGCGCGGCGACCTCATCTCGCGCGTCACGAACGACATCGACAACATCACCCAGACGATGCAGCAGTCGCTGTCGTCGGCGCTCACCTCCGTACTGACCGTCGTCGGCGTGATGGTCATGATGTTCTCCATCTCCTGGCAGCTGGCTCTCGTCGCGCTCATCTCGCTACCGCTCATGGCGGTCATCTTCGGCGTCATCGGCCCGAAGTCGCAGAAGGCCTTCGGCATCCAGTGGCGCAAGGTCGGGTTGCTGAACGCCCGCGTCGAAGAATCGTTCTCGGGCCACGCCCTCGTCAAGGTGTACGGTCGCGAGGCCGATTCTCGCGAGAAGTTCCGCGCCGAGAACGAAGAGCTGTACCAGGCGAGCTTCCGGGCGCAGTTCCTCTCCGGCGTGATCATGCCGGGTATGACGTTCATCGGAAACCTGACGTACGTCGGCATCGCGGTGCTCGGCGGACTCATGGTCGCCGGCGGCCAGCTCCGGCTGGGTGACGTGCAGGCCTTCATCCAGTACTCGCAGCAGTTCACGCAGCCGCTGTCGCAGCTCGGGGGAATGGCGGCGGTCGTGCAGTCGGGCACCGCGTCGGCCGAGCGGGTGTTCGAGCTGCTCGATGCCGAGGAGCAGACGCCAGATGCCGACGACGCCCCCGTGCCCGTCGACGGCGAAGGCGTCATCGAGTTCGAGAACGTCCGGTTCTCGTACACCCCCGAGCGGCCGCTCATCACCGACCTGTCGTTCCGGGTCGAGCCCGGACAGACCGTCGCGATCGTCGGCCCGACCGGAGCCGGCAAGACGACGCTCGTCAACCTCATCATGCGCTTCTACGAGCTGGACGGCGGCCGCATCCTGCTCGACGGACAGGGCATCGCCGCGTTCCGGCGCGACGACGTGCGGTCGCGCACCGGCATGGTGCTGCAGGACCCGTGGCTGTTCGCCGGCTCGATCAAGGAGAACATCCGGTACGGCCGGGAGTCCGCGACCGACGAGGAGATCTTCGAGGCGGCCAAGGCGACCCGGGTCGATCGGTTCGTCCACTCGCTGCCCGAGGGCTACGACACGGTGCTCGACGAGGACGCCTCGAACGTGTCGGCGGGTGAGAAGCAGCTGATCACGATCGCCCGCGCCTTCCTCGCCCAACCGTCCGTCCTCATCCTCGACGAGGCGACGTCATCGGTCGACACCCGCACCGAGCTGCTTCTGCAGCAGGCGATGAACGCCCTGCGTGAAGGCCGCACGTCCTTCGTGATCGCGCATCGTCTGTCGACGATCCGCGACGCCGATCTCATTCTCGTGATGGAGCACGGCGACATCGTCGAGAAGGGGTCGCACGACGAGCTCATCGCGGCGAAGGGTGCCTATTGGCGCCTGTACCAGTCGCAGTTCGAACACGCGTCGGCCGACTTCGGGGCAGAGGACTCGGGGTCCGCCGAGAACGTCCAGACGGGGAGCCGCGCCGAAGGCTGAACGGTCGTCGGCGGAACGCTGATCGTCCGCGAGGGACCGCCACCGCCGACCGGGTCAGTTGACAGCTGAGGTCAGACGCGCGAGGCCGTCCAGGAACGTAGCCTTGCGGGGCTCGCGACGCCATTCGTCCAGCGTGAGTTCGCGCCCGGCATCCCGATATCCCTGCTCGACCTCACGCATCGCCGCCACGAATGACGACCCGCGGACGAGCAGCGACGACTCCATGTTCAGGCTGAACGAGCGGATGTCCATGTTGCTCGACCCGATCACCGCCAGATCGTCATCGATCGAGAAGTGCTTCGAGTGCAGGATGTACGGCGCCGGGTAGAGGAAGATCCGCACGCCCGCCTCGAGGAGCGTCTCGTAATACGAGCGCTGGGCGTGGTACACCAGCCCCTGGTCGCCGATCTCCGAGACGAACAGCTGCACCTCGAGACCCCGCTGGCACGCGGTGGTGATCGCGTACACCATCGCCTCATCGGGCACGAAGTACGGACTCGTCAGGATGACCCGCTCCGTGGCTCCGTAGATCAGGGACAGGAAGAGGCGCAGGTTGTTCTCGGACTCGTACCCCGGACCGCTCGGGACGACCTGGCAGAGCAGCGCGCCGGGTGATGTCGAAGCGGGCACGGATTCCGCGGCGAGGTGCTCCTGCAGCAGTGTCTCGCCGGTCTCGATGAGCCAGTCCGACAGGAAGATGGTGTTGACGGATGCCACGACCGGCCCGGTCAGCCGCGTCATGAGCTCTTGCCACATCAGCCCCCGCGCGATGTTCTTCGGGGAATCGTACGAGCGGTCGATGAGGTTCTGCGATCCCATGAAGGCGACGAGCCCGTCGACGACGACGAGTTTGCGGTGGTTGCGCAGGTCGGGGCGCTGGTACTTCCCCTTCAGGGGCTGTACCGGCAGCATCCACTCCCACTGGACCCCGATCCGGTCGAGTTCGGCCAGCGTCTCAGCGCAGACCGAGACTCGCCGGGTCGCCACGTAGTCGGTGAGGAGCCGCACCGTGACCCCGCGTCCGACCGCGCGCTCCATCGCCGCGAAGAAGCCCTTCGTCGTCGCGTCGAAGGCGACGATGTAGAACTCGACGTGCACGAAAGCCGTCGCTCGATCGATGGCCGCGGCCATCGCATCGATGGAGGCCTGGTAGTCGCCGATGAGCTCCGCGTCGTTACCGCCGACGGCGGGCAGTCCGGTGAGCGTCTCGTTCTGCTGGACGACGCGTTGGAACCAGCGCGGCCATGCAGCATCCGTCGTCGTGATCCGCGCGCTCCCGACCATCGCACGGATGAGCGCGTCGATGCGCGACTGCTCGTCGCGCCTCTTCTGGGGGAGGCGGTACGTGCCGATCAACAGGAAGAACAGGATGCCGACCACCGGCAGGAGGAGGATCAGCAGCAACCACGCCATCGCGGCGGTGGGCTTGCGACCACGGGGGATGACGATCAGGGCGGTGATGTTGATGGCGAGGGTCACGGCGGCGCCGAGCGCCCACCACCACCCGGAGTCGGGCATCTCGCGGCCCTCAGCCCAGCAGCTTTGCTTTCGCGGCCGAGAACTCGGCGGCGTCGAGCACGCCCGCGTCGCGGAGCGCCGCGAGCTTCTGGAGCTCGCCGACGATGTCGAGCGCGGGCGCAGCGGCGGTGGGTGCCGGCGCGGCGGGCGCGGCGTACTGCGCCTGCGCGGCCGCGTGGGCGGCGGCAGCCTGCATCGCTGCAGCCTGCTGGTCGGCCTGGTACAGGGCCGCCTGTTGCTGCTGGGCATCCCGCTGCGCCTGGGCGCGCTGCATCGAACCGTTGACGGCGTTCGCCGTGCCGGCGACGACGGCGGTGCGCGCCGCGAGCCCGAGGAGGCCGGGGCGCCCCATGCGTCGGATCATGATTCTTCTTCCTCCTGCGCCGCCTGGACGAGCGCATTGACGATGGGTGCGGGGATGCGCTCGCTGCGGAGCACCACGCCGCCGGACGCCGCGAGGCTCTCGGCAAGCCGCTTGGCGAAGACGAGCTCGTAGGCCATGATCGCCGCCGAAGCACCCGGAGGGATCAGATCGGCCAGCTCATCGATGTCGTCGTCGCCGGCGATGCCGAGTTCGGCCAGTTCCAGGTCACCGAACCCGAAGCGATCTGCGTCGTCATCGATCTCGACGGCGGTGACGTCGCCGTCCTCGCCCTTCGAGACGATGATCATGTCGAGCAGTCGGACCAGCCCGCTCTCGATCAATTCGACGATGGAGGCGATGACGCCGGGGTCGGGGCGGTCGCCCTCGAAGCCGACCAGATGGAGTTCTACCGGACCGTACTCGAAGGCTGCCACGTCGTTCCTCTCGCTGGACGCCTCCACCGTAGACCCCTCAGGTCGTGGGGTCGATGCGCAAAACGGTCGGCGACTCGCCGAGCGTGACTTCGTCCACGACCCGCACGGTGCGTGCCAGGTCGTCGACGGCGGCGATGACTGTGCCGAAGGTCGTCCGTTCGGCGCACACCGCGGTGACCGCCACGAAGTGCGTGCCCGTGTCCCAGGTGTAGGTGGCGAACGGAGGAGTGCGCGGGTCGGAGGGGAGCGCCATCGCCAGCTTCTCCCCGACACCGAGGTAGGGGTTGCGGAACGACTCGGTGTCGTCGTACTCCATCGGCATCGACGCGCGCGCTGCGCGCAGCTGCGAGGTCGCCTCCTGGACCTGCGCCATCACGACGAGCATGTCGGGATCGGACTTCCACACCCACACGAGCACGCGGCCAGCGGCTTTGCGCATCAGGAACGGCGCGACCTGACTCATCGCCCACGCCGCCACGCCGTTGCCCTGGCGGTCGGTCGCACCGGTGGCGCGGTTCACCTGGGTCAGCAGCATCCGGATCGCCGCCTTGCGGTGTCGACGCCCCCGCAGCCCGAGCGAATCGGTGACCGGCACCCACTGGGTCGCATCGGCATCGGCCTGTAGTCGCGGCATCCCCCCAGAGTACGGGTGGCGCCGCGACCCCGCGTGCGGCGCGCGCCCCGGGGTCCTGTGGGCCGCTCGGGTAGAGTCGGAGCCGAATGCACCACCTCGTGCGACCCCACCCGCCGCAGAGATAGGCAGCAGAACCCCGTGACTTCCCCCGCCGCACCCGACGCCCCCGGCCCGGATGAGACGACCCCGCCCTCGCCGGCCCCCCTCACCATCCTCATCGGAGCCGACACCTTCAGCCCCCACGTGAACGGGGCCGCGCGTTTCGCCGAGCGCCTCGCCGCGGGCCTCGTGACGCGCGGCCACAACGTGCACGTGATGGCCCCGAGCAAGAGCCACCGGCAGCACGGGACGTTCACCGAGGTGATCGAGGGCGAGCCGATGACGATGCACCGCATGCGGTCGCACCGGTATCTGCCGCACGACTGGCTCACCTTCGTCTTCCCGTGGATGGTGAAGCACCACTCGCGGAAGATCCTCGACGAGGTGAAGCCGGACGTCGTGCACATCCAGTCCCACATCGTCGTCGGGCGCGGCCTGGCGAGGATCGCCCACAAGCGCGGCATCCCCGTCATCGCCACCAACCATGTGATGGCCGAGAACATCCTGGACTTCACCACCCTTCCTCCGGTGCTCGACAAGATCGTCGTCAAGCTCGCCTGGGACGACGCGAAGCGCACCTTCGACCTCACCCGCGCCGTGACGACACCCACCCGCAGGGCCGCCGACTTCCTCGAGTCGACGATCAAGATCCACGACGTCATCCCGATCAGCTGCGGGATCGACAAGTCGAACTACGCGCCGGATCTCTCCCCCCGCGACGCCAACCGACTGCTGTTCGTCGGCCGACTGACGACCGAGAAGAACATCGACCAGGTGCTTCGCGCGCTGCAGACGCTCGATCCCGCACTGGATGTCACCTTCGACATCGTGGGCAACGGCGATCAGCGCAAGAATCTCGAGCAGCTCACGCATCAGTTGGGACTCGACGGCCGTGTGACGTTCCACGGACACGCGTCCGAGGAGGACCTGCGCGCGATGTACTCGCGGGCGAGCGTGTTCGTGATCGCCTCGATCGCCGAGCTGCAGTCGATCGCGACGATGGAGGCGATGGCGTCCGGTCTGCCGATCGTGGCGGCGAACGCCGTGGCGCTTCCGCACCTCGTGCACGACGGCGAGAACGGCTACCTGTTCGAACCGGGCGACATCCCTGCGCTCGCCGCGCGCATCACGGACGTGCTCACCGCGAGCACCGAGGAGCGCCGGCGCATGCAGCAGGCGTCGCTCGACGGCGTGATCATCCACGACATCAATCGCACCCTCGACACGTTCGAGGCGCTGTATCGCGACGAGCCGCTCCCGGCCTGACGCGCCGCTCCCGCACACCCTCAGACGCCATGCACATCCTGATGTTCGCCGACCAGCACATCGAGACGCTGGGCGGTGCGCAGGTGTCGATGCGCCTGCAGCGGCGATTCCTCGAGCGCGCGGGGCACACGGTCACGATCGTGGCCCCCGCGAGGCACGGGCCGCGCGCAACGACGGCGACGCCGGATGCCGCCTTCCTCGATCTGCCGTCCGTGCCGATCACGCTCGACCGCGAGTACGCGCTGACCGTCCCGGGCCGACGTGCCGACGCCACCATCGACCGGGCTCTGACGCACCGGCCGCCGGTCGACGTCGTCCACGTGCAGGCCGACTTCTGGGGCGCCTTCCTCGGTCACCGCTTCTCGCGGCGAACCGGCATCCCCGCCGTGCACACGATGCACAACCGGGTCGATGTGGGCATCGAAGCGGTCGCACCGTTCCCCGGCACGGTGCTGGCCGCGCTCAACCTCTGGCAGCGACGATCGCTTCCTCGCCTGTCGGGGGTTCCGGTCGGATCCGACGGCTGGGCCTACCTGCGCGGTCTCGCGGCCGGCGCGCTCGCCGTGACCGCACCCTCGGCGCACTTCGCGCGGCGGCTCGAAGACCACCGGGTGTTCCCCTCGGTCGATGTCGTCTGGAACGGGATCGACGACGACGTCCTCGACGCGGCGCTCGCGGTCGCCGGTGCACCACGGACGAGCGGGAGACCACGCTTCGTGTGGCTCGGTCGCATGAGTCCCGAGAAGCGCCTGATGCCGTTCCTCGAGGCCGTCGCCGCGTCCGGCGTGCAGGCCGACGTCGAGGTGATCGGCGGCGGCGCGCAGCTGGCGGCGGCGCGCAGTCTCGTGCAGCGGCTTCAGCCCGCGGCATCCGTCACTTTCGCCGGTCGGTTGCCGTACGCCGAGACCCTGCGCCGCATCCAGGAGGCGGATGCCGTCGTGCAGACCTCGATCGGATTCGAGACGCAGGGCATGACGGTGTTCGAGGCCGCGTCGCTCGGCACCCCGTCGGTCGTCAGCGACCCCGACATCGGCGCGGAGCTCCGTTCGGGATTCTGGGCCGTCGGCGAGCGGGACGGTGATCCCTCGGTGGCTGCGCTCGCCGCGGCCCTGCGGCGGGCTGCGGAGGACATCTCCGGCGGCGCCGCCCCGGTGCCGGACGTGTCGATCCGCGAGCGGTTCCGGCAGTCGTCGCGCACCGACGCGATGCTCGAGGTGTATCGCCGCGCGATCGGCTGAGGCCCGGAGACGGCGACCCCTGTCACGGCAGGCGTGTCCAGTCGGTGCGGGTCGCACGGTAGCCGTCGGAGTGGACGGAGACGATCGTCGAGCCGATCGCGACGAGGGACAGGGCAGCAAGAACAATGAGAAGGATCATGGCAGAAATGCTACGGTTGCGTTCGTCCTGCCACGAGTGGCAGGATAGCCATGAACCACCGGATTACTGCCACGGTTCGGAGTCGGAGGAAATGACATGAAGAGCGTCGCGGTCATCGTGCAGCAGGGCTTCGCCCCGTTCGAATTCGGCCTCGCGTGCGAGGCGTTCGGCCTCGATCGCTCCGCCGACGGGATCCCCCCGTTCGACTTCCGCATCGTCACTCCCGACCCGGGTGCGGTGAGCAGCAACATGGCCTTCTCGGTCAACGTCGAGCGCGACCTGGCCTTCGCCGACGAGGCCGATCTGGTCGTCGTCACTCCGATTCCGCGCTCGACGTGGGGCGCGGTGGACGACCGCGTGAGCGACGTGATCCGGCGGGCGGTGGCCCGCGGCGCCTGGGTGCTGACCGTCTGCAGCGGGGCCTTCGCCGTGGCGGCGGCCGGAGTGCTGAACGGCAAGCGCGCGACCACGCACTGGATGTATGCCGAGCAGATGGCCGAGATGTACCCCGAGATCGACGTCGATCCCGACGTCCTGTACGTGCAGGAGGGGCGCATCATCACGAGCGCGGGCACTGCCGCCGGGATCGACGCCTGCCTTCACCTCCTGCGGCAGGAGCTGGGCGCCGAGATGACCAACCGCATCGCCCGGCGCATGGTCGTCCCTCCGCAGCGGGACGGCGGCCAGGCGCAGTTCATCGACCGTCCGCTTCCGCAGGCGACCTCGCTCTCGCTCGCTCCGGTCACGGACTGGATGGTCCAGAACCTGCGCCTCGACCTGACCGTCGATCAGCTCGCCGCGAAGGCGCACATGTCGCCGCGCACGTTCGCCCGTCGGTTCAAGGCGGATCACGGCACGACGCCGGCGGCCTGGCTCGCGCGCCAACGTCTGATCCACGCGCAGCGCCTGCTCGAGAAGACCGACCTGGGCCTGGATCGCATCGCGTGGGAGAGCGGGTTCGGGTCGGCAGCCGTCCTGCGTCAGAACTTCGCGCGCACCCTCGGAACGACGCCCACGGCGTATCGGGCGACATTCACGTGCCGATCGGATGCCGCGGCATCCGATGTCGTACCGCTCGCGTCGACCGTTCCCCAACTCGTCGCCTGAAAGTGTAGAAAGCGCTCCCAGGGAGTCGATAGGTTGGCGCGAGGGGGCGTCGCACCAGCGCCCCGGAAGGCGGCCCGTCGTGTGGACCCAGGACTTCGACCCGCTCGGCACGCTGTGGCTCTCCGCGATCGTCGCCGCGATCCCGATCCTGGCGTTCCTGCTCTGCCTGGTGGTGTTCAAGCTCAAGGGCATCACGGCGGGCATCATCGCGGTCGCTCTGGCCGTGGTCGTCGCGGTCTGGCCGTTCGGCATGCCCATCGCCTCGGTCGCCGGGGCGGGTCTTCTCGGCATCCTCACCGGACTCTGGCCGATCGCCTACATCATCATCATGGCGGTGTGGCTGTACAAGATCGCGGTCGTGAGCGGTCGGTTCGACACCATCCGATCGTCGATCGCTTCGGTCTCGCCCGACCAGCGCATCCAGGTGCTGCTCATCAGCTTCAGCTTCGGCGCGTTCCTGGAGGGCGCCGCCGGCTTCGGAGTGCCGATCGCGATCTGTGCCGCGCTGCTCGTGCAGCTCGGCTTCCGGCCGATCAAGGCGGCCATGCTGAGCCTCGTCGCCAACGCGGCCGCGGGAGCCTACGGTGCGATCGGCATCCCCGTCATCGTGGGTGCGCAGATCGGCGGGGTCGAGCTCGGCGACCTGTCGGTGATGATGGTCGTGGTGCTGCAGCTCATGACACTCGCGGTGCCGTTCCTGCTCGTGCTCATCCTCGACGGGCTCAAGGGGCTGCGTGAGACATGGCCGATCGTCCTCGTCCTGAGCGTGGCCTACAGCGGCGCGCAGGCCACGATCCTGCTGTTGCTCGGTCCGGAGCTGGCCGACGTGCTCCCCGGCCTGTTCGGCATGGTCGTGATCTTCGCGATGGGCCGTGTCTGGCAGCCCCCGCGCATCTACCGCGAGGACGGCGGGGCGGTTCCGGTTCCCGAGAAGCAGTCGTTCGGCGACGTGGTCGTCGCGTGGAGCCCGTTCTACATCCTCACCGCGTTCGTGTTCGTGTGGAGCATCCCATGGTTCAAGGGGCTGTTCGCCGCAGCATCCGTCGACGGGTCCACGCCCGCGGGCCCCCTGAACGGCCTCGTCTTCAACGTGCCCATCCCGGGCGTCACGGGCGCGATCCAGATCGCCGGCGACCCACCCACCACGATCCAGTCGATGTGGCAGTTCACCCCGCTGAACGCGACCGGCACCGCCATCCTCCTGGCCGTGCTGCTGACCTTCTTCACCACCCCGAACCTGCGCGCCCATGATCTGTGGGGGCAGCTGGCAGCGACCGTCCGCGAACTGTGGAAGCCGATCGTGCTGATCCTGCTCATCCTGGTGGTCGCGAACATCGCGAACTACTCGGGGGGATCGGCGAGCATCGGCAATGCGCTTGCGGGCGCCGGCGTGATCTTCCCGCTGTTCGCGCCGATCATCGGATGGTTCGGCGTCTTCATCACGGGCTCGGTCGTGAACAACAACACACTGTTCGCGCACCTCCAGGCGGTGACAGCGAACCAGATCGGCGTCGACCCCACCCTGCTGGTCGCCGCCAACACCGCCGGTGGCACGATGGCCAAAGTGGTCTCGCCGCAGTCGATCGCGATCGCCGCCGGGGCCGTGGGATTGGTCGGCAGGGAGAGCGAGATCCTCCGGGCATCGATCAAGTACAGCCTCGGGATGCTCGCCTTCATCTGCGTGTGGACGTTCCTGATCTCGCTCGTCCTGTAGCGCGCGTCGGGCGGCGCTGCTAAACTTGAGTCAATCAGGCTCAACTTTATGAGCCGCCCAGACTTCAGGAGAACACATGAATGCTGCACCACAACCCGGGCAGGAGGAAGCGCAGAGCGCCCTCGAACAGTTCGGGATCAACCTCACCGACCGTGCCCGCCAGGGCAAGCTCGACCCGGTGATCGGTCGAGACAGCGAGATCCGCCGGGTCAGCCAGGTGCTCACGCGGAGGACGAAGAACAATCCCGTGCTGATCGGCGAACCCGGTGTCGGCAAGACGGCCGTCGTCGAAGGTCTCGCACAGCGCATCGTCGCGGGCGACGTCGCCGAATCGCTCAAGGGCAAAGAGCTGATCACCCTCGACATCTCCGCGCTGGTCGCCGGCGCGATGTACCGCGGACAGTTCGAGGAGCGGCTCAAGAGCGTGCTCAAGGAGATCACCGAGTCCGACGGCAAGGTCATCACGTTCATCGACGAGCTGCACGTGCTGATGGGCGCCGGCGGCGGCGAGGGTTCGGTCGCCGCCTCCAACATGCTGAAGCCGATGCTGGCGCGCGGAGAGCTGCGCCTGATCGGCGCCACGACGCTCAACGAATACCGCGAGTTCATCGAGAAGGATGCTGCGCTCGAGCGTCGCTTCCAGCAGGTCTACGTCGGCGAGCCGAGCGTCGAAGACACCGTCGCGATCCTGCGCGGGCTCAAGGAGCGCTACGAAGCGCACCACAAGGTCGCGATCGCGGACGCCGCGCTCGTGGCGGCGGCCGCGCTCTCGCACCGCTACATCCCCAGCCGCCAGCTGCCCGACAAGGCGATCGACCTCATCGACGAAGCCGCGTCCCGCCTGCGGATGGAGATCGACTCCGCACCGCTCGCGATCGACGAGCTGCGACGTCACGTCGACCGGCTGAAGCTGGAGGAGCTCGCCCTGAAGAAGGAGAAGGATGCCGCGTCGAAGGAGCGCCTCGGCGTCCTGCGCGAGACGCTCCGCGGTGAGCAGGCACGCCTGGACGAGCTGCAGGAGCGGTGGGAGCGCGAGCGTGCGTCGCTGAACCGGGTGGGCGACCTCAAGACGAAGCTCGATGCCGCGCGCATGGAGGCCGAGCGCGCCCAGCGCGAGGGCAACCTCGAGAAGGCATCGCGCATGCTCTACGCCGAGATCCCCGCGCTGGAGCGACAGCTCACCGACGCCGAGCGCGCGGAGCCCGCGGGCGATCGTATGGTGAACGACCAGGTGACGGACGAGGACATCGCCTCCGTGATCGCGGCATGGACCGGCATCCCGGTGGGTCGCCTGCTGCAGGGCGAGACGGAGAAGTTGCTCCATCTCGAAGCCGAGCTGGGCAAGCGTCTGATCGGTCAGAAAGACGCCGTGAAGGCGGTCGCGGATGCCGTGCGCCGCTCGCGTGCGGGCATCAGCGACCCCGATCGCCCCACCGGGTCGTTCATGTTCCTGGGCCCGACGGGCGTCGGCAAGACCGAACTGGCCAAGGCGCTCGCCGAGTTCCTGTTCGACGATGAGCACGCGATGGTGCGCATCGACATGTCGGAGTACGGCGAGAAGCACTCCGTCTCGCGCCTGGTCGGGGCCCCTCCGGGCTACATCGGGTACGAGCAGGGCGGACAGCTCACCGAAGCCGTCCGTCGGCGGCCGTACTCGGTCGTGCTTCTCGACGAGGTCGAGAAGGCGCATCCGGAGGTCTTCGACGTACTGCTGCAGGTGATGGACGACGGCCGGCTGACCGACGGACAGGGGCGCACAGTCGACTTCAAGAACGTCATCCTCATCCTCACGTCCAACCTGGGGTCGCCCATCCTCATCGACCCCATGCTGACGATCGACCAGAAGCGCGAGCGGGTGCAGGCCCTCGTGCGGCAGGCGTTCAAGCCGGAGTTCATCAACCGGCTGGACGACATCGTGATCTTCCAGGCGCTCACGCAGGACGATCTCGCTCAGATCGTGGAGCTCGCCGTGTTCGCGTTGCAGCGCCGCCTGCGGGAGCGTCGGCTCACGCTGGCGGTCACGCCCGACGCGCGTGCGTGGCTCGCCGAGCGCGGGTACGACCCGCTGTTCGGCGCGCGGCCGTTGCGTCGGCTGATCCAGTCCGAGATCCAGGACCGCCTCGCGATGGGCATCCTGGGCGGCGGCGTGCGCGACGGTGACGTCGTGCGGGTGGATGTCGCGGCCGACGGTTCTGCGCTGGCCCTCACGAGCGCGGGGCCGGGCGCGGACTGACCTCCGCGGGAGAGCCGTGACGGTACGGTCGGAGCATGCACCTCGCTGCGCGCTCCGGCCGTTTCGTCTTCGTCGCCCAGTGGATCCTCGCGGTGCTGCTGCCGGTGTTCTTCTTCCTCGGGCGCGGGTTCGTGGGTGCCGAGCTCGGATGGCTGACCGTCTTCGGCATCGTCTACGGGTTCTTCGTCGTCGTCGTGCTGCTCGCCCCGCCGGTCATGACGCTCTTCGACCGCACGGTGCGCCAGCAGAAGCGCACCCGGTGGGGATACGGCTTCAGCACGATCGTGCTCTGGGTCGCCCTCGCCCTCGCGGCGCTCGTCGTCCCCGACGCCGGGGACGGTCCGCCGCTGGACTCGGCGCTCACCGTCTGGACCGGCGGCGCCGTCAGCCAGGAGTCGGCGGGGACGATCTTCGCCGTCCTGTCGGTGGCCATCGGCCTGGCGTACCTCGTGGCCTTCGGCTTCGCCGTCGCCGGCATCGTCCGCTGGCGATCCACCGGCGAGAGCTGAGGCCCCGGGCGCCGGGCGCGTGGCGCGTCGTGGCCGGGCGCGGGCGACGAACCCCGAGCGGCCCGACGGTGGTGCCCCCCGGCCTGCCGTGGCGCGAGCGGTCGCGACATGCCGCTGGGTGCCGCGGCGCTCCCGGGTCAGGCGGCGTATCGCGACCGCTCGCCAGGCTCCGGGCGCGCCGACCCCGAGCCGCCGATGCAGGTGGTACCCACCCCGAGCAGCCTGCCGTGGCGCGAGCGGTCGCGACATGCCGCTGCGTGCCGCGGCGCTCCCGGGTCGGCGGCGTGTCGCGACCGTTCGCCGTTCGCCGTTCGCCGTTCGCCGTTCGCCGTTCGCCGTTCGCCGCGCTCCGGGCTCCGGGCGATCGTTCGCCGTTCGCCATACGCCGGGCCGGGCGAGCTGCTGCCCGATGTCGCCGGGCCCCGGCCGCGGCGACGGGGCTCGGGCAGTGTGCGACCATCGACGTGTGCGACATCACCCCGTGACCGCGCCATGAGCATGGTCGGCGCGCTCTGGCGCTCCACCCACCCCGGTCCGAGCGTCGTCGTGACGGCGGTCGCGACCCTGCTCGGGGTGGCCGTCGGTCTGCCACCCTGGCGACTGATCGTCCTGGGCGTCGCTGTGCTGCTGGGTCAGCTGTCGGTCGGGCTGTCCAATGACGCCATCGACGCCCGCCGCGACCGTGAGGCGGGACGCACCGACAAGCCGTTGGCGCGGGGCGAGGCATCCGTCCGCTCGGCGTGGAACGCTTCGGCTGTGACCGTTGCGGTCGCCCTCGCGCTCTCCGCGGCGCTGGGGGGGTGGATGCTGGTGGCCCACGCGATCCTTCTGGCATCGGCGTGGTCGTACAACGTGGGGCTGAAGTCGACGCCCATCTCGGTGGTGCCGTTCATCGTCAGCTTCGGGCTGCTGCCTTCTCTCGCGACGCTGTCGGCGGTCGACCCCCGGCCGGCCGCGCTCTGGGCGGGGGCGGCGGGGGGTGTGATCGGCATCGCGATCCATCTGACCAACGTGCTCCCCGACTTCGAGGATGACGCACGCACCGGCGTGCGCGGCCTGCCCCACCGGATCGGCCGTCGGGCCTCCGCCGTGATCGCCGCCATCGCGCTCGCGCTCGGAGCACTCGTCGTGCTGGTCGGTTCGACGCTCGGCGCACCGACCGGCGGCGGTGGGACCGCGTCTCCCACCGTGTTCGCCTGGGTCGTCTTCGCGCTCGCCGTCGGGCTCGCCGCCGCGGGGCTCGCCCTCGCGCTGGTGCGGCCGCCCGGGCGAGGGGTGTTCCGCCTCGTCATGCTCGCTGCGCTCATGCTGTGCGTGCAGCTCGCCGCGACGGGCCAGTCGATCGCGGCGTGAGCCGACGGGACTCGGTCGGCGCAGCTCGCACGTCGACGTGCCGCCGTCACCCGAAGAATCACGCGCCGGCGTCGAGGCCCATCGCGTAGGCGTGGGCGAACAAGCGGCCCGCCGGCGGCGCGAGCATCGCGCGCACCCCGGTGCGGCGCAGGGTGTCGGCGACGCCGGGCATGGCACGGCCGAGATCGGTGTTGAGCGCCGCGAGGCGCGCCGCACGCAGAGCCGACCGCACCCGGCGGGTCTCCCAGCGCCCGAGATCGTCATCGGGGGCCACTCCGGTGCGCACCCACCGGGCCAGCAGAGGTGCGAGCCCCGCCGCGTCGAGCAGACCGAGGTTCATGCCCTGCCCGCCGATCGGGCTGACTTCGTGCGCAGCGTCGCCGATCACGAACAGGCGCCCCCGCCGCATCCGAGGGGCGACATAGCGCCGCACGCCGAACGACGAGGCCCACGTGATCCCCTCGGCGGCGTCGGGCTCGCCCCGCACCGCGACCGCGGTGCGGAGCCGTTCGAGCCGTCGAGCGGGGTCGTCGTCGCCGCCCGGGGCGTCCCAGGCGACGTAGCGTCGCTGGCCGTCGGGAAGCGGGAAGGACTCCATCACGCCGGTCGGATCGAGGTTCACCACGGCGACGTCGGGGTCGGCATCGACGGCTGCCGCGGCATCCGTCATCAGATAGCGGTCGGGGTACGTCGTCAGCGGTACGGCGCCGGGCCGGAAGACGAGGTCCCGACCGCCACTGCCCGAGGCCACGACCACGATCGGGCTCGTGCGCTCGCCGTCGTGCGCGCGCACCCGCACCGCATCGCGGGACGGGACGACCGATGTCACCGTGGTGTCGCGCCGGGGAACCGGTGCCCGGTCGGTGAGGATCTGCTCGGTGCGTGCCTGCGGGAGGGTCGCGACGAAGGGGAAGCGGGTCGACAGCAGATCGAAGCGCACGATGCCGAGCGTCTTCCCTCGGGCGCGGGCCAGCCCGCGGGGCACGCGAACCGCCCGGGCGAGCAGCTCGTCGGTGATCCCGGACTGTTCGAGCGCAGCCAGGACGGGCGCGTGGATGCCGATCGCGCGGGTACCGTCGCCCGCCGCAGCCCTCCGCTCGAGAACCTCGACGTCGATGTCGCGCCGGCGCAGCTCGCCCGCGAGCAGCAGACCCACGGGGCCCGCTCCGATGACGATGACGTCAGGCATCGTCTGACCTCGACGCGAGAAGGCGGAACGGCGCAGGACGCTCGATGCGCCACCCCGCGCCGAGCGCGGCGGCGAGCTCGTCGGCACGGTAACTGCGCCGGATCGAGCGCAGACCGTCGGTGCGCAGGAACGTGCCCGGCGCGAGCGGGGTGATCCCGAGGGCGTACAGCATGTACGCGGGGCGGCTCCTCGCGATGTCGGAGTGCAGCACGATCCCGGTCGACAGAGCAGCGGATGCCTCGGCGAAGGCGGTGAGCTCGTCGGGCTCGAGGTGGTGCAGCACGTGGTTGGAGAGCACGGCATCGAACTGCTCGCCCCGCGCGAGCAGCGACGAGGAGTCGTCGCACAGGAAAGTGGTGCGCGCCCCTGCGCGGGCGGTGGCAACGGCGTGCGCACGCGGGTCGGGGTCGACTCCCACCCAGTCGACGCTGAGCCCCTCGCGACCGGCGAGAGCGCTCAGGCGGGCGAGCACGTCGCCGCCACCCGACCCGAGATCCAGCACCCGAGCGGGACGGCCGAGCGTCCTGAGGTATGGTCCGAGGCGATCGCGGTACACGTGTCCCCACCCGGACACGAGGCGGTTGACGGTTCCGAACCTGCGCAGCGTCGCCGCGAGGCGGTCGGGATCGCACGCGGGGTCGTCCATCAGCTCGCGCAGATCGACATCGCGCCGGTGCAGTCCCGAGTACGTGGTCGCGCTCATCCCGTCGACGACCTCATGCCGGCGCCGGTGCGCGTTTCGTGAGGAGGGCCGACTCCACCGTCAGCCCCGGGCCGAAGGCGAGCGCGGAGATGCGACTCTCGGCCGCGACCTCGCGGTCGCCCAGCAGCGCGCGCAGGATGAAGAGGATCGTGGCGCTGGACATGTTCCCATGGTCGCGCAGAACCTTTCGCGACGCATCGATCGCGTGCGGGGCGAGCTCGAGGCCGGACTCCACCCGGTCCAGAACGCTGCGTCCGCCCGGGTGCACCGCCCAGACGTCGGGCGCGGGGTCGCCGGCGAGGAAGGCGCCGACCGCGCCGCGGATCTCCCGGCCGATGATCCGCGGCACCTCGGCCGAGAGGATCATCTCGAAGCCGTGATCGCCGATGGTCCAGACCATGTCCTTCTCGCCCTCGCTCGTGAGCGTCGTGGCGAAGCGGTGCAGCTCGAGTCCGCCGAGGTGCTCCCACGCCGGATCGGCCGAGACGACGGCGGCCGCCGCGCCGTCGGCGAACACCGACGCCGCGACGATCTGCTGCGGGTCGCTCGATGACCGCACGTGCAGGCTGCAGACCTCGGTGCAGACCACCAGCACGACCGCCTCCGGCTGTGCGGTCGTGATACGGGTGGCGAGCCGCAGAGCCGGCAGTGCTGCGGCGCACCCGATGAATCCGAGGTGGTAGCGCTCGACGTCGGGCGAGAGACCGAGGTCGCGCACGAGGCGGTAGTCCGGTCCGGGTGCGAAGAATCCGGTGCACGAGACGGTGACGACGTGCGTGATAGCGGATGCCGGCATCCGGGCATCCTGCAATGCAGAGCGTGCGGCATCTGCGGAGAGCCGCGGAGCGACCGCCGTGTAGACGTCGTTGCGCGCGCGGGTGGACGGCGACTGGAGTGCGAGCCCGTCGATGAAGGAGGGGCCGGGCGAGTCCGCCGTGCCTCCGGCGGGTGACGCGTCGGGGTCGCCGAGCTGGGTCAGCACCGTGTGCCGGTGCTCGATCGACGCGGCGTCGAATGCCGCGTGGATGAGGCGACCGGTGAGGCGATCGGTCCCGGGCTGGGCCGCGAAGAAGTCGCGGATGCGCTCCTGGGGCACTCTCGTCGGCGGGACGGCTGTGCCGATCGACAGGATGCGGGAAGCCATGGACTGACTCAATCACGGATCCGGCGACGTGGGGTCACGGCTTGTCAGATGGCGCGCGGGGCGCTACGGATACAGTGCTATCGGAGGTTCCGATCATGCCCAACGACCGCCGTGGTTCCCTGTCGCCTTCCGAGCGCCAGCGGAAGATCCTCGATTTCGTGATGGCGGCCGGCCAGGCGACCGCAGCCGAACTCACAGAGGTCACCGGACGCAGTCTCATGACCGTCCATCGCGACATCGACGACCTCTCCACGCGCGGCCTCGTGCGCAAGTTCCACGGCGGTGTCTCGGCTCTGCCCACAAGTGTCTTCGAATCCAGTTCGGACTTCCGCATGAACCGACGCACCGAGGCGAAGGAGGCATTGGCGCGTGTGGCCGCGGAGTTCGTCGAGCCCGGCAGCTCCGTCATGCTCGACGACTCGACGACGGTGCTGGCACTTGCCCGTCTCCTGGCCCCGAGAGGGGCTCTGACGATCGTCACGAATTACCGGCAGGTTCTCGAGTTGACGCGTGAAAACCCCGATCTGAACGTCATCATCATCGGCGGCCGCTACTCGCTGACGCACGATTCCTTCATCGGGCCTCCGGACCAGACGAACATCGAGGCCTATGCGGTGGACATCGCGTTCCAGTCGACGTCGACCATGGATACGCGGATGACCTATCACCAGGAGCAGGACGTGGTGAGCATGAAGCGGGTGCAGTTGCACACGGGTCGCCGTCGCGTGCTGATGATGGACGGGTCGAAGGTGGGCCACACCTCGCTCTTCCGCTACGCATCCATTGCGGACTTCACGGACGTCATCCTGACTGACGACGTCCCGTCGGCGACCGTCGATGCCATCGCCGAGGTCACGGCCGTGCACATCGCGCGCATCGAGCATCCTTCCTGAATCGAACGTCGAGCCCACGTGAATTACCAAACACTTTGACAGGATTACCACTCAGGGTGGTACTGTGAGGGCGTACTGACGAACCGCACGTAGTGTGCAGCGGTCTCGCGTGCGCTCCGATCTGCTCTCGTCGGCGCCTGCGGCCGAAGGCTGTGCCCGGGAAAGGACTCATAGATGAGTGATGCATTGGCAGGCAAGGTCGCCGCCGTGACAGGAGCCGCTTCGGGGATCGGGCTGGCCTGCGCCACGGCGATGATCGACGCGGGTGCCACCGTGGTGCTCGTCGATCGAGACCGGAAGAAACTCGGCGAACTGACGGAGAAGCTGGGGTCGCGGGCGGAAGCGCTCGTCGTCGACCTGCTGGATCCGGCGCAGACGGACGGCATCCTCGATGGTGTCCTCGGCATCACCGGGCGGCTCGACATCTTCCACGCGAATGCGGGAGCCTACGTCGGCGGCCCGGTAGCCGATGGCGATCCTGACGAGTGGGACCGTGTGCTGGATCTCAACGTCAAAGCCGCATTCCGAAGCGTCCGTTCCGTGCTGCCGCACTTCATCGCGCAGAAGTCCGGCGATGTCCTCTTCACGAGCTCCATCGCAGGAGTCGTTCCCGTGGTGTGGGAACCCATCTACACCGCGTCCAAGTTCGCCGTCCAGGCTTTCGTGCACACCACCCGTCGGCAGGTGTCCGAGCACGGGGTCCGCGTCGGCGCCGTCCTTCCCGGACCGGTGGTGACTGCGCTACTGGATGATTGGCCGAAGGCCAAGATGGATGAGGCGCTTGCGTCGGGCAGCTTGATGCAGCCCGAAGAAGTCGCCGCCGCCGTGCTGTTCATGCTCACCCGCCCCCCGCATGTGGTCGTCCGCGATCTGGTGATCCTGCCCAACGCCGTGGATCTCTGAGTACGCGGATCTCATGCACGGCGACAGCACTGTTCCCGGCGTGAGCGGAGCAGACCAGGTCCGCCACGGTCGTGGGACGCTGGGCGTGGAGCTGGGGTCGACCCGCATCAAAGCGAGCCTCATCGGTTCTGACCACTCCGTGCTGGCGACCGGTTCGTTCGAGTGGAGCAGCCGCCTGGTCGATGGATCATGGACCTACCCACTGGGCGAGGTCTGGACCGGACTGCAGGCGGCCGTCCGAGCCCTTCTGGATGACTGCGAACGGAGTCTCGGCGTCCGGCCGAGCAGATTCGCAGCGATCGGGATCTCCGCGATGATGCACGGATACCTCGCGTTCGACGGCGACGGCGGGCTCCTCGTGCCATTCCGCACCTGGCGGAACACCACGGCCGACGAAGCGGCGCGGCAGCTGACCGCCGCGTTGGGGTGCCGCATTCCCCGCCGCTGGTCGGTCGCACACCTCTACCAGGCCATGCTCGACGCCGAGCCGCATGTCGCCGACATCCGGTTCTTGACGACGCTTGCCGGATACGTCCATTGGCAACTCACCGATCAGCGGGTCCTGGGGCTGGGGGATGCCTCCGGCATGTTCCCCATCGACTCCCACTCCCACCAGTGGGATGCCCGCAGGCTCGAGGCATTCGACCGCCTCGCGCATGCGCGGCAGCCGGGGACCCGACTGAGCGACCTTCTGCCGATCCCGCTGATCGCGGGGGCCGACGGCGGCAGCCTGACCGCGCGCGGCGCGCTGCTGCTGGATCCGAGCGGTGGTCTGGAGGCCGGGAGTGCGTCATGCCCGCCGGAGGGGGATGCGGGCACGGGGATGGTCGCGACGAACTCCGTGGCTGTCAGGACGGGGAACATCAGCGTCGGCACGTCGGTGTTCGCAATGATCGTGTTGGAGGCGTCTCTTCCCGACGTCGCCTCGGATGTGGATCTCGTGACCACACCCTCCGGTGAGCGCGTCGCCATGATCCACTGCATCAACGGAACCGGCGAGCTGGCGGAATGGGCCTCGGTGTTCGAAAGATTCAGCGCGGCGATCGGCAACCCCGTCGACCGCAACACCGTCTTCCGGACCCTGCTCTCCGAGGCTCTGGACGGGGACGACGACTGCGGCGGGCTCCTCGCATACAACTTCCTGGCAGGCGAGCCCATCGTGGGTGTCTCCGCGGGGCGACCCATGCTCGTGCGCACGCCCGGCAGCAGGCTCACACTCGCCAATCTCATCCGGGCGCAGATCTTCAGCTCCTTCGGTGCGCTCAGCATCGGTCTGAGAGCCCTCGAGGAGGAGGGCGTAGCCGTCGACACCATGCACGCGCACGGCGGTCTGTTCACGACGGCCGGGGTGGGTCAGAAGATGCTGGCAGCGGCGATCGGGCATCCGGTGGCGGTGGTCGAAACGGCGTCGGAAGGCGGATCCTGGGGCATCGCCGTGCTGGCCGCTTATCGGAGCGCGGTACGCGCCGGCGATGGTTCCTCGCTCGCGGACTACCTGGAGACCCGGGTCTTCGCGGGAGCGATCGCGCAGGCCGTGGTTCCTCACGAGTCGGACATCGCCGGCTACATGAAGTTCCTCGAACGGTATCGGGCCGGCCTCGCGATCGAGCGCGTCGCTGAGATCGCCATGTGAGAGCGATTCAGCGCGGGGGCTGTTCCGGGTCCTTCGCGTACAGCGACATCGACGTCCTGGTCCGTGTGAAGGTCTCAAAACGATCCGCGTAGAGCGGAGCGACAGAGGCATCGGGTTCGAACACACGAGTATGCCGCACGAGGTGACGTGCCGCCTCGTCGGCGTCGGCGTAAAGACCTCTGCTCACGGCCGCGGCGATCATCGCGCCCTTCGCGCCCACCTGGCTGTCGGCCGGCCGCAGTGCGGGGACCCCTGTCACGTCCGCCACGATCTGGCACCAGAACGAGTTGCCCGAGCCCCCGCCCGACATCGCCAGCGCGGTCGAACTCGTACTCGCTGCCGACGCGCATTCCTTGATCACATAGGCGAGTCCTTCCAGGCATGCCCGGGCGATGTCAGCGCGGGAGTGCGCGAAATGGAGGCCTCCGATCGTGCCTCTCGCGGACCGATCCAGGAAAGGCGCGCGCTCGCCCACGCCCGAAAGGTAGGGCCAGATGATCACTCCGTTAGCCCCGGGGGGTGACTGGCTCGCGAGCTCGGTGAGTGCTGCCGCATCCGGCAATCCCAGCAGCTGAGCGGTCCAATCCACGACGCCCGTGCCCGCCAGCGTGGGGAAGGCGCGTACGACGGAGGGGCCGTGCCCGGTGAGCAGCGTCAGCCCGCCCGGCTCGCCTGTAGTGTCGGCGTGCGCCTCGATCACTCCCGCGCAGAGGGTGGTGCCCAGAATGCAGAAGGCGTCTGCGACGTCCACTGCGCCGCTGCCCAGAGCGGTGGCCACCACGTCGTACGGGGCGAGGACCACGGGCGTATTCGGTTCGAGTCCGGCAGACAGGGCGATGTCGCGTCGCAGTGGTTGCACGAGCTCGTCGCCCTCCAGCACGCGGGGTACGAGCGTGGCGTAGTCCTGCAGCCCGTAGAGCTCGAGTAGCATTCCTGATCCGCCGCCGGTGTGGACGTCCAGCCACGGAGCGGACGCCTCGGAGAAATGCAACCCACGCACGCCCGTGAGCGCGAGGAAGATCCAGCTTCCGCAGGTCAGGACGCAATCGACGCCGTCCAGTCCCGGGCCGCGGTCGAGCTGATGACGCATGATCGCGTTGGGCAGCCCCTTGTTGCCGAGGGATCCGTTGATACGGAATACCCGCTCCAAAGTGCCGTCGGCCTCCCAGGCGGCGAGGACCCCGTCGGCCCGCCCATCGTTCCAGAGGATCGCGTCGCCGGCAGGACGTTCATCCGCGCCCACGGGCCAGAAGCCGTCGCCCTGTGCCGTGATCGCGATCGACGTCACCGGCTCCGATGAGGCGGCGACGGCCTCCCTCATGGTGGTGAGCACGGCGCCGAGGACGTCCGCCATATCTTGCTCGACCCGGCCCGACTCCGGCCTCGACACCCGCGTGGGGCGTCGTGACACGGTGAGCTCCCGCCCGTCGGCGGAGAAGACGACCGACTTGATCACAGAGGTACCCGCGTCCACGCAGAGGATCGCGCTCACAGGGTGGCTCGTGGATGTGTGACAGTCGACATGTGCTGGGTGGCGTGATCATTCGCGCTTCCTCACACAGTAGTCGCCCGCATGAGCGCTCCCGCAGTGGCCATCAACGCCGATGTGAGAATTACCATTTTGATTGACAGAATTACCGCTCGGATTGCTATGATTACCGTGCCCGGTCTTCACAGTAGGCAGACCAGGCCAGTCGCCCCACCCTCGGTGATCGTCACCCCGGGGTTCTCGAAGTCGAGAGGTACACACAATGAAGTCAAAGACCTTGGTCGCGGCCGCGCTCGGCGCCACCGCGATGATCATCTCCCTCACTGCTTGCTCCGGGGGAACAGCGGGCGGGGGGTCCACGGGTGGGGGCGAGGCGGCGTCGTCCGGCACGATCGCCTTCTTGATGCCCGACCTCGCTTCCACCCGATACGAGCAGCAGGATGCTCCGCTCTTCAAAGAGAAGGTTGCGGAGCTGTGCCCGGACTGCACCGTCAACTATCAGAACGCGGCAGGAGACCCCTCCACGCAGCAGGAGCAGGCCGAGGCGGCCATCGCCGACGGAGCCCAGGTGATCGTCCTGGACGCCGTCGACACTAAGGCCGCAGCCGCCATCGTCCAGAATGCTCAGTCACAGGGCATCAAGGTGGTCACGTACGACCGCCCCATCGTGGACATCGCCGCGGACTTCTACGTGTCCTTCGACAACGAGGCCATCGGATACGCGATCGCCGAGTCGGTGCTCACGCAGCTGGACGCGGACGGTGCGACCGGGGGAGTGCTCCAGGTCAACGGTTCGCCCACGGACAACGCCGCCGGCCTCATCCGCGATGGCGTGGACAAGGCGATCCAGGAGAACGGCCGTGAGCTCCTGGCCGCCTACGACACGCCGGCGTGGGATCCGCAGAAGGCACAGGACTGGGTGAGCGGCCAGATCGCGGAATTCTCCAACCAGATCGTGGGCGTCATCGCCGCGAACGATGGAACGGCGGGCGGCTCGATCGCCGCACTCACGGCTGACGGAGTCACCCCGCTGCCGCTGGTTTCGGGCAACGACGCGGAGGTGGCCGCGATCCAGCGCATCGTTTCGGGAAGCCAGTTCAACACCATCTCGAAGCCCATCGCAACGGTGGCCGGTGCGGCTGCTGATGTCGCTGTGCAGCTGCTGAACGGCGAGACCCCGACGGCCGACACGACGCTCTTCGACACGCCGGCTCAGCTTTTCGAGCCGACCGTCGTCACGAAGGAGAACGTCAAGGAGGTCATCTTCGACGGCGGCATCTACACCGCGGACCAGATCTGCACCGCCGAGTACGCGGCGGCGTGCACGGAACTGGGTATCCAGTAGAACCAAGCCGAAGGGGTGCGATCAGGCGATACGCATGATCGCACCCCTTCCTTGAGAGGAGTCACGATGCCCACCGAAACGGAAACCACACCCAACCCCCACCTCGTCTTGTCTCTGCGGGGAGTCAGCAAGAGCTTCGGGGCCGTCGCTGCCCTGACGGACATCGACCTCGATGTGCACTCCAGTGAAGTCGTCGCCCTCGTCGGCGACAACGGAGCCGGCAAGTCCACGCTCATCAAGGTGCTCGCCGGAGTGCACCAGCCCGACTCCGGGACCATCACCTTCGCAGGGGAGGAGATCCGCCTGCAGAGCCCCACCGCCGCCATCGAGCATGGAATCGCGACCGTCTTCCAGGATCTCGCGCTCTGCGACAACCTCGACGTCGTCCAGAACCTCTTCCTCGGTCGCGAGCTCTCCCCGGTGCGATTGAACGAGATCGAGATGGAGGTTCGTGCCTGGAGCCTCCTGCGGCAGCTGTCCGCCAAGATCCCCTCCGTGAGGATTCCGATCGCGGCCCTCTCAGGCGGTCAGCGCCAGACGGTGGCCATCGCCCGGTCGTTGCTGGGCGAGCCGAAGCTCGTCATGCTCGACGAGCCGACCGCCGCACTCGGTGTCGCGCAGACCGCCGAGGTCCTGAACCTCGTCGAGCGGCTCCGCGAACGTGGGCACGGGGTCATCCTCATCAGCCACAACATGGACGATGTCCGGATGGTCGCCGACCGGGTCGTCGTTCTGCGTCTCGGGAAGAACAACGGCGAGTTCGCCGTGAAGGACGCTAATCAGAACGACATCATCGCCGCTATCACCGGCTCCCAGGACAACGCAGTCAGTCGACGCCAAGCAACGCGCGAGGCGAGTGAAGGGATCGAATCATGACCGCCATCCAACCCCCCACCGACCTTCAGGACGAGCGCCTGCGGCCAGCGGGCGCGGGCGCGCGCGGCCAACTTAAGTCCCTCGTCGACAAGCTTCGTGGGGGAGACCTCGGCTTCCTGCCCGTCATCGTGGGTCTCGTCATCATCTGGTCGGTCTTCCAGGCCCTGAACCCGACGTTCCTCTCCAGCCGCAACCTCAGCAATCTGCTCATGCAGTCGGTCGCCGTCGGAGTGCTCGCTCTCGGAATCGTCTTCGTCCTCCTCCTCGGCGAGATCGATCTGTCGGTCGGGTCGGTGAGCGGTCTGGCCGCCGCGATCATGGCCGTCTACAGCGTGAACAACGGATGGCCGCTCTGGGCCGCCATCGGGGCGGCCATCGCGGTCGGAGTGCTGATCGGCTTCTTCTACGCCGCCATCTACAACATCGTCGGAGTGCCGTCGTTCGTGATCACCTTGGCGGGTCTGCTCGGGTTCCTCGGGCTGCAATTGTTCGTCCTCGGCCCCAGCGGCACCATCAATCTGCCGTTCGATTCACCGATCGTGGTGTTCGGTCAGCTCGCCTTCGTTCCACAGCCCATCGCGTATGTTCTGGCTGTCGCCACCGCGGCGGCACTCGCCATCACGCAGATCGCCCGTTCTCGCGGACGCGCCAAGGCCGGTCTCTCAGCGCCGTCCCTCACCGGAATCCTCATCGGAGCCGCGGTTCTGGCGGCCGTCCTGGTGTTCGTGGTGTTCTACCTCTACGACGGCGCTCGGGGGATCGGCTGGATGGTCGTCCTCTTCGTCGCCCTCGTGCTGATCGCGAACTATGCGCTGACGCGCACGTCCTGGGGTCGATCGGTGTTCGCCGTCGGTGGCAACCGGGAAGCGGCGCGACGGGCGGGGATCAACGTCGTCCGCGTATACACGTCCGTCTTCGTCATCGCGTCGACCCTGGCCGTGGTCGGGGGCATCCTCGCGGCCGGCCGACTTGCCGCGGCCTCCCAATCGAGCGGCGCGGGGGACACGAACCTCAACGCGATCGCGGCCGCGGTCATCGGCGGCACGAGCCTCTTCGGCGGGCGCGGTTCTGCCTTCGCAGCGCTGCTCGGGATCATCGTGATCCAGTCGATCACGAGCGGACTCACGCTGCTGAACATGGATCCGTCGATCCGATACATGGTGACGGGCGCGGTCGTGCTGATCGCCGTCTCGCTCGACGCCCTCGCTCGGCGATCCCGGCGAGCGCACGGGCGGGGCTGAGCCCTTGTTCCGAAGGTGGTCGGGCCGGCGGACATTCGTCGGGCCGGCCATCTTTCGCGGGGAAGCGCCGAAGACATCACTCGAGCGCAGGCTCCGGCATCCGCACGACGGTCACCCCGTGTGTCGTCGGAGGCCCGCTCATCGCGGCGAGAGCGGCTCCGGCATCCGCCAGCTCGATCACCTCCCCGACCAGGCGGTCGGGGCGGAGGGCGCCGGAGGCCACGAGCTCCAGCATGCCGGGGTAGTCGCTGGCGGCCATGCCGTGCGAACCGTAGAGCTCCAGCTCTTTCGTGATGACCTGTCCCATCGGTATCGCGGGCGCGGCGTCGTCCCCCAGTAACAGGCCGACCTGGATGTGGCGTCCGCGCGGACGCAGGGATGCGATCGACGCGATGGCGGTCGCGCTCGTGCCCACGGCGTCGAGTGAGACGCGCGCGCCCCCGCCGGTCACCTCATGGATCGCGGTGACGGTGTCGTCGCCCGCCTCGAGGACGACTTCGGCACCGAAGTCCCTCGCTGCGCGCAGAGCGTCCAGGGACCGGTCGACGGCGATCACCCGGGCCCCGAGAGCAGTCGCGATCATGACCGCCGACAGACCGACGCCGCCGCACCCGTGGACGGCCACCCATTCATCCGGCTTCGGGCGACCGTGGACGGTGACCGCCCGGTAGGCGGTCGCGAAGCGGCAGCCCAGGGAGGCTGCGGCGACGAAGTCCACGGCGTCGGGCAGGTGCACGACGTTGAAGTCGGCAGCGGGTATGGCCACCAGGTCGGCGAAGGTCCCGGGCATCGTGAAGCCGGGCTGCGACTGGTGGGGACAGATCTGCGCCTCGCCGGCCAGACACCACTCGCATCGGCCGCAGCCGCAGACGAACGGCGCGGTGACCCGATCGCCCACTCCGAGGGTCGTCACCTCGGGTCCGACGGCCGCGACGACTCCCGCGAACTCGTGGCCGGGGACCTGAGGAAGATCCACGGGGTCGTGTCCCTGCCAGGCGTGCCAGTCGGATCGGCATACGCCCGTTGCGCGCACCGCGATGAGCACACCGTCGTCGGGCAACGGCGGGCTGTCGATCTCGACCAGGGAGGGGATGACGCCGTAGGCGTCATAGCGGAGAGCCTGCACGATGTGATCGTAGTCGCGCCGCGTGCGGTGGGTCAGACTGGAGAACGTGACCATCCGCATCGAAGACGTCGGCGTCGACGATCCCCGCGCGGTGGCACTCCGGCGCGTGCTCGACGAAGACCTGACAGAGCGCTATGGGACGCAGAACGCGGGGGAGTCCCCGGAGCTGACCGCGGCCCGCACCGAAGCCCTTCGCGTGCACCCCGAAGAGGTCGTCGCCACCTGGCTCGCGCTCGACGACGACGGCACCCCGCTCGGGCACGTCATGCTGCGTCGACGCAGCGACGAATGGGAGCTCAAGCGTCTCGTCGTCCCCGCGTGGGCACGACGACGCGGTGTCGGTTCCGCCCTGACCGCGACCGTCATCGACCGGGCCCGCGCCGGCGGTGCGCGCCGGGTCGTGCTGCAGACGGGGCATCCACAGCAGGAGTCGCTCGCCCTCTACACCAAGGCCGGCTTCACGCCGATCCCGGTCTACGAGCCCTACCGGGAGACGATGCCGAATTCGCTCTGCTTCGAACTGCGGCTCGACGAGTGATGACTGCGGCGTGACGGCGGCTGCCCGCCGGCTGCTGCCCGGCCGGTGCAGCCGTCAGGCCCTCACGCGGCCGCGATGAGCGATTCCGCCAGGGGACGACGCACGCGGGGGGCCGCCTCGCGCTCCTGAAGGGCCTCGGGGAGGGCGGCCGGGTCGCCGAGCGCACCGATGGCGATCGCGACCGTCGGGGTGAAACGCTCGTCCAGGCCGAAAGCCGCGCTGACGGCCGCGCGGTCGAAGCCGCCCATCTGGTGGACGTACAGGCCGTCGTGGTGGGCCTGCACGCTCAGGTGCGCGACCGCCTGGCCGAGGTCGTACGTCGCGAAATGCATGGGCGTGCCGTCTTCAGCCGTGGTCTCGGCGACACCGATGATGATCGCGCCGGCATCGCCGGCCCACACCTTGTTGAATCCCATCAGCGCGTCGACGACAGTCGCGTGCGCGTCGGTTCCACGGCGGGCGACGATGAAGCGCCACGGCTGGGTGTTGTTGGCGGACGGCGACCAGCGAGCCGCCTCGAGCGCGCTCGCCAGCTTCTCCTCGTCGACGGGCGCCGAGGTGTCGTAGGCGCGGGGGCTCCAGCGATCGGCGAGGACGTCGAGCACGGGGCTGTCGGTCTGGGCGGAGCGGGCGGTCTGCAGGGAGGTGTTCATGGCTGTTCCTTCGGACGAGTGCGGAATTGTCGGGGGCGCCATCGACCCACGGAGGTCCAACACCATGCGCTCGAATACATTCCCGGCGGTTCTGACCAACGACGGGAAGAGCGGATGCAGCGGCCCCTGGACACGCCGGTCCACCGGGTGCATCGTGGAGACATGTTCACGACCGACAAGGCATTCAGCGGATTCAGCGTCGACGACATCGACGCGGCACGCACGTTCTACGGCGAGACGCTCGGGCTCGAGGTCTCCGACAATGCGATGGGATTCCTCGAGCTCCATCTCGCGTCGGGCGCCGGCATCCTGATCTACTCGAAGCCCAACCATGAACCGGCGGGTTTCACGATTCTGAACTTCCCCGTCGCGAACATCGACGAGGCGGTGATCGACCTGAACTCCCGCGGGGTCGAGACCAAGATCTACGCCGACGAGGACTTCCCCTCGGACGAGCGCGGGATCGTGCGGGGCGACGGTCGAGGACCCGACATCGCGTGGTTCCGCGACCCCGCCGGCAACGTTCTGGCCGTGCTCCAGGACGACTGACGCGTCAGAGCGCCGGCCAGGACGCCGGCCCGGTCGTGCCCGCGGCGTACTCGTCGAGGGGCACCGCGCCGTCACGCCACGCGTCGAGCACCGGCTGCACGATCCGCCAGCACTCCTCGGCGGTGTCGCCGCGGACGGCGAGCGTCGGGTCCTGGTCGAGGATGCCCGAGAGCACTTCGGCATAGGCCAGCATCCCGCCCTGCGCGAGGTCGGTGTCCAGCGCCGCCCGGTCGAGGGCGAACGCGTCGCCCGGGCCGTTGAAGTTGATCTCGAGCGACATGACGGCGGGGTCGAGCGAGAGGCGGAGCACCGACGGTGCGGTCGAGCCGGTGAATCCGGTCGGCAGGTGCGTCACCGGTTTGAAGGTGATGACGATCTCGCGCCGCAGGCCGCCGAGCGCCTTGCCGGAGCGGAGCGTGAAGGGCACGCCCTCCCAGCGCGAGTTGGCGATGCCGACGGTCATCTCGGCGAGGGTCTCGGTCTCGCGATTCGGATCGACCCCGGGTTCGTCCGCGTAGGCGGGCAGCGACCGGCGACCGACTCTGCCGGCCGTGTACCGGGCGCGATGCGAGTTGTCGATCGGGTCGTCCTGCCACACGCTGGTCGCCCTCAGCACGGCGCCCTTCGCGTCGCGGAGGTCGACGGCGTCGAGGGTCGCGGGCGGATCCATCGCCACGACGGCGAGGATCTGCAGCAGGTGGCTCTGGATCATGTCGATCAGCGCGCCGGCCTTGTCGTAGTAGCCGGCGCGGCCCTCGAGCCCGAGCGCCTCGTCGAAGCGGATCACGACGGAGTCGATGTGCGCCGACGACCACACCGGCTCGAAGATGCGGTTCGAGAACCTCGCGCCGAGGACGTTCAGCACCGTGGAGCGGCCCAGGAAGTGGTCGATCCGGTAGACCTGGTTCTCGGGGACGATCTTGGCGAGCTGCTCGTTCAGGACGTGTGCGCTGGCCTGGTCCGTGCCGAACGGCTTCTCCAGCGCCAGCATCAGTCCCGCCGGCACGTCGATCCTCGCGAGGGCCTCGCACGATGCGGCGGCGACGGCGGGCGGCACGGCGAAGTACAGCGCGACCTTGCCGTCGATCCCGGCCAGCAGTCCCGCCATGTCCTCCGCGGACGTGATGTCGACCTGCCGGTAGTCGGTCTCCTTCAGCAGACGGTTCACGCCCGCGCCCGCAGCGTTCACCTTCGCGAACGAGGTGGCGACCGTCTTGCGCCACCGCTCGTCGTCCCAGTCGTCGATCCCGGCGCCGATCAGGCGGATGCGCCGTTCGCGCTCGCGCGTCAGCAGCTGCCCGAGCGCAGGCAGCAGCAGCCGCGAGGTGAGGTCGCCGGAAGCGCCGAGGATGATCAGGGTCGTGTCGGTGGCCATGGCGCCACCCTAGACCGCGCAACACTGTAAGACTCGACGCATGGCTGCACCCATCGAGGACTATGCGATTCTGAGCGACTGCCACACGGCGGCGCTCGTGTCGCGGGAGGGCAGTATCGACTGGCTGTGCCTTCCCCGCTACGACTCTCCGTCGACGTTCGGGGCGCTTCTGGGCACCGAGGATCACGGGCGATGGACGCTGCGTCCCACCGACCCGCACGCGCAGACATCGCGCCGCTATGACGGCGACGGGTTCGTGCTGCTCACCCGCTGGGAGACGGCGGCCGGTGTCGCCGAGGTCGCGGACGTGATGCCCTACGGCGACCGTCGTCCCGACGTGATCCGCCGCATCCGGGGGCTCGAGGGAACGGTCGAGTTCACGCAGGAGCTGCGCGTCCGCTTCGACTACGCGCGCTCGATGCCCTGGATGCGTCAGGCGGGGACGGATGCCGCGCCCGCCCTCGTCGCGACGGCAGGGCCCGACGCACTCGTCCTGCGCGGCGCCGCGCTCCGCGCGACCGACCACGCTCACACGGGCACGGTGACGGTGTCGGCGGGGGAGGTCGCCGACCTCACCCTCACCTGGTTCCCGTCGCACCGGCTCATCCCCGATCCCGTCGACGTCGACGCCGCCTTCGAGACAACGGCCGCGTGGTGGCGGCAGTGGGCGGACGGCATCGAACACGACGGGCCGCATCACGAAGCGGTCGTGCGGTCGCTCCTCGTGCTGCGCGCGCTCACGCACGAAGACACCGGCGGTATCGTCGCGGCCGCCACGACATCGCTCCCCGAGGATTTCGGCGGCTCGCGCAACTGGGACTACCGCTACGTGTGGCTCCGTGATGCGTCGCTGACCCTGGAGGCGCTCATCAGTCACGGTTTCACGGAAGAGGCCGTGCAGTGGCGACGGTGGCTCGTGCGGGCGATCGCCGGCTCACCCGCAGACGTGCAGATCATGTACGGCATCGCCGGCGAACGTCGGCTGACCGAACGCGAGCTCGACAACTTCCCCGGATACGACGGCGCGGCACCGGTGCGCATCGGCAACGGGGCCGTGGAGCAGTACCAGGCCGACGTGATCGGCGAGGTCATGGTCGCGCTCGAGGCCGCGCGTGTGGCGGGCGTCGACGAGGGCGAGTACTCGTGGCCGCTCCAGCGCGCGCTCCTGGGCTACGTCGAGGAGAACATCGGCCGCGCCGACAACGGCATCTGGGAGATCCGCGGCGAACCGCGCATGTTCACGCACTCCCGCGTCATGATCTGGGCGGCGTTCGATCGTGGCGTCCGGGCTGTCCGCGAGCACGGGATGCCGGGCGAGCTCGAGCGCTGGGAGGCGCTGTGCGACCGCATGCGCGCCGAGATCGACACGAGCGGCTACGACGAGGCGCGCGGGCACTTCGTGCAGAGCTACGGCTCGACCGAGGTCGACGCCGCGCTCCTGCTGCTGCCGCAGGTGGGTTACTGTGCCCCGGATGATCCGCGCATGCTGGGCACCGTCGCCGAGCTGGAGCGCCGGCTGATGCACGCGGGTCTCCTGCACAGGTACCGCACGGCGTCCGATGTCGACGGACTGCCCGGGACCGAGCATCCGTTCCTCGCCTGCTCGTTCTGGCTCGTCGAGCAGTACGCGGGCAGCGGGCGCCTCGCTGACGCGCACGAGCTGATGGACCGTGTCTGCGGGCTGGCCAATGACGTGGGGCTGCTGTCGGAGGAGTACGACGTCACGCTGCGGCGGCACGTCGGCAACACCCCGCAGGCGTTGTCGCACCTGGCGCTGGTGCGCGCCGCGGACGCGCTGGTGGCCCGCTCGGAGCGCTGAGCGCGCCCGGTTGGCACGCGAGGAGCGGATGCCGCGACCAGTGGCCGCGGCATCCGCTCCTCGTCGTCGTCGGCTCAGCCGCGGAGCGCCTCGACCAGCTTGACGCGACTGCCCATGCGCAGCAGGGAGTTCTGGTAGATCTTCGCGCCGAGCAGGATCGCCGCGACGCATGTCGCGATGAGGATGACGAGCGACACCAACGGCTCCCACCACTGCGCCTCGCCGAGGAACAGGCGCATCGGCATGCCCACCGGGGCGGAGAACGGCACGTAGGACATGATCGCCAGCACCGTGGGGTTGTCGTTGAAGAAGATGACCAGGAAGTACGGCGCCATGATGAGGATCGTGATCGGGAACGTCGTCGAGCCGATGTCCTCCTGACGGGAGACCATCGCGCCGGCCGCGGCGAACAGGGCGGCCAGCAGCACGAACCCGAACAGGAAGAACACCGCGAACCAGAGGATGGGCGCTCCGAGCAGTTCGAGCAGCTCGCTCTGACCGATGATCGTGAGCCCGACGATGGATATCGCCGCCAGCACGAGGATCTGCGCCATGGCCAGGATCGTGTTGCCGATCACCTTGCCGGCGAGGAGCGTGCGTGCCCGGATCGCCGAGATGAGGATCTCGACCACTCGCGTCTGCTTCTCTTCGACGACGCTCGCGGCGATGGTGGACCCGAACAGGCTCGCCGCCATCAGGAAGACCACGCCGAAGCTGATCGCGACGAAGTAGCGCACGATGTCATCGGTCTGCGACGGATCCAGCAGCTCCACCCTCGGCACCTCCGACAGCTGCATCGTCAAGCCGCTCGGGGCGGATGAGTTCGCGATCAGCACGTAGCCGAACGGTGTGGCCGAGGGGTCGGCGACGATGGCGGCGTCGACCGTGCCGTCGGTCACGAGCTTCTCGGCGGCGGCGCGGTCGGCCACTTCGGTGACCTCCAGTCCCTCCGTCGAGGTGAGCAGCGACGCGGCATCCGCGGTGATCGCCACCGGCGTCCCGCCCTGGTTCTGCGCGCTCAGCCCGCCGAACACGATCCCGGCCAGCGCGGCGATGAAGAGGATCGCCGAGGAGATCAGGAACGCCTTGCTGCGGAGCTTGGTGCCGATCTCGCGTTCGGCGACGAGCCAGACTGCGGCCGCCTCACTCGGGGCGCTCGGGCGCGTGCCGGAGCTCCTCCCGCCGGCGCTCGTGGTGCCGGCGCCCTTTTGAGCGGTGCCGTTGTCGGCGGTGCCTCGTGTTGCAGTGCTCATTTCACGACCTCCCGGAAGATCTGGGCCAGACTCGGACGTTGCGGGGCGAAGCTGCCGACGGCTCCGCGGGTGACGGCTTCGCGCAGGACGCGCTGCGCGGTGTCCTCGGAATCGACCTCGAACAGGGCGTATCCGCCGTCGAAATCGACGATGTCCACTCCGGGCTCACCTCGAAGCCACCCGGCATCCCCGACGGTGACCAGCTCGTAGCGATGGCGGGAGTGCGCGGCGCGCAGTGCTTCGCGCTCGCCGGTCGCGCGGATGGTGCCGCCGGCGATGATCACGAGGTCGTCGCAGAGCCGCTCGACCAGGTCGAGCTGATGCGAGGAGAACAGCACCGCGACACCCGACGCGGCGCGCTCCTGCAGCACCGCGGCAACCACGTCGACGGCGATCGGGTCCAGCCCGGAGAAGGGCTCGTCCAGGATCAGCACCTCCGGGTCGTGCACGAGCGCCGCGGCGATCTGCGCCCGCTGCTGGTTGCCCAGCGAGAGCGTCTCGACGTTGTCGTTCAGGCGCTCGCCCAGACCGAGGCGCTCGAGCAGAACAGTGGCGGATGCCGCGGCATCCGTCTTCGAATACCCGTGCAGGCGCGCCAGATAGGTGATCTGCTCGAGCACCTTCATCTTCGGATAGAGGCCGCGTTCCTCGGGCATGTACCCGAAGCGTCGGCGGTCATCGGTCGATACCGGGGTGCCGTCGAGCGTGACGGTGCCTCCGTCGGCGCCGAGCACGCCCAGCACGATCCGCATCGTGGTGGTCTTGCCGGCGCCGTTGCCTCCGACGAAGCCTGTCAGGCGTCCCGGGCGCACTTCGAAGCCGACGTGGTCGAGCACGCGATGCGTGCCGTAGCTCTTGTCGAGATCTGTGAGTTGCAGCATGCGAATCACGCTACGGATGCCGCGTCCCGGCCGGATCCCCCGTGGGGCGGAGATCTCGCGAGCGTGAGGGGGAGGTGGCCCGCGCCGTGCGGATGAGGCGTCGTTCGGGGTCGGCGGCGTCGCGGAAGCCGCGCGAACGGTCGCGACACGCCGCTGGGACACGCGGTGGCGCGGAACGTACGGCATGTCGCGACCGTTCGCGGCGCCGAGGGTGCGGTGCGGCGCGGCCGGGCGTGGCAGGGCCGAGGGCCGGGCGCCGAGGTCGCGGCGCGCGGGCGTCGAGCGGTCGCTCAGACCAGGTGGTGGCGGAGCGCCAGCACGGCCGCGTGCACGCGGTCGCGCGCGCCCAGCTTCTGCAGCACGTTCGAGACGTGCGTCTTGACGGTCGCCTCACCGATGTACAGCTCGGCGGCGATCTCGGCGTTGCTGCGGGCGTCGGCGAGCAGTCGCAGCACCTCGGCCTCACGCTCGGTCAGCGGCTCGGTCAGCGGTGAGGTACCGGGCCTCTCGTCCGCGGCCGGTGCCGTCACGGCCCGCACCGACCCGAAGCGCTCGATCACGCGACGGGTGACCGCCGGGGCCAGCAGCGCGTCGCCGCCCGCCACCACGCGCACGGCCGCGACGAGCTCGCTCGCGCCGGCGTTCTTCAGAAGGAAGCCGCTGGCCCCGGCATCCAGCGCCTCGAAGAGATAGTCGTCGCGGTCGAACGTCGTGACGATCACGACCCGCGCGCTCGACGTCGCATCGGCGACGATGCGCCTCGTCGCCTCGAGTCCGTCCATGTCGGGCATCTGCACGTCCATGCAGATCACGTCGGGTGCGAGCTCGGATGCTGCAGCCACCGCCTGCGCTCCGGTGCCGGCCTCGCCGACCACGGTGATGTCGCCGGCCGACTCGAGGATCGTCCGGAACCCCGCGCGCATCACGGCGTGGTCGTCCACCAGGAGCACGCGGATCACGACGCGCCCAACGGGACGGCGAGCCGCACGCGGAAACCGCCGCGCGGGCGCGGACCGATCTCGATCGTGCCCCCCGAGGCGACGGCGCGCTCGCGCATCCCGAGCTGGCCGAGCCCCGGCCGCACCGCCACGGCGGCGCGTCCGGTGTTGACGACTTCCAGTTCGAGCGAGTCCGGCCCGTAGCGCAGGCGCACGTCGGCTGCGGCATCCGGCCCGGCATGACGCCGCGCATTCGTGAGGGCCTCCTGGGCGATGCGATAGATGTTGACCTGAGTCACGGCCGGCACCGGCGCCGGCTCGCCGACGATGGTGAACGATGTGGGCAGTCCGGCGGCATCCGAGGCGGCCACCAGCACGGGGAGCGACTCGAGGCCGATCGTCGAGGCGGGGGCGTCGTCGGTCGCGCCGGGGGTGCGCAGGGTGTCGAGCAGCCGGTGCAGTTCGTCGACGGCTTCGCGAGCGGATGCCTCGATGCCCGTGATCAGGCGGGCCGAGGCATCCGGATCCGTCGGCAGCACGGCACCGGCCGCGGCCGCCTGCACACCCATCACCGACACGTGGTGGGCGACGACGTCGTGCAGCTCTCGGGCGATGCCCACGCGATCGAGGGCCACCGCCTGCGCCGCGGTGACCTCGCGTTCGCGCTCGAGCTCGGCGGTGCGCTGCACGAGCACGTCGCGTTCGGCCGCGGCCGTCCAGGCGCGCTCGCCGAAGTAGTAGGCGCCGCCGAAGTACAGCGCGTTCACGAGGATGTTGAGCATCGCGCTGGCGATGAAGGGGCTGAACGCCCCGGCGACCACTCCGGCGTCTTCGGCGTGGGTGAGGGCCTCGCCGTACATCGTGGCGAGCAGCCACACGAACATGCCGACGATGATGCCGCCGCGGACGATCGCGGCGCGCCGACGGCGGGGCGACCACGCGCCGACCGTGTAGAACGAGATGAACATGGCGATGTTGCCGACGTAGATCTCGGGCACGCGCAGGCTGACGGCGGCGAAGTAGGCGACCGCGATGATCACCGCGACGATGGCCGGCCATCGCCGTCGCGCGGCCAGGGGCGCCGCCAGCACGAAGGCGTAGACGATCGCGTACTGCATCGGACCCTGCTCATCGCCGTAGACGCCGGCGATCGCACTCAGCACCGAGCTCAGGAGCGCGCCGACGAAGATGACGGCGGCCAGGACGACGTCGTTGCGCAGCTGCTGCCGGGTCGGCGCCAGCCGCTGCGCGCGGGGGGTGGGAGGAGCGGATGCCACGCCCCCACGCTACGGGCAGCCCGGCGGTGAGGCATCCCCCGTGCGGGGGAGGTGACGAACGGGTAGAAAGGGTCCATGACCGGTCGGATCACGATAGATCTGTTCACCACGCTCGACGGCGTCGCGCAGGCCCCGGGCGGACCCGACGAGGACACTTCCGGTGGCTTCGAGTTCGGCGGCTGGCAGGCGCCCGTCGAGGACGAGAGGATCGCCGAGCTCGTCGGCGCCGGCATCGAAGCGATGGATGCGCTCGTGCTCGGACGCCGCACCTACGACATCTTCGCGGCATACTGGCCGCAGCACACCGGCACCCCGGTCGGACGTCGTTTCGCGGAGATTCCGAAGTACGTCGCCTCACGGCATCCGTTCGTCCCCGAATGGGCAGGAACAACCCATCTGGGAGAGGATGCGGTGGCCGCCGTCACCGCACTCCGCGACGTCCACGAGAACATCCATGTGATCGGCAGCATCGACTTCGTGCAGTCGCTGCTCGCCGTCGAGGCGTACGACGAACTGAAACTTTGGGTGCACCCCATCGTCCTCGGGCAGGGACGCAAAGTGTTCCCGGACGGCGCGGTGCCTGCGCGGCTCCGGCTGCTCGAACCGCCGGTCGCGGGGAACACCGCCGTCCAGCTGCGCTACGCCCCGGACGGGAAGCCCACTACGGGTCAGATGTAGCCGCCGGCGTCACGCGAAGCGGCCTCAGAAGATCATCGGTCGATCGTCGTCTTCCTCGGGGCCGTTCAGATCGAGGTCGACGACGACCGGAACGTGGTCGCTCGGTGCCTCGCCCTTGCGCTCGTTGCGGTGGATGGCCGCGCCCGCCACGGCGTCGGCGAACGCGTGCGAACCCAGCACGAAGTCGATGCGCATGCCCTCGTTGCGGGGGAAGCGCAGCTGCTTGTAGTCCCAGTACGTGAAGCCGGTCGGCACCAGCGGACGCACGACGTCTGTCAGCCCGGCCGCCTCCAGGGCGGCGAACGCCTCGCGCTCCGGGGGCGACACGTGCGTCGCGAACCCCTCGACCACGGCGGGGTCGCCGTTGTCGGCGTTCGTCGGAGCGATGTTGAAATCACCGGTCAGCGCGAGCGCCGCGTCGGGGTCGGCTGCCAGCTCGTCCCGCACGTGCGCGGTGAGGGCGCTCAGCCAGTCGAGCTTGTAGTAGTAGTGCGGATCGCCCAGCGAGCGCCCGTTGGGCACGTACAGGCTCCACACCCGCACCCCGTCGATGGTCGCCCCCATCGCGCGGGCCTCCTGTGGAGCATCCGGCCCCTCGTGGCCTTTCGCGAATCCCGGCATGCCGGGGAAGGACGTGGCGACGTCGGTCATCGCCGAGCGGCTTGCGATGGCGACCCCGTTCCACTGCGAGAAGCCGTACGCCTCGACGTGGAAACCCGCGTCCTCGAAGGCCTCGTAGGGGAACTGCTCGGTCTTGCACTTGATCTCCTGCATCGTGAGCACGTCGACGCTCTCGCGCACGGCGAAGTCGACGATGCGGTCGACGCGGGCACGGACGGAGTTCACATTCCAGGTCGCAAGACGCATGGAGCCAGCCTAGGCCGGGGTGCCGACGCCGATCGCCTCCGAGCGCTCGAGGGCCGCACGCATCTCGACGGCCATGACGGCGCTCAGCTGCGTGGCCAGGCTCACCCGGCCGGTCGGGGTGCTGCGCCAGTCGTCGTCGGCGAGCATGAGGCCGTCGCGCTGCGCGCTCTCCCAGAGGGAGTCGGTGCTCCCGCGCACGAACGCGACCAGCTCGAGGCGCCCGGCCGCACCGGGGTCGAGGTGCGGCAGCAGCAGCCCGAGGTAGCGGTAGAAGATGCCGCGGAACAGCCCGGAGTCGCCGCCGTCGTCCTCGCTCACGAAGACACCACCGCCGGTGAGCTGCCGGATGGTCGCGAGCGCGGTCTCCTCCGCGGCCCGTAGGGGTGTGCGATCGCCGGTCGCCCGCCCGATCTCGACGGCCGCCCCGATGTAGAGGCCCTGGTTGTAGGTGAAGCGCCAGTGGTCGACCGTGCCGTCGCCGGTGCGGTTGACCCCGTCGTCGACGATCCCGTCGGCCCCGCGCATGCGGGTCGTGAGCCAGTCGAATCCGCGCCGCGCATACTCGAGGGCTCGCGGGTCGCCGTCGGCTGCGGCGAGGCGGGCCGCGAGGATCGCGAACGGGCCGTTCGCCGGCGTGTTCTTGTACGCGAGCTGCTGCGTCCGCCAGGCCAGACTCTGCCCGAACGCGTCGTTCCAGCCGCGCCGGAACGAGTACTCCCACAGCGCGCGCGCATCCTCGCCGGCCGCGACGTCGCCCGCGGCGGTGCGCAGGCGCTGCAGGGCGAGCGCGAACCAGAGCATGTCGTCGAAGTAGTCGTTGTACAGCGACCCCCGGTTACGACGACGGATGCCGCGTGCCACGCGCGCGGCATCCTCCGCCCATGCCACGCGCCGGGTGCGCTCGAACGCATCGAGCCGGACGTCGACCAGATGTGCGAGCCACCAGTAGTGGAACGGCTCGTGCAGCCGCCGCGGGAACGTCATATGTGCGATCCGACGGTCATCGGCGCCGAAGAACTCGTCGATGCTCTGCTGCGCGATATCGGCCCGATGCGCCCAGGTGGAGGCGGACGGCGCTGCGGCGTCGGCGCGTGCGTTCATGCCCCGACGATACCCAGCGCCGGCGACCGGCGGCACCGTCTCCTTCGCCGCCGGTGGCCGGTCCGTAGAATCGACGGCATGACCGCTGCCTCCACGCCCGAGCTCGAAGCCGACCGCCAGGCGCTCATCGCCCTCATCAAAGATGAGGCCGTCTTCCACGGCGACTTCACGCTCTCCAGCGGCAAGAAGGCGACGTACTACGTCGACATGCGCAAGCTGACTCTGGATCACCGGGCCGCGCCTTCGATCGGTCGCATCATGCTCGACCTCATCAAGGACGTCGACGGCGTCATCGCGGTGGGGGGCCTCACGCTGGGTGCCGATCCGATCGCCAACTCGGTGATGCACGAGTCGGCGCGCACCGACAGCCCGCTCGACGCGTTCGTCGTGCGGAAGGAGCCGAAGGACCACGGCCGCGGACGTCAGGTGGAGGGGGCGGATGTCGCCGGCAAGCGCGTCGTCGTCGTCGAAGACACCTCGACCACCGGCCAGTCCGCGCTCAAGGCCGTCGACGCGCTGCGCCGCGAGGGCGCCGAGGTCGTCGCCGTCGCCGTGATCGTGGACCGCAGAACCGGGGCACAGGCAGCCGTCGAAGCGGAAGGGCTGGAGTGGCTCGCCGCGATCGACCTCGACGATCTCGGCCTCGCACCCCAGTAGCTCCGCGCCGAAAGCAGCGCCTCGCTCGTCCCGCGCCGGAAGGGAGCGGCGGGGAGGTCAGGAGCCGACCGGCGGATCACTCCGATCGTCGCCTGCGGGCGGATCGTTCCGCTCGTCGCGGTGGCTGCGCACGAGCTGCATCACGAACACGATCAGCGTCCCCAGCAGGATGATGACGCTCACGCCGTACAGCAGTGCCTGCGCAAGCGGTGTCATGCGGGCCGCTTCCCGGCCGCGGCATCCGTCACGATCTTCTGCACCCGCGCCGCGCGCGTCTCGGGCCGCTTCGCCATGGCGATCAGGGTCAGTCCCTGCTTCCGCGCGGACGCGGGGAAGGCGTCCCAGTTCGCCCGGGCCGCAGGCGCCGCGTCGAGGGCGGCCGTGAGCTCAGGAGGTTCGATACCGGCCTCGGGCCCGTCGAGCATGGTCCACGACCCGTTGGCCTTCGCGACCTCGATCGCGCGGATACCCGCCGCCTCCAGGAGACCCGCGGCCTCGAGCTCGATCAGACGGGCCTTGTTGGTCGCGGCCCATCCGCTCGACGGGCGCCGCGGCGCGAACCAGAGACCCGACGTCTCCTCGTCGAAGGTCCGCACCGGACCGTCGATCCAGCCGAAGCACAGTGCGGTGCGGATCGCCTCCTCGTAAGGGATGTGGAGGTGGGTGTACCCGGCCCGTCCGCGCACGAGCCACACTCCGGTCGCCGAGGCGTGGTTCCCGGCCAGCCAGGCGCGCCAGGTCGCGGCATCCGCGGCCACCACCTTCTCGCCGTCGTCGAGCGCTCCCATCAGAGGATGTCCGTCTCCTCCACCTCGAGCGGCTCGTCGCGCACGAGGTCGGCGACGGAGTCGAGCACCTCGTCGGGGCGGAACGGGTAGCGCTCCATCTCGGTGCGATCGCTGATACCGGTGAGCACGAGGATCGTGTGCAGCCCCGCCTCGATGCCGGCGACGACGTCGGTGTCCATCCGGTCGCCGATCATGCCGGTCGTCTCGGAGTGCGCGCCGATGCGGTTCAGCGCCGACCGGAACATCATCGGGTTCGGCTTGCCGACGACGTAAGGCTCCTTGCCGGTCGCCTTGGTGATGAGGGCGGCGAACGAGCCTGTCGCCGGCACGACGCCGTGCGCGGTCGGCCCGGTCGCGTCAGGGTTCGTCACGATGAAGCGCGCGCCGGCGTTGATGAAGCGGATCGCCTGCGTGATCGCCTCGAACGAGTACTGCCGCGTCTCGCCGACCACGACGTAGTCGGGCAGCGACTCGGTCATGACGAAGTCCGCTTCGTGGAGCGCTGTGGTCAGGCCCGCCTCGCCGATGACGAATGCGGTGCCGCCCGGCAGCTGCGAGCGCAGGAAGTCGGCCGTCGCGAGCGCCGAGGTCCAGATGCGGTCTTCGGGGACGTCGAGACCGGACCGTCGCAGCCGCGCGCTGAGATCCCGCGGCGTGAAGATCGGGTTGTTGGTGAGCACCAGGAACGGGGTGCCCTCATCGCGCCACTGGGCGAGCAGGTCGGACGCACCGGGGATCGGCCGGTTCTCGTGGACGAGGACACCGTCCATGTCGGTCAGCCAGCATTCGATATCGGCGCGGGTCCGCATGGTGTCAGCCTATTCCGTGGACGCGCGCGAAGACATACGCGCGGGGGCATAGTCTCATCTCGTGGCGCGCGCCGATTGGGATCCCGAGGACCTCCCCGACCTCTCAGGGCGCACCTATCTGATCACGGGCTCCAACGCGGGTCTCGGATACTTCGCGACCGAACAGCTCGCCGGCGCCGGCGCCCACGTCATCATGACGGGCCGCAACCCGAACCGGCTCGCGTCGGCTCGTGCGGCGGTGCTGCGCCGGGTTCCGGATGCCTCGGTGCAGACGCTTCTCCTCGACACGAGCAACCTCGGCTCGGTGCGCGCGGCGGCCGCGACCGCCCGCACCCGCGGGGGACTCGACGGGCTGCTCCTGAACGCCGGCATCGTGCACCCGCCGAAAGAACGCGAGCTGACCATGGACGGCAACGAGGTCGTCTTCGCGACCAACGTGCTGGGTCACTTCGCGCTCGCCGGGGCGATGCTGGCAACCCTAGCGAAAGCGCGCGGACGCATCGTCTGGCTCGGCAGCATGTCGACGTCGATGTGGGCCTACGACCCGGTCGACCCGCAGCTGGAGAGCGACTACAGCCCGTGGCGCGCCTACGTGCAGTCCAAGGTCGCCACGACGGCCCTCGGCCTCGAAGCCGACCGGCGGCTGCGTGAGACGAAGGTCGCGGTGCGCAGCATCGTCGCGCATCCGGGATATTCCACCAGCGGCCGCACGATCGGCATCCACGGGGTCAACGAGCCCTCTCGACTGACCCGCTTCACCGACAATCTGCAGGTCGCGTTCACGCAGTCCAAGGACCGCGGCGCGTGGTCGCTCGTGCGGGCACTCGTCGACCCCGCGGTCGAGGGCGGAGAGCTCGTCGGCCCGCGGTTCGTCGCCCGCGGCGCGCCGAGACGCGCGACCCCGGCCAAGATCACGCGCGACCTCGAGATCGGCGCGCGGCTCTGGGGCGTCTGCGAAGACGCCGCCGGCATGCGGTGGCCGTTCGGCCGGGCGGCCGCCGCGTCGAAGTGAGCTCTGCGCGCCGTTCTACGCGGTGAGCCAGACGGCGTCCGCCGCCCCGGCCGGAAGATGCAGGGTGTCGCCGTCGAGCGTCAGGGTCGAGGCATCCGTCACCTGCACGTCGGCGCCGGGGCGCACACCGGCGTCATCCAGCACGCGCAGCAGATCGGGGTCGCGGTCGCTCACCCGCAGCACGCGCCCGCGGTGGCCCGGCTTCGCCGTGCCGAGCAGGGTGAAGGGTTCGCGGTGCACGCGGCCCGCGGCATCCGGAATCGCGTCGCCGTGCGGGTCGAACCGAGGATTGCCGAGCCGGTGGTCGATGCCGTCGAGCAGCCGATCGCTGACGGCGTGCTCGAGAACCTCGGCCTCATCGTGCACCTCGTCCCAGGAGTAGCCGAACTCGCCCACCAGCCAGGTCTCGATCAACCGATGCCGACGGATCACCGCGGCCGCCCGCTGCTCGCCCGCGGGGGTCAGCGACACCGGGCCGTACGGGCGGTGCGACACGAGACCCTGCGCCGCCAGCTTCTGCACCATCTCGGTCACGCTCGAGGGGGCGAGCCCGAGCTCGAGCGCGAGCTGAGACGGGGTGATGCGATCGTCCTGCCACTCGGTGTGGTGGTAGATCGTCTTGAGGTAGTCGTCGATCGCGGGGGAGGCCACGCGCCCAGGGTACCGGCCGAGCATCGCTCAGCCGGTGGCCACGAGCCAGAGCAGCACGCCGTTGAGGGCGATGAGGAAGACGGATGCCGCGATCCCGGCGATCGTCGTGATCCCCCGGTTGCGGTGCGCGCCGAGCACCGCGCGTCGCGATGTGAGTACGACGAGCGGGACGAGCGCGAAGGGGATGCCGAAGGAGAGCACCACCTGGCTGAGGACGAGGGCGAGTGTGGGGTCGAACCCGACGCCGAGGATGACGAGGGCGGGGATCAGGGTGATCAGTCGGCGCGCGAGCAGCGGGACGCGCACGCGGAGGAGCCCGCGCATGATCTCGGCGCCGGCGTAGGCGCCCACCGACGTCGAGGCGAGACCGCTCGCGAGCAGCCCGACGGCGAAGAGCGTCGCGACGAGGGGGCCGATCCCGTTCTCGAGGGCGGCGTAGGCGCCCTCGAGGGTGTCCGTGCCGGCCACGCCCGTGAGGTTCGCGGCGGCCAGCAGCAGGATGCAGAGGTTGACCGTGCCCGCGATGAGCAGCGCGATCGAGACGTCCCAGCGCGTCGCCTTCAGCAGCGTCGGCGTCGGGATGCCGCGGCGGACGGCGAGCGAGGCATCCGGTCCTGTGTCGTCGCCGGCGCCCTCTACCGGAGCGAAGCGGTCGCGCGCGAGGGCGGAGTGCGCGTAGATCGCGTGCGGCATGATCGTCGCCCCGAGGATCGACGCGGCGAGGAGGACGGAGTCGGTGCCCTCGAATCGGGGGACGAGCCCGGCGACGATCCCGGCCGGATCGGGGGGGCCGATGAAGACGCCGACGGTGAAGCCGACGCCGATGACGAGGATCAGTCCGATCATCACGATCTCGAACGTGCGCGCTCCGCGTCGGGACTGCAGGACGAGGAGGCCCATCGAGATCACACCCGTGATCACGCCGCCCCAGAGCAGCGGCACGCCGAAGAGCAGGTGGAGCGCGATCGCGCCGCCGATCACCTCGGCGATGTCGGTGGCCATCGCCACGAGTTCGGCCTGCAGCCAGTACGCACGTCGGGCCCACGGGTTGCGGATGCGTCGTCCCAGCGTCTCGGGGAGGCTCTGCCCGGTGACGATGCCCAGCTTGGCCGAGAGGTATTGCACCAGCCACGCGACGATGTTGCCGAGGACGACGACCCAGACCAGCAGGTAGCCGAAGCGGGCACCGGCGGTCATGTTGCTGGCGACGTTGCCCGGGTCGAGATAGGCCACTCCCGCGACCATCGCCGGGCCGAGCAGCCAGGCGCCGCGGAACGGCGAACGGCGTCGGGCGGCTGCGGGGGCGGTGACGGGTTCGGCCGTGATCCCCAGTGATTTCGGCATACCGAAAAGCTAGACCATTTTTCGGTATGCCGAAAGCGGGTCCGGGTGGCGCTCTCGGGGCCGGCGTGCGCGCAACTCCTCACCATCGGACGCCGTGGGTGGAATTCGGGCCCGATCGGAGCGCGGCAGGGAGATTCTTGGGGAGTTACAGGCCCGGGCAAGTCGGTAGCCTTGCCCGGTGAACGCCGAACCCGAGCCACCCAGGGCCGACGCCGCGGCCGAGCCCGTCGAGCCCTTGCTCGCGGTCGGCGTGGGCCCGTGGCCGGGCGGACCGGACGCGTGGCCGGACGACCCGCACCTCGATCCCGAGCTGCTCGCCGGCGGCGACGCCCGCAACGTCATCGACCGTTACCGCTATTGGCGGATGGACGCGATCGTCGCCGACCTCGACGAGCACCGCCACCCCTTCCACGTCGCGATCGAGAACTGGCAGCACGACATGAACATCGGGTCGATCGTGCGGAGCGCGAACGCGTTCCTCGCCGACACCGTCCACATCATCGGCCGGCGGCGCTGGAACCGCCGCGGGGCGATGGTCACCGACCGATACCAGCACGTCGTTCACCACGCGGATGTCGCGGCTTTCGCATCATGGGCGGCCGAGGCATCACTCCCCATCGTGGCGGTCGACAACGTCGACGGTTCCGTCGCGGTCGACCGGGCGGACCTGCCGGAGCGCTGCGTCCTGCTGTTCGGACAGGAAGGGCCGGGGCTCAGCGCCGAGGCGCTGGACGCGGCATCCGGAGTCGTCGAGATCACACAGTACGGATCGACCCGCTCGATCAACGCCAGCGCTGCGGCCGCCGTCGTGATGTACGAGTGGTGCCGGCGGTGGGCGCGGGGCTGAGCGCGCCGGCGGTCACGCGCCGGTCGTCATCCAGCGCGTGCCCCGCACCCGCCACCCGAGGGTGGCCAGCCGCGCGAGGAGGTACACGCCGAAGAACGCGACCGCGAGCCACGCGAGGCCGTCCGCCCCACCCGCGCCCACCGCGTCGAGGACGACCAGCACGGGCACGAAGGCGACCAGGGTGAGGCCGCCGGCGAGCGCGAGGTATCTCGCGTCGCCCGCTCCCATCAGCACGCCGTCGAGGACGAACACGACCCCGGCGACGGGCTGGGCCACCGCGAGAACGAGCAGTGCCGGCCGGATGAGGGCGGCGAGCGCGGCATCCCCGGTGAAGATGAGCCCGATCACGCCCGACAGGGCGGCGATGACGGCGCCGACGACCACCCCGAACCACGCACCCCAGGCCACCGTGCGGCGCAGCACCCGCACGACGGTGCGCTCGTCCTCGGCGCCGAGCCCCTTGCCGATCAGCGCCTGCGCCGCGATCGCGAGCGCGTCGAGGGCGAAGGCCGCGGTGGAGAAGATCGTGAACACCACCTGCCACCCGGCCAGCTCGTCGGTGCCGAGACCGGTCGCGATGCCGACCGTCGCCAGCAGGGCCACCCGCAGCGACAGGGTGCGCAGGAACAGCCATCCGCCCGACCGCGCCGATCCGGTCACACCGTCGCGCTGGGGGAGGACGGATGCCGCATGCCGGCGTGCCATCCGGCCGACGACGACCACGTAGGCGGCGACCATCGACCACTGGGCGAGCACGGTGCCGGCCGCCGACCCGGCGATGCCCCAGCCGAGCCCGTAGATGAGGAACCAGTTGAGCAGCGCGTTCGCGGCGAAGCCGAGCCCCGCGATCCACAGCGGGGTGAGCGTGTTCTGCATGCCGCGCAGCAGTCCGGTCGCGGCGAACACGACCAGCATCGCCGGGAGCCCCCACATCGAGATGCGGAGGTACACCTCGGCCTGTTCGGTGACGTCGGGGGCGGCGCCGAACAGCGACACGAGCCATCCGGTCGAGAGCGACCCGACGAGGGCCAGCACCGCGCCCAGCCCCACCGCGAGCCACATGCCGTCGATGCCCACAGAGACGGCGCGTGAGGGGTCTCCGGCGCCGAACCGCCGGGCGACGGCGGGGGTCGTCGAATAGGCGAGGAACACCATCAACCCGACGATCGTCTGCAGCACCGCCGCGGCGATGCCGAGACCCGCGAGCGGCGCCACGCCCAGATGTCCGATGAGGGCGGAATCGACGATGAGGAACGCCGGCTCGGCGATCAGAGCTCCGAGCGCGGGCACCGCGAGCCGCAGGATGTCGCGGTTCAGGGTGTCGGGAGCGCTCACCCTGCGAGCCTACGAGGGCTGCGGCACCCGCTCGCTGCACCGCGGCGCCGCGGGCCGTCGTGTTGGGGGCCGTCACGCGGAAGCGTACGCTTTAGCGCATGACCGACTCCCTCCGATCCGGTCTCGCGCTCGATGACCTGAGCCCCGAGATCCGCCCCCAGGACGACCTCTTCCGCCACGTCAACGGACAGTGGCTGGACCGCACGGAGATCCCCGAGGACAAGGCTCGGTGGGGCTCGTTCCACCTCATCGCCGAGCAGGCCGAGAAAGACGTCCGCGCCATCATCGACGAGTCGCGCGATGCCGAGCCCGGTACCGAGACGAGGAAGATCGGCGACCTCTACGCGAGCTTCCTCGACACCGAGACGATCGACCGCCTCGGCGCGGCACCGCTGGCCGAGAACCTCGCGCTCGTCGATGCGATCGACAGCGTCCCCACGCTGCTGCGCACCGTCGGCCGCCTCGAGCGCGACGGTGTGGGCGGCATGATCGACCTCTACGTCGAGCCCGATCCCGGCAACCCCACACGGTACGTGCCGTTCCTCATCCAGAGCGGCATCAGCATGCCCGACGAGAGCTACTACCGGCTCGAGAGCTTCGAGGCCACCCGCACCGCCTACCGCGCGCACATCGAGAAGATCCTGGCGCTCGCCGGTGTCGAGGGGGCGGCGGATGCCGCCGACCGGATCATGGCGCTCGAGACCGAGCTGGCCTCGCACCACTGGGACAACGTGCGCAGCCGTGACGCGGTCGCCACCTACAACCTGAAGACGTGGGAGGACGTGGTGGAGCTCGTCGGCGTCGATCTGGCGCCGTGGCTCGAGGGCATCGCCGCCGATCACGCCGGCGCCTTCGACGAGGTGGTCGTCTACCAGCCGAGCTTCCTCGAAGGGCTCGGCGCACTGCTGAGCGACGAGCGCCTCGAGGACTGGAAGGCGTGGCTGCGCTTCAAGATCGTGCACGGCGCGGCCGCTTTCCTGTCTGACCCGTTCGTCGAGGAGAACTTCGCGTTCTACGGCACGCAGCTGACGGGCGTCCCCGTCAACCGCGAGCGGTGGAAGCGCGGAGTCAGCCTCGTCGAGGCCGCGATGGGCGAATCGGTCGGCAAGGTGTACGTCGAGCGCCACTTCCCGCCGGCCGCGAAGGAGGCCATGGACGAGCTCGTCGCGAACCTGCTCGAGGCCTACCGGCGCAGCATCCGCTCGCTCGACTGGATGACCCCCGAGACGCGCGATCGTGCCCTCGCCAAGCTGGACACGTTCACCCCCAAGATCGGGTACCCGGTGAAGTGGAAGGACTACTCGGGGCTCGAGATCGACGCCGACGACCTGGTCGGCAACGTCCGCCGCGCGCACGTGCTCGAGCACGACCGCCAGCTCGGCAAGGTGGGGCAGCCGATCGACCGGGACGAGTGGTTCATGACGCCGCAGACCGTCAACGCGTACTACAACCCGCTGATGAACGAGATCGTGTTCCCCGCGGCCATCCTGCAATACCCCTTCTTCGATGCGGAGCGGGATGCCGCGGCCAATTACGGCGGCATCGGCGCGGTCATCGGGCACGAGGTCGGCCACGGGTTCGACGACCAGGGCAGCCGCTTCGACGGCGACGGATCGCTGCGCGACTGGTGGACCGATGCCGACCGCAGCGCGTTCGAGGAGCGTACGGCGTCGCTCATCGCGCAGTACAACACCCTCGTCCCGCGGGGACTGCCGGCGGAGAACACCGTGAACGGCGCCCTGACGATCGGCGAGAACATCGGCGACCTGGGCGGGCTGAGCATCGCCCTGAAGGCCTACGCCCTCTCGCTCGGCGAAGATCCCGACGGCGTACCCACGGGTGCGCCCGAGATCGAGGGATACACCGGCGTGCAGCGTCTGCTGCTGTCGTGGGGTCAGATCTGGCAGCAGAAGGGCCGGGATGCCGAGACCATCCGTCTGCTGACGATCGACCCGCACTCCCCGAACGAGTTCCGCTGCAATCAGATCGTCCGCAACGTCGACGCGTTCTACGACGCGTTCGGCGTCACGGAGACGGATGCGCTCTGGCTCGACAAGGATGAACGCGTCACCATCTGGTGACCCGTTCGTCCTCCCCCTCGCCATCACACCGGAAGGACCCCTGCTCGTGGGTGCGCCCCCTGAGCCCTTCGACACCGCGGCCTCGTCGCCTGCCCAAGGACCACACCTGAGAAGTGCCGACGTGCAGCGGGGGCTGCGGCGAGGCGGCAAACGGCCGATGCGGCGTTCCGCGGACGGTCGCCGTTCCTTCGCTTCGACGCTCGCAGCGCTCGACGGCCTGGCGGTGTCGGGGGCGCGCGTGTCTCTGCGCGTCGACGACCTCGATCGTGGCACCGCGGTGCTGGCGGGCGATGACCACCTGACGCTCCCGGTCGCCGGGCTCGGGGTCGTCCCCCTCCTGGTCGAGGTCGCCGCGCGATTCGAGGCGGGGACGCTGGATGCGCTGGAGATCATCGACCGCGACGCCCTCGACGCGGTGTCGGTCTCCGGAGTGTGGCAGCATCTCAAGGCGCCGGCGCTGCCGATCGTCGACCTCGCGGTGCTCGCCGCGGCGACCGGCGATGCACTGGCCGTCAACGCCCTCCTCGAGCGCGTCGGCTTCGACGCCGTGCGTTCGCGGCTCGGTGCACTCGGGTTCGAGCGCTCTGCGGTGCTCGACCGCTTCCGCGATCACCGCGGTCCTGATGACGCTCCGCACCTCGCGCTCGGCACGGCCCGCGAGTTCTCCGCCCTCTTCGGCGCGCTCGTGAACGCCACCGCGGTCTCGGCCGGCGTGAGTGCGCAGGTGGCGGAGTGGCTCAGCCTGAACCATGACCTCAGTCTCGTGGCATCCGCGACCGGTCTCGATCCCTTCGCGCACGAGAACGACGAGTACGGGCTGCTCTTCATCAACAAGACGGGCCGGGACGCCGGTGTCAGGGCGGAGGCCGGAGTCCTCGCGGGTCCTCGGGCCGGGGTCTCGTACGCCCTGATCGTGTGCTTCGACGACCTGTCGATCGCGCACCGGCTGCGCGCCCACGAGGCCTTCCGGGTGCTGGGCCTGGACCTGATGGAGTACGTGTTCTAGGTCGAGCCGTCGAGAGGCGTGCGGCACCCCGCGGTCCGCGCTATTCGAGCCGGTCGACCAGTTCGAGCCCGCGCCTGGCCCACTCGATCTCGACGTGCGCGCGATCGACCAGGCCTTCGTACGCGAACCGCTTGTAGGCGATCGTGCGTTCGCGGTTCTCGGGGGCGGTGACGGCCAATCGGCGCACGAGCATCGGGTTGTCGGCCGCGTCGATCCGGCGCAACTCCGTCTCCCACTGGTCGAGCTCGGATTCCCACTGTGCGATGTGACCGCGCAGGAAGGCGCGGGCGGCGTCCGGCGTCGTGCTCTCGAGGTACGCGGCGCGGAGGTGCGCGGGGTCGCGCACCCGCTGATAGTCCAGCGATGACCGCATCCATGCGAGGTACGCCTGCTCGCCGGCATCCGTCACGTGATAGACGCGACGCGTCCCGCGCTCACCGCGGGTCTGCTCCTCGCCCTCGACCAGGCCTTCGGTCTCCATCTTGCGGAGCTCGGGGTAGATCTGCGAGTCGGGGGCATGCCAGACGTGTCCGACCGACAGCGAGAACTGCTTCTGCAGGTCGTAGCCCGAGAGCGGGCCGACGCGCAGGAGCGCGAGGAGCGCGTAGCGCAGGCTCATGAAGCTCCTTCGGCGGTCGAAGTCGGGGATCTCGGCGTGGTGTGCCGTGATCGAGATTATCGGGCGGCGAGCGGAGGCCGCGGCCACGCGTCCGCGTCCGCCCGGACCGCGCCGCGGAAAGACCAGGGGGCCCGAGCGTGCGCTCGGACCCCCTGCCATCGTCACCGACGGGTCATGCCGACTGGTACTGCGTGCGCCAGCCACCCTGGTAGGTGGCGCGGGCGACCGTCGAGTACGGGACGGGGCTGACGACGGCGCGCACTTCGGTCTGCTCGTGCGGCTCGACACTGGCCTTCGTGGTGCCCCCGTTCGGCTCGCCCCACACGACCTTGAGCTCGGTGCCCTCGGGTACGTTCGGGTCGACCGTCGCGAGGGAGAGACCACGTCGCTCGTTGGCGCTGTACCCCGTGAACATGGAGTATCCGACGACCGTGCCGTCCTCGTCGATCACCGAGTCGTAGTTCGCCGAGCCGTAGTTCGCGAGCGGGAGGTCGAAGAACTTGTAGCTGGGCCCGTCGACGTTCAGCAGCGATGTCCAGACCTTGCCGAGATCCTCGGCGTCCCACGCGAGCGTGACCTTCTTGCGCTGCGAGGCCGGGTCGACCTTCTCGAGAGCGTCGCGGCCGATGAAGTCGTGATCGAACTTGACGAAGTTGCCGTAGCCGAGCTCCCACGGGGTGAGGTAGTAGTCGGCGATGTCGTCCGAGACGAATGAGCCGGCGAGCGTCCCGGTGGCCTCGTAGCCGTCTGCCGGCAGCCACTCGCGGTACGCCTGCTCCTCGGCCCCCGTGTAGATCGCGGGCAGCGGCGAGGGGATCCAGCCGGACTCGAGCGTGTTCGACGGGTAGGCGCGCGAGCCCACGGGCACGAGCCCGAACTCGGCGCCGGCCTCGACGATGGCCGACCAGATGCGGTCGTGGTCGGCGTACGGGCCCCAGATCTCGAGACCGGGAGCACCCGCCATGCCGTGACGCAGAGTGCGCACCGTCGTACCGTCGATCGTCATCGTCGACATGTTGAAGAACTTCAGCTGTTCGAGCGATCCGCCGTTGAGCTTCTCGATGACCTGCCATGCGCTCGGACCCTGGATCTGGAAGCGGTAGTAGCGGCGCGTGACCTCGTGACCGTACGGACGCGAGGGCGAGCGGCGGTCGATCTCGATGTCGAGGTTCGCGTAGCCACCGGTCTCGCCGTGGAACAGCAGCCAGTTCGACGCGGGCGCGCGGCCGACGTAGGTGTACTCGTCTTCCGCTTCGCGGAACAGGATGCCGTCACCGATGACATGACCGCCCGCGGTGGTCGGAACGTACTGCTTCGCCTTGTCGACCGGGAACACGGCCGTCGAGTTGATCGCCGTGTCGGAGATCAGCTTGATCGCGTCGGAGCCCTTGAGGAACAGGTTGTCCATGTGGTGCGACTGGTCGTAGAGCACCGCGGAATCACGCCACGCCTTCTGCTCCTTGATCCAGTTCTGGAAGTCGGCGGGGACGACCGGGTAGATGTACGAGCCGATCTGCGAATTGCGCAGGAGCTCGACAGGGCTGCCTGCCGCGTCGATGACCTCTTGCAGATTCTTCGGTGCCATGGTGAACCTCTCTGTTCGTGGGCGGATGCCTCGGCCGAGGCATCCATCCGGGTGTTCGCGTGCGCGCCGTCAGGCGAACACGATGGTTTGGTTGCCGTGTCGGATGACGCGGTCTTCGGCGTGCCATTGCACCGCGCGGGAGAGCACGGCGCGTTCCACGTAGGCGCCGCGGGCCTGGAGGTCGGCGGCCGACATGGAGTGATCGACGCGGGCGACGTCCTGCTCGATGATCGGCCCTTCGTCGAGATCTTTCGTGACGTAGTGCGATGTCGCGCCGATCAGCTTCACGCCGCGCTCTTTCGCCTTGCGATACGGCGCCGCGCCGATGAATGCGGGGAGGAACGAGTGGTGGATGTTGATGACCGGTACGGCGACATCATCGAGGAAGTCTTCGGAGATGATCTGCATGTACCGGGCGAGGACCACCATGTCGACGTTGCCGCGGAGGAGTTCGAGGATGCGGCCCTCGGCCTCGGACTTGTCGGGGCCCTGCGAGGGGATGTGGAAGAACGGCACGCCGAAGGAGCGCACGTCCTCGGCGACGTCGGTGTGGTTGGAGATGACCATAGGGATGACGACGCGCAGCTCACCTCTCCGCTGACGCCAGAGCAGCTCGAGCAGGCAGTGGTCCGATTTCGAGGCGAGGATCGCCATGCGCTTGGGCACCGACTGATCGGTCAGGGTCCAGGACATCTCGTACGGCTGCAGCGTCGCCTCGAGGTCGGCCTCGATGTCGGGGAAGTACGACGTCAGGTCGGGGCGGTGGAACACGACACGCTGAAAGAACGCCCCGCCCTCCGGGTTGTCGGAGTACTGGTCGAGCGAGATGATGTTGCCCTTGTTGCGGGTGATCAGCGCGGTGACCGCGGCCACCAGGCCGGCCTTGTCGGGCCCGTGGACGATGAGGCAGGCGTGGTCTTTGAAGGCGTCCGTGTGCACAGTCATGGTTCCACCCTGTCAGGACTGTGCGGCGGTGTAGGCGTCGGCCCATTCCGCCGTGGCCTTGAGTCCTCCGAAGGTGTAGAAGTGCAGCTTCACACCCGCGTCGCCGGGAGCGCCGTCGGCGGGCGACTGGGGGTTGCGCTCGGCCAGCAGCGCCGACAGGTCGGATACGAAGCGGTCGGGCCCCGCCGTTCCCATCAGGTTGGTGAGCGAGAAGCCGTACTTCTTCACGATCATGGCGTTCGCGCCGATGCCGAACCGCCGGGCGAACCCGAGGAGGCGCTTGATGCCGGCCGGGCCGGGGGTGCCGATCCGGATCTGCGTGGCGATGCCGCGGGCCCGCACTTCGTCGATCCACGCGATCACGGGATCGGTGTCGAATGCGAACTGGGTCAGGATGACGGCATCCAGTCCCTGCTCCGTGAGCGCGGCGGACTTGTCTTCGAGGTGGCGCCAGAGCACGTCGCTCTTGATGTCGGGGTGACCCTCGGGGTACCCGGCGATCGAGACCTCGCGCACCCCGTACTTCTGCAGCAGCCCGGTCTGGATGACGCTGAGCGAATCCGGGTACGGGCCCTCGGGCTCGGACGGGTCGCCGCCCACCGAGAACACCTGCTCGGTGGCGCCGACCTCCTGCAGGCGCCCCAGGAACTCCTCGAGCTGATCCTGCGACTGGATGCGGCGCGCCGAGATGTGCGGCACCGGGATGAACCCCAGGTCGCGCACGGCCTTCGACGCGGCGACGCGCATGTCGATGTCCTCATTGCCGAGGAACGTCACGTTGATCTTGGTTCCCGGGGGGATGGCGTGCTTGGCCTCTTCGAGGCCGGGGATGTCCTTGCCGGTCATCTCGAGGGAGAAATCACCGATGAGGTCGAGCGCAGCCTGCCGGTTCGGGGCCGGTGTCGTGTGTGCCACTGATCGAGGTCCTTTCCACTCCCAGTGCGGGGGCGGCGTCGCACCCTGCGTCCCTCACGATACCTATCGACATAGGGAATGTCTATAGGTACATTGCCGGAATGCGGATCGCCCGGTCAGTCCTCACCCGCGACATGATCGTCGGCGTTCACCGACAGTTCGGGTGTCTTCAGCAGCAGTCGGGTCAGCAGATCGTTGAGCTGGTCGACCTCGGCGTCGCTCAGATCGGCCAGCACGATCTGCTGCCCCTCCAGCGAGATCGGCTTCATGCGGTGGTGCATGTCTGCCCCGGCCCGGGTCAGATACAGATGGCGCGACCCGCGTCTGCCATCGGCGGGCACGATCAGCTCGCGGGCGATCAGCGTATTCACGCTCTTGGACACGATCGCCTTGTTCATCGCGACGAACTCGGAGATGTCGGTCGAGGTCGCGCCGGGACGGATCGCGATCGCGGAGATCACGCGCCAGTCGTTCGTACCCAGGTTGAAGGCGGCCCGCAGCAGTCGGGACTCTCTCCACACGAGGGCGTTCGACAGCAGGTGGAGCAGACGGGGCGTGAACCTCTCGGTGTCGATCACGCCGGGGAGCGGCTCGGTCTCGATCTCGACGGAGCCCACGAACACCGGCCCGACAGTGGCATCCGCGTCGCGCGTCACCCCTGCTCCCTCCCCGCGTCGAATCGACCGCGATCCGTGCCGCGAGTCTAATCATCGAGGCGTTCACCCGACTTCCGGCGGCCGACGCGTCGTCTCCGAGTTTATCGATGATCCTGTTTACAGGTAAACCACATCGTGTTACTGTCGCCACATCGAGGTCCGGAGCCCGGACCCGATCGCAGAACGAGAGTCGATGAAGACGCCTTGCGGGGCTGTTCAGCGACGTCCGTGTCATCGATGAGGAGACATGAGATGGGCCAGATGACCCTGCCGACGGATGCGGATCCGCACACCGTCGAAGAGCTCGAAGAGCTGGCGTTCGAGCTGCGCGCCAAGCTGCTGCAGCTCTGCGGCACGTATGAAGGAGCCGTCCACATCGGCGGCGACCTGTCGGCGGCCGACATCTTCACCGCGCTCTACCAATACGGGCTCCGCGTGGACCCGACCGACCTGCGGAACCCCCAGCGGGACCGTTTCGTGCTCAGCAAGGGCCATGCGGCCGTGTGCATGTACATCGCGATGGCGATGCGCGGCTTCTTCTCCTACGAGGGGATCGTCGACACCTACGGCCAGCTCGACAGTGCGTACGGCATGCATCCGTGCAAAGTGCAGCTGCCGGGTGTCGAGTGCTCGACCGGCTCGCTCGGTCACGGACTTCCGTTGGCGGTGGGCATGGCGCTCAGCGCACGCGGTCGAGGTGAGTCGCACCGTGTGGTGTGCCTGCTCGGCGACGGTGAGACCGGCGAGGGGTCGGTCTGGGAGGCCGCGATGGCCGCACGCAGCAACGAGCTCGGCAACCTCGTCGCCTTCGTGGACCGCAACCGTCAGCTGATGACGAGCTTCGCGGAGGAGCGGGTCGTCTTCGAGCCGTATCCCGACAAATGGGCGGCGTTCGGCTGGAACGTCGTCCACATCGACGGCCACGACATGACTCAGCTCGTCGACACGATCGATGCCCTGCCGGCCACCGACAGTGACCGTCCCACCGTGGTGATCTGCGAAACCGTGAAGGGCAAGGGCGTCGACTTCATGGAGCACAACCTCGCATGGCACGCCGGATCGCTCGGCGCCGCCGACCTCGATCGCGCACTGGCCGCGCTCGAGGCATCCCGCACGAAGGAGAGCGTCTGATGCCTGTGACCTTCACGTTCGGCGAGTTCCTGGGTGCCCGGTCCGTCATCGGCACCACGCTCGCCGAGCTCGGCGACGAGTATGCCAACCTGTGGGTGCTGACGCCCGACATCGGGGCGACGCTCGTGGAGTTCCGCGACAAGTTCCCCGAGCGATTCCTCGATGTGGGGCTCGCCGAGCAGGTCTGCGTCGGCATCGCTGCCGGACTCGCCTACGACGGCAACATCCCCGTCGTTTCGGGCATGCTGCCGTTCCTTTCGATGCGGGCGCTGGAACAGGTGCGCTCCGACGTCTGCTACCCGAACCTGCCCGTGAAGATCATCGGCACGCACGGTGGCCTGGTCGGCAACGGCGGCTCGACCCACTACGCGGTCGAGGATCTCGCGCTCATGTGCGCCCTCACCAACATGACCGTCACCTCCATCGGAGACCCGCTCATGGTCGGCGAGATCCTGCGCCAGTCGATGACGATGGAGGGCCCGATCTACATCCGCCTCGCCGTCGGCAAGAAGGACAAGGTGCTCTACGAACCGGGCCAGCACGACATCCGGATCGGGAAGGGCATCATCGCCCGGCAGGGCACGGACGCCACGATCTTCACCCACGGCACCGTGGTCTCCCAAGCGCTGGACGCCGCGGACGAGCTCGCCAAGGACGGTCGCTCGGTACGCGTCGTGGACATGTTCACCCTCAAGCCGATCGACGAGGACCTGATCGCTCAGTGTGCCGCCGAGACCGGCGGACGGTTCGTGATCCTCGAGGACCACCTGGCCTACGGCGGGTTGGCCTCACGTATCGCCGACGTCGTCGCTGACCGAGGCATCCGTCTCACCGCCTTCGAACGTCTCGGCATCCCCCAGGTGTACGCGGGGTTCGGGGACGACGAGGAACTGCGCGACAAGCACGGCTACGGCTTGTCGGCCACGGTCGCGGCCGCCCGTCGCGTGATCGCCGCCGCGGACTGACGGCCGCGCTCCGCGCCACCCCCTTTCGCCGCACTCGATGGAGAGTCATATGAGAACCGTCGCCGTCACCAAGATCGGCAGTCTGCGCGATCCCGACGAGGCCACTCGCGGCCGGATCGGACTGGTGGATCTTCCCCAGCCCGACCTCGGACCCGAGGACGTCCGCATCAGGGTCGCCTACTCCGCCATCTGCGGATCCGACCCCCATCTGGCCGAGGGGTTCTTCGGCACGGATGTGCCCATCGGCCTCGGCCACGAGCTCTCGGGTGTGATCGAAGCCCTCGGCGAGAAGGCGCATCGAAACGGCCTCCAGGTCGGCGACCGCGTGGCGGGCAATTTCCTCCGCTTCTGCGGCACCTGCCGTCCCTGTCAGGAGGGCAGGCAGCAGTTCTGCGAGCACATCCAGGACTACAACCGACCCGGCATGGCCGAGACGATCACGTGGCATGAATCCCAGGTCTACCCTCTGCCCGACAGCGTGTCCCTCCTACACGGATGCCTGCTCGAGCCCACATCGGTGGCTGTGCGCATCGCCGACAAGACGAACATCCGAGTGGGCGACCGTGTCGCGATCTGCGGCGGCGGGCCGATCGGTCAGCTGGCGCTGCAGGTGCTGAAGATGAGCGGGGCGACGTCGCTGACGATGATCGAGCCGATCGCCGAGCGCCGGGAGATGGCCCGCCGGCACGGGGCCGAGCACACGATCGACCCGACCTCCGAAGACCAGTACGCCCGCGCGGACGACATCACCGGGGGGCGAGGCTACGACGTCGTGATCGACGCCTCCGGGTCGCCGCGGGCAGTGCGCGGGCTGCTCGACCTCGCCGCGAAGGGCGCCACGGTGATCTACGGTGCGATGTATCCGCACGACTTCGAGATGCCGCTCAACCTTTCGGACTACCTCTACCTGAAGGAGCTGACGCTCACGGGGGTGTTCGTCTCGCCGTACGCGTTCCCGCGGGCGCTCGACGTGCTGCCCCACCTCGACCTCGACGAACTGACTCAGGCGGTCTTCGACCTCGAGGACGCGGCGGAGGCCTTCGCGGTCCATGTCAGCGGGCGCTATCCCAAAGTCGTCCTGCGGTGCAACGACATCGAGGATCGGGCGGTGGCGTCGTGACCGCCGGCGACGAAGCGGTGACCTCCACCCTCGCTCCGGCGCTGGAGGCGACCGACATCTCCAAGAGCTTCGACGGCGTCCACGCGCTGAAGGGCGTCACGCTCTCGGTGAACCCCGGAGAGATCCACGCTCTGCTCGGTGAGAACGGTGCCGGCAAGTCCACGCTGATCAAGGTCGTCACCGGCCTCTACGTCCCCGACTCGGGGACCATCCGACGGTCCGGCGAAGAGGTGGAGTTCGCCAACGTGCGCGCGGCGCACAAAGCGGGCATCGTGGCGCTCTACCAGGAGCTCTCGATCGTGCCGACGACGTCCGTGGCCGAGAACGTGCTGCTCGGCGAGCAGCTGCCCAGCCGGGCGGGCATCGTCGACACCCGCGCGCTGCGCCGCCGGGCCCGCGAGCAGCTCGAACGCCTCAATCAGAAGATCTCGATGCGCAAACTCGCGGGCGACCTGTCGCCGGTGCAGCAGACGATGGTCGCGGTCGCCCGCGCTCTCGCCACGGATGCCCGCGTCCTCATCCTCGACGAGCCGACGGCTTCGCTCACCGACACGGAGATCCGCGAGGTGTTCGCCGTCCTCCGTTCACTCCGCGACGAGGGGGTGGCCATCGTGTACGTGTCGCACCGGCTGGAGGAGGTCTTCGAGCTGTGCGACCGCCTCACGATCATGCGGAACGGCGAAACGATCACGACCAAGAACGTCGCCGACACGAGCATCAGCGAAGTCATCTCGACGATGGTCGGGCGCAACGCCGACTCGCTCTACCCCGAGCGGGGAGTCATCTCGAAGGAGGTCGCGCTCGTCGTGGACGGTCTGAACGGCCGGCGGGTCACGGACGTCTCCTTCACGGCCCACGTGGGCGAAGTGCTCGGCATCGGGGGACTCGCCGGCTCGGGACGCAGTGAACTGCTGCGCATCCTCGCGGGCGCGCAGCGGTCGAAGACCGGGACGATCACCGTGGGCGGAGTGGATATCCCCCGCCGCTCGGGCGTCGGCCGTGTGCTGGCCGCAGGGGTGGCCCTCGTGCCGGAAGAGCGTCGAAGCCAGGGGGTCCTGCTCGGATCGTCGATCCAGGACAACATCGCCCTCGCGAACATCTCCGCGGTGAGTCGCGGGGGGTGGGTCTCGGGCAGTCGGATCGCACAGATCGCCGAGCGCGGGATGTCCGACCTGCAGATCAAGGCGCGCAGCCCCCGGCAGACCGTCGGCGAGCTCTCCGGAGGCAACCAGCAGAAAGTCGTCCTGGCCAAGATGCTGGCACGCCGACCGAAGGTGCTGCTCATGGACGAGCCCACCCGGGGCATCGATGTCGGAACGAAGGCCGAGATCTATCGGCTGATCCGGGAACTCGCGGCGACGGGCACGACGGTGATCGCCGTGAGCTCCGAGCTTCCGGAACTCATCGGGATGTGCGATCGCATCCTCATCATGCACGAGGGCTCGATCGCGGGCGACGTGCCCGCGGAGGGCGCCGACGACGAACTCCTCCTCTCTTACGCCTACGGAAGGTCCACATCATGACGATCCAGAAGGAGCCGACGCGCACGGGCGCCATCATGGCGCAGCAGTCGCGGACGGTCGGCCGCGTGCTCGTGCAGAGCGGCACGATCGTGGCGCTCATCCTGCTCATCATCTTCTTCTTCGCGATGCGACCCGACACGTTCCTGTCGTTCGTCAACGTCCGCAACATCCTGTATCAGATCTCGATCCTGGCGATCATCGCCGGCGCGCAGACCATCGTGATGGTCGTCGGCGACTTCGACCTCTCGGTGGGAGCGACGTCGAGCCTCGCGGGCTCGGTGACGGCCGCGCTCCTGCTGGGCGAGAACTCGATGGGCGTGTCCGTTCTCGCCGGTCTCGCCGTGGGGCTGCTGGTCGGGCTCGTCAACGGCGTGCTGATCGCCTACCTCCACCTGTCGGCGTTCATCGCGACGTTGGCCACGATGACGTCCGTCATCGGTCTCGCGTATCTCGTCACCGGCGGCACCACGGTGTTCGGCATGCCGGCGGCGTTCAACGAGCTGGGCCAGGGGCGGTTCCTCAATGTCCCGCTGCCCGTCTATTTCGCCGCCGTGATCGCCGTGCTCATCTGGGCGCTGCTGCGGTTCACGACACTGGGCCGACGCCTCCACGCGATCGGCGGCAACGAGGAGGTCGCTCGGCTGTCGGGCGTCAACGTGCGCTGGGCTCGATTGCTCGCCTTCACGATGGCGGGGTTCGTGTCCGCCATCGGCGGCATCCTGCTCGCCGCCCGCCTGGGCAGCGCCGCCGCCGAGCAGGGAGGCGACAACACGCTGTTCTCCGTCGCCGCCGTCTTCCTGGGCATGACGGTCATCCGCTCGGGCGCCGCCAACCTCGGGGGCACGATGATCGGCGTGGCCATCATCGGCGTCATGAGCAACGGTTTGAACATCCTGGGCGTCAACGCCTACATCCAGCAGGTGGTGACCGGGCTCATCATCATCGCCGCCGTCGTCCTGTCCGGCCTCAAGACGCGGGAGCGGTAGCACCTCTCCCACGGGCCCCGCCGCGAGGTATCCCGCGGGGCCGCACATCCCCCACGAAGCGCAAATCACACGAAGGAGTAGATACGTGCGTACAAAGTTCAAGGTGGCAGCCGCGCTGGCGACTGCGGCGGTCCTGGCACTGACAGGATGTTCGGGCTCGAGTTCGGGCGGCGACGCCAGTGGTGGTGGTGGCGGCGACGGGACGTTCAAGGTGATCGCCTTCACGTCCGGCAACCAGACCCCGGTCGGCGCGTGGTGGGTCAAAGCGGTCACCGCGAAAGCGGATGAGCTCGGCTGGGACCTCACGATGATCCAGGGAGACTTCGACTTCCAGAAGATGAACCCGGCGGTGGAGAGTGCGATCGGCCAGGGCGCCGACGTGATCCTGGACGGCTACACGGATGTGTCTTCGATCGGCTCGATCGTGACGGCGGCGAAGGATGCCGAGATTCCGATCTTCTCCATGGATGCCGGCACCGAGGCCACCGACGCCTTCGCCACCAACATCACCACCAACCAGCAGCAGATCGTCGACAAGACGATCGAGGGGATCGACGCGGCGATCGGCGGACTCGACGGCAAGACCGTCATGGTCATCGGACACGACCCGCACGCCGGCATCCGTCTGCGTTCGGCGCTCGCCGTCACGGCGCTCGAGGCTGCCGGCGCAACGGTCGTCGGTGGTGAGCCTCAGCAGGTGACCAACCCGGCCACCGGGCGCACCGAGGCGCTCAACTTCGTGTCGGACTACCTCTCGGCGAACCCCGATGGACTCGACGCGGTGTGGGCCGGCTGGGACGACGCCGCGCTCGGCGCCGCGCAGGGCCTGTCGGAAGCCGGGTCCACGGCGCCCGTCACCGGGGTCGACGCGCTCGCGGAGACCCTCGCGTCGATCGAGGCGGGCGGCAACATGCTCGCGACCGTCGACCAGCCCTGGCCGCAGGTGCTCGACATGCTGATCACCGACGTGGAGGCCTACCAGGCGGACGGCACGATGCCGGCGGAGAACTTCGTCGCGGTCGACGTCACGCTCGTCACGAAGGACAACGCGGCCGACACCACGCCGTCCGACAAGCTCTGACTCCTCACCTCACCCACCGCGGGGGCGGCTGCCGTGGCATCCGCCCCCGCACCCCTGTCGTTTCACCCACCCAGACATTCGAAGAAGAGGAAATCCATGCGTCTCGACGGAAAAGTCGCGCTCATCACCGGCGGAGCGAGCGGTATCGGACTCGCGACCGTGCGCAAGTTCGTGCGCGAGGGCGCTCGAGTCATGATCGCCGACATCAATCTCGAGCAGGCGCAGGCCGCCGCCGACGCGATCTCAGGTGAGGGGTTCGAGGGCACGGTGGCGGCGGTCGGTGTCGACGTGTCCGTCTTCTCCGAGGTCGAGGCCGCCGTCGCCCGGGCCGTAGAGGTCTTCGGCAGGCTCGATGTCATCTTCAACAACGCGGGGATCGCGGGCGGCAAGCCTCTGCTCGATCACGACCCCGAGGTCGACTACGCGCCCATGATCCGCATCGATCAGGATGGCGTGTACTACGGCATCCTCGCCGCCGGCCGCCAGTTCCGAGACCAGGGCACCGGCGGCGTCATCATCAGCACGTCGTCGATCTACGGCGAGCAGGCCGCGGAGCTGTCGTTCACCTACAGTGCGGCGAAAGCCGCCGTCATCTCGTTCACGCGTTCTGCCGCCTACGAGCTGGCGGAGTTCGGCGTCCGTGCCGTCGCGATCACCCCCGGCCGGGTGTCGACCCCGATCATCAATCAGTTCAGCCCGGAGCTGCGCGAGCTGTTCGCCTCCGAGCAGCTGCGGGGCACCATGACCACGCCGGAGGAGATCGCCGACGTCGTGGCCTTCCTCGCCTCCGACGAGTCCAACGTGATCAACGGCACCGTCGTGCACGTCGACGACGGCTACTCGGTCTACAAGCAGCGGCTCGATCTGCCCACCTTCTGATCGCTCGAGAGACGTGGAGACGCTCATGACCGTCGACTCGCAGGTCCGCATGGCTCTCGATGTGGCGTGCCACATCAACGTGTTCGCACGGGATGCCTCCGCCGAACTCCTGCCCGCCGCTCTGGATGCCATCGCGGAAGCCGGGTACTCCCGGGTGGTGCTCCCCCCGCTCGACCCGGCGACCACGGACGCGACCGCACTGGCGCGTCTTCTGAGCGATCGAGGCCTGACGCCGATCACGATCGCAGGCGGGCAATCGGCGGGGGCGGATGTCTCGTCGGCCGACGCCGAGGAGCGCGCGGCCGGTGCGGCGATGCTGCGCTCCGTCGTCGACCTGACCGTCGCACTGGGCGGCGACCAGATGAACGGCGTGCCGTACGGACCTTTCGGCCCCCCCACCGGCCCCACCTCTCCCGCGGCCGTGGAACGCGCCGCCCGCGAGGTCGGGGCGGTCGCCGACGACGCGCACGAGCGCGGGGTCGCCATGACCTTCGAAGTGCTCAACCGCTACGAGACCTCGCTCATGAACACCGCGGCCCAAGCCATGGCGTTCGTCGAGGCGAGTGGCTCCGAGCACCTGCGCATCCACCTCGATACGTTCCACATGGCCATCGAGGAGGCGGACATCTCCGGGGCGATCCGCCTCGCGCTTCCGAAACTCGCCTATCTCGAGCTCGGTCAGTCCGGCCGGGGCGCGCTGAGCGCCGGTGTCGTCGACGTCGCAGACATCGTCCGATGCGCGGTGGATGACGGCTATCGGGGGCGGTGGGGGGTCGAGGCCTTTTCACGCAGCATCCTCTCCGAACCCGTGGCCGACATGCTGGCGATCTGGCGCGAACCGTATGACGATGCCAGAGTGCTGGCGGAGGATGCTCTACAGGTCATCCAGCGAGGCTGGTCCGCGAGCACCGTCGGACGCCGCGCGCAACGACTCTCCCGGAACGCCCCTGCGTGAACCCCCTGAAACAGACGAAGGAGTCATCATGACCACTGTCCTCCCGACCGCCGATGCACTGATCGACGAAGCGGTCTTCTCCGGCAAGATCTTCATCGACGGCGAGTGGGTCGTCGGTGGTGGGGGCGCGATCCCCTCGATCGAACCCGCGACCGGCGAGACGCTCGCGATGGTGGGCATCGCGGACGCCGGCGACGTGGCCCGCGCGGCCGAGGGTGCCGCCCGCGCCCAGAAGGCCTGGGCCGCTCTCCCGCACCCCGCCCGGGCTGCGGTCCTGCGCAAGGCAGGACAGCTCTGGGAGCAGCACGCCGAGGAGATCGGCGGCTGGAACACCCGTGAGGTCGGGGCCATCCCGCCGCTCGCGGGCTTCGCCCTGCACGTCACCGCGGCCGAATGCTACGAGGCATCCGCTCTGCCGTCTGCTCCCCAGGGCTCGATCCTGTCCAGCGAAGAGCCGAGGCTCTCGCTCGCGCAGCAGGTCCCCGTGGGCGTCGTGGGCGTCATCTCGCCGTTCAACGTGCCGCTCATCCTCGGCATCCGCGCCGTCGCCCCGGCGCTCGCGCTCGGCAACGCCGTCCTGCTGAAGCCCGACCCGCGGACGGTCGTCACCGGAGGCGTCTCGATGGTGCGCATCTTCGAGGAGGCCGGTCTGCCGGCAGGGCTGCTGCAGCTGATCCCGGGCGGCGCCGACGTCGGCGAGGCGATGGTCGCCGACCCGCGCGTTCGCGTGATCGCCTTCACGGGCTCGACCAAGGCCGGCCGCGCCGTCGGTGAGATCGCGGGTCGCCACCTCACGCGCGCCCACCTCGAACTGGGTGGCAACTCGGCCTACGTCATCCGCGCGGACGCCGACGTCGACAAGGCCGTGAACCTCGCGACCTGGGGTTCCTTCCTCCACCAGGGCCAGATCTGCATGACGGTCGGGCGGCACATCGTGCACGAGTCGGTGTTCGAGGAGTACGTCACGAAGCTCGCCGCCAAGGCCGACTCGATGCACGTCGGCGATCCGGCAGCCGGTCAGGTGCATCTCGGCCCGCTCATCGACGAGGTGCAGCGCGACCGGGTGCACACGCTGGTGCAGGATGCTGTGGCCCAGGGCGCGCAGCTCCGCGCCGGCGGCACCTACGAGGCACTCTTCTACCGGCCGACCGTGCTGGCCCACACGCCGAGGGACGCCGCCGCCTACTGCGACGAGGTCTTCGGGCCCGTGGCATCCGTCGTGTCGTTCTCGACCGACGACGAGGCCGTCGCGCTCGCCTCGGAGACCGACTACGGGCTGTCGCTCGGCATCGTCACAGCGGATGTCTTCGCAGGGCTGGAGATGGCGCAGCGCATCCCGACGGGCATCGTGCACATCAACGACCAGACGGTGAACGATGAGGCGAACTCGCCGTTCGGCGGTGTCGGGTCGTCGGGCACGGGTTCACGCCACGGCGGAGCCCAGGCCAACATCGACGCCTTCACCGAGACGCGCTGGATCACGATGCGACGCGAGCCCGGGCAGTACCCGCTGTGACCGCCCAGGACACCCCGCGCACCTGCCATCGATGAGGAGAGCACCATGAAGATCACCGCCGCCGTCGCCGAAGAGATCGGCGCGCCCCTTTCGATCGAGACCGTCGACCTGGACGAACCCGGCCCCGGCGAGGTGCGCGTGCGCCTCGTCGCGACCGGTGTCTGCCACACGGACGCCATCACCCGCGACGGGCACCTGCCCCTCCCGCTCCCCGGAGTCCTCGGGCACGAGGGTGCGGGCGTCGTCGACGCGGTCGGCGACGGTGTCACATCGGTCGAGGAGGGCGACCATGTCGTGATGGGCTGGCCGTTCTGCGGAGAATGCCGCAACTGTCTGCGGGGCGAGCCCCGCTACTGCGACCAGCTCGGCCCCGCGGTGGCCGCGGGGGTGCGCTTCACCGGCCCCCTCGCGGGGACGGGGGCGTATCACCGCGCCGACGGGTCGCACATTTCGGGTCACTTCTTCGGACAGTCGTCGTTCGCGACGTACTCGATCGCGCTGGCGTCCTCGCTGGTCCGCGTGGACCGCGATCTGCCTCTGGAGCTGCTGGGCCCGCTGGCATGCGGAATCTCCACCGGGGCGGGCGCGGTCTTGAACACCGCACGGCCCGAGCCGGGCGAGAGCATCGTGGTCTTCGGGGCGGGCGCCGTCGGGCTCGCCGCCGTCATGGCGGCCCGCAACACGCCCGCGACGACCATCGTCGCGATCGATCTCAACGAGTCCCGCCTCGATCTCGCACGGCGATACGGGGCCACGCACACCGTCCTGGCGACGGCCGATGACGTGGCGGACTCCGTGCGGGAGGCCTGCGGGGGCGATCCCGACTACGTCATCGAGTGCACCGGCGTGATCTCCGTCGTCGAGCAGGCTGTGGACCTCATCGGGATGCTCGGCACCTGCATCCTGGTCGGAGGGGCTCCCGCCGGCGCGAGCTTCGAGGTGGCGCATCAGCCCGCGCTCTGGGGCACGCGCATCGTCGGGACGCTCGGCGGCAGCGGGACGAGCGCCCGGCTCATCCCCGCGCTCATCGCCCTCCACACGCAGGGACGCTTCCCGTTCGACGAGCTCGTGCGCTTCTACGAGCTCGCCGACGTCGAGCAGGCGATGGCCGACAGTGCGTCGGGTGAGGTGATCAAGCCCATCCTGCGCATCTCACCGGTCTGACGCCGACGCGGTCGGTTCACCCGACGTGCGCGATCGGGGCGTCGGCGTCGGGCAGGAGCTCTTCCTTCGTGCCGCGGATCATGAAGAACGCGACCACCGAGCCGGCCGCCATGACGATCGCCGCGGCCAGGAACGTCGCGGAGTAGCCGGCAGTGAATGCGGCCAGCTGCGAGGGACCGTCCGTGACGGTCCTCGACGAGACCGCGGCGGCGTAGAACGCGGTGAAGATCGACAGGCCGATCGATCCGCCGATCTGCATCGCCGAGTTGGCCGTGGCGGATGCCGCACCGGCATCGTGCGGGGCGACCCGGGCGAGCGCGAGGTTCTGCATGGGGATGAACAGGTTCGCCATCCCGAGGCCGAGGATCACGAGACCGGGCAGCACCTCGACGAAGTAGTTCCCGTCGGGCGTGATGCGACTGAGGTAGAGCAGGCCGGCCGCCGCGATCAGCGGCCCGGCGATCATCATCGGACGCGGACCGATGACGGGGAGCAGACGCGTCAGGACGGGGGCGCACACCATGATGACCACGGTCATCGGCAGCGAGGCGAGGCCCGCGATGAGCGGGGTGAAGCCGAGGACGATCTGAAGATGGAACGCCAGGTAGACGGTGCCGCCGATCATGGCGCTGCCCGAGATCGCCTGGAGCAGGAACGCACCGCCGCGGACGCGGTCGGTCACGACGCGCAGGGGCAGCAGCGGCTGCGCGACCCTCGACTCGATGAAGACGAAGGCGGCGAGCAGCAGGACGCCCAGGACGAGGAACCCGATGGTGTCCCATCGGGCCCACCCGAACTCGGCGAGGCTGAATCCGTAGACCAGCGAGCCGAGGCCGAGGGTGACCGTGAGCGCCCCGCCGATGTCGTACCGGTTGTCGCCCTCGGCCTTCGATTCCCGGAGGAACAGGAATCCGCCGACCACCCCGACGAGCACGAAGAACACGTTGACGAGCAGGCACCAGCGCCAGTCGGCGAACTCGGTGAGGACGCCGCCGAGCAGAAGGCCCACGGCGGCCCCGGTGCCGGCCACGGTCCCGAACACGGCGAACGCGGTGTTGCGCTCCTTACCGCCGGGGAACGACACCGTCAGGAGTGCGAGCGCCGCGGGGGCGAGCAGTGCGGCGAACGCACCCTGGAGGCCGCGGGCCGCGATGAGCTCGGTCGAGTTCTGGGCGAGACCGCCGAACACGGACGCGGCCCCGAACCCCAGCATCCCGACCATGTACGTGCGCTTGCGACCCCAGTAGTCGGCGACCCGGCCGCCGAGCAGCAGAAGGGCACCGAACGCGAGCGCGTACGCGGTGACGACCCACTGGCGCTGACCGTCGGAGAGACCCAGGTCGATCTGCGCCTGCGGAAGCGCGATGTTGACGATGGTTCCGTCGAGGACCACGACCAGCTGAGCGAGTGCGAGGACGATGAGGGCACCCCAGCGGTGCGGAGCGACGCGGCCACCGCCGTTCGCGGCGGATACGCGGGGGAGGGGGATGGTGCCAGTGGACATAGAAGAAACCTCCGGGGCTTCATTGGAAGGGGTGCCGGAGGTTTCGAGCCTCGGACCGTGCTCGCTCACGCGGCACAGCCTTCTCCCGCCGGATCGCAGCGGGACAGGCTCTCAGTTTAGCAAACAGCTCGTGGGGGGCGGTTCGCAGGCGGCGGGGCTAAGCCTCGATGCCGTCGAAGAAGGCGCGCACGTCCTCGGCGAAGAACGCAGGCTCCTCCCACGGGCCGAAGTGACCGCCGCGCGGGGCGAGGGTGAACCGCCGCACGTCGAAGAACCGGTCGGCGTACGCGCGGGGCGGGACCGCGATGTCATGGGGGAACAGCGTGAATCCCGCGGGGGTGGTCGCGCGCAGCGCGGGATCGGGCGGAGTCAGCGCCGATTCGCGGTAGTAGCGCGCGGACGACGCGGAGGTGCGGGTGAACCAGTACAGCGACACGTCGTCGAGGATCTCGTCCGGCGTGAAGCGCCTCCAGACATCGCCGTCGCCGTCGCTCCACGCCCGGAACTTCTCGAGGAACCACGCCGCGAGCGCGACCGGCGAATCGGTGAGACCGTAGCCGAGCGTCTGCGGCTTGGTGCGCTGCAGGGCGGCGTAGGCGCCCTCGTCGGCGAACCAGCTGGTCATGCCGGCGAGGAAGGCGCGCTCGTCGTCGCTCGTCTCCGAGGGATCGAGCGTGTAGCGGTGCCATGCGGGCACGTCGCCCAGGTGCAGACCGATGACACGATCCGGATGACGCTGCGCGATGACCTCGGCGATCGTGCTGCCGAGGTCGCCCCCGTGCACGCCGAACCGTGTGTGACCGAGCTGGTCCATCACCCCGGCGAACAGGTCGCCGACCCGGGCCGGGCCGGTCGGCCCGTTGCGGAGCCGGTCGGAGAACCCGAAGCCGGGGATGCTCGGCACGACGATGTCGAAGCGATCGGCCAGGAGCGGCATCGCCTTCATGAACCTCCAGAACCCGTCGGGCCACCCGTGGACGAGCATCAGGGGGGTGGCGCCGGGAGTGCCGCCGCGGACGACGTGGATGCGCTGCCCGTCCACCTCGACGATGCGCTGGTCGAGCGCATTCCACCGCTCCTGGGTGGCGGTCCAGCTGTACCCCTCGGTCCAGTGGTCCATGAGTGGGCGGAGAACCGACGAGGGCGTGCCCCACCCCCAGTCGTCGACCTCCGCCGCGGCATCGTCCGGCCATCGCGTGCGGGCGATCCGCGTCCTCAGATCGTCGACGTCGCTGCGGGGGATGTCGATCGCGAACGGTGTCATGCCGTCACGCTAGCGCCGGAGCCTTCCACCGGGGCCGCCGCTCACCGCTCGAGCACGAAGCGGTCGCGGCCGACGAACAGCCCGGTCACCACCTGGCCGGCGAGCACGAGGCCCACGAGCACGAGCGAAGCGAGCCAGCCGCCGCTGACCGTCACGAGGGCGCCGAAGGCGATCGGGCCCACGGCGGCGATCAGGTAGCCGCCGGACTGCGCCATGCCCGACAGGGCGCTCGCCGACTGGTGGGTGCGTGCGCGCAGGCTGAACAGGCTCAGAGACATCCCCAGCGCGGCTCCGCAGCCGACGCCGCAGATGACCGCCCAGAGGAGGAAGAGCTCGGGCAGGGCGATCAGGCCGAGGATGCCGACGAGCGTGAGCGCGGGGATCGCGGCGGCGGCGAATCGACCGAAGCTCCCGCGCAGCAGCAGCGGGACGATGAGCGAGCCACCGAAGCAGAACAGCTGGTAGATCATCACGTCGAGCCCGGCCACCACTTCGGAGCGCCCGAGCGATTGCGCGATCGGAGCGAACCAGGTGACGAGCATGTAGAACGTCATCGACTGGAGCCCCATGTACAGCAGCACCTGCCACGCGAGCGGGTCGCGCCAGATGCCGCTGGCCGCCCGACGCTCGAGCGGCTTCTGATGCCGAGGCTGCGATCGCAGCGACGCGATCCACGCCACGACGGCGAAAGGGAGCAGCGCGCCCGTCCACAGCAGGGCCGCACGCCAGCCGAGTGTCGACCCGCCGGCCTCGATGTGCGAGATCGGGACGACGACCCCCGACGCCACCGCGCCCATGCCCGACAGGCACGCGGTGAAGGCGGCGGTCATGGAGGGCACGCGATCGGCGAAGTCCCGCTTGATGACCGCCGGCATCAGCACGTTCACGACCGCGATCGAGGCTCCGATCAGCGCGGTGCCGAGCCACAGGTTCGCGACGAGACCCGGGAGCGACCGCCAGACCGTACCGGCACCGAGCAGCAGCAGCGAGAACATCACGGTGCGCGACATCCCGAACCGCGCGCTCAGGACGTGTGCGAGCGGCGAGACGACCGCGAAGGCGATCAGCGGCACCGCAGCGAGGGCGCCGAGCGCCGCCTCGGTCGTGCCGAGGTCGTCCGAGATCTGGGCGAGCAGCGGCCCGATCCCCGTGATCGTCGGCCGGAGGTTGAGCGCGATGAGCAGCACCGCGGCCAGCAGAAGCAGGCGCGACGACCTGGTGGTCGTCGCGCCTGCGTCGTCGAGGGGCGAGTCTGCGATCAGTGCGCCTGCGCGGCGAGGGCCGCGACGTCGATGTGGGCGATCGAGCGCGTGTCCTGGAACGCCCGCACGCCCTCGATGCCCTGCTCGCGGCCCATGCCGGAATGCTTCATGCCGCCGAACGGCGCACGCAGGTCGAGCCGCGTGGCGCCGTGGTCGTTGACCCAGACGTAACCGCACACGAGCTGGCTGCCCACGCGGTTCGCCGAGTCGACATCGGCGGTCCAGACCGACCCGCAGAGTCCGCCCCAGCTGTCGTTGGCCGCAGCGATCGCCTCGTCCTCGGAGTCGAACCCGATGATCGGGATGACCGGCCCGAACTGCTCCTGCGTGACGACGCGGAGCGAGGGGTCGGGGTTGACCACGATCGCGGGACGCAGGAAGTTGCCGCCCGCCAGCTCGCCACCGGGCAGCTGACCGAATTCGCGGACGTCGGCTCCGGCATCCTTCGCCTCTTCGATGATCTCGGCGACGAACGCCTTCTGCACCGGCGAGTGCAAGGGGCCCATCGTGGTGCCCTCATCGAGGCCGTACCCGATGACCGCCTTGTCGAGGCGGGCCGAGAGACCCGCGACCAGCTCGTCGAGGCGCGAGTTGTGCACGTACAGGCGCTTGGCGTTCATGCAGATCTGACCGGTCGTGTCGAACACGGCGGCGTAGATCCGGTCGAGGTGGGTGTCATCGAGGATGGCGTCCTCCAGGAAGATCGCCGCGTCGTTTCCGCCGAGCTCGAGGGTCACTCGGGTGAGCGACTTCGAGGCCATCTCCATGATGCGCTTGCCGCCGTTCACCGACCCCGTGAAGCAGACCTTCGCGATGTCATCGCTCGAGATCAGCGCCGCCATGTCGGCGTCCTTGCCGGTGACGACGTTCAGCACACCGGCGGGGAGCTTCTCAGCGATGCGCTGCACGACGCGCGTGGTGGCCAGCGGTGCCGAGGGCGGCGGCTTGACGATCGCCGTGTTGCCCGCGAGCAGAGCGTGGGGGAGCGCGGCCCCGAGGATCGCGATCGGCCAGTTGAACGGCACGATGACGGTGACGACGCCGAGTGCCTGGTACGAGATCGTCGTCTCGACCGGGATGCCGGGCACCACGGGGAGGACCTTGCCGGAATCGACTTCCTCGGCGAGCGAGAGCGCGAGGCTCCAGCGGATCTCGAACACGAGTGCGTCGATCCAGCTCTCGAATCGGATCTTGCCGTTCTCCTGGGAGAGGATCGCGGCGTCCTCGTCGCGGTCGTCGGCGATCCCGGCGATCGCGTCGGCCATGATGGCGGCGCGCTCGGTGGCGCTCAGCGCCGACCACGCGGGGAACGCCCCCTTCGCGGCCGCGATGGCATCGTCGACGTCAGCGGTGCTGGCGGCGGCGGCGCGACCGACGATGACGCCGGCCTTGGCCGGGTCGGCGATGTCGAGCGTCGCGTCGGTGTGACGCTCCTCGCCGCCGATGTACAGGCCGGTTCGTACTTCCGTGCTCACAGTGTCACTCATGTGTCACACCTCTCTGTGCGATGTTTCTCGGGTGGATGGTGGTGTTGCGAAGGCCGGGGGGCCGGGGGATCGTGCTCATTCCATCATCGATTCAGATGGATGGATAGGGGCCGTCGACGGCTTCGGCTCAGTGCTCCGAGGCGGCCGGAGGTGCGACCACCGGTGTGCCGTGCGTGTGGAAGCTCTCGATCGTCTTCATGCCCCACGCCTGGCCCTTCTTGCGTTCTTCCGACGTCCACTCGACGACGGGCTGGTCGGGGTCAAGCAGCAGCCGGGCGCCGGCGTTCGCGAATTCGATGCGATTGCCGCCGGGCTCCCAGACGTACAGGAAGAAGGTCTGGTTGATGGCGTGCTTGTGCGGTCCCGACTCGATGTAGATGCCGTTCTCCAGGAAGATGTCGGCGGCCTTGAGGATGTCTTCGCGCGTGTCGGGGGCGAACGCGATGTGGTGCAGGCGGTTGCCATGACGCGTCCAGTCGTCGGAGTAGACGACGTCGTAGGACTTGTTGTTGAAGTGGAACCACCACGCCGCATAGCCGGCGGGCTTGCCGTCGACGTCGTCGAGCTTGATGCGCTCCGATTCGCGACCGCCGAGCGCCTGCGCGATGAACTCGCCGTTGGCGACGACGTCCTTCGCGAGGAAGTTGATGTGGTCGAGTCGACGCGCGTTGACGCCGCGACCGGGGAACGCGGATGCCTGGTTCTTGAGCGCCGGCTTGTCGTCGGTGGCCACGTACCGCTCGGTCTCGTAGTAGATCCCCATCGCATGGCCGTCCGGGTCGCGGAACGTGAAGGTCGGTCCGGTGCCGACCTCGCCGTCCGCCCAGCCATCGCCGAGCCCCGTCGCCTCGATCGCGGCCACCCGGCGCTCCAGGGCGTCCTGACTGGAGGCGCGGAATGTCGTCCGGCCGACACCCGCGGCATCCGACGCCGTGAGCTTGATCGTGTACAGCTCGTAGTCGTCCCACGTGCGCAGGTACACGGAGTCGCCCTGCTCGGCCACCACCCGCATCGCGAGCAGGTCGCGGAAGAACCACAGGCTCTTGTCGAACTCGGGGGTCAGCAGCTCGACACTGCCGATGTGGGCGACGTCGAACGAGGTGAAGTCAGTCATCTCGGTCCTCTCAGGAAAGCTTTCGGGTGGGTGTTCACAGCGGGGTTCTCACAAGCGCGGTCGCGGGAAGACCGCGCCGTTGAAGATCTTTCGTGCCGTCCGGAGCGAGGTGGACGACGCGTGCCACGTGCCGTCGGTCTCCGCGACGCGCACCCGGGCCGGGAAACTGCCTCCGGGGTGCTCGATCCCGAAGACCTCGCCCTCCGCGCGTCCGGCGAGATCCGATCCCACTGCGCCGTCGATCGCCACCCCCGCAGCCACGGATGCGGCCATCAGCACGCCGATCGACGTGTGCACCCGCGTGGGGATGAACGACCGCGTCCCGACCACGCCGCCGGCCCGGGGAGGAGAGAGGAGGATCACTTTCGGGACCGTCGCGTCGGCGACGTCCCCGAGACCCATCAACGGTCCGGCGAGCAGTCGGATGCGCTCGACGGCTGCCGAGAGGTCGGAGCGCGCCTCGAGATCGGCGGGGCTCTCGGTGCCGTCGACGCCGAACTCGTCCGCGCGCAGCAGCACGACCGGCATTCCGTTGTCGATCAGCGTCGCACGATGGCCGTCGAGGTCGTCGGTGAGTCGCCCCGTCGGAAGCAGTGGCCGATCGCCCGACGTCATCTCCAGCTCGATCCCGCCCGCCGTGCCCGGCACCCCGTCGATCGCCGCACCGCCGTCGTACTCGGGCTCCCCGTCCGTGAGTGCGAACGTCGCCGTCGCGACGTCTCCCGTGTTCACGAGGCGGATGCGCACCGATGCGGTGTCGCCGGATGCCGCGACCAGGCCGCGTTCGAGAGCGAACGGCCCGACCCCGGCGAGGAGGTTCCCGCACGTCTGCGCGTCCGAGACGACGGCTTCGCCCACCACCACCTGCAGGAACAGGTAGTCGATGTCGATGTCGGACTCCGCGGAGCGCGAGACGATCGCGACCTTGCTGGTCAGAGGGTGCGCTCCGCCGAGGCCGTCGATCTGCGCCGGATCGGGGCTGCCCATGATGCGGAGCACCAGGTCGTCGCGCGAGGCCGGTTCCGCGGGCAGATCGGAGGCGACGAAATACGCCCCCTTCGAGGTTCCGCCCCGCATGAGCATGCACGGGATCCCGGTGGCGGCCATGGTGTCGTCCCGCTCAGTCCTGGCGGGCGTCGTGCGCGGCGAAGTCCCGCTCGGACACGTACCGCACGCCGAGGTCGGCGAGCACCCCGCGGAGGTCGTTGCGGTCGAGGCTGAGTTCGCCCGACCGATAGGCCTCGCGGGATGCCGCTTCCTTCGCGACACGCGCATCGGACGCGGACAGGACGGATGCCGCCTCGCCGCGGGGCACGCACAGCACGCCGTCGTCGTCGGCCACGATCACGTCCCCCGCGCGCACGACCGTGCCCCCGACCGTGATCGGAACGTTGACGCTGCCGGCGGTGGCCTTGACCGTGCCCTGCGCGTTGACCGCGCCCGACCACACCGCGAAGCCCATGGCGCGGAGGTCGACCACGTCGCGCACGCCGCCGGTCGTCACGAGCCCGCGCACGCCGCGGTGGTGCAGAGCCGTGGCGAACAGCTCGCCGAACGAGCCGTCGAGCGAGGGGGAGACGGACGTCACGACCAGGATGTCTCCCGGCCGGCACTGCTCGACGGCGGCGTGGATCATGAGGTTGTCACCGGGCCAGGCCAGGACCGTCACGGCCGAACCCGCCAGGCGGGTGCCCTCCTGGATCGGGCGAACCGATGCGCCGACAAGGCCGCGGCGGCCCATCGCCTCGTGCACCGTCGCGACACCGTGCACGCCGAGGGCGTCGATGGTCGCGGCATCCGCCCGCTCGATGTCGGTGACGACGAAGCCCGTCCTGCCGACGGCGTCGCTCACGCGAGCACGTCCGTCACCTGGGGGTAGTAGCGCATGTACGCCTCGCCCTTCGTGTCGACGGGCAGCCCGAGGTTGGGACCGGCGTTGCGCTTGACCTGCACGCCGCGGCGAATGGCCAGTGACGTGTAGTACTCCCACATGTGCTTCTGGGCGGGAAGGCACTCCATCGCCTTCTGCTTGAGGGGGAAGGCGTCGGTGATGTCGAGCAGCACATTGGGTTTGAAATCGCTCTGTTCCGGCTGGTGCGGCTCGAAGAAGAACACGGGCGGAGCGCCGATGATCTCGTCGGTGGTGGGAAACGAGCCGTCGGAGTTCGCGACGCCGATCGCCTGCGCCAGCACGCGGGCCTGCAGCGCCATGCGCGCGGCGACCGGGTGGTCGCCGTTGTACGGATCGGTGAGCGGGTGCGTCAGCACGACCGTGGGCTGCGCGCGTCGGAACGCGTCGACCAGCAGGGAGACCGCGTCGGGCGACTCGATCAGCGGATAGTCGCCGAGGTCGAGGAACTCGATCGATGCCCCAAGGGCGGATGCCGCGGCCTCGGCCTCGTCGCGCCGGATGGCCTTGATCTCGTCGAGCGACTTGCCCTGCAGCCACTGGCTCGCCGACTCGCCGCGCTCGCCGTAGGAGAGGCAGACGACCGTGGCGCGCTCGCCGCGCATGGTGGCGGCCGCGATCGCGCCGCCTGCGCGCCAGACGAAGTCGCCGGCGTGGGCGCTGACCACGAGCAGGGCGGGTGCCACATCGACCATCGGATCTCTCCCTCGACTCCGCGGGACGGTGGTGCCGGCGGCGGTGACGGCACGGCGCGGCAGCGGATGCCATCCCCGACGCAACCACATCCGCGGACGCTGGTCAAGATATTGGCGACAATTTTGTCGCAACCGTTCTAGGCCTAGCGGAATGCTCGCGATTGTGTCTACAATTTCGGCGACGGAATACCTACGTGCAGAGGGAAATGCGCTCGGCCGTCCCCATCATCGGACAAGGAAGTCGAGGAGACACTCATGGCACGCAACCTCCAGGAAGTGCTGGACCAGGCGGGGAACACGGTCGAGCACCTGCGCAACTCGCCGCTGGGCACCTACATCTACCCCGTGGTCCCCGCGGAGTTCACCAACTGGCGGCGCGAGCAGATCTCATGGCGCGAGACCGCGGTGCTGTTCGACCAGTCCCACCACATGGTCAACTTCTTCATGTCGGGCCCGGACGCCCTCAAGCTGCTCAGCGACACCGGCATCAACAGCTTCGCGAACTTCCCGCTCAACACGGCCAAGCAGTTCGTGCCCACCGCCTCCAACGGCGGCGTGATCGGCGACGGCATCCTCTTCCGCGAGGGGGAGGACGACTACGTGTACGTCGGCCGCGCGCCCGGTGCGAACTGGCTCCAGTTCCACGCCGAGACCGGCGGGTACGACGTCGAGACGCGATACGACGACCGGTCGCCCTCGCGCCCCTACGGCGCCGCGGTGAGCCGCGAGTACTACCGCTTCCAGATCCAGGGCCCGAACGCCTGGCAGGTGATCGAGAAGCTCAACGGCGGAGAACTCGAGAAGGTCCGCTTCTTCCACATGGGCGAGATGACCGTCGCCGGCGAGCACGTCCGGACGCTGCGTCACGGCATGGCCGGCGCGCCGGGTCTCGAGCTCTGGGGCCCCTACGAGCAGCACGGCAAGATCCGCGACGCCATCCTGGAGGCGGGACAGGAGTTCGGCATCGAGCCGTGCGGCTCTCGCGCCTACTCCTCGAACACCCTCGAGTCGGGCTGGATCCCGTCGCCGCTCCCGGCGATCTACTCCAGCGAGGACGAGCGCGCGTACCGCGAGTGGCTGCCGGCCGACAGCTACGAGGCGATCAACGCGCTCGCGGGGTCATTCGTCTCGGACGACATCGAGGACTACTACCTCAACCCCTGGGAGCTCGGATACGGGTCGTTCGTCAAGTTCGACCACGACTTCATCGGCCGCGACGCGCTCGAGAAGATCGATCCGGCGGCACAGCGCAAGAAGGTGACGCTGGCGTGGAACGACGAAGACCTCGCGAAGCTGCTCACCACCCCGATCGATCGCGACGGGACGGGCTACCAGGTGTTCGACCTGCCGAACGCGAACTACGGCTCGTCGAACTACGACGCCGTGATCGACGCGAACGGCGACACGGTCGGCCTCTCGCTGTTCACCGGCGTCACGGCCAACGAGAAGCGTGGCCTGTCGCTCGCGACGGTCGATGCCGGAGTGCCGATCGGCGCCGAGGTGCGCGTGGTCTGGGGCGAGCCCGACGGAGGGTCGCGCAAGACCACGGTGCAGCCGCACGAGCAGCTCGCGGTGCGTGCCGTCGTCAGCCCGGTGCCCTACGCCGCCACGGCCCGCACCGAGTACCACGGCGGGTGGCGCACGGCGGCCGCATCGGTCTGACCAGCTTTCGGCGGCGAACGGCACGACAGGAGGAGAGCGGATGCCGCGGCATCCGCTCTCCTTCCGCGTGCGGGCGTCAGCCGAGGCGCACGCGCACGGGCATCGACTCCCAGCCGCGCAGCGTGTTGTTCAGGTGACGGCGCTCGGGCCCCGCCGGCTCGATCTCGACGATGCGGTCCAGGAGGGCGTCGACGGCGCAGATCGCCTCGAGTCGCGCGATGTGCTGGCCCACGCACTGGTGGATGCCCATACCGAAGGCGACATGGCCCGACGGGTCGCGGTCGAGATCGAATCGATCGGGATCGGACCAGCGCCGAGGGTCGCGGTTGGCCGACCCGAGGAACATCATGATCTTCTCCCCGTCGGCGATGTCGACGTCGCCGACGCGGAGATCGCGGGTCGCGGTGCGGAAGAAGGTCTGCACGGGGGACTCCATCCGCACGGCCTCCTCGAACGCGACGCGCACGAGGTGGCGGTCGCGCCGCAGTCGCTCCACCGAGCCCGGGTTGTGGGCGAGGGCGTGCACGACGGCCGCGATCCCGGTGACGGTCGTGTCGACACCGGCGGTGAGCAGCGAGCGCACGATCATCGGCGCGTGCTCGTGGGTGATCTCCCCGCGGTCGGCCGCCGCCCAGATCTGCGCGCCGAAACCGTCTGGCGTCAGATTCTCGCGCCGGCACTGCTGGGCGATCCACTCGGTGGTGCGGGGCATGTGGGGCGCGGCATCCGTCACCAGGGCGTTCGCGGGTCCGAAGGCGTTGAAGGCGAAATCGCCGTAGGGCAGCAGGTGCTCGCGACCCGTCTTGCCGATGCCGACCGCGTCGGGGAAGACGCGCAACGGGAACACCTCGGCGAGGTCGCCGACGGCGTCGAACTCGTCGCCACGGGCGATCAGCGCGTCGACCACCTCGGCCGCGTCGGCGCGCCACTGCGCTTCCAGCCCGCGCAGCCGTCGGGCCGAGATGAGCGCCTCGACCACCGCGCGCGGCGCATCGTGGCGGGGCGGGTCGGCCTCCAGCAGGACCGACGGCGGACGCCACGGCGTCTCGGTGCGGAAGTTCGAGAGACCCACGCCCGCCGCGGACTGGAACTCCTGCCAATTCACGAGGGCCGCGTGCACTTCGTCGTAGCGGGCCATGGCGTAGACGCCGTACTTCTCGAGCCGGACCACGGCCGCCGCATCCCGCAGGATCGCCTGGTAGGGGAGCGGGTTCTGCAGGAACTCCGGGTCGAACGGGTCGATGGATGCCGCGTCCGTGGTCGCCGTGTCGATGAGGGTCATTTCTTCTCCGGTTCGAGGATCGAGGTCGCAGGTCGGTTCACAGGTCGAGGACGAGCCGTGACGAGGCGGCCCGCGAGATGCAGGGGAACAGGCACGCCGAGGTGGCGCGCTCGTCTTCGTCGAGCAGGGAATCGCGGTGGTCGGGGACGCCGCGCAGCACGGTGGTCTCGCACGTGCCGCAGACCCCCTGCGCGCACGACGTGAGGATCGAGACGTCGACCCGCCGGAGCGCGTCGACGATGCTCTCGTGGGCTGCGACGGTGACGACGGCACCCGAGCTCGCGACCTCCACCTCGAACGCGGCCCGCGGGCGCCCGTCATCGGCCCGCGCGGTGAAGCGCTCGAGACGCACGCGTGGGCGGCCGAGCACCGGAGTCCACGCGTCGACCGCGTCGAGGAGCCGTTCGGGCCCGCAGGCGAACACGCGCGTCAAGCCCTGGGCTTCCGGCATCCAGTCGTCGAGTCGCACACGGGCGCCCTCGTCCGCCGCCCGCACCGTCACGCGGTCGCCGTAGCGCCCGAGTTGCTCCAGGTAGGCCATCCGCGCCCGTGAGCGGCCGAGGTAGAGCAACCGCCACGGTGTCCCGAGAAGCTCCGCCTGCTGGATCATGGGCAGGATCGGCGTGATGCCGATGCCGCCGGCGAGGAAGAAGTAGTCCCCGGCCGGTCCCAGACGGAAGTTGTTGCGCGGTCCGCCGAAGCCGACGATGTCACCGACGTCGAGGCGGGTGTGGATCAGCTCCGAGCCGCCGCGGCCCGCGCGCTCTCGGAGTACCGCGATCGTGAACGTGTGAGCATCCCAGCGATCGCCGAGGAGGCTGTACTGGCGGGTCGTGCCGTCGGGCAGCACCACGTCGAGGTGAGCACCCGGCGCCCAGTCGGGCAGGCGTCCGCCGTCGGGGCGTGCGAGCGTCAGCTCGATGACGTCCTCGGCGGCCTCGCGGCGCCGACGGACGACCAGCGCCGCCCCGTGCGCCACGTTTCGACGGGCCTCCCCGACGACCTCGGTGCTCACATCGGCCTCCTCGCCGTGACGGCGACCGTGCCGTCTTCTGGAACGCTATTGCGGCCGCCGTCGCGGTGTGGTCGCGCTTTCCGTTCAACGGAAACAGGGCTACGACCGCACCCGACCGTGGATCGAGAAGAACTCGCCGTGCGTACCGCGCACGGTGCGGGTCACCATGTCGTGCAGCCAGTCGAGGCCCGCCAGCTGCGACGTGGTCGTGCGACGGTACAGGCACACCTCGACCGTCGGCATGGCGAGCGGCAGCGGGCGCACCACGAGCGGCCACGCCTCGGCCCAGCCGTCCGCGATCGTGTCGGGTGCCGTGGCGATGAGGTCGGGGCTGGCCGCGAGCAGGCCGGGCAGCGACGCGAAATGGGTGAGCGTCACCTCCGTGTGCACGGCGGCGCCCTCGCGGCGCAGCGTCGCGCGCAGGTGCGGGAGCCCGGAGTCCCCGGCGACCACCACGTGGTCGGCGGCGACATAGTCCTCGAGCGTGAGCGCAGATGCGGCGAGGGGATGCGCCGCCGCCATCAGGACGGCGTATCCCTGCGACTTGAGCACCGTCGGCTCGAAGCCGCCGGGCACCGGCGACGAGGTGATCGCCAGGTCGACGTCGCCGCGCGCGAGCCAATCGGGGAGTGCCTGCACGTCGAGGGGCACCGCGTCGATGCCGACGTGCGGGGCGGCGCGGCGCACGGCCCGAAGGATCGACGGGAGGTACCCGATCTCGCCCAGCTCGGAGAGGGCGAGTCGGAATCTGCGCCGGGTCGTCCCGGGGTCGAACCCCGTGATCGCATCGACCGTGCGGTCGATGCCCGTCATCGCGTCGCGGAAGCCCGGGTAGACCGAGGTCGCGACAGCCGTGGGCTGCATCGTCCGGCCCTCACGCGCGAAGAGCGGGTCGTCCAGGTCGCGGCGCAGGCGCCCCAGTGCCTGGCTGACCGCGGGCTGGGTGACGTGCAGGCGGTCCGCCGCGACCGTCAGGCTCCGTGCTTCGAAGACCGCGACGAAGACGCGGATGAGGTTGAGGTCCACGAGCGCCGGATGCGGCATCCTTTCGCTCTCATTAGCAATGCTTATCGGCGAGCGTACCCGCGGTATCCCCTGGTAACTAGCATTGCTCTCACCGGAACGAAGGAGTTCACATGACCGAGTCGCTCGCCGAGGCGATCACCCGCGCAGGAAGCGCCGTGTCGCTGCTGCGGAATGCGCAAGCACGCCCGACCGTCTTCCCCGTGACGCCGGAGTTCAGCAACTGGCGCTCCGAGCAGCAGGCGTGGCGCACCTCCGTGGCGCTGCTCGACCAGTCCCACCACATGACCGATCTGTTCCTGACCGGCCCCGACGCCCTCCGGCTGCTGAGCGACGTGGGCGTCAACAGCTTCGCGAACTTCCGCGTCGACAATGCGAAGCAGTTCATCGCCGTGAACCACGAGGGATACCTGATCGGCGACGCGATCCTCTTCTACCTCGCCGACGAGTCCTTCGATCTCGTGGGCCACCCCATGGTGATCGACTGGGTGCAGTACCACCTCGAGACCGGTGACTACGACGCGCGGGCCGAACGTGACGGCAACTCGCTCGTGCGCGCGGGTGATCCCGCGCTGTTCCGCTACGAACTGCAGGGACCGCAGGCACTCGCCCTGATGGAGAAGCTCACCGGCGAGCCCGTGCCGCCGACGAAGTTCTTCCACATGGCGACGTTCACGATTGCCGGCCTCATGGTGCGTTCCCTCCGACACGGGATGGCCGGCCAGCCCGGCTTCGAGCTCTTCGGACCGTGGGCGGAGGGGGAGCGCGTCCGCGAGGCGATCCTCGACGCCGGCGCGGAGTTCGACCTCGTACTCGTGGGGTCGAAGGCGTATTCCTCGGCGAACCTCGAATCGGCATGGGTGCCGTCGCCGCTCCCGGCGATCTTCACCGGCGAGGGCACCGCGGCGTATCGGGAATGGCTGCCGGCCGCGCGCGCCGGGTCGCTCGCCGGCTCGCTCGCGTCCGACGACATCGAGGACTACTACGTCACCCCGTACGACCTCGGGTACGGCCGGAGCGTGGCATTCGACCACGACTTCATCGGGCGCGCGGCGCTCGAGCGTCATGCCGCGACCCCGTTGCGGACGAAGGTCACGCTCGTCTGGAACGAGGACGACGTCGCAGCCACCATGCGCACCCTCTTCGAGCCCGGCACCCCTGCCAAGTACATCGATCTGCCGAAGGCGCGCTACGGGCTCTACCAGGTGGACCGCGTCCTTCTCGACGGCGTTGACGTCGGCATCTCGCACGACGCGGGGTACATCACGAACGAGCATGCCTTCGTTTCCCTCGCGAGCATCGACACCGCCCACGCCGAGCCCGGCACCGAGGTCGAGGTCGTGTGGGGCGAGGAGCCGAACTCTCGGAAGCCCGCCGTCGAGCCGCACCGCCAGGTGCGCGTCCGTGCGACCGTTCAGCCGGCCCCGTACTCCGCGTTCGCCCGGGAGAACTACCGCAAGAGCTGAGGGGAGCGGGCGCCGTTCAGGACAGTTCGCGCAGCGCCTCGATGACGCTCCGCAGGTGCACCCGGACGGCGTGCTCGGCGGCATCCGAATCCCGCGCCACGATCGCATCGATGATCGCCGCGTGCTCGAGCACGGAGATCTTCGCCCGGGCGGGGCGCCCCGACAGCTTGAACTGGTGCCGGACGCTCTGCGCGTGGAGTCGCGCGAGGACCTCGGCGGCGGTGGCGTGCCCGCTCCATTCGCGCGTGCGCTGATCGAGCAGCTGGTTGAGGCGCGAGTACTCGGGGAGATCGCCGTCTGCGACGGCTGCCGTCATGGCGGCGCGCAGCTCGATGAGCTCCCGCACCTGCTCGTCGGTGACCGCGCCGGCGGCCTTGGCCGCGCACAGGCCCTCGACCCCCATGCGCACCTCGAGGATCTCGATCGCCTCGTCGAGCGAGATGGCGCGCACCCTCGATCCCTTGTTCGGCAGGCGCTCGACGAGTCCCTCTCCGGTGAGCTCGAGGAGGGCGGTGCGCACCGTCGCGCGACTCGCAGTGAACGTCGCGCTGAGGTCGGCCTCGATGAGCCGCTGATTCGGCACGTACTCGCCGCGCACGATCGCCGCGCGGATCAGATCGGCCGTCCTCTCTTCGGCGGCGGTCGCCGTGTACTCGGCGGTGGCGGACTCGGACATGGCGCTCCTCGGGCCCGTCCGACCGATTCCGTCGAGATTCGAGCCACTATTGTCGACGATACCGGGGCGGATGCCGCGGACGAAGGAGTTCGCATGCGCGTCGCCGTGCTCGGCCTCGGTGAGGCCGGCAGCATCTATTCGGCCGATCTCGCCGCCCGCGGGGCATCCGTCGCCGGGGTGGATCCGCGAGCGGTGGCCACACCGGTGGGAGTCACGCGCGCCGCGGACATCGCCACCGCGGTGCAGGCCGCAGACATCGTGCTCAGTCTCGTCGGCGGAACCTCGTCGCGTGGTGCCCTCGCCGAGGCGCTGCCCGCGATGAGCCCCGAGGCGATCTACGCCGACATGAACACGAGCCACCCCGACACGAAGCGGGCGCTCGCGGATGCAGCATCCGCTCGGGGTGTCGCGTTCGTCGATATCGCGATCCTCGCTCCGGTGCCCCGCGCGCGCATCGGCACGGCGCTGTTGCTGAGCGGGCCGGGAGCGGGAGCGCTGCTGCCGACCCTGCGCGGGCTCGGCCTGCCCGCGGAGGATGCCGGACCCGAGCCCGGCACCGCCGCCGGACTCAAACTGCTGCGCAGCGTCTTCATGAAGGGCCTGGCCGCCGTCGTGTTCGAAAGCGCGGTGGCGGCCGAGGTCGTGGGTGCGCGCGACTGGGTGATCGACCAGATGGCCTCTGAGCTCGGCCCTTCGGGACGTGAGCTCGTCGAGCGGATGATCGAGGGCACGCGGCTGCACGCGGTGCGACGAGAGGACGAGATGCGCGACGTGCGCGCCTACCTGCAGAGCCTCGATGCGACCCACGCCATGACGGACGGGACGATCGAATGGCTGCGCCGCATCGCCGCGGAGGAAGAGCGGTCGGACGCCGCGGCATCCGACCCGCGTTCGGCCTGACGGATCGCGCCCTGAAGGTCAGGCGTCCGCCCAGACCTCGGCCGCCAGCGCCACGGTCGCCTCGATCTTCGCCCACTGCTCGTCCTCGGAGAGCACGTTGCCCTCCTCGGTGGACGCGAAACCGCACTGCGGGCTCAGCGCCAGCTGGTCGAGCGGGGCGATCGAGGCTGCTTCGTCGATGCGGCGCTTGAGGTCGTCGGGGCTTTCCAGCTCGCCGGACTTCGTGGTCACCAGGCCGAGCTCGACCACCTTGGCGCCCTTCGGCAGGAACCGCAGGGGCTCGAAGCCACCCGCGCGCTCGCTGTCGTACTCGAGGAAGTACCCGTCGAACGTGGTCTCGCCGAGCAGCTGTTCGGCGACCGGCTCGTAGCCGCCGGACGAGATCCACGTGGAGCGGAAGTTGCCGCGACACACGTGCGTGGTGATCACCATGTCGTCGGGCTTGTCCCGCAGCGACGCGTTGATCAGCCGCGCGTAACGCTCGGCCAGGTGATCGGGATCGATGCCGCGCTCGGCGGCCTTTGCGAGTTCCGTCTCGGAGCAGAGGTACGCCCAGGCCGTGTCGTCGAACTGGAGGTAGCGGCATCCCTCGTCGTAGAAGGCCTGCACGGCGCCGCGGTAGGTCGCCGCCAGGTCGTCGAAGATGTCGTCGCGGTCGGCATACGGTGAGCCCTCGAGAGCGTCGGCCTCGAGCCGGAAGTCGAGCACGGTGGGGGCCGGGATGCTGACCTTCGGGGTGACCCCGGCGGCTTCGGCGACCGATGTCAGGAAGCGGAAGTGCTCGAGCATCGGATTGTCGGCGGAGAAGCCGACGGGACCCGCGATCTTGAGCCCGAGCGGGCGCGTCTGGACGCCCTGGAACTGGATGCCGTGGTCGAGCTCCACGACATCGACGCCGTCCAGCGTGCCGAAGAAATCGAAGTGCCACCAGGAGCGGCGGAACTCGCCGTCGGTCGCGACCTTGAGGCCCGACTGCGCCTCACGCGCGACGAGTGCGGTGATCGCGTCGTCCTCGACGGATCGCAGCTCCGCGTCGTCGATCTCACCGGCCGCGTGACGTGCGCGTGCGGTTTTGACCGCGGCAGGACGGAGGAAGCTGCCGACGATATCGGCGCGGAAAGGGGGGTTCACGGACATGCGGATCACCCTACTTGAGCGCTCTGCGCCGGAGTCTCCGCGTTACGTCGGGAGATGCTCCTGGATCGGTTCGGCCTGCCCCTAGACTCGCGGCATGCACAGCCTCTCGCACATTCTGCCGCTCCTCGCCGATGTCCAGTCCACCGACAACACCGGCGCCTCCGTCGGCGGGACGGTGGGTGGGGTCATCGGCTACATCCTGTTCGTCGCCGCCGTGTGGCCTTTCCTGAAGAAGGCCGGACAGCCCGGATGGACAGCACTCATCCCCATCGTCGCGGCGTTCTTCATCGTCCGCGCCGCGGGCCTGTCCGCGTGGTGGGCGCTGCTCTACCTGGTCCCGATCGTCAACATCGTGTTCGCGATCGTGGTGGCGCTGCGACTCGGGCGGGCCTTCGGCCACGGGGCGCTGTTCTCGGTGTTCCTCCTGTGGCTGTTCTCGCTCATCGGCTATTTCGTCCTGAGCTACTCGGGCGACACCTGGGATCGCGCGCGCATCTGATGCGCAGGCGGGCGCTCCGCGTCAGGCGGCGCCACCCCGCGACTCGAAGTACTCCATCGAGCGCGTCGACGATGTGACCAGTGGCCGGAAGCGGCCGCCGGGAAGCGCCTCGGGGTGTCCCTCGGGAAGATAGGCAGCGCGCATCGCGGCGCCGACGTCACGCGCGGCACGCGTGAGGAGCTCGATGTGGGGGAGCGGGTCGGTCCCGTCGTTGGCCACCACGACGCTGAGCGCGGCGATGACATCGTGATGAGCGCCGCGGATCGGCACGGCGATGCCGCGGGACTCCTCGTGGATGTGGCCGTCGCAGACAGCCCACCCGCGCGCGCGCACGGTCCGCAACGCGGCGAGCAGATCGCGTTCGGTGGTCAGGGTGTGGGACGTGTAGCGCTCGCGCGGTTCGGCCAGGATCGCGGCCAGCACCTCCGGGCCGGCATGCGCGAGCAGCACGAGTCCGCTTGAGGAGGCGTGCAGGGGGATGCGCCCGCCGATGAGCGTCGCGTTCACGACGGCGTCGCGCGCGGAGAGTCGATCGAGGAAGAGCACCCCGGTACCGCTGAGCACCCCCAGCTGGGCGTGCTGCCGCACGCGCGCGTGCACGGCCTGCAGGAAGGGGCGGGCGAGTTCCCGCAGCCCGAGCGCGCCGGGAGTGCGGCACGCGAGCTCCCACAGGCGCACGCCGAGCCGGTACGTGCGGTCGGGCAGGCGCTCCAGCAGTCCCTCGTGCTCGAGTTCGCCCACGATCCGGTGGGCGCTGGACGGCGCCAGGTCGGCGCGATCGGCGATCTCGGTCAGCGTCAGGAAGGGGACGGCGGCTTCGAATGCGCCGAGCACTCGGAGGTGCTTGCTCAGCACGGTCTGCCCGTCGGATGCCCGTGCCATGAGTGTTCCTCCCGCTGACCTCGTCGTCATCTGCGACGGGATCGGCCCGTCGCTCCCGATCCTAAGCGTGGCGACTTCCGTTGAACAGAAGTCCCGGCACCCGGCCGATGACGGGCGTCTACGGTCGAGGCATCCGACAAAGCCGTCAGATCACGAAGAGGGAACCATTGCCAGAACTCGGTGCAAAATCGTTGACAATCTCGTCTGCGATCTCTAGCGTCGTGCAGAAGCGGACGTGGACCTGTCCGCCGTCCCGCACCGTCGCCCCCCGCAATGACGCCATGAGGAGAGGTGAGGCATGGCCGCCCGCCTGACACTGCACGATGTGAACCTCCGCTTCGGGGGGATCAAAGTGCTGCAAGAGGTGTCGTTCCAGGTCGAGCCCGGCGAGGTCTTCGGGCTCGTCGGCCCCAACGGCGCCGGCAAGACGTCGCTGTTCAACTGCATCAGTGGTCACTACAAGCCGACGAGTGGATCGATCACGATCGACGACACCGAGGTGATGGGACTGGCCCCCGCCAAGCTCGCACACCACGGGCTGGCGCGCACGTTCCAGCATCCCGCGCTGCAGCTGAAGGCCACCGTGCTCGAGAACGTCCTGCTCGGAGCCCACACGCGTCTGCCCGGCGGTCCGCTCGCCTGGTCGGTGCGGCTGCCCCGCACGACGAGGTCCGAGCGCGAACTGCGCGCCGAGGCGATGACGCTCCTCGAGCGCACGAACCTCGCGTGGGCCGCCGACCTGCCGGCCGACGAGCTCAGCCACGGGCTGCACAAAGGCATCGAGCTGTGCCGGGCACTGCTGCTGAAGCCGTCGCTGCTGCTGCTCGACGAGCCCGCCGCCGGGCTCTCGCACGGCGAGGTCGAGAGCTTCATCGTCACGATCAAGCGCCTGCGCGTCGAAGACGACATCACGGTCATCATCGTGGAGCACCACATGGGGCTGATCGCCGCCCTCACCGACCGCGTGCTCGTGCTCGACCACGGTCGCACCCTCATGGAGGGGACCGCCGCCCAGGCCCAGGCCGACCCGCGCGTGATCGAGGCCTACATCGGGAAGGACGCGACCGATGACGCTGCTTGAACTGGTCGACGTCACCGCGTTCTACGGTCCGGTCCAGGTGCTGGAGAGCGTCTCACTCGAGGTCCCCGACGGCGGGGCCGTCGGCATCCTGGGCGCCAACGGCGCCGGCAAGACGACGACCCTGCGCGCGATCAGCGGCACCGTGCGCGCGGGGGGAACCGTGCGCTTCGACGGACGCGACATCCGCGGACTGGGTCCCGACCGCGTCGCCGCGCTCGGGATCGCCCACGTTCCCGAGGGCCGGGGGACCCTGACCCAGCTCACCGTGCGCGAGAACCTCCGCGTCGGGGCCTACCTGCGCAAGGACCGCAAGGCGATCGCGACCGACATCGACTACTGTCTCGACCTCTTCCCGCAGCTGCAGGACCGCATCACCTCGAGTGCCGCGGCGCTCTCCGGGGGCGAGCAGCAGATGCTCGCGGTCGGACGGGCGATCATGGCGCGGCCCCGGCTGATGCTGCTGGACGAGGCGTCCTTGGGACTCGCTCCGAGCACCGCCCAGTCCGTCTACCAGGCGATCGGCCGTCTGCGCCGGGAGTCGGGCATCGCGATGCTGATCGTCGAGCAGAACGCCAACCTCGCCTTCACGCTCGTCGACACCGCCACCGTGCTCGAGACCGGTCGCAACGCGCTGACCGGCACCTCGGCCGAACTCAAAGGCATGGACGAGATCCGCCGCGCCTACCTGGGAGGCTGACGCGTGGGCACTTTCATCCAGCTCATCATCGACGGACTGTCGACCGGTTCGATCTACGCGGCCCTGGCCCTCGCGATCGTGCTCGTCAACCAGGCCACCGGGCTCATCAACTTCGCGCAGGGCGGCATCGCGGTGCTGTCGGCCTACATCGCCTACGTGTTCGTGCAGTTCGGCCTTCCGGTCGTCCTCGCGATCCTCCTCACCGTCATCGTGTCGTTCTTCCTCGGCGGACTCATCGAGCGCACGCTCGTGCGCCGGTTCGAGCGCGGCGACCCCGACACGGCGGTCGTGGTCACGATCGGCATCCTGACCCTCATCACGGGTATCTGCGCCTGGATCTGGGGCTACAACAACCGCCAGTTCCCCTCGCTCTTCCCCCTCGACAGCATCAACGTGCTCGGCGCCGTCATCAGCTGGCGCTCACTCGGAACCATCCTCACGATCGTCGCGATCATGCTGGTGCTCCAGCTGCTCTTCCAGAAGACGAAGCTCGGCCTGGCGCTGCGGGCCGTCGCCATCAACCCCGAGTCGGCAGCCTTCTCCGGCCTGCCGGTCGGTCGCCTGCTGATGGTCGGCTGGGGCCTGGCGGCGTCGCTCGGCGCGGTCGCCGGGACGCTCGTCGCCCCCCAGCTCACGCTGACGCCCGGAATGCTCGACACCGCCCTCGTCTACGCGCTCGCGGCCGTGATCCTCGGCGGGCTGTCCTCGCCGCTCGGAGCGGTGGTCGCCGCCTGGTCGATCGGCGTGCTCGAGAACCTCGCCGCCGTGTACGTCCCGTTCATCGGCTACGACCTCAAGATCGCGGTGCCCTTCATCCTCATCTTCGTGGTCCTGATCTTCCGACCCCAGGGCCTCTTCGGCCGCAAAACGGTGGTGCGCGTCTGATGGCCGACTCGACGACGACAACGACATCGCGGATGCCTCGACCCGCGGCATCCGCCCCCCTCCGGCGGCCGTGGGTGCGGTGGACGATCACCGCCCTCGTGGTCATCGCGCTCATCATCGCGCCCCTCGTGCTGCCGCAGTTCGCGAACCAGACGCTCATCCGCATCGGGGTCTACGCGGTCGCCGTGCTGGGCCTGAACATCGTGATGGGCTACGGCGGCCAGGTGAACCTCGGCCAGATCTTCTTCCTCGGCCTCGGCGCGTACGTCACCGCGTACGGCGTGAACGAGGGGTGGAACATCGCACTCGTGCTGATCGCGGCGTGCCTCATCCCGGCCGTGGCGGGGCTTCTGATCGCTCTGGCCGCCGCCCGTCTGGGCGGTCTCGCGATCGCGATGGTCACGATCGCGCTGCCGATCGTGGGCGTCCCGCTCGCGAAGCGACTGTCCGATGTCACCGGCGGCTCGCAGGGCACGTCGGCGAGATTCTCGGACGCCCCGGAATGGACCGGCCTCTACGACGACCAATGGCAGTTCTACATCGTGCTGGCGATCGGCGCCGTGTCGTTCCTGCTGGCGCGCAACTTCGTCAACGGCAAGTACGGCCGCGCGCTCGCGATCGTCAAGGAGAACGAGTCGGTCGCCTCGTCGATGGGCGTCTCGCCCTACCGGTACAAGGTGCTGGCCTTCACGATCGCTTCGCTCTTCGGCGGTGTCAGCGGCTTCCTCTACATGGTGGCCGTTCAGTACACGTCGCCCGAGACGCTCAGCTTCGGCCATTCGATCAGCCTGCTGGCCGCCATGGTGATCGGCGGTGCCGGCAGCATCGTCGGGTCGCTCATCGGCGGGGCGTACTACGTCCTGGTGCCGCAGGCAACGAATCTCGTCGACCCGAACCTGACGATGATCAGCCAGGGGATCATCCTCCTGGTGGTCCTGTTCGTGCTGCCCGGAGGGCTTGTGAGCCTTCCGCGCGTCATCCGACGACTCACCCGACGTTCGACCGGCGGTTCTTCGCGAACCGCCGCCGACGCCGCACAGACCGCTCCGCCGCAGGGTCCGAAGACGGGCTCGTCCGCGGAGGGACCCGAGAACACAGAGAGGCAAGGCTCAGCATGAGAATGCGAAAGACAGCAAAGGGGGTCGTCAGCATCGTCGCGATGACCTCGATCGTCGCCCTCGCCCTCGCGGGCTGCTCCCGCGAGGGCGGCGGCGGAAGCGGTGGCGACGCGAGCGGCGGCGCGGCGGCGACGAGCCCCGGCATCACCGACACGAGCATCACCCTGGGCATCACGACGCCGCTCACCGGCGCCACGGCCGGCCCGGGCAACTGCACCGTCGACGGCGCGAAGGCGTACTTCGGCGTGAAGAACGCCGAGGGCGGCATCGAGTTCGGCGACGGCAAGACCCGCACGGTCGAGCTCAAGACCTACGACGACGGCTACGACCCGCAGAAGGCGCTCGCGAACTTCCAGCAGATGGTGTCGGACGGCGTCTTCGCGGCCGGGCTGGGCCTCGGAACACCGACGAACCGCGCCTGGCGCGAGGCCGCGATCGACGAAGGCGTGCCGCAGGTGCTCGTGATGACCGGCGACCCGCTCTTCAGCGACCGCGCCGAGAGCCCCGAGCAGCTCGGGCTCGTTCCGATCTACCAGCAGGAGGGCGGCGCGTTCGGCGAGCTGCTGGCGAGCGACTCCACCGAGCACAAGGTCGCGATCCTGTCGCAGAACGACGACTACGGCAAGGGCTATGTCGAGGGCTTCAAAGAGGCGATCTCCGGTGCCTCCAACATCACCATCGTCAAGGAGCTGACCTACGAGGCGACCGACGCGTCCGTCGACGCGCAGATCACCGAGCTCGCGTCGAGCGGAGCCGACGTCTTCTTCAACGCGATGTCGATCACCCCGCTCGTGATCTCGTCGCTGCAGAAGGCGCAGGCTCTGAGCTGGTTGCCGAGCTGGTTCCTGCCGTCGAACACGTCGAGCCCCACCGCAATCCTCGAGCCCGGCGGTGGCGCGGCCTTCCCCGGCATCTACTCGGTCGCGTTCGCGCAGTCGCCGCAGAGCCCGGCCTTCCAGGAGAGCGACGAGGGCAAGGCCTTCCTCGACGCGATCGCGGAATACACCACGCAGGACGGCGTACCCGCGTTCCCGCACTGCGTGTGGAGCTGGATCGGTGCGGCCACGCTCGATCAGGCCTTCCAGAAGATGGAGGAGCCCACCCGCGAGAGCTTCATGACGGCGCTCGAGGGCATCACGGACTACTCCGCGCCCTTCATGCTCGAGGGCTCGGTCATCGACACGACGCAGGACGGCAAGCCCGCCGTGTCGCAGGTGCAGGTGCAGAAGTACAACGGCAAGGGGTACGCGACGGCCGAGACGTTCGGCTGATCGTCTCCCGCTGAGACGCGGTCGGAGGGCCGGGGCGCATGATGCTCCGGCCCTTCGTCGTCCGTGTCAGGCGGGCGGTCGTCATCCGCCCGCCCCAGATCCACCCGTCCCCGCTCGCCGACTGCAGGAGCCGCGGGGCAGGAGTGGACTCTCGTGGCCCCGGGATGCGCGGGTCCGGCCCCGAGGTTTCCCGCGGTGGTTCGATAGCCTCGGCTGGTGAGGAGCTCGCCATGACCGACGACGCCGCGGGAGGGGAGGGCGTGCTCTCCCGAGCCGCGCGGATGCTCCGTGCCTTCGGCGCCGACGACGATTCACTGAGCGCCGCCGACCTCGGTCACCGCACCGGCCTGCCGCGCTCGACGGCCCATCGCCTCGCCGCCGAGCTCGCCGGGCTCGGGCTGCTGGACCGCACCGCCGACGGCGGCTTCACGATCGGAACGGGCCTCTGGGAGATGGGCGAGCTCGCGCCCGTGTCGATGCGTCTGCGCGAGCACGCCCTGCCGCACGTGCTGCGTCTCTACGAGGCGAGCGGAGAGAACGTGCACATCGCCGTGCTCAGCTCGCCCGACCCGGCGACGGCAGAGGCTCTGTATGTCGCACGGGTGACCGGGCCGAACTCCATCCCCACCCTCAGTCGCATGGGCGGTCGCCATCCGCTGCACACCACGGGCGTCGGCAAAGCGCTTCTCGCCCAGCAGGAGGACGACTGGCTCGATGCGTTCTTCCAGCGCACGTTCGAACGCGAGACCGTCTACTCGATCGTCGACGTCGTGCCGCTCCGCGATGAGATCGCGCATGCCCGGGCCCGGGGCTTCGCGACGACGCGGCAGGAGATGACGCTCGGCAACGTCTCGATCGCCGCGGCGCTCCCTGCGATCGACGGGCTCCCGCTCGCCGCCGTCGGAGTGGTGACGCATCTCGCCCGCGCCGACGAGCGCCGGCTCGGCCCGCTGGTGGTCGCCGCCGCCCGTGACATCGCGCGCGACCTCGCGCGAGACTGACGCGGCCGCGGCACCCGGCCTCGACGCCTCTCGATCCCATCCAGTGGGACACAGGCCTGGGATGCCGGGGCTCGACGTGTGACGCTGGGTCGTAGCATCCGTCGAAGGAGACCCATGACTTCCCCTGAATCCGATCCGCCGGCATTCACTTCGCGCACCGAGGAGGCGTTCTCGTCCTCCGTCGTGCTCGAGCAGCCCGCGCGGGCCGCCGCTCCCGAGTCCTTGCTCGCGACGCCCGTGCAGGTCTCGCAGGGCGAGATCACGCAGGAGATCGTCGACACGCACGCGGCCGCACAAGCGCGCGATGATTCCGGCGAATACGTCCGCACCTCCCTGCACGACTTCCCGCCCTACCGCTCGAGCATCCTGCGGCACCCGACGAAGAACCCGCGCCTGGTCGATCCCGAGACGATCGAGCTGTTCTCGCCGGCGTTCGGTCAGCGCGACGTCGCGGCCATCGAGGCCGACTTGACGCTGCAGCACATGGGCGAGCCGCAGGGTGAGCGCATGACCGTGCAGGGCCGACTGCTCGATTCCTGGGGTCGCCCGCTCGCCAATCAGCTCGTGGAGATCTGGCAGGCCAACGCCGCCGGACGCTACATCCACCAGCGCGACCAGCATCCCGCTCCCCTCGACCCGAACTTCACCGGTGCCGGACGCGTCGTGACGAACGACGACGGTGAGTACAAGTTCACGACGATCAAGCCGGGCGCGTACCCCTGGAAGAACCACGTCAACGCGTGGCGTCCCGCGCACATCCACTTCTCGGTCTTCGGCAGCGGGTTCACCCAGCGGCTCGTGACGCAGATGTACTTCCCGGGCGACCCGCTGTTCCCGCTCGACCCGATCTACAACACCATCTGGCGCCAGAAGGACCGTGACGCGCTCATCGGACTGTACGACCACGACCTGTCGGTGCCGGAGTTCTCGATGGGCTACCGCTTCGACATCGTCGTCGACGGTCCCGACGCGACCTGGTTCGAGCCCGAGGAGGACCACGCATGACCCGCCAGCCCCACCCCTCCCTCGGCGCGTCGCCGCTGGCCGCAACGGGCGGTCAGACCGTCGGTCCGTTCTTCGCGTTCGGTCTCGACTACGACAAGAAGCACCAGGTCGTGTTTCCGCACAGCCCCGGCTCGGTCGTGCTCGGCGGCACGGTCTACGACGGCGCCGGCAACCCGATCCCCGACGCGGTGATCGAGATCTGGGGTGCCGACGAGAACGGCGACGTGTCGCGCGAGCGCGGCGCGTTCCGTCGCGACGACCACACGTTCACGGGGTTCGGCCGCGCTGCGACCACCGACGACGGCCACTACGAGTTCTTCACCCGCAACCCCGGGCCCACCGACGGGAAGGCGCCGTTCTTCTCGGTGATCGTCTTCGCCCGCGGCCTCCCCGACAAGCTGATCACGCGCATCTATCTGCCCGAGCACGAGGAACTCCGCAGCGCCGACGCGCTGCTGTCGTCGCTCGGCGCGGACGAGCGCGCTACGCTCATCGCAACCCGCACCCCTGACGGGAACCTGCGGCACGACATCCGGCTGCAGGGCGATAAGGAGACCGTGTTCCTTGAGTTCTGACGACGGATCGGCGCCGACGCCCCCGCGGACGGCTTCGCCGCCGGAGCCCTTCGATGTCGGACTGATCTCGCCCGTCACCGTGGGCATCGATGACATGGTGGCGGATGCTGCGATCTTGGACGCGCTCGTCACGGCCGAGGTCGCCCTCGTCCGGGCCTACGCCGCGCTCGAGGTCGCCCCGTCGGCGGTGGCCGACGACCTCTCGACGGCGCTGGGCTGGCGCGGTGTCGGGCGCACCTGTCGCGAGCACGGGCTGGACGCGGCCGATCTGGCTCGCGCGTCGGTGGCCGGCGGCAATCCTGTCATCCCCCTCGTCGGCCTCCTGAAGGAGCGCGTCCCCGCAGAATCGCGCGGGTGGATCCACCGGGGCGCGACCAGCCAGGATGTCCTCGATTCCGCCCTCATGCACGTCGCCGAGCGCGCAGCGACCGCGATCCTCGTGCACCTCCAGCACGCCCAGGGCTGGATCGCGGGTTTCCTCGAGGCGAACCCCGACGAGCCCGCCGCCGCGCGCACCCTCACGCAGCACGCCGTCCCGACGACCATCGGGTGGCGCGCGCTCGGGTGGGGGCGCGCGCTGACGCGGGCCTACGACCGGCTCGAAGCAGCCCGCGCAGCGCTTCCCGCCCAGCTCGGAGGAGCGGGCGGCACCCTCGCGTCGTTCGTCGAGATCGGCGGCCGGGAGCGCGCCGAACAGCTGCCGGCGGCGTTCGCCCGTCAGCTCGGCCTCGCAGCTCCCGACGCCCCGTGGCACACGTCCCGCTGGCCGGTGACAGAACTCGGCGACGCCCTCGTGCAGGTCCTGGACGCGATCGGCAAGATGGCCGCGGATGTCGCGACCCTGTCGCGCACCGAGATCGCCGAGGTGTCCGAGGGCGTCGGTGGGGGCTCGTCCGCCATGCCGCAGAAGCAGAACCCGACGGTGTCCGTGCTCCTGCGTTCTGCGGCGATCCGCGCCCCCCAGCTGGGGGCGACCCTGCACCTCGCATCGGCACTCGCCGTCGACGAGCGCCCCGACGGTGCGTGGCACGCCGAGTGGCCCACGCTCCGCGAGCTGCTGCGCCTGACGCTCGGTGCGTCGTCGCATGCGGCAGCGCTTCTCTCGGAACTCCGCGTCGACCATGACGCCGTCGCCCGCAACCTGCGACTCACGCGCGGACTGATCGTCGCCGAGCGACTGTCGATCGTCTTGACGCCGCTGATCGGGGCCGGGCGTCTCGCCGAGATCGTCGCGGAGGCATCCCGCGGTACCGACCTGGGCGAGCTCGTGCGCGCGTTGCCCGAGTCCGATGGAATCGACGTCGACGAGCTGCTCGACCCTTCGCACTACCTGGGACTCGCGGCATCCCCCGACCCCGTTCCGGAGACGGACCCGGAGACGGGTGCCGCAGCCGATGGCGTGCCCGAGGCCGCCCCCCACTCCGCGCCCGACCAGGAGACGCCATGACCGTTCCCGAACTCGCCTTCACTCCCGTCGTGGGTCCGGCCGACGCGCCGCTCGTCGTGCTGGGCCCGTCGCTCGGCACGTCGACCATCCTCTGGGAAGACGTGATCCCGCTGCTGTCGGGACGCCTGCGCGTGACGGCATGGGACCTGCCCGGCCACGGCGCGTCGCCGGGAACGGTCGAGCCCTTCAGTGTTCAAGAGCTCGCCGACGCGGTCGCGGGCGGCGTCCGCGACCTGGGAGAGAGCTCGGTGCTGTACGCCGGCGTCTCCCTCGGCGGTGCGACCGGACTCATGCTCGCGCTCCGGCACCCGTCACTGGTGGAGCGCGCCGCGATCCTGGCGTCGGGTGCGAAGCTCGGCGAGCCGCTCGGCTGGTTCGAGCGGGCGAACCAGGTGCGCGCGCAGTCGACGTCATCGCTCATCATCTCGTCGGCCGAGCGCTGGTTCGCACCCGACTCCGTCGCGAACCGGCCCGAGCTGTCCGGCCGACTGCTGCACGCTCTGCAGGACGCCGACGACGAGAGCTACGCGCTGTGCTGCGGCGCGCTGGCCGCCTACGACGTGCGCGATGAGCTCAGCGACATCGCTCCGCCGATCGACGCCGTGTGGGGCGAGTTCGACAAGGTCGCGCCCGAGGAGAAGGCCGTCGAGATCGCCGACGGTGTGCAGCGCGGGAGTGTCACGCGCATCGCCGGTGCGGCGCACCTGCCACCCGCCGAGCAGCCCGAGGCCGTGGCATCCGCTCTGCTCGCGTTCTTGACGAAGGAAGAGGCGTGATGCGACCCGCAGGCGCAGGGCTCAGCGACGAGGAGCGATACGACCAGGGCATGGCGGTGCGTCGCGAGGTGCTCTCGGACGCCCACGTCGAGCGATCGACCGCGGCGGCGAACGCGCTGACGAGCGACTGGCAGGACTTCATCACGCGGGTCGCGTGGGGCGACGTCTGGTCGCGGCCGGGCCTCGATCGGCGATCGCGCTCGGTCGCGGTGCTGTCGTCCCTCATCGCCCACGGGCACCACGAGGAGCTGGCGATGCACCTCAAGGCGGCGCGCCGCAACGGGCTCTCGCTCGATGAGATCCGCGAGGTGATCCTGCAGAGCGCGGTCTACTCCGGCGTGCCGGCGGCCAACACCGCCTACCGCATCGCGTCCGAGGTCTTCGCCGACGAGCTCTGATCTCGGTCGGAGGCCCGTCCCGCCCCGGATGCCGCGGCTACAGGCTCGCCAGCGGCCAGCCCGTGTACGCCTCGGCCAGATAGGTGCGTCCGGCTTCGGACTCCACCACGGATCGCAGCTCGCCCGTCTGGCGGAGCCGGTCGAAGTCCGAGGCATCCGGCCCGACGTGCAGCATGCTCGTCATCCACCACGAGAAGTGCTGCGCCTTCCAGATGCGGCGCAGGGCCACCTCGGGGAAGGCTTCGATCGCGCGCGAATCGCCCTCGAGCAGGAGTGCGCGCAGGGCCTGGTCGAGCAGGACGACATCCGCGACCGCGAGGTTCATCCCCTTGGCGCCCGTGGGAGGCACCGTATGGGCGGCGTCGCCGATGAGGGCCACCCGTCCGCGCAGAAGCTGGTGGGCGACGAAGCTCCGGAACCGGAGCACGTCGCGCTGGAAGATCGGTCCCTCGATCAGCTCGTGCCCGTCGACGCTCGCCTGCAGAGCATCCCAGATCTCGCGCTCGCTCATCGAGTTCGGGTCGAGGTTCGGATCGCACTGCAGATACATGCGCTGCACGGTCGCGCTCCGCTGGCTGATCAGCGCGAAGCCGTTCGGGGAATTGCTGTAGATCAGCTCGGGCGCGCTCGGCGGCGCCTCGCAGAGGATGCCGAACCACGCGAACGGGTACTCGCGGAAGTATCCGCCGGTGGAAGACCCCGTCACCACCGCGCGGGCCACGCTGCGCGAGCCGTCGGCGCCGACGACGAACTCGGCCTCGATCGCGAACGGCCGGCCTTCGGCATCTGTCGCGTGCACCGTCGGTCGGTCGGTCTCCGCACCCTCGACCCGGTCGGCGGTGACCCCGAAGCGCAGGTCCTGGCCGGCGGCGAGACGGGTCGCGATGAGATCCTTCAGCGCCTCGTGCTGCGGGTAGAGCCAGACGCCGCGACCGACGGTCTCAGCGAAATCGATACGGTGGCCCTCGCCGGAGAAGCGCAGCTCGATGCCGTCGTGGCGCTGACCGTCGACGAGCACCCGCTCGGACGCCCCTGACTGGCTGAGCACCTCGACGGTGCCCTGCTCGAGGATGCCCGCACGGATCGTGCTCTCGATCTCGGCGCGGGTGCGCTGGTCGATCACGACCGAGTCGATGCCGGCGTTGGCCAGCAGATGCGAGAGCAGCAGCCCCGCGGGGCCGGCGCCGATGATCGCGACGCGGGTGCGCGTGATGTCGTTCATGATCGTCTCCTTCGACGGACGAGCGGATGCCTCGGATTCAGTGTGCCGTCGCGCGACGGCGTTCGCTGTGCTGGTTCCCATTCAATGAGAAAGATTCGTGGCCGCCCTTCCCGATCACCGACCGCCCGCGGCCGCGCCCGGAGGCGCTCAGCGTCGATCCGAAGCGAGGCCGGTGCGGATGCCCGCGGCCGCCGCCGTCAACTGCTCGAGCGCTGCAGCGGTCGGCATCTCGCGGGGGAGCACGACGGACAACGCCGCCACGACCTCCCCGGTCTCATCCTGGACCGGGACGGCGACGCCGGTCGAGACCGCCTCGATCGAGCCCGGCGCGACGACGTGGCCGAGCCGTCGCGCGTCGGCCAGCGCGCGACGAAGGGTTGCGGCATCCGTGATCGTGTCGGGCGCCAGCCGTACGAGCGGTGCGGAGAGCACGCGCTCGACGAGGTCGGGCGGCCCGAACGCCAGCAGAACGAGGCCGGAGGAGGAGGCGTGCAGGGGGAGCCGCCCCGCGACCCGCGTGATGTTCGCCCCCGCCTCGGGATGCGACAGCCGCTCCAGGAAGAGAGCCTCGTCCTGCTCGAGAACGGCGAGCTGGGTGTGTTCGCGCACCACGGACTGCACGCGCTCCATATGAGGAAGAGCGGCCTGGCGGAGCCGCAGCGCCGCCGACCCGCGCAGGGCGAGCTCCCACAGGCGCATTCCCAGACGTACGCGGTGCTCGTCGTCGCGCTCGAGCAGCCCGGCCACGACGAGCGCGTCGACCTGGCGGTGAGCCGTCGAGGACGGCAGCCCGGCGCGGCGGCCGATCTGCGCGGACGTCTGGACGGTGCGCTCCGCGTCGAACGTCTCGAGGATGCGCACCAGACGCTCCACCGCGGAGTCGCCCGACGCCGAATTCGCCATGGCATCAGGGTGGCACATCGCCCGCACGCCCGAAGGACCGCCGGGCTCTATGCTGGCGCCGTGAGCGCACCTTCGACGGCGTCGACGCCCCCGCCCGTTTCGGCGACGGCGGGGGGTGACGACCGCATCACGCTGCGGTTCATGTCCACTCCGGCCGACACGGCGGTCGGAGGTCGAGCGATCGCCGCGGGCAGCGTGATGGAGTGGATCGACAAGGCGGGGTACGCCTGCGCGGTCGGATGGTCGGGCGCATACTGCGTGACGGCCTACGTCGGCAATGTGCGCCATCGCCGGCCGATCATGCCGGGCACGTTGATCGAGGTGCAGGCGCGCCTGATCCATACCGGTCGGTCGAGCATGCACGTCGTGGTGACGGTCTCGTCCGCCGACCCGAGTTCCCGCACATACACGCCGGCGACCACGTGCATCCTCGTCTTCGTCGCGAAGGACGCGGAGGGGCACCCGACGTCGGTTCCCGCGTGGACCCCCGCGAGCCGGTCCGATCGCAAGCTCGCCGCGGGAGCGATCGAGCGCATCCCCGCACGCACCGAGATCAAACGCCGCATGCTCGCGGAGGACTACACCGACTCCGGGCGCGCACCGCGCACGGTGCTGCGCTTCCTCGTGCCGCCCGGCGTCGTCAACTGGGGAGGCAAGGCCCACGGCGGCACGGTGATGCGCTGGATCGACGAGGCCGCCTTCGCCTGTGCCGTCGGCTGGATGGGCGGGAGTCCCGACGCCGACCATGCGATCGCGGTGTACTCGGGCGGCATCCACTTCTTCGCCCCGGTGCGCATCGGCGATCTGGTCGAGGTGGACGCACGGCTGATCTACACCGGACCGCACAGTATGCACCTCAGCATCAGGGTGTCGACGGCCGATCCGCGCCGCCCGCACGAGTGGACGCTGACGACCGTCTGCATGAGCGTGTTCGTCGTCCCCGGTGCGGGCGGTGTCGCGCTGCCGGTGCCGACGTGGCAACCGCAGACCGCCGAAGACGTGCGTCTGCGCGACCACGCCCTCGAGATCATCCGGCTGCGCGAGGACATCGTGCCGATCTCACCGACCCTCTCGCTCGAGCCCTAGAACGCGGCCGAGCACCCTGTCGCATCACCGCGCCATGCTCTATGATGGACGCATAGCGCACAGTCGTTCGCAGGGCGAACACAAGCCGACGGAGGCTGCATGATCGACAAGACAGTGACGGATGCCGCGACCGCCGTCGCCGACATCCCCGACGGCGCCACGGTCATGATCGGCGGCTTCGGCCGCGCGGGCCAGCCCGTCGAACTCATCGACGCGCTGATCGCCCGCGGAGCGCGCGACCTGACGATCATCAACAACAACGCCGGTAACGGCGACACCGGTCTCGCTGCCCTGCTGGCCACCGGCGGCGTCCGCCGGATCATCTGCTCGTTCCCGCGGCAGTCCGACTCGTGGGTGTTCGACCGGCTGTACCGGGCGGGCGAGATCGAGCTCGAGATCGTTCCCCAGGGGAACCTCGCCGAGCGCATCCGCGCCGCGGGAGCGGGCATCGGTGCCTTCTTCAGCCCGACGGGCGTCGGCACCGAACTCGCCGAAGGCAAAGAGGAGCGCACGATCGACGGCCGCCGGTACGTGCTCGAATACCCGATCCGCGCCGACTTCGCCCTCATCAGCGCGCTGAGAGCCGACCGCTGGGGAAACCTCGTGTACCGCAAGACGGCCCGCAACTTCGGCCCGATCATGGCGTCCGCCGCGACGACCACGATCGCGCAGGTCGACGAGGTCGTGCCGCTCGGCGCGATCGACCCCGAGACCGTCATCACCCCCGGCATCTTCGTCGACCGAGTCGTCGCGGTGGGGGAGCGACGCTGGCTCGCCGACGGCGAGTTCGTCGGCGGCGTATCCATCGAAGGCGATCTGCGGGAGGCATCCTCATGACCACGACACCGGCGTCCGAGGCATCCGGCGCATCCGCGCCCACCCGCATCCCGCGCGACCAGCTGGCCGCGAAGATCGCAGCCGACATCCCCGAAGGGGCGATCGTCAACCTGGGCATCGGGGCGCCCACCCTCGTCGCGGACTTCCTCCCCGATGGCCTCGAGATCATCCTGCACACCGAGAACGGGATGCTGGGCATGGGCCCGAAGCCGGCGGCAGGGCGGATCGACCCTGACCTGATCAACGCCGGCAAGCAGCCGGTGACGGAGCTCGCCGGAAGCGCGTTCTTCCATCACGCGGACTCGTTCGCGATGATGCGCGGTGGACACCTCGACGTGTGCGTGCTCGGCGCGTTCCAGGTGTCGGAGCACGGCGACCTCGCCAACTGGTCGACCGGCGCGCCGGGCGCCATCCCGGCCGTGGGAGGTGCGATGGACCTCGCCATCGGCGCGAAAGACGTCTACGTCATGACCGACCTCCTCGCCAAGGACGGCTCGTCCAAGCTCGTCGCCGCGTGCACGTACCCGCTCACGGGCGTCGGCTGCGTCACGCGCGTCTACACCGACCATGCGATTTTCGACGTCACCCCCGAGGGCTTCACGGTGCGCGAGGCGTTCGGCGACAACACAGCCGCATCGCTCTCGGCGCTCACCGGACTCACCCTGCGAGAAGCGGATGCCGCGGCATCCGCTGGAAAGGAATCCTGACATGACCGGCTCCTTCATCTACGACGCCGTCCGCACGCCGTTCGGTCGGGCCGCCGGTGCGCTGTCGGGGGTGCGCCCCGACGACCTCGCCGCCCTCGTGATGCGCGCCGCCGTCGAGCGCACGGGCCTGGACCCCGCCCGCATCGAGGACGTCATCTTCGGCGATGCCAATCAGGCGGGCGAGGACAACAGGGACGTCGCACGATTCGGGGCGCTGCTGGCAGGCTTCCCGACGACGGTGTCGGGCGTGACGGTCAACCGGCTCTGCGGATCGGCCGTGGAGGCCGTGATCCAGGGGTCCCGCGCGATCGAGGTCGGCGATGCGTCGGTGATCCTCGCGGGTGGTGTCGAGTCGATGAGCCGCGCCCCGTTCGTGGTGGAGAAGTCGCCGAAGGCCTGGCCCGCCGTCGGCAACCAGACGATGTGGAACACCTCGATCGGCTGGCGCATGACGAACAAGGCGCTTCCGAAGGAGTGGACGATCAGCAACGGCGAATCAGCGGAGAAGCTCGCCACGATCTACGGCATCTCGCGGGAGGCGCAGGACGAGTTCGCCCTGCGCAGCCACCGGCTCGCCGCCGAAGCGTGGGCCGCAGGTGTCTACGACGGCGAGATCGTGCAGGTTCCCGGGGCCGAGCTCGAGCGCGACGAGGGCATCCGCGACGGCGGCACGCCGGCATCGCTCGGGGCGCTCAAGGCGCTCTTCGCCGCGGACGGCACCGTGACCGCCGGCAACTCGTCGTCGATCAACGACGGCGCGTCCGCCGTGCTGCTCGGCGCCGAAGGCGCGCTCGACGCCGAACCTCTCGCCCGCATCGCCGGGCGCGGTGTGTTCGGCAACGACCCGGACGTGTTCGGGGTCGCGCCGGTCGAGGCCGCCAATCGCGCACTCGCGCGGGCGGGCCGGACCTGGGCCGATGTGGACGTCGTCGAGCTGAACGAGGCGTTCGCCTCGCAGAGCCTCGCGTGCCTGCAGGGATGGCCCGACCTCGACCCCGAGATCGTGAACATCCACGGCGGAGCGATCGCGATCGGGCACCCGCTCGGGGCGTCCGGTGGGCGCATCATCGGCCACGCGGCGCATGAGCTCGCGAGGCGCGGCGGCGGCGTCGCCGTCGCGGCGATCTGCATCGGCGTCGGCCAGGGCCTCGCGGTGGTGCTCGAGCGCTGACCCGCGTTCCGCGCCTGTCTCCCCGACCGATCGCGCCGAGTACGACCGCGTCAGTCCGGCTTGCGGGCCTGCAGCGTATAGCTGAGCGGGGCGACGCCCAGGTGCTCGGCCAGCGCGTATTCACCGTCGGCGCGCTCCTGCATCTGTCCGGGTAGGGCCTCCCACGGCACGCTGTCGTGCTCGACGAGCCCGGTGATCTGGAGCCCCGCTCCGAGGAGCGCGGTCACGACCTCGCCGAGACCGTGGTTCCACTCGTAGGTCTTCGAAGCGACGATCGGCCGGTCGGTCGGCACGTAGGTGCTGTCGTCGTCCCACTCCATCGGGTCGGCGAGCTCGAAGTACGAGAAGCGCAGGTGCAGGTCGTCGTCGAGCCGCTCGTCCATGGCCCAGAGGATGGGATGGCCCTCGCGGAGGAAGAGTCGCCCGCCCGGGGCGAGCAGGCGGGCGACGACTTCCGCCCATTCGGTGATGCGGGGCAGCCAGCACAGCGCCCCGATCCCCGTGTAGACGAGATCGAACGAGCCGGGCTCGAGCACGGCGGAGGCACCCGCGACATCCGACTCGACGAAGTCGACGGCATCACCGGTCTCGGCCACGAGCCGGCGCGCTTCCGCGATGGCGACGGGGGAGAAGTCCAGGCCGGTCACGTGCGCACCGAGGCGGGCGAGCGACAGGGTGTCGGTGCCGATGTGGCACTGCAGGTGCACGGTGCGGAGGCCGGCGACGTCGCCCAGGCGTTCGCGATCGAAACGCACGACGTCCGAGAGCAGCGCACGGTCCTCGATGTACCTCTGCACTCCGTAGCCGAACCCGTTGCGAGCGGCGTGGAGCGCCGCCCTCTCATCCCAGTTGGCGCGGTTGGTGTCGAGATACTTCTGCATGCCCGTCACGCTAGCCGAACCGTCAGCGACGGCGTGCGCCTCACTCCAGTGGCGGTGTCCGCGGCGGCGACGTCCGGCGGCGTCCGGTTGCCTCGAAGGCCGCGGCCAGGCGAAGCAGCGCAGTGTCGTCGTAGGCGCGTCCGGCGAACGTCAAACCCACCGGCATCCCGATGTCGGTCATCGTCCCCATCGGAACCGTGACCGTCGGGATGCCGAGGTGTCGCGGCACGAGGTTGCCGTTGGCGACCCAGACCCCGTTGCGCCACCCCAGATCAGCGGATGCCTCGTTCACGTCCATGTCCGCCGGACCCACGTCCGCGACCGCGGGGAAGACGACGGCATCCAGTCGCTGCGCGTCCATCCACTCCTCGAGGTCGACACGCCTCGTCTCCTCGAGTCCGCGCAGGCCGTCCTCGAGCAGGGGGATGTCGGTGAAGGAGTGCACGGGGTGCGCGCGCACGAACGCGGGGTACTCGGCGATGTCATCGTCGAACCCGGTGTAGCGGTCGGGGAGCGCGCCGTCCGGGGCGGGGAAGATCGTCGCGCCGTCCACGTCGCGCAGGCTCGACAGCGTCGGATCGCCGTTCGCCGCGAGGAAGTCGTCCCACGCCCATGCCGACAGATCGATGATCTCGCGCCGCAGGTACTCGGGCGGCACGAGGCCGCGGGTCGCGATCGTCGGGGCGCCTGGTCGGTCGCCTTCGTAGTTCGACACCGCGGGGAAGTCGACCTCGACGACCTCAGCGCCGGCACCTTCGAGGTCGCGCCGCGCCGCCTCCCAGAGCGCCATGACGCTGTCGCGCGTCTCGATGCGCCGGCCCGTCGGCCCGCCGATACCGACCCGTGCACCGCTTCCCGCGCGGTCATCGGCGTTGATGTACATCCGGGGCACGCCGATGCGGCGCCCGCGGAGGACGCCGGCCGCGGCATCCGGCTGCGGCATTCCGAGAGCGGCATACGTGGCGGGCCGCACTTCCGACGCGGCGGGGATCGGCACCCACGGCTGGGCGCGCCAGAAGTCTCCGCGGGTCTGGTCGTCGTCGGCGACGATCACGTCGAGCACTTCGAGCAGGTCGTCCATGGTACGGGTGTGCGGCACGACGACGTCCATCGTCGGCACCAGCGGCCAGTTGCCGCGCACCGAGATCACACCGCGCGACGGCGTGTACGCGCACAGCGCGTTGTTCGAAGCCGGAGCGCGTCCCGACGACCAGGTCTCCTCCCCGAGCCCGAAGGCGGCGAAGGAGGCCGCGGTCGCCGTTCCGGAGCCGTTGGACGACCCCGACCCGAACGCGGCGGTGAGGTAGGCGGCGTTGTACGGGCTCTCGGCACGACCGTAGACGCCCCGCTGCATGCCGCCGTTCGCCATCGGCGGCATGTTCGTGAGCCCGAGCAGCACCGCGCCGCCGGCGCGCAGGCGCTCGATCGCGAAGGCGTCGTGCTGAGCCACCAGATCGGCGAAGGCGGGGGATCCGGCGGCTGCGGTCAGACCGCGGGCGAGATAGCTGTCCTTCGCCGTATAGGGGATGCCGTCGAGCGGCCCGAGGAGCGCGCCGGCGGCACGCCGCTCATCCGACGCGCGCGCGTCGTCCAGTGCCTCGGGGTTCGGCACGACGAGGGCGTTGAGCGCGGTCGTGGTGCCGGGAGCGTCGTAGGCCTCGACGCGGGCGAGGTACGCCTGCACGAGGCCGACGCTCGTCACGCGCCCGTCCTCGAGCGCCGCCCGGAGGTCGGCGATGGATGCCTCGACCACGTCGAATCCGCCGGTCATCGCGTCACCGCCGGCTGCTGCTGCGTGATGCAGTGGATTCCACCGCCGCGCGCCAGGATCGGGCGGGCGTCGATGGTGACCACACGACGGCCGGGGTACACCGACGCCAGGGTCTCACGGCCCGCAGCATCCGCCCGCTCCTCCCCGTAGCCGCACGCGATGACCCCTCCGTTGACGACGAGGTGGTTGACGTAGTTCCAGTCGACGAATCCCTCGTCGTCGCGCAGCTGCGCGGGCGCGGGGATGTCGACGATGTCCCAGCTTCTTCCCGCGGCATCGGTCGTGCCGGCGATGAATTCCCGCAGCCCGCGCATGACGTCGTGATCAGGATGCTCGGGGTTCGGCTGCTCGTGCAGCAGGAGTGTGCCGGGGGACGGGATCGTGGCGAACATGTCGACGTGGCCGCGGGTACCGAGGTCTTCGTAGTCGCGGGTCAGCCCGCGCGGCAGCCAGATGACCTTCGTCGCGCCGATCGTGCGGCGGAGTTCGGCCTCGACGCGCGCCTTGTCGGCGTAGGGGTTGCGGCCGGGGTCCAGCTGAACGGTCTCGGTGACGAGCACGGTGCCCTCGCCGTCGACATGGATGGCTCCGCCCTCGTTCACGAGCAACGACGAGATCAACTCGGCCTCCGCGCCGGCGGCGGTGAACCGTCCGATCTCGCGGTCCTTCTCCCAGGTCGACCACGCGGGTGCGCCCCAGCCGTTGAAGATCCAATCCACGCCACCCAGGATGCCGGGCCGTTCGTCGTCGAGCACGAACGTGGCGCCCATGTCGCGCATCCAGTAATCGTCCAGCGGCGCCTCGACCTGCGCGATGTCGGCGGACAGCATCCGTCGGGCGCGGTCTCGCTCGACCGGGTCGACCACCATCGTCACGGGCTCGAATTCGGCGACGGCGTGGGCGACGGCCGTCCACGCCGCGTACGCCTCCTCGGCCGACGCGGTGTCATCGCCCAGGGTGAGGCCGGGGCGGGGGAATGCCATCCAGGTGCGATCGTGGGGGGCGGTCTCTGCGGGCATGCGCCAGGCCATGGGACACCTCTGCTTCCTGTGGGACGGATGCTGCGGCTTCCGTCGACGTCGTCTCTTCGGGCGGAGCCGGACAGACCCTGTTGATCGCATGATCAACAGCTATGCACGACGCTAGCCGTGGCATCCAGCTCGTGTCAAGAGTGCGTGACCCGGAGCGCTCCGTGCGAATGTGGTAACGTTGCCACATTCCAGCAGAGACCGGCGCTCTCGGCGCGGGTTCGCACACATGGGGGTGTCGTGAAGACGATCGGGATCGGCGTCGTGGGCTTCTGGCACGTGCACGCCAACGACTACGCACGTGAGGTACGGGAGCATCCAGGTACGGATCTGGTCGTCGGGTGGGATCGCGACGCGCACATCGCCGACGAGGGGGCCGCAGAGCTGGGGATCGACCTCGTCCCTTCGCTCGACGCGCTGCTCGGCCATGCTCACGTGGACGCCGTGACGATCACCACGGCGACGGCCGATCACACCGACGTCATCCGCCGCGCGATCCGCGCCGGCAAGCACGTCTTCACGGAGAAGCTCCTGGCGCCCACGGTCGAGGAATGCATCGAGCTCATCGACGAAGCCGAGGCGGCCGGTGTGCAGCTGGTGGTTTCGCTTCCGCAGCTCGGCGCGCCGCCCACCGTCGCCGCGCGCTCGCTGATCGACGAGGGGGCCCTCGGCACCGTCACCTACGCCCGAGTCCGTGTCGCGCACGACGGCTGGCTCGACGGGTGGTTGCCGGAGCGGTTCGCCGACGCCGCTCTCGCGATCGGAGGAGCGTTCGCCGACCTCGGCTGCCACCCGGCCTATCTCGTGCAGCACTTCCTCGGAGCCCGTCCGCAGACCGTCGCGGCGACATACGGGGCCTTCACCCGGCATGCGGTGGAGGACAATGCCGTGGTCGTCCTCGGGTACGCGAACGGGGCCGTCGGCGTGGCCGAAGCGAGCTTCGTCACGACACCCGGCGCCTTCGCCCTCGAGGTGCGCGGCACCGACGCATCCGTGCTGTTCGGCTTCGGGCGGGAAGCTCTGATCGGCAAGGGCGGCCGGTTCGGCGACGCATGGACGGAGCTGGCGCTCCCCGAGGCGGAGCCGACGCCGTTCCAGCTGTGGATCGAGGCGATCCGCGACGGGGCCGATCTCACGACGAACCACGAGGCCGCCGTCGAGCTGACCCGCCTCGTCGTCGCCGCCAACGCCTCATCGGGCTCCGCTCGGAGCTACGACGCACCGCCATCATGAGCACACGACTGGAGAAGAACATGTCAGACAAGATCAGGATCGGACTCATCGGAGCCGGCGGCATCGCCGGAGCGCACGTCGCCGGCTATCGGCGCAACCCCGAGTCGGTGATCTTCGCCGCCATCGCCGATCCCGTGCGGGCGAACGCGGAGAGGCGCCGCGGAGACGACGGCGGCGTGGTCATCTTCGAGGATTACCGCACCATGATCGCGGAGGCCGATCTGGACGCGGTCGACATCTGCCTGCCGCACCATCTGCACGCGGAGGCGATCATCGCTGCCGCGGAGGCAGGACTCCACGTGCTCGTCGAGAAGCCGCTGTGCATGACGATGACCGAGGCAGCCGCCATCGCGGACGCTGCGGAGCGCTCCGGCGTCACCATCATGTGCGCGCACAATCAGCTGTTCCTGCCGGCGGTCTCGGAGGCCAAGCGACTCATCGACGACGGGGTCTTCGGCCGCGTCTACGAGGTGCGCACGACCGACAGCTTCTACAACGACTTCACGCCTGAGAGCATGGGGTGGCGCGCCAGCGCCGCGACAGCCGGCGGGGGAGAGCTCATCGATACGGGTTACCACCCGGTCTACCTGCTGCAGCACCTGGCAGGAGCGATTCCCGTCGAAGTGACCGCCATGCTCTCGCGACACCGCCTCGACTTCATGGAGGGCGAGGATTCCGCGCAGGTGCTGGTGCGCTACGACAACGGCGCCGTCGGCGTCGTCACCACCGGCTGGGCGTACGACGCCGCGCCGGGTACCGAGAAGTTCTCGCTCGTCGCGGAGCGCGGATCGCTGTCGTCCGACGGCGTGACGTTGACCTACCGACTTCGCGGACAGGATCCGGTCGTCCTCGACTTCGAGCCGGTCCACGACATCGCGGCCGAGGTCGCACATTTCGCCGAATCCCTCCTCTCCGGCCGTCGGCCGATCCACACCCACGTGGAAGGGATCGATGTGCTCGGCGTGATCCTCGCGGCGTACGAGTCGGACCGTTCTCGTTCGTTCGCGCCCGTTCCCCGCGTGCGCGCGACCACATCGGCCGTCTGAGCCCGCGGCCGCAGCCACCCCGTCGATCGACTCGCTTCAGTCGACGGGGTGGCCGAGCGGCCACTCCAGAAGATCGACCTCGACGATCTCGGCGGTCTGATCTCGCGGAACACGGAACGTCCGCAGCTGATACGGTCCGAAGTCGGCGTCGAGGGTGCGTCCGACGAGCGGCAGATCCATCGACACCGACGCCGCCGCCCCCCGTGTCTCGATGGCACGGACGATGACATCGGCCCCGCCGTCCGGGGCATCGTCCTCGCTGCCCTTCAGCGCGGTGACCATGACAGCTTCGCCGCCGTCGTCGGCGAAGCTGTGCCGCGGGGGCAGGTCTCCCTCGTGAAAGGACTCGAGCTGAGCGCGGACGGGCTGGCTCAACAGCGCGGCGCGACGGGTCGGCTGCGAGGTGCGCCGGTCACCCAGGTGGGGGATGAGCTCGACGCGGAAGTGCTGAACGCCCTGGTCCTGGAAGGAGTACACGCCCTCGGGATCCAACAGCCGGGGGTCGTGCCACGAGTAGACCGGGCTGCGCACCGCGGTGATCCCGATGCTCGGGGTGTTCATGCCGGGGGAGCCCGCCGGGGAGACGTCCCACCCGTGCTTGGTCGTGCAGATCACGGTGAAGCCCGCGGGTGATCCCTCGATCGTTCCGGTCAGGTCGACCCACGATTGGGCGGGTTCCTCGGCGCCGTCCACCGGCCGTTCGATCACCCCGAACGGGACCTCGTACGTCGCGACGGGGGAGTCCAGCCCGACGGGGTAGCGCAGCTTCAGCAGGTGCGCCTTTTCGTGCCAGTCGATCGTGACATCGACCTGGAGGCTCCGACTGTCGTATGCGAGGTAGAGCTCCTCGGTGAGCGTGCTCGAGCCCCACGAACGCTCGACACGCACGCGCACTCGAAGCGGGCCGGTCTCACGGACGACGATGCGATCGAGCATCATGGGCGCGCCCGGCCATGCGTAGGAGATCACGCGATGGCCCCACGTGTCGGTGGGGTCCTCGCAGACGACGGTGCGGGACTCGCCGAGGGTGCCGGCGAGCACGTCCGTTCCCGACGCCTTGTCGAGCATCGAGACGACGTCGCCGGTCGCGGGATCGAGCTCGATGCGAAGGTGCGCATTCTCGAAGACGGTGCCGTTGTCGCTCACCCTGATGTCCGCGTCCGTTTCGCGGTATGTGCCGGGGAGGATCCGATAGACGGCGTATCCGAGCGCGGGCACCACCGCCCGGAACGTCAGGGCGCCGCGGCTCATGTCCCCGGTCGTCGCCGTGGACTGCGTCGCCTGCGTGCGGACGGCCGCACCCTCGTGGTCGACGACGTGCACACCGTGCGGCTGGCCGCCGTACTGCATGTCGACATCGGTGGACACGGCCCAGGGATGAGGGTTGAAGACCACGACGGGTTGCGTCGAGACATCCACCGGAATATCGATGCGACGGGCGATGCGGTTGTGAGCGCGCGTGATGATGCGCTTGGCGATCGCCACGGACTCGCCGAGCTGGTCGCGCGCGTCGTCGTAGGACGGCTCGATGGCCGAGCCGGGGAGGATGTCGTGGAACTGGTTGAACAGGATCTGCTTCCACGCGCGTTCGAGGTCGTCGCGCGGGTAGACCGCACCGGTCAGTGCGAGATCGACAGCCGCCCATCGTTCGGCCGACAGCACCGCGAACTGCGCGCGCCGCTGCCACGCTTTGATGCCCGAGTGTGCCGAGTAGCAGCCGGGAGCATGATGCTGGAGGTCGTCACGCCGTACCTCGAGCCGGTCCAGGAAGGCGTCGCCGCGAGAGAGCATCTCATCGAAGTAGGCGCGGGGAGAGGACATCGTCATCCTTCCGAATGTGCCCATGCGGTCGTATCGGTGGATCGACTCGATATTGAGCTTCGTGGGGCCGCCGCCGTGATTGCCCACTCCGTAGAACACCATCATCTCGCCGAGCGAGCGATCCAGCTGCCCGAGCGCCTTCTCCGTCTGGAAAGCGAGATCGGCAGGACCACTGCCGTACTCGAACGGGATGCGGTAGGCCAGGACACGCGAGCCGTCGGGCGCTTCCCAGTGGAAGAGCGTGGCGTCGAGGTCGCTCTCATGAGGTCCCGGGCGCAGGAAGCAGTAGGAGTCCATCCGCTGGCCGCGGAGTACCTGCGGAAGCGTGACGCTGTGGCCGAACGGGTCCACGTTCATGCCCACGCTGGAGATCCGACCGAAGCGCGATCGCAGGTACCGCTGCCCGTACAGGCCCTGCCGGGCGAACGACTCGCCCATCGGCATGTTGCAGTCGGGCTCGACCCACCAGCCGCCGACGTTGACCCACCGCCCCTCCGCGACCCGCTCGCGGATGCGCTCGAACAGGGCGGGATCCTGCTCTTCCACCCAGGCCAGCAGCACGATCTGATCACACGTGAAGACGAAGTCGGGGTATTCGTCCATGCGGTCCAGAGCACTCGTGAAGGTGGCCCTGGCCTCCTGGTATCCCTCTTGCCACGGCCACAGCCAGACGGGATCGAGGTGCGCATTGCCGATCATGTGCAGACTGCGATCGGGTGTCGCCGCGGGCCGGGGCGCGCGTGCCAGGTCGGCCGGCTGGGCGCCGGAGGGCGCGTTGGAGACAGGAGCGGATGCCGGGGGCCGAGGTCTCATGAGGGCTCCTCTCCTGCCGCCCAGGCGTCCAGTATTTCGGACAGGGCATGCAGGAGGAAGGTGTGCATCTCCTGGATGCGGGGGGTGTCGTCGGACGGTACGAGCAGCACGTGATCGGCGAGAGCGACGGCGGGACCGCCGTCGCCGCCGCCGAAGAGGACAGCGACGGCACCCTTCGCCCGCGCGACGTCGAGGGCTCGCAGGACGTTCGCCGAGCGACCGCTCGTCGTGAAGGCGGCGACGACGTCACCCGGCCGGGCGAGGGCCTCTATCTGTCGCGAGAACACGTCCTCGAAGGAGTAGTCGTTGGCGATGCATGTCGACACGGTTGCGTCCGTCGTCAGGGTGATCGCTCGGAGCGGCCGCCGGTCGCGACGGTAGTGGCCGATCAGCTCACCGGTCAGATGCTGGGCGTCGGCGGCGCTGCCGCCGTTGCCGAGCGTGTACAGCGTTCCGCCGGACTCGAACGACGTGATGAGCATCGCTCCGACGGCGCGCACGGTCTCCAGCAGCGCGGACGCGTCTTCGGCGACGCGGGAGTAGGAGCGAAGCTGTTCGTCCAGCCAATCAGGCACGGTGCACCTCCGCGAGATCCATGGCGAGCGCGGCGGCGCCGACGACGCACACCTCGTCGCCGAGCTCTGCCAGCGCGATGCGGGCGGCGGCGCCGGCCGGCGGCATCGCGTCGCGGCGCACCGCCGCGCTGATCGGTTCGAGCAGCATCGCACCCGACCGGGTGACACCGCCGCCGAGCACGACGACGTGCGGTTCGAACGCGTTCACGAGGTCTGTGATCGCCTGTGCGAGCAGTTCGGTCGTGTCATCCCACAGCTCTCGAGCGAGTTTATCGCCGGCCGCGGCGCCCCGCGACACGTGCTCCGCGCGCACCGGCTCCTCGTGACGCAGCATCGAAGGGCGAGCATCGTCTGAGAGCAGATCGCGGGCCCGATCGGCGATGGACGTGCCCGAGGCGTAGGCCTCGAGGCATCCGAGTCGCCCGCACTGGCACAGGCGGCCGCCCGGTCTCACCATCACATGCCCGAATTCCCCGCCGTTCCCCGCCGCCCCCCGGTGCAGGCGGCCGCCGATGATCGCTCCACCGCCGATGCCGGTGGAGATGGTCAGGTAGAGCGCCGTCCCCGCACCGCGGGCGGCGCCGTAGCGGAATTCGCCCAGCACGGCGGCCGTGGCGTCGTTCTCCAGGACGGCGGGAACTCCGAACGCGGACTCGGCGAGCGCGACGATGGGGATGTCGATCCACCCGGGAAGATGAAGGGGGCCGGTGAGCACACCGGCGGCGGCGTCCAGCGGTCCGCCGCAGCTGATGCCGACCGCGGCCACGTCGTCGATCTCCGCCGCCGCCATGCTCCGGCGGCCGAGGTCGAAGAGATGCGCGATGACTTCGTCCGGGCCGCGCTCCTTGCGCGTCGGCTCCGACAGGAATCCATGGGTGCGCCCGTCGGGGGTCACCACGGCGGTGGCGAGCTTCGTCCCGCCGATGTCGAGCGCGAGCACCGGCAACCTGACGGCCATGTTTCCTCCGGCATCCGTACGACGGTCATTGTCGACGAGTTAATGTGACATCGTTCCCACATCGTACAAGGTTAGATCCCGGATCAGCAACACCCCGGCCCGGGGGGGGGGGGGGCTCCGGAGTGGGACAGGGCGCGGAGCGATGCGGAGCGTCAGCGCCGTGCGGACGTCGAGCCGCGGTCGACGAATACGGTCGGCAGCACGATCGTCTGCACCGGGGCATCCGGTGACTCGATGCGACCGAGCAGGGTGCGCACGGCGGCCGCACCGAGTCCGAGGGTGTCCTGGCGCCGCACCGAGATCCCTGGTTCCACCATGCTCATCCACGGGGCATCATCGAAGCCGACGATGCTGAGGTCGTCGGGCACGGACAGGTCGAGGGCCTGCGTCGCGCGCCAGACGCCCTCCGTGAGGACGTTGTTGGCCGCGAACACCGCGGTGGGCGCCTGCGGGCGCGAGAGGAGGGCGGTGGCCGCCTCCTGTGCCTGAGCGGCATCCCACCCCGCGGGCACGATGAGGCTCTCGTCGACGCGGATGCGCCGTGCCGCCAGTGCGTCCAGGTATCCGCGCTGCCGCTCGTCTCCGGTGGTCCACTCGGTCTCGTCGATCAGCAGGGCGATCCGCTCATGGCCGAGGGCCAGCAACCGGGCAGTGGTCTCGCGCGCGGCGGAGCGGTTGTCGACGACGACCGCGTCCGTGCCGGCCGGATCGAAGCGACGGTCCACCTCGACGAGCGGAACCCCCCGGCGGGCGAGGAAGGGTGCGAGCGCGGCGGACACCGGTGTGGCGATCACACCGGAGACGCGCGACGACACGAGTGTCTCCACCGATTCGAGTTCGTCTTCGCCCACCCCGTGCAGATCGACCAGGACGATGGAACGACCGGCGCTGCGGGCCTCGGCGCCGACGCCCGACGCCAGTTCGGCGTAGAAGGTGTTCCGCAGGTCAGAGACCAGCACGCCGATCGATCGGCTGGTGCGCTGTTTCAGACTCCGCGCGGTGGCGTCCACCACGTAGCCGAGTTCGAGGGCGACGGCGCGGACCCGATCGCGCACATCGGGCGCCGCGTATCCGTGCCCGGACAGAGCTCGGGACGCCGTCGATCGAGAGACTCCGGCGGCAGCGGCGACGTCTTTGATGGTCGCACGAGCGATCGGGAACTCGCGACTCATCCGCCCACCGGGCGCACGTCCAGGATGGCTTCGGCGTGTTGTCCGAGCCGCAGATCGCCGATGGTGACGTCGATCGCGAGTCGATGGCGGCGGCCGGCAGTGTCGGCGACGACGGTGAACTGCATGGTCACTTCCTCATGAGGGCCCAGCCGCGCGGCCATCTCCGCCTCGGATGACCGCCAGCCTAGCGGCAGCACCACGCGCAGCCACGCGTCCGCCTCCCGGTCGAACGGATTGCGCACCCTGACCGTGTAGGCGACCGTGTCACCGCATCCCACGCGGGCACGGTACGGGGAGATGCGCGCGAGCTGACCGTCCGCGGGGATTCCGACTTCGTCGAGAGGCAGCAGTCGTTCGTGAACATCGTCGACGAGCGCACCGGACTCTACGAGGTCGTCGAGGTACGCGGCATCCGTCCACCGCGGTTCCCAGTGACCAGACGCCATCAGGCCCGGCGCGATGCGGCGGTACAGCGCGGCGCTCTGCGGATAGTCGCCGAGTCGGAACAGATTGCGGTACTGGTAGTTCATGACGTCCCGACGGCCGTCGCGTCCGCCGAGGCCCTCCTGCTGGTCGCCGGTGAACGCCACCGTCACCCCGTCGACCTCGAGGCTGTACGCGACGGCGTAGAGCGTGTGCCCCGGCTGCGCATGCGCCGTGATCACGTACTCGTTCCAGCAGAACGGCTCCTCGAGAGGGAGCACGCGGTCGGCGGGAATGGAGTCGTACCACTGGCAGGGAAGGTCCTCCCGCCACGGATCGGCCATGGTCGGCGCGACGTTCTCCGGGATCCACAGCTGCGTGCCCTCGACCTCCCTGAGGAGCGGCAGGCCCGCGACGTGGTCATCGTGGTAGTGAGTGGGAAGCGCGACCGTGATCCGCTCCACGCCGTGATCGCGGCGGAGAGCGGGGAGGGACGCGAGCCAGGGCAGTCGGGCGGCGCGCTCCTGGCCGAGCACGATGCCGGTCGTCATGTCATAGCCGTAGTCGATCACGAGGGCCTCGCCGCCGGCGGAGAGCAGGACGTACGAACACGACAGGGAGGTGCGGTTCAGGAGCAGGTGCGGCGTCAGGGCGGTGAAGGGATGGTCGAGGCGGTCCGCCAGATCCCAGGGGGAGGAACGTCTGCTATCGACGTACTCCTGCATCGTGTCGGCGAGCTGCGCCAGCGCCGTGTGAGGGTCGGTCATCACTGCACCGTGCGAGGGTGCGAGCAGTGTGGGATCCTCACGGCCGAGCAGGATGCTGCTGAGTACCGTCATGGCGGGGCCCTCGTTCTGGGTGTAGGACCATTGCGTCGCCGCCAGCGACCACACCTTCCCCGGCGCGTAGATGAGGTCTCCGGTGAAGGCGACGCGGGCAGCGCCACGATCGAGGAGGTAGGTGACCGAGCCCAGTGTGTGACCGGGGGTGGGGAGGACGCGGACGGTGACGCCGGGCAGATGCAGGTCGCGGTAGACCGGAACGGTGGCGTGCACCGGCACCGACTCGAGGAGCGAGAACCGGTCCTGACGCAGGTTGTAGTCGTTGTCCAGCTGACGCGTCTGCCACATCTCCTCCACGCGGTCGAACAACTCCACTTCCACCGGCGGGACATGGATGCGTGCTCCGTGTGCCACGGCGCGGGGCAGCCCCTGCCCCTGGTCTCGGTGATGGTGCGTCATCAGCACATCGGTGATCGACCGGATGCCGAGGCCGGCGATCTCGTCGAGAGCCGTCCCGGATCCGAAGTCGATCGCGACGGCGTCGCGCTCGCCCGGGCGGGCGTCGACGTCGACGATGAGATACACGGCGCACGTGTCGGCGATGCGCCAGATGCCCGGTGCGATCTCGACGGGACTCACCGGAGGGTCCTCCGGTACTCATCCCATGTGGCGCGGATGACGGCGAGGTCCTCGGCGCCGATGGTCTCTCCCTCGGCGACCCGTTCGAGGTAGTAGAGCGCCGGCACCCCCAGGGTGGCCTGCACCCTCGCATAGTCGAGCCACTCCGCGCGGCCGGGCATGGGCCATTGGTCGGTGTCGATCGGATGCCTCGGCAGTGTGCGTGTCGCGATCGCATGCCGGGAGCGGAGCTGATCTGCGACGGGCACGGGATCACCTGCCACGTCGAGCTCGAGCACGTCGTTGGTGCGGACCATGTCGGTGACGTCACCGAAGGACGGATGAACGGTGTGAGTGATGACGAGCGCGTCGGACTTCACCGCGTGGGCGGCGCCGTGGATCTCGGCCATCAGGCGATGAAGCGCTGCGATTCCCCACACGCCGTCACTGCCGACTGCAGGCATCAGGGAGCGCCCGCTCGGCGCCCGCTGCGTGAAGTCCACCTTGAAACCGTCGGCGTCGAGGCCGTCGTGGGCGAGCAGACGAGCGACGATCGCGCGCAGCCGCGCCAGATAGGCCCCACTGCCCGGATCGGCCGAGATCGCTCGGCCCGCCGCGTCCGTGATGCACTCCTCCACGGGCAATCCGGTGGGATCCCACGCCTTCCACCACAGCAGGACTCTGCTGCCCTCGGCGTGACGGGCACGGATCCATCCCCGGAGGTCGGGCCACGCGTCGAGATCGGGCTGCGCCGTGCCGTACGACTCCTGCCAGCGGTCGTCGACCACGACGGTGCCGGGTCTCAGGTCGGCGGCACGCATGATCGCGAGGAATTCGTCGTAGATGTCCTGGCGGCACAGATCGGGCGCCGGTGCACCACCCCGGGCGACCTGTGCACCCCACCCGCAGAAGATCGGCTCACGCCACCAGGGGATGACGACGGATCCGGCGTCCTCGGCGAACCCGTGGGCCACGAGATCGGCGCGGTGGTGCAGGAGCGCGTCCAGCGGGGTCGACACAGGTGCGAGCACGACGATCGGCGACCGCCAGACACCCTTCACCGGCGTGTGTCCTTCATAGCTGAGCCGCAGGAGGAATCCACCGTCGAGGGGCTCGTACGCGAGGGTCGTGAACCGAAGGTCTTCGACGGGCGCTCGGACCGACATCGCGAGCCAGTCTCCGGCGGGAGGCACGGTGGGGCCGGTGGGCGCGGATCGACCCCACGCCAACGCGAGCGGTGGGGGAGAGAAGATGCCGTGCAGGCGTCCGGGGTCGGCATCCCCGACGATCCCGAGGAGGGCTGCGGCGGAGGCGGGGCGGACGAACGCGACGGGCTCCGTCGGTGTCGGCACATAGAGGGACGCCGCGTCGATCGACGAACGGAACGTACCGGAGGCCCCCGTCGGCAGGATGCCGTCGCCCCCGGCGAGGGTGACGTCGGTGATGTCGCCGAAACCCTCGGCTTCGACCCGCAACTCCACTGCCGACGCCGTGCACCGGACGACGAAGCGCCGCGCCGACCAGTGGCTGGATCGCGTGGCGATCGAGACGAGGAGGGCGTCGCCGTCGGCGGAGACCGTCGGCTCGTCGATGGACAGTGCTTCGTCCTGGCCCTGCTGGGTGTGGACGCTGGAGAGCACGCACAGCCGCGACCAGCGAGACCCGGCCGCGTCACCCAGCTCCAGATAGGGCGAGCGGGCCACGCCACGTGCGCCGGTCGACCACGACAGCGCGTAGTCGTCCCCGCGGATGGTGATGCGGTCCACGGTCTCGGTCATCGACGGGCGAGTCATGTGCGTCATCCTATGTGGCAGCGTTCCCAGGTTCGGAGGTCGCGGACGCGCCCCGGCTCGCCGCCATGACGTCAGCGCCGCCCTTCACTCGACGATCGGGTAAGGGGCGCCGTCGACGTGGATCTCGAAGCCCGGCCTGTCGAATCGTGCGTCCAGACGCGCATGGCGCGAGCCGTTGGTCCAGCTCAGCTGCAACGACCCCGCGTCGGGCGAGGTCCACACGAACCGGCCGTCGAATGCGGGGTGCCTGCGCAGCTCGGCGAGAGCGAGCTGACCCCGTGTGACGGGTGTCCGCAGTGCCGCGGAGAGCTCCTGCGGACTGTAGCGGTGGCGGTTGACGTCGCGTCCCTGACCGGTGGCGCCGAACAGCTCGCGATCGTCCTCGCCACCGAGCAGCCCGACGTAGTAGAACTGCGGCTCGCCCGGCAGGAAGATCTGCACGGCGCGCGCCAGGAGCATCCGGCGGGTGTCGCCTCCGAGGACGCTGAGGAACGTGGCGTTGACCTGGTGAGGCATGCCGGCCCAGGTCGGGGTCACCGAAGCGAGCGTCGAGTGGCCGTTCGTGGCGACGGCGGCGCGCGCGAACACGTCCACCATCTCCTCCTCCGAAAGGATGCCCCGCTGGCCGGCCCCCGGTCCGGCGTCGATGATGCCGATGCCGTCGTGCGTGTCGAGGACTGTGACGGCGTTCGCGGGCCGCATTCCGATCCACTCGGCCAGTCGATCGACGCGCCCCGTACCGAGGGCGTGCAGAAGCAGGGGCGGTGTCGCGAAGTCGTAGACCAGGTCGACGAGCGGCGCGATCGCGAGCTGCTGCGAGTAGTGCGCGTGCACTTCGACCAGGACGCGCATGCCGCGGTCGCGGATGAGACTCGCGGCCTGCCGCACGAAGACGAGCGTGTCCTCGGTCATGAACGAGTCGGTTCCCGGGGTCTTCACCGCATAGCCGACGGCGTCCAGTCGCACGGTCGACACGCCGGCCGCTGACAGCGCGTCGGCGAGTCGTTCGAGGTAGGCGATGCCGGCGGGATGTCGCACGTCGATATCGATCTGCGACGGCATGAACGTCGTCCACACGAGCCGCCGCCGTCCGTCGCCCGAGCGGTACGGGGTGAACGGCACCCCGGGACGCGGCCGGTAGAAGGCGGCGATCTCGGATTCCCCCGCGCCGTCGGGGAACACCGCGTCGAACGTGAGGAACATCCCGGCGGACGGGGAAGCGTCGCCGCGGTCGAGCCAGTCGACGAATTCGGCGGAATGGGCCGAGACGTGGTTGACGATCAGATCGAAGGTGACATCCCTGTCCCGGGAGATGCGGCGGACGTCGTTCCATCCGCCCAGACGCGGGTCGACCCGTGAATGGTCGACCGGGTCGAACCCGGCGTCATCACCGTCGAACGGGGTGAAGAAGGGGAGGATGTGCACCCCGGTGAACTGCGGAAGACTTTCCGCGAGCACGCGCGACAGCCCCGCGAGGTCAGCAGCCAGGCGGTCGACGTAGGTGAGGAGGGTGACTCCGCTCACACGACGGCACCGAGCTCGTCGACGAACGCGGTCGCGCCGCTCTCGGGCGATGTCAGCACGCGGGTGTCCCCGCCGGCAGCGGCGGCCATGGATGCCTGCGCGAGGACGACGACGTCCGCGTCCGTCGCACCCACGGCGGCGGCGATCAGCCTGTCATGGGTGGCGCCGTCACCGTCCGCGCGCGCCTCGGCTGCCTGCGGCACGAGTGTCGCGGTCACACGCACATCAGCCGACGTCAGCGCACGCTCGACGAGCCGGACCGTCGGGCCCAGCGTGGCCTCGAGGGTGGCGAGCACCGCGATCGTGCCGACGCGCCCGGTTTCCGTGCCCGCAGAGCTCGCGCGGTCGACGGCCGTGCCCGCCATGGCCGCGTCGACGCGCACGACGGACACGCCGGTGTCGGCTGAGGCCCGCTCGGCCGCCTCGCCGATGGAGGAGCACGTCACCAGGACCTTCGATGCGCCTGCGCGGGCGAGCGACTCCACGTGACCGCGCACGCGAGCGGCCACCTCGTCGGTGACCCCGCCCGCGGCGATGGTGTCGGCCAGGAGCGCGGGGTCGACCACGTGGACGATGTCCAGATCACCGCGTCGTGCGCGCAGCAGATCGTGGAACAGCGGCGCCAGGGCCGGCACCGTGTGGAGCAGACCCACTCTCATGCATCCCTCCAGGGCCGTGCGACGTCGTCCACGGTCCGGATGAGTGATTCGAGCCGGGGTAGTGCCCGCTCTCTGAGGCCTGCGCGGACGTTCTCGGTGCCCACGAGGTCGCTCCACAGAGCGCGGCCCGCAAGGAAGCCGCTGGCCCCCTCCATGCATGCAGCCCGTACGGCGTCTTCGAACCGGCTCTGCGCGACACCCTGGGAGAGGACCACCCACGGCCCGGTCATGCAGTCGTTCAGTGCGGCGCTCGCCTCCCGCTGCGCACGCTCGTCGCCGGTGCCCGCGAGCGGCACCTGCGCCTTGTACAGATCAGGGTGCAGGGACGCGAGCTCGCGCGCGGCTTCGCGGATCGCAGCATCCATGTCCCACTCCCCTTCTCCGGGGGCGGCGCGGACGACGGGCTCGAGCACGGACAGCACACCGCGGTCGCGGGCGAGGGCGATGAAGCGCTCCGCCAGCGCGACCCGTTCTTCCCGGTGTTCGTCGCGCCGCCAGATGATCAGCAGCTTCACCGCAGACACTCCGTCGAGCGGATGCCGGGCGACGACATCGTCGATGGTCGTCTCCTCGACCGGACCGCCGGCGTCCTGCGTGAGCGCGTCGGCGGCGAGGATCAGACCCGTCGTGGTCGGCAGGATCTCGCGGACCGAGTCGAATCCGTAGTGACGATCGATCAAGAAGCCGGACGCGGAAGGAGCGAGTTCGGTGGCGACGTCGGTCTTGAAGCCGATCAGCACGTCGTCGTCCGGGCGGCCGCGTCCGGCGGCATCGAACATGTGACGCAGGCTCTCGCGCTGGTCCATCGCCACCATGGCGAAGGTCCCGGTGGTACGGGCGATGGCATCGAGGGTGGTCATGAATCTCCTTCAAGAGGGTGGGTGGGATCGGAGAGGGCGTGGGCGACGAACCTGTCGTAGGCCGCGTCCAGCCCCTCTGCGCGGCAAGGGACGACCGGCTCGGTCTCGAGCACCGCTGGTTCCGGGGCCAATCCGGCGCGTACCGCGGCGAGCAGGGCCGCGCCGGCGGCGACCGGCTCCGATGATGTGCATCGCCGGACCGGCGTCGTGCCCATGGCCGCAGTGAGCGACGCCCAGACCGGTATGCGATCGGTGAGAGAGCCCAGCAGGACGACACGGTCGGCGCGCGCGCCGGTCACCCGCTCGACCGTGCGGCGCATCCACGCGGAGTGCAGGACGAGGGACTGCAGGAGCGCGCGCGGCGCATCCGCCTCGTCCTCGCCGAGGACACGCAGGCGCGCCGTCGGATCGGGCGCAGGACATTGTCGACCGCGCGGATAGGGGAGGATCACCGCGGGTGTCGTGTCCCACGCCTCGGCGCTCAGGCGGCTGAGGTGTCCGAGAACGTCGTCCGGCCACTCCGCGAGCAGGCCGCCGCACGCGGGATTGCCCGCCATCACCGTGAAGTGACAATCATCGACCGTGCGCCCGATGGAGAGACCGTCTGCCACGGCTCGTGGGTCCGGTCGATCGGTCACGGCCAGGAGCGCCTCGGCGGTGCCGAGGGAGTCCGCCATGTCACCGACCCCGCGCGCGCCTGCGGCCCAGGCCCCGACCGCATGGTCGTGCCCGGCGATGTACACGGGAATGTCACGCCCCAGCCCGAAGCCGGCGGCGGCGTGTCCGGTCATCCCTGCCGGCTCGCCGGCGTGCACGATGCGCGGCAGGACCTGCTCGCTGATGCCTGCCTCATCGAGCAATGCGGTGTCCCACCGGTGCTCGTGCTGCACCGTCGCGTCGAGCATCATGGTGCGGGCCGCGAGTGTGTGGTCGGTCGCGTCCCGGCCGGTGAGCGCCTCCACGACGACATCGGCGACGCCCCGCCACTGCGCGAGTCGCGCGTGGATCTCCGGCGCGTGTTCACGAAGTCCGAGGAGCGTCATCAGCGCCGGTTTGGGCGTCGCCGGTATGCCACTGCGCAGCGGGAGGTCGGGATGTCGCTCGAGCACGCGGCCGAGGACGTCACGGTTCTGCACGCGGTCCCACCGCAGGAAAGCGCTCAGGGCGACGCCGTGCCCGTCGACGGGCACCCCGGTCTCTGCCATCGAGCTGATGCCGATCGCGGCGACGGGACGGCGCGTCGTCGCCGTCGCCGCCCTCAGCAGGCGCGAGATCACCGCTTTCAACGACGACGGGTCAGCGGGCGTCGCCGCCCGTCCGGTCCAGACGGCGCGCCCGCTGTCGACCGCGTCGATCAGCACGACCTTCGTGTTCGTACTGCCGATGTCCACGCCCACGACGATCGTCACGCGGGCAATTCTGTTACGAAATGAACATTCTCGCAATTGTGTGAGCAGATTGACATCGGGGGACGTGCTCGATTGGATGTCGTCATGCGCTACACCGGAGCCCCCGCGCGCAGGGATGAGATCGCCCGCATCCTGGCGACGGAGGGGTACGTCTCGTCGGGCGATGTCGCGGAGCGTGTGGGCGTGTCCGAGATGACGATCCGTCGAGACCTTCACCAGCTCGAGTCCGAGGGACGAGCGCGTCGCGTCGCCGGGGGAGCCGCGGCGCCCTCGAGCGGGCTCCCGTTCGAGCGCCGCGACGTCATCGACGCCGCCTACAAGAACTTGATCGCCGAGGCGGCGATCGGCGAGATCGCCGGGGCGAGCAGCGTCGCACTCGATGCCGGCACGACCGTCGCGGCGATGGCCCCCTTCGTCCGCGCCGACATGGTCCTCACCCACTCCCTTCCGGTGATCTCGGCGGTCGCCGGCCGACGTCCCGACGCCCTCGTCGTCGCCGGCGGCCACTACCAGGCAGACACCCGCTCGTTCGCCGGCCCTCTCGCCGAGGCGACACTCGCGAATGTGCGGACGGACGTCGCGGTCCTGTCCGCGACCGCGGTCACCGCAGACGCCTTGTGGGGGGCCAACGCGCTCGACGCGGCGGTGAAGCGCGTCCTGGCGGCGCAGGCTGCGCGCGTGGTACTGGTGGCTGACGGCTCGAAACTGGGAGCATGGGCGCCGCTGCGCGTCGCCGATTCCTCCCTCGTCGACGTGCTCGTGACGGACGCGCGCGCCGACGAGGGTGTCGTCGCAGCGCTCCGCGGGCGCGGACTGATCGTGCGAATCGTCGGATGAGCGTGCATCTGGGCGTCATCGCCGACGACATCACCGGCGCGTGCGATGTCGCGGGAGGTGTGTCGCAGACGGGCATGCCGGCCGAGGTGAGACTCGGAGTGCCCGACGTCGACGATGAGCCCGCCACGTCCTGCGTGGTCGTCGCGCTCAAGTCCCGCGCGGCGATCCCTGACGCAGCGGTCGCCGAGAGCGTCGCGTCGGCTCGCATCCTGCGCGCGTGGGGAGCGACGGTGATCTACCAGAAGTACTGCTCCACGTTCGATTCCACGGATACGGGCAACATCGGGCCGGTGGCCGACGCGCTCATCGATGACTGGGGGTCGGACGCAGCATCCGTGGGCACCCCGGCGACCCCGGCCGCGCACCGGACGCTGTACCTCGGTCACCTGTTCGTCGGCGATCGACTGCTGTCGGAATCATCGGTCGCGCAGCATCCGCTCACTCCGATGAAGGACCCCGACCTCATCCGCGTGCTCGCCCGACAGACGAGCCGCCCTGTCGGCGGCGTCGCTCTCGAGGATGTACGTGCGGGAGCATCGGCTGTGCGGTCCAGGATCGCCGAGCGCCGTGAGGTCGGCGTTCGTCATCTGCTGGTGGACGCCACCCAGGAGAGCGACCTGGACGTGATCGCCGACGCGCTCATCGGCTCGCGTGACCTCATCGTGGGCGGGGCGGCCGGCCTCGCCGTCGCCATCGCGCGTACGGTCGCGCGCGCGCCCGCGTCGCCGGCAGAGTCGCCGAGCGCAGGAGGCGAACTCATCCTCTCGGGGAGTGGATCCGAGCGCACGCGCGAGCAGGTGGCTGCGTTCCGCGGACCCGTGATGCATGTCGATCCGGATGAGGCCGTCGCCACGCCCGAGAGCGTCATCGGTGCGGCGATGGCGTTCGTGGCGCGCGAGCCGCGTGCGCTGGTGAGTGTCACCGCCGCGCCGGAGGCCGTCGCCGCGGCGCAGCGACGCTGGGGCTCCGCGCGGGCCGCTTCCGCTCTGGAAACCGTGCTGGGGCGGGTGGCGGCACTGGCCGTCGAGAATCTCGGCATCAGACGAATCCTGGTGGCAGGAGGCGAGACGTCGGGCGCGGTGGCCCACGCCCTCGGAGTGCGTCGCCTCCGCGTGCGGCGCGTCGTTTCGACGGGCGTGCCGTGGATGTCGGCCGTGGACTCCGGCGGCAGGCGGTTGGACCTGTGTTTCAAGTCAGGCAACTTCGGCGAGAAGGACCTGTTCGAGTCGGCGTGGGCGGAAGGCCGGGAATGACCCTGATCGACGATCTGATCGCCGCGTGCCGTGCACTCGCGGACGCGGGCCTCTCGCCGGGAAGCTCCGGCAACGCGAGCGTGCGAGACGGCGACATCGTGTACGCCACACGGTCGGGTTCATCCCTGCGACGCGTGACGAGCGACGACCTGGCGGTCATCGGGCTGGATGGCGCACACATCTCCGGGCCGCCGGTCACGAAGGAGATCGGGATACATCTCGCGGCGTACCGGGCCCGACCGGACACCGGCGCCGTCGTTCATCTGCATTCCCGCGCGGCCACCGCGGTCTCCTGCCTCGACTCCGGCGACGCTGATCCGATCCCGGCATACACGCCCTACCGGATCAGGCTGCTGGGTCGTGTCGCCGTCGTGCCGTACGCGCCCCCCGGCAGTGTCGCACTGACTATGGGTGTCGCAGAACGTATCGCACATGCCCACGTGCTCCTGCTGGCCAACCACGGCAGCCTCGTCCGCGCGGAAGATGCCGCGACCGCCGTCGACCTCTGCGAGGAGCTCGAATCGGCCGCCGACCTCGCTCTCGCGCTGGCCGGTAGACGTGCACGGACCCTCGACCCGGCGAGCGCATGGGGCTCCTCCGAGTGACGTAGAACCACCGGATCCGGCCGCGCCACCTGGTTGCCAAGACGCGCGATGGGACTTATAGTCTGACGTGATGTGGTAACGATGCCACAAACCACCGATGATCGCTGGAGGAACCACTGATGGTCTCTGCCCCCGTCCCGAGGACGCGGACGCCATGAGCGTCAACATCGGAATCGCTGCGGAAGCGATCACCTCCGGGGAGCCGATCAAGCGGCGCCGTGGAGCGAAGGCGCCGAAGGTGCCGAAGGTCAAGGTGCGCTACAACAAACGCGAGGCCATCGCCGGCTACCTGTTCATCGCCCCGTGGATCGTGGGATTCCTGATCTTCACCGCCGGCGCGATGATCTACAGCCTGTACATCTCGTTCAGCAGCTACAACCTGGCGACCAACCGTTCTCGTCCCGTGGGACTCGAGAACTACGCGCAGCTGTTCGAGGACCCGAAAGTCTCGCTCGCTCTCGGCAACACGCTGTTCTACGCAGTACTCGCCGTTCCGGCCGAAATCATCTTCGCTGTCGTGCTGGCACTCGTGCTGGACAAGATCACCCGGGGCGCCGGGGTTTTCCGCACGCTGTACTACCTGCCCAAAATGACCCCGGCGGTGGCCACGGCATCCGTGTTCTTCCTCCTGCTCAACGGCAACACGGGAGCCGTCAACCAGTTCCTGCGCGTCTTCGGGATCGAGGGCCCGCAGTGGCTGATCGACCCGGCATGGGTCAAGCCCAGCATCGTGATCATGGCGCTGTGGACCGTCGGCGGGACGATGGTCATCTTCCTCGCCGCGCTGAAGAACGTGCCGGTGGAGCTCTACGAGGTCGCCTCGATCGATGGCGCGGGGCCGATCCGGAAGTTCTTCTCGATCACCCTTCCGATGATCTCGGGTGCAATGTTCTTCAACGTCATCGTGTTGTCGATCGCCGCATTCCAGGTCTTCGATCAGGCGTACATCCTGTTCTGGCGAGACACGGCCAACACCGCTCCCGATGCTTCGTTGTTCTATGCGATCTACCTGTTCCAGCAGGCCTTCCGTCAGTTCAACTTCGGCTTCGCGGCCGCGCTCGCCTGGCTGTTGTTCGTCATCATCCTGCTGATCACCTTCATCCAGATGAAGGTCGGCAACCGATTCGTCTATTACGAGGGAGACCGCTGATGTCGGTGTTTCAGGAGACCCCCGGCGTAGCGGAGCCGATGCCGGAGATGGCGCTCTCCGTGGATCCGACGCTCAAGCCGAAGCCGCGCCGCAAGATCTGGACTCCGCAGACCTTCATCGGCAGATTCCTGCTGTGGGTGGTCGCCATCGCGTTCGCCCTGCTGTTCATCTACCCGTTCGCCTGGCTGCTCGCGGCGAGCTTCAAGCCCCGAGGCGAGGTGTTCGACAACAAGCTGATTCCCGAGACGTTCCTCCCGCAGAACTACGTCGACGTGTGGAACCAGCTGCCGCTGCTGAACTGGATGTTCAACAGTCTCGCGATCGCGCTGCTGGCGGCGACCGCGGTAGCGGTGTCCAGCTCGATCGTGGCGTTCGGATTCGCATACTTCAAGTTCCCCGGAAGGAGCCTGCTGTTCGGCCTCGTCCTGGCGACGATGATGCTGCCGGGCGCCGTGACGATGATCCCGATCTACCTCATCTGGAAGGAGACGGGATTGCTGGGCACGTGGGTGCCCCTCTTCGGCATGAATCTCTTCGGTTCGGCTTTCTACATCTTCCTGCAGAGGCAGTTCTTCCTGGGGTTGCCGAAAGAGCTCTTCGAAGCAGCCAGGTTGGACGGCACGAGCTATTGGGGAATGTTCTGGCGCATCGCGATGCCGCTGTCGATCCCGTCGTTCATCATCGTCTTCCTCTTCGAATTCCAAGCGAGCTGGAACAACCTGCAGTCGGCGCTGATCTACCTCAACGCGGGATCTCCCGAGGGATTCACCGCACCGCTCGGGATCGCCTACGCGATGACGAAGTACAGCCCCACGAACGGCGGTCAAGGTGACTACCAGTACGTCATGGTCGCGGCGCTGATCGTGACGATCCCGATGCTCATCCTCTTCGCCTTCGGTCAGCGGTATTTCGTCGAAGGAATCGCAACGACGGGCCGCAAGGGCTGAAGTTTCGAGCGTCCTCCTGGCGCTCGATTTCAACGGTCTGGCATCGATGCCAGATCGTGACCATCACGAACAGATAAACACGCGGTTTTTTCTTGTCATCACTGTGACATGTGGCTAGCTTGATGTGGGAAGGTTCCCACATTGCGAACCTCCAGCACAGCGAGGGGCGGAATGAACCGCTCCAATCGAAAGGATCGAAATGCGTAAGCGCATGACTGCCATCGTGGCGCTGGGGGCGGCATCTGCGCTGATGCTCGCCGCCTGCTCCGGCGGTGGCGACGAGACCGCGTCCGGCTCGGACGTCGACTTCACCGCCGCGCCGACCGGCGACCTGTCCGCGTGGGGGTTCGAGAACGCGGATGACGTGGGTCAGGCGAGGCTCGACTACGCCGCAGCGCAGCTCGGCGACGTCACCGTCGACCTGGACGCGACGGCGTTCGATGCCCAGAAGTTCACCACACGCGTGGCGAGCGGCGACGTTCCCGACGTCGTGCAGATGGATCGTCGCTACGTCACCCAGTACGCGGCGCAGGGGCTCATCCAGCCCCTCGATGCGTGCTTCGAGGCTCAGGACGTCGACCCGTCGACACTGTGGTACCCCTCGGTGGTGGACGATGTCACCTACAAGGACGAGGTCTGGGCGGTGCCGCAGTTCTACCAGCCCCCGGCCATCCTGGTGAACATGAACGTGCTGAACGAGGCGGGTGTCACTCCCGAGGAGATCGACACGTCCCAGCCCGACGTCCTACTCGCCGCCGTCAAGAAGATGTACCAGGAGTCGGGCGGCGTGCCCACGCGTCTCGGATTCGACCCGGTGTCGACCGGCTCCTCCGGACTGTGGATCCTCGGCCTCGGCGGCCAGCTCAATGACGCCGACGGAAAGCCGACACTGGATGACCCCCGCAACCTGGCCGGTATCGAACTCCTCAAGGAGATCAACGACGCGCAGGGCGGGTTCGCGAAGGTGAAGAGCTTCACCGACTCCTTCGACACGTTCGGAGACAACAACCAGTACGTGGCCAATCAGGTCGGTGCGCAGATCAACGCGCAGTGGTATCCCAACGTGCTCGCCCCCTACGTCGAGGAGATCGACATCCGCGCCGTGCCTTTCCTGGACTCCGACGGCAACCCGTTCGCCGTCGCCGGCGGATCGTCGTTCGTCATCCCGGTCGGCGCGAAGAATCCCGCCGCCGCCTGCGCCTGGATGAACGAGCTCACCGCGCTCGACTCGTGGCTCGCCGCGGGTACTGCCCGTGACGAGACGCGCGCCGCGGACGGGGGAATCAACACCGGGCTGTTCACCGGCTCGCCGGAGGCTGATCAGCAGATCCGCGACAAGTCCGTCAAGCCGTCCGGCAACGAGAACTTCGACCAGGTCATCTCGACCTACTACGACGTGGTGGGCTACGGCACGAGCTATGGTTCGTCACCGGCCGGGCAGACCATCAACACCGAGCTGAACAACGCCGTCACATCGGCACTGCTCGGGGAGAAGTCGCCGGAGCAGGCTCTACAGGACGCGCAATCGGCAGCGATTCGCGACTACGAGAACGCCATCGCCGAAGGCTGATCACCTCTGTCGAAGGGCGGGCGTGCTGACAGCCGCTCGCCCTTCGTCATCCCCTCCGCGCCCCGACCCCGACACGCCCGGAAGCTCATGACGATTCGCCAGATCCTCCTCGTCCCCCATACCCACCATGACGTGGGCTACACGAACAGTCCCCGCATCATCGACGACATGCATGCGCGGATCGTCGACCGCGTGCTGGACCTCGCTGGTCCGGCCACCGGAAGGGACGATGAGTTCCGCTGGACGTTCGAGGTCGCGCGCCCCGTGCTGAACTTCCTTCGGAGGGCTGCTCCTGATCGCCGCGCCGCGCTCCGCGATCTGGCCGCGGCAGGACGCGTCAGCGTGACGGGCGGGTATCTCAACATGACGCAGCTGTCGAGCGCCGCAGAGACCGCAGCCGGTTACGAAGAGCTCTCCGCGATGCGCGACGCGGGACTCGTCCCGCGGACTCAGCAGCACGGTGACGTGAACGGACTGTCCTGGGGGATCGTCGATCAGATGCTGGACGCCGGTATCGACCGCCTGGTCATGGCGCTGAACCCCGACCACGGTCGGCCACCGTTCGTCCAGCCGTCGGGGTTCCACTGGGTCGCTCCGACAGGGCGCCGCATCTTCGTCTGGCTGTCGACGCACTACGGGTTCGGCGAGGAGTGGGGAATCATCGACGGGGACGTCGCACTCGCGGATCGACGCATATCCGAGTTCGTCTCCGCCCTCGAAGGGCGGAGTGATTACGGCTGGCAGACAGCGGTGGTCCATGCGGCCAACGACAATCGCTGGCCGACCGACCGCTTCCTCGACGTCGTGCGCGCATGGAACGTCCGGCACCCCGACCTCCCCATGCGCACGGCGACGATCGACGAGGCCGTCGACGTGCTCGAGAGGGAGGCGCAGGGCTTCGAGATCCCCCTCGTGCGGGGCGAGTGGGCGGACTGGTGGTCCCATGGACACGGTTCCACCGCCCGCGAGGTCGCCGTCTACCGGGAGGCGGGGACGTTCGCCCGGTCGGCGCAGAGTTCGCTCGCCCTCGCAGGCCTACGGGGCGAGCGGGCGACGCCCCTGGCCGAGGTCCTCGGATACCGGCGCGGCCCGGTGCGGCTCCGCACGGCGGACGAGATCCACGAGGCGATGACCCACGTCGACGAGCAGCTGCTCCTGTACGGCGAGCACACCTGGGGGAGCTGGGAGACGTACTCCAAACCGCACTCCACCTTCACGCACTCCCACCACAACGCGAAGTCCGCCTTCGCCTACGACGCATGGGACCACGCCCGGGACCTGGCCATCGAGGGGTGGTACCGCTCCGTCCACGCGGGTGCACCCGCATCGTCCGACCGCGATGTCGCGCGCGTCGTCGTCGCCAATCACTCGGAGTCCGATCGCGTCGAGGTGGTCGACGTCGAGGTCGACGGCGCGCGCCACGTGCGCCTCGCCGCCGCGGTCCCTGCTTTCGCGACGGCATCCTTCGACGTGCCCGCCGTCCCGCAGGAAGACGAGGCCGGCAACGGCATCGTGAAGACCGACCTCTACCGGCTCATCGTGGACCCCTCCCGCGGCGGCGTGATCTCGATGGTCGATCGTGGAACAGGTCGAGAGCTGATCGACCCCGACGGGCTGAGCGGCCTCGGCGCCGTCGTCGCCGAGGTCGTCGCCGAGGGATCCGATCATCCGATGCTGACGACGTCGCCCAAACTCTTCCATCCCGAGCATCCGGGGCCACTTTTCGAGGCGGTCGTGGCCGATGGATCGGGCCCGGTCCGCGTGACCCGTGGGGGGCGCCTGACACGAATCTCGTGGGGGTCCGCACTTCCGGGCATCCTGCAGGCCGAGACGGTGGTCACCATCTCGGACGACGTGCCGGACGTCGACGTCGACGTCGAGGTCCGCAAGCCCGAGCATTTCGGTCCGGAGAGCATCTTCGTCGCATTCCCCTTCGACGTCGAGGAGCCCGAGTTCCTCCTCGAGACGGCCGGTGCCGTCTTCCAGGCGGAGTCGGAACAACTGCCGGATACGAGCAAGGACTGGTACAGCATCCAGCAGGCGATCGGCGTTCGCGGGAATGGTCAGGGCATCCTCTGGGGCACGCGTGACGCTCCGCTGGTGCAGCTCGGCGGGTTCCACACGGGTCAGTGGGCCCGAACGCTGGATACCGAGCGCGGTCACGTGATGAGCTGGCTGATGAACAATCTCCATTTCACGAACTTCCCCGCGCGGCAGGACATCGCCCGCACGTTCCGCTACCGCTTCCGACCGGCAGCTGTGACTCGAGCCGACGTGCGGCGGTACGGCCGTGACCTGCGAGAACCGCTGCAGGCGCGTCACTACCGCGGGCCGGCCCCGCTGCAGGCACTCGCACCCCTGAGGGTGGAGCCGGCGGCGCAGATCCTGGTGGAGCTGAGACCCCTCGCCGAGGAACGCGTCCGCCTCCGGTTGCACAACATCGCCGACGAGGGGGTCGATGCACGGGTGGATGTTTTCCCCGACGGGTGGGAGGCGGATGCGGCATCGCCCGTGCATGTTCCTGCGCGGGGGACGATCGACCTGCTCCTCACGCGGTCGAGCCACTGACGCGCCCTCTCTCGCATTGATCAACGGATCAATAGACTGGGAGCAGAGGTTCGAGGGGAAGTGCACCCGGTGTCACCAGCTCCGCGCAAGAAGGCGGCTCGCAAGTCGCCGGCCGAGAGGTCGGCGGAGATCGCGCAGGCCGCCCGCGATCTCGCACTCGAGCAGGGGCTCGCGGGCGTCACGCTCCGCGCCCTCGCCGCGCGGATCGATGTGACCCCCGCGCTCGTCGCGCACTACGAACCCAGCATGGACGTCGTGGTGGCCGACGCCTTCGGGTCGATCGTCGCGACCGAGATCGACGAGGTCCAGGCCGAGATCGCATCGCTGGAGACCGCGACGGCCCGCATGATGGCCATGGTCGACACGCTGCTGGACGGCACGAGGGATGACGTCACGGTCGTCTGGGTCGAGGCCTGGGCGCTCGGTCGCCGCAACGAGAAGCTGGCCGCCCAGGTCCGCACGCAGATGGACGCCTGGCAGGCGGCCCTCGAGACCGTCATCGCCGACGGAGTCGCGGCGGGCGAGTTCGACGTGACGGATGCCGCGGCCACCGCCTGGCAGGTGCTCGGCATGATCGACGGTCTCAACGCCCAGGCTCTCGTCCGCTGGAACGACGCGGGCGTCCGTGGCTCACTCCTCCACCGTGCCCTGGAGGGGATGCTCGGCGTGAAAGGGTTCTCGCTCGGCGCGAGCGCCTGAGCGCCGGAGCGGTACCCGGGGCGAGACCGCACCCCGCCCCGGCCCCGGCTACGCCTGCTCGTCGAACTCGGCGAGCCTCATCGTTGCGGTCGCGCTGTGCGCAGCCATGCCCTCGGAGTCGGAGATGACCTGCACGGCATGAGCGAGCTCGGGCGTCGCCGACCGGGCGATGCGCTGGTAGGTCAGCGGCTTGAGGAATCTCGACACGGACAGCCCGGCGCTGTGCTTGGCACCGCCCGCGGTGGGGAGCACGTGGTTCGTCCCGGCCATGCCCTTGTCGGAGTAGGCCACGGTGCTCCAGGCGCCGAGGAAGATCGACCCGTAGTTGCGGAGGCGATCGTGGTACCAGTCGTCGTCGGCGGTGATGACCTCGAGGTGCTCCGGGGCCAGATCATCCATCAGCAGCGCGGCGGTCTCGCGGTCCTTCGCGACCGTCACGACCCCGTAGTCCCGCCATGCGGGCCCCGCGATCGGCTCGGTCGCCAGCGTCGTCAGCTGGCGCTCGACGGCTGCGATCACCGCCCGGCCGTGCTCCTCCGAGGTGGTGACGAGCGCGGCGGGGGAGTTGGGTCCGTGCTCGGCCTGGCCGAGCAGATCAGCGGCGACGATCTCAGGGTCGGCCGTCTCGTCCGAGATGACCGCGACCTCGGAGGGACCGGCCAGGAGGTCGATCGTGACGGTGCCGAACAGCTGACGCTTGGCCTCGGCCACGAAGGCGTTGCCGGCGCCCACCAGCATGTCGATCGGGGGCTCCCCGAGCAGCCCGTAGGCCATCGCGGCGAGCGCCTGCACGCCGCCGAGCACGAACACGCGGTCGACGCCTGAGAGGTGTGCGGCGTAGACGACCGCGTCGTTGGCGCCGCCGTCCGGCTGCGGCGGGGTGCAGGCGATCACGGTCGGCACGCCGGCGGCCTTCGCGACGCCGACCGTCATGAAGGCGCTCGCGGTCAGCGGGAAGCGTCCGGCGGGCAGGTACGCGCCCACGCGTGAGACCGGGATGTACCGGGCGCCCGTGACGAGGCCGGGGACCAGCTCGGTTTCGAAGTCGACCAGATGCGCGCGCTGCTCGGCGGCGAACGCCTTCGTGCGAGCCGATCCGAGTTCGATCGCCTCGCGGAGGTCGGCGGGCAGTCGGTCGCCGCTGGTGGCGATCTGCTCGGCGGTGAGTTCGATGTCGCCGCCCTGGTAGTTGTCGAGCGAACGCGCGTAGTCCAGAACGGCGTCCAGGCCGCGGCGCTGGATGTCGGCGAGCATCTCGGAGACGGTCGCGATGACCGCGGGGTCGCGCTGGGCGGCGGGCGCATCCACGAGCGGGGTCTTGAGGTGGTGGAACGAGCCGTCGAGGCTCTGCAGAAGAGGGGGGCTGTATTGCATACGACGACGGTAGATCCTCGCCTGATCCCCCACAAGAGCCGTACATGCGATGCGAACCACAGGGTTTACCATTGGCACGTGACCCTCGCTCAGCTCAAGGCCTTCCTGGCCGCGCTGCAGTTCGGGTCCTTCACGGCGGCGGCGGTCGAACTCGGTGCGACGCAGGCGTCGATCTCGGAACTGGTGGCGCGCCTCGAGCGCGAGCTGGGCGTCCGCCTCTTCACCCGCGGTCCGCGCCGCCTCACGCCGACCGACGCGGGGATCGCGCTGCGGGAGCACGCCGAACTCGCCGTCAGCGCGATCGCCAACGGCGTCGAGACCATCGCCGCGCTGCATGCGCTCGAGGGTGGCACCTGCACCTTCGGGGTGCTGCGCAACGCCGCGTACTACGACCTGTCCGACCTCGTACAGCGTTTCCATCAGCAGCATCCGAATGTCAAGGTGCGCTTGGTGGGCCTCAACTCGGCGCTCGTGGCCGAGTCGATCGCCGCCGGCGAGATCGAGGCCGGCCTGCTCGTGCTGCCGATCGACGAGCGGGGCCTCCGCATCACCCCGCTGTTCCGCGACGAGGTGCTCTACGCGTCAACACGTCGGAACGCCCGTGACGGCGCCGTGCGCATCGACGAGGTCGCCCGCGCGAAGCTCGTGCTGTACGACGCCTACGCGGGCTGGAACGATCCCACGCGGCGTCAGCTGCTCGAGCGTGCGCGCCTCGAGGGGCTGACGATCGACCCCGCCATCGAGGTCGAGCACGTCGAGACCGCGCTGAGCCTCGTCGCCACGGGCGCCGCCGACACGATCGTGTCGCGCACGATCGCCGAGTCCGCGTCCTTCCCTCCGGGCGTCGAGGTCACGCCTTTCGCGGAGCCCCTCTTCGACACGATCGCGCTCGTCCAACGCGAGGGCGCCTACCTCTCGCCCGCGACGCGACGCCTCGCCGAGCTGGCCGAGCGCACACTGCTGGCCAAGGTCGGCGAGCACGAGGGGCGGTCCCGCGCGGGGTGAGGTGAAGACGGATGCCGCGGCATCCGTCTCTCAATACAGGTCGGGTCTGCGGTCGGCGAAGAGGTCGTTGTGCGGGGGGAGGGTCTTGTCGCCCGGTGCCCGCAGCCTCAGCGTCGCGACCGCGGAGCCGCGATCGTCGGCGCTCGCGGCGACCCACCCGTCTTCGTCGATGACGGCTGTGCCGCCCGTCCACTCGACACCGCGTTCGGCGCCCCGGCGGTCGGAGATCACCGTGGCCAGTCGAGAAGATCGGGCAGCCGCCATCGCCTGAATGGTCTCGGGGGCCCGCTCGCCCTCGGGCCTCGGCACGAGCGGCCAGTTGACCGGCAGCGCGAGGAGATCGGCGCCGCCGAGGGCGAGACGGCGCGGCACTTCGGGGAACTCGTTGTCGTAGCAGATGGCGACCGCGAGGCGGCCCAGCGGGGTGTCGAAGATCGCGCCCGCTCTCGGTCCTCGCTCGAAGAGGACCGCCTCAGCCCCCCACAGGTGGGACTTCCGGTAGTCGCCGATCCTCCGGTCGTTCGTGAGCACCGCGGCGGAGTTGAACAGCCCGGCGTCGTCGCGCTCCGCGTAGCCGACCACGGCCACGGTCCCCGCGGGCAACGCCGACGCGAGATCCGCCCATCCGGCGTGATCGCGCGGGACCGCGGCCGCAGCCGCTTCGTCCCGATCGGCGAACACGTAGCCGCTGGTTGCGAGCTCGGGCAGCACGATGAGCTGCGCGCCCTCCTGGACGGCCCGCTCCAGGGCGGTCCGGATGCGTGCGAAGTTGCCGACGACCTCGCCCAGATGGATCTCGGGCGAGGTCGCGGCGACGCGCAGTTCTCGAGTCATGCAGTGACGGTCGTACGACCGCTCAGTCGTCTTCCGTGGCGGTGACCATGACGCCGACGGGGGCGAGGTAGCCGTTCGGATCGATCATCCAGTCGGCGTCGCGCGCCGCATCGACGACCTCGGGGGCCCACTCCAGGTAGACGCGGTCGTCGCCCGAGTTGACGACGAGCAGTTCGCCCGCACCCGATTCACCGGCCTCGATGCAGCGGAACGCCCGCCAGGCGCCTGCGGGTACCGAGAACGAGTCCGAGGGGCCGATCTCGATCGTCGTCGCCGGGTCGCCGTTGAGCGTGATCGCCCAGCGCCCCGACTTCACCAGCAGCGCCTGCGTCTTGTCGTGACGGTGACGCAGCAGCCCCTCGTCCGCCGCGGCGCGCACCCATGCCATGTTGAAGGAGTGCGGCTCGTGGATGTTGGGGACCTGACGGCGGTCTTCGCTCATGCCGTACCCGATCGCGAGGCTGAGCTCGGCGGCACCTCCGGGGAGGCTCGCGCACAACAGCGCGTTGCGGCTGTAGACGCGGTCGCCCGGCTGGATGACCCGGCCCCGCATCTCGTCGACCGAGTAGGTGGTCAGCTCGTCGATGTACTTCTGCTGGATCGGCTTGATCAGCGTGGCGCCCTCGGGGAGGACGTCGCCCGCGACGGTGTCGATGAGCTGGTTGTCGGCGGTGAGGTGCAGGCCGTACGACTCGGCCTCCTTCAGCACCGACGGACCCCAGATGATGCCGCCGGTGACGTCGCGGCCGAGGACGGTCCAGAGGATGCCGTCGTCCGGGCCCTCGTTCGTGAAGCCGCGGAAGATCCAGGTCGGGATCGAGATGATGTCGCCGTCGGTGCTGACGTACTCGCCCTGCTTCCCGTCGATGCCCCATCGGAGCCGGAACTGGCCGCCCAGGTTGACGAAGACCTCGGCGGTGAAGTGCAGGTGGAGGTTGTTCGAGATCCCCGCCGGCATACCGGCGGCGCCGGTGTTGAATCCGTGCTCCTCGGTGAGGTTGATGACCTGGCCGGCGTTCTGCGAGACGCCGCCGCCGATGAACGCGTAGTTCTCCTTGCGGTCGGACCCCGGCGTGCGGCAGTCGATGAAGGCCGCGTTGTGCGGCACCCAATCGGTCTTGCGGATCGTGCGACGCTCGATCTCGTGCCCATCGACGATGACGTCGTGGCTCAGGTGACCGGTGCTCATGTTCTCTTCTTTCTCTTCAGGAGGTGTCAGTAGATGTTCGTGGGGCCGACCGGCTCGTCGCCGCGCATGCCGGCGATCTGCGCCCGGAGGGCGATGTCATCCCACAGGCGCACTTCCTTGACGAGCGCGCCGTTGTGGAAGGTGAACTGGGAGATGCCCAGCACGTCGACGGGCGCGCCGGTGAGCGGGCCGTAGTCGGGCTTGCCGTTGTATGCGCCGACGAACTTCCAGGTGACGGCTACGCGGAGACCCGCGTACCGCACGTCGTAGTTGGTCTGGATGTCGCGGATCTCGAACTGTCCGGCGGGGAAGGCCTCCAGGAAGCGCAGGAGCGCGCGTCGGTAGCCCTCGGGGCGGATCACCAGGCGGTTGCCGACGGTGAGCAGCACCAGGTCGCGGTGGAAGAACTTGTCGACCTTCTGCAGGTCCCGGTCGTTCCACACGGTCTGGATCATGTCGAGCACGGTCTCGACCTCGGGGCGGTAGTCGTCAGGGCGGGCGCCGGAGTCGCCGAGGGCGATCGGATCACGGGGCGCCGGCTCGGTCCACGACCCCGTATAGCCGCGGAACGCCTGGGCGCGGGCGAGCTCATCGAGGTCGTCGCCACGGAGAAGGGCGCCGGCGAGCGAGTCGCGCACGACCCACTCCTCCACCATCCGGCCGCGCCGGTAGAGGCAGTTCGCGATCGTCCTGCTGTATTCCGACGTCTGCAGCTGCCCCGAGAGGACCAGGTGCGAGCTGAGGAACGCGTCATCGCCGCGCGCTTCCCAGATGACGTCTTCTGCCTGGCCGGTGCGGTCGGGAGTGGAGGAGATGCGCATCAGCGTCCCCTCGATCACCTCGTCCCGAGTGGTCGACGTGCCGTACGCGCCGTGCACGATCGAGTCGGGCTCGTAGTTCTCGCGGATGTAGCTGATCGAGCGGTCCACCCAGATGAGGTCGGTGACCTCGCGGATGAAGTCGTCGGGGTCGGCGTACGGCTGGTAGGCGACCGGATCGAGAGGCACGCGTGCACTCCTTCTGTTCGTGGCCCGCATGCGACGGTATGCCGCGGGCTCTGGAGGTGTGATTGGCAGTGTATGCGTATGCACAACTGAACGCAAGGCAGGGCGCCGGCGCTCGACAGGGGTCGAAGAGCGGTCAGCCGCGACGGGGAGCGGCGAGCGTGCTGCGCTCGATGAACGACGTGGGGAACTCGACGTGGGCCACGGTCGCGTCGGGCTGCTCGATACGCCGCGTCATCAGGCGGGCAGCCTCCCGCGCCATCGCGACGAAGTCGTACGCGATGGTCGTGAGTTCGATGATGGGCCAGGATGCGGCCGGCAGATCGTCGAAGCCGACGATCGAGACGTCGCCGGGAACGGATGCCCCGGCCCGGCGTGCGGCGTTGAGGGCGCCGTAGGCGACGACGTCGTTTCCGCAGAAGACGACAGTGGGCGGGACGGGGAGGGCGAGCAGTGAGGCCGTCGCCTGGTCTCCCGCCACGGTGTCGAAGGGGCTCCTGCGCATGTACTGCGGTTCCAGTGCGAGTCCGTGCTCGGCGAGGGCGGCGCGCAGGGCGATCTCGCGGGATTGGGCGGTGCTGGTGTTGCTCGGTCCGAGGACCGCGCCGATGCGCGTGTGCCCCAGCTCGACGGCCCGCGAGGCGGCGGCCGCGAACCCGGCGGCGGGGGAGACGACCGTGGCGTCGGCGTCGACGAACGAAGCCGTGCGATTGAAGTACACGAAGGGAAGGCCGCGGTCGCGGAGGCGCAGGGGGGCCACGGAGTCGACGGTGGTGGTAGCGAGGATGACGCCGTCGAGCCCGTTGGCGATGAGACGTTCCGCCACCGCCTCGTTGTCGTCCGTCTCGGTGTGGAGCATGAGCTGGTAGCCCGTGCGTTCGAGCTCGTAGTGCACCGGTGCGATGATCTGCGCGTAGAACTGATTCGCGAGATCGGTCACGAGCAGACCGATCCGCCGTGTGCGTCCCGAGGACAGAGCGCGGCCGGCTTCGCTCGGCACGTAGCCCAGCAGAGCGGCGGCCTCGCGCACCCGTTGCTTCGTCCCCTCGGAGACGCGGGGGTCGTCGCGCAGCGCCCGCGACACGGTCGGCTGCGACACGCCCGCCAGTCGCGCGACATCTCGGCTCGTCACGGCCATGTCCACCCCCTCACCCCGATGGTGGTTTGGCCGCAGTCTAGCGGGACTTGACCGGAGGTTGCATACGCAAGCATAATGTGAACATACGTATGCACACTCGTGTGCCGAAAGGAAGCACTGATGCCCCTGTACCTGAAGAGCGCGCCCACGAAGTCGTTCACGGACACGGCCCAGAGCGACGTCGCCGAGCGCGTGACGTCGATCATCGCCGATATCCGCTCGCACGGCGACGCCGCCGTGCGGAAGTACTCCGAGACCTTCGACCGCTGGTCGCCCGAGGCGTTCCGCCTCGACGACGCGCGGGTGGAGGAGATCATGGCGACGCTCGACCCGCAGGTGATCGAGGACATCGTCTTCGTGCAGCAGCAGGTGCGCACTTTCGCCCAGGCGCAGCGCGACACGCTGACCGACATCGAGGTCGAGACCCTGCCCGGTGTCTTCCTCGGTCAGAAGCACGTGCCCGTGCAATCGGCCGGAGCGTACATCCCCGGTGGCAAGTACCCCCCTGACGGCATCAGCGCACATGACGATCATCACCGCGAAGGTCGCCGGCGTGCCCCGTGTCGTCGCGTGCACCCCGCCCATCCGCGGCGAGATCCCTGCGGCCACGGTCGCCGCGATGAAACTCGCCGGCGCCGACGAGATCTACGTTCTCGGCGGTGTCCAGGCGGTGGCGGCGATGGCCGTGGGGACCGAGACGATCGCTCCGGTCAATCTCATCGCCGGTCCGGGCAACGCGTACGTCGCCGAGGCGAAGCGCCAGCTGTTCGGCGAAGTGGGCATCGACCTGTTCGCCGGCCCCACCGAGATCCTCATCGTCGCCGACGAGCACGCCGACCCGTTCCTCACCGCGGTCGATCTGCTCTCGCAGGCCGAGCACGGTCCCGAATCGCCGGCGGTACTCATCACGACGTCGAAAGAGCTCGGAGAGCAGGTGATGGCGCAGATCGAGCAGCTGCTGCCCGGTATGTCGACGAAGGACTACGCCGAGCCGGCCTGGCGCGACTGGGGGCAGGTCATCGTCGTCGACGATCTCGACGAGGCGTACACCCTGGCCGATTCGTTCGCCTTCGAGCACGTCCAGATCTTCACCGAAGAACCTCGGGCTGCGCTCGAGAAGATGCACGACTACGGGGCCCTGTTCCTCGGCGAGAACACCTGCGTCTCGTACGGCGACAAGGTGATCGGCACCAACCACGTGCTGCCCACCCTGGGAGCAGCCCGCTACACGGGCGGCCTGTGGGTCGGCAAGTACCTGCGCACGGTCACCTACCAGCAGATCCTCGATCCCGCGTCCTCCGCGAAGCTCGGCGAAGTCTGCGGCCGCGCGGCGCGTGTGGAGTTGTTCGAGGGTCACGCCCGATCGGGTGACGCGCGCGCGTGGCGTCACGGCGGAGCATCCTTCCCCTGGATCGAGGAGAACCTCGCAGCGGGGGTCGGCACGCGATGACCGACCTCGCGGGACGCACGGCGCTCATCACGGGCGGGGGCAGCGGATTGGGCGCCGCCATCGCGCGGGCCCTGCACGGCGAGGGGGCGGACGTCGTGGTGGTCGGACGCGACACCGCGAAGCTCGACGCCGTGGTGGGCAGCCTCGGCGACCGGGCGCGCGCGGTGATGTGCGATGTGGCCGACCCCGCGGCCGTAGATCGCCTGGCCGAGGCGCTCGAGGGCGTGGACGTGTCGATCCTCATCAACAACGCAGGCGTTCCCGGGCCGGTGGCCGCGCTCACCGACATCTCGGTGGAGGACTGGGACGCGGTCTTCGACGTCAACGTGCGGGGCACGTTCCTGATGTGCCGGGCGTTCCTGCCGGGGATGGTGCAGCGCGGCACCGGCGACGTGATCAACGTCGCGTCGGTGTCGGGCAAGCGCCCCCTCGCGCACCGGACCCCCTACTGCGCGTCGAAGATGGCGGTGATCGGGCTGACCACGACGCTCGCCTACGAGGTCGGTCCGGCCGGCGTCACCGTCAACACGCTGTCACCGGGCCCCGTCGCCGGACCCCGTATGGAGCGCAACTTCCGCCTCGAGGCCGAGCGGTCCGGCAGCTCGGTACAGGATGCGGAGCAGGCGTTCGTCTCCCGGTCGGCGCTCGGGCGGATGATCACCGAGGAGGAGGTCGGACGAGCCGTGGTGGCGATGCTCGCGATGCCCGGTATGTGCGGTGCAGACGTCGACCTCTCCGCCGGGATGGTGGCCTGATGTCGCTCAGTCTGCGGGCCCGCGCCGAGGCGGGTGATCGCCTCCTCGGTGTGCTGCTGCGGATGCCGTCGGAAGAGCTCGTCGAGATGGCGGCCGTCGCCGGTTTCGACTACGTGCTGATCGACTGCGAGCACGGCCCCGCCGACGTCATCGCGTTGCGGCAGCACATCGCCGTCGCCGCGATCCACGACGTGCCGGTGATCGTGCGGGTCGGCGAGGATGACGCGGGGATGATCCTCCGCGCGCTCGACCAGGGCGCGCAGGGCATCCTGGTGCCGCACATCGACTCCGCCGCGGATGCCGCTGCAGCGGTGGCGGCCGCGCACTATCCGCCCGCGGGTCGCCGGGGCTTCGCGACTTACAGTCGAGCGGGACGATTCGGCGAGACGGATGCCGCGACCCATCGCGACTGGTTCCTCGCGAACACCCTCGTGCTCGGGATGATCGAGTCGCCCGTCGGCGTCGCGGCCGCGACGGACATCGTCGCGACGAGCGGGCTCGACGGCATCATGATCGGACCGGCCGACCTCGCCGCGACATCCGGTCCCGGTGACCAGCCACTCGCCGCCGCTACCGCGCAGGTGAACGCGGCGATCGCCGCGGCCGGGGTGCTGCGGATGGACATCGTGGGCACCGCCGCCGCCGCGACGGCCGCCTTCGACGACGGCGCGCAGCTCGTCGTCTACAACCTCGCGGCATCGCTGATGGGGCACCTCCGCGGTCTGATCGAACCGCGCGGCTGATGCGTCGCCCTCCGTCAGGACGGCGTCGCCCGCGAGCGGATCAGGTGCCGCAGAACGTCTGGTACGCGCCGAAGTCCGGCGGTGCGGGCGCCGCGTAGCGCTCCCGTCCTGACCGCTCGCGGTAGGGCGACGCGACGACGTCGAGCAGCGTTTCGAACGGAGCGAGGTCGCCGGCGACGGCGGCGTCCAGCGCCTCCTCCACGAGGTGGTTGCGGGGGATGTAGACCGGGTTCACGTCGTCCATGGCAGAGGCATCAGGGCCGGACGACGCCCATCGCAGCATCCAGGCATCGAACGCGGTCGGGTCGGAGAACATCGCGCGTACGCTGTCGGCGTTTCCCCGCGCGGCCGCACCGAGCGCGCGGAAGAACGCGGTGTGGTCCACGCCGCCGGCCTGCAGCACGTCGAGCAGGTCGGCGAGGAGCGGCGGGACGGCGGCAGGATCCAGGTCCGGACGCAGACCGAGTTTCGCGAGCATCCCGGCGGACCAATGCGCGTTGTACCGCGTTCGGAAGGTCTCCAGCGATGCCTGGGCCAGGGTGATCGCGGCGTCGGGATCGTCATCGAGCGTGGGCAGCAGTGTTTCCGCGAAGCGGGCGAGATTCCACTCGGCGACGAGCGGCTGGTTGCCGAAGGCGTAGCGCCCGCCGCTGTCGATGGAGCTGTAGACGGATGCCGCGTCGAACGCGTCCATGAACGCGCAGGGCCCGTAGTCGATGGTCTCGCCCGAGATGGTCATGTTGTCGGTGTTCATCACGCCGTGGACGAAGCCGACGAGCATCCACCGGGCGACGAGCTCCGCCTGTGCTGCGATGACCGCGTTCAGCAGGGCGAGACCGGGGTTGTGCGCGCCGACGAGTTCGGGGTGGTGACGCTCGATCGCGTGCGCTGTCAGACGTCGGACGAGATCGACGTCGCCGGTCGCCGCGGCGTACTGGAAACTGCCCACACGCAGATGGCTGCCGGCCACGCGCGCGAGGACCGCCCCCGGCAGCATCGTCTCGCGCCGCACGGCCTGCCCGGTCGCGACGACCGCCAGAGCACGCGTGGTCGGCACGCCCAGCGCGTGCATGGCTTCGCTGATGATGTACTCGCGGAGCATGGGCGCCACGGCGGCGAAGCCGTCGCCGCCGCGGGAGAACGGTGTCGGGCCCGATCCCTTGAGATGCAGGTCGCGGAGGTCGCCGCGGACGTCGACGATCTCGCCGAGCAGCAGGGCGCGCCCGTCGCCCAGTCGAGGCGAGTAGCCGCCGAACTGATGCCCGGCGTAGGCCTGTGCGACCGGGTACGCCCCGTCGGGCAGCAGATCGCCGACGAGCAGTCTCGCGCCGCCCGCGCTGCGCAGGAACGCCGAGTCGAGACCGAGCTCCGCCGCCAGCGGCTCGTTCAGGACCAGCACGTGCGCGGCGTCGAATGTCGCTGCCTGCCAGGGGACGGCCATCTCGGGCAATTCGCGCGCGAAGCGGCTGTCGAGCGCCACCGTGGTATCTGATCGGACCGTCACACGCTCAAAATTACCGCCGGGGTCCGGCGGCGGGGCCGTCGAGCGGGTCTTCCTCGCGGTCGCTCACCAGTCGTCTCACCACGAGTCTCGCGACGAGTCCGATGATGCGGCCACCTGAGGGAGCCCCTCCAGCAGGGCGATCAGAAACAGCGATCCGGAAATGTTCACCGCAGCTTTTCGAGCGGATTCTCCGCGAGCTTCCTCACGACGCCGCCGTCGACGAGCCGTCGGGCGGCTGTCGTGGGCTTCCGCTCGGCCTGATCGATCACGCATGCACCGAACTCCTGTGCGAGGGCCCCGCGGGGATGCGCGTCGAGCACTTCGCGCAGGAACTCCTCAGGAAGCACATCCGACCGCTGGCCGGAGATATCCAGGCCCGTGGCGATCTCCAGCAGATGTCCTTCGACATCGAGTTCCGGGTCGACGCTCGGCCAATTGTGGCGCACGATCACATCGAGCACCCGTCCGCGCCGGTCGGCGGACCATCCCGCGCCGGCGGTCAATGCGACACCCACGTGTCCTCCCGCGTGCTCATACGAGATCGCGTGGTTGTCGTACTCGGGCACGGTACCGATGTCGTGGAGGATCGCGGCCACGTACAGGAGCTCGTGATCGACGTCCGGACGTCCCTCGACCACGGCGAACGCCTCGGCCCACAACCACGAGCGGACCGCGTGCGCAGTGAGCGCCGTGGACTGGTACTCCGTCGCCAGGGCGAGCGCGCCACGGGCTGCCAGGCTGTCAGGTCGCGGAAAGTCGCTGATACGCACAGCCCATCGTGGCACAACGCAGCGCTCGAAGGCCGGACCGAGTGCAGACTGTCAGGTCGCCGCAAGGCAGTGGCCAAGGGTTCCTGTCGAGTTGATTCCAGCGCCCCACACCACACTGCCGCGAGGTCATTTCCGAAGTTATCCACAGGGCTTCGAATCAGCACTTGATCTGGTAGTTTTCTTCGCTTCGATGTCGGTGGTCCTCGGCAGAATAGGGGGTATGGACAACCTCGCTGACACGCTCCGGCAGGTCGAGTTGACGCTCGGTGCGGTGGTGGGTCGGGCGTATCGGTCGGGCGAGCTGCGGGGCATGGATGACGAGGTCGTGTTGGCGCTTGTGCGGGGGGCGTCGGTGATCGCCCGGCAGGCCGAGGCGTTGGTGGTGGGCGCGGTTGCCGAGTTGGAGGAGCGGATGGATTCCGCGGCATACCCGGACCGGCCCACCACCCGGTTCGGGTGCCGGTCGTTGAAGGAGCTGGTCCAGCGCACCACGCTGGGGTCGGGTCGGACGGCGGGTGACATCGTGAAGGCAGCGCGTGCCCTGCAGCAGCCCGTAGCGGTGTCGACGGGTGAGGTTCTCCCCGCCGCGTATCCGGCGCTGCGTGAGGCAGCGGCCGATGGGGTCGTGGGGGTGGAGGCCCTGGTCGCGGTCGTCGGAACTCTCGCCGCGGCGCAGTGCGACCGGGGGGCGCGTTTGATCGCGGACGCCGAGCTCGCCGCATCGGCTCGCGGGGCCGGGGTGGACGGTGGCCCGTGTCCGGGGGTCGATGATCTGCGGTTGCAGGCGCAGGTGTGGGCGGCGTACCTCGACCAGGACGGTGCCGAACCGCGCGAGACCCGTGCGCTGCGGAAGAGGGCGTTCACGATCGGTGTGTGCCGCGAGGGGATGGTGCCGTGTCGCGGGACCCTGCTGCCGGAGGTTGCCGCCCAGATGCAACGACTGTTCGATAGCATCCTGAACCCGAAGGCGGACGGACCCGACACCCCCGCGGGGCCCCGATTCGTCGACGGCGGCGAGCCGAGCGGCGACGCAGCTCTTGAGGACGCGGTTCCCGACGGCGCGGCTCTGGAGGACGCCGGTGATCCCCGTACGCGGGTCACGCGGCAGCATGACGCGCTCGCGATGATCCTCACCGTCGCGGCGCGGTCAGGCGACGTGCCGTCGATCGGGGGCGCGGCCCCGACCCTCGTCGTGTCCGTGACTGCTGAGGATCTTGTGTCGGGTCGGGGGCACGCTCACCTCGACGGGTGTGACGAACCGGTCTCCCTCGCCGTGGCCCGGC